>NZ_CP155079.2:1344269-2016404 GCF_039634365.2 Mucilaginibacter sp. PAMB04168
TATGAAAAGCAGCAACCCGCAGGTAATGGTACAGGCTTACCGTTTGCTGGTTGATACTATGGTGGCTGAAGGCATGAACTATCCGCTGCACCTGGGCGTAACTGAAGCCGGCGATGGTGAGGATGGCCGTATCAAATCGGCGGTAGGCATTGGTACCCTGCTGGAAGATGGCCTGGGCGATACCGTACGTGTATCCCTAACCGAAGAGCCTGAGGCTGAAGCGCCTGTAGCTATTGCATTAGTGAACCGGTATTTAGAGCGGGGCGCAAAGGGCGTGGAAAAAAATCAAGAGTCACAATCCATAAGCAAGGTATCTTCTGCCATTCCTCTAATAGCTCCGATCTCCGCTCCTCAGCATAGCCCCTATGAGTATCAAAAGCGTGTTACCGATGAGGCTAACGCCTTTATTGGCGGGCATATGGTACCACGTGTGGTGCTGGATTTGAGCACGAGTAACCTGAAAGACCCATCTGTATTGAATGATGCCGGTTACCTGTACTCGCCCGTGCTGGATAAATATAATATGGCCGATCAGTCGGTTGATTTTGTTTACCTGGCCAATCAGCTGCCTTCGTTTACCTTTCCGGGTAATTTAAAGCAGTTATACAATTACACCACCTGGCAAACCTTAACACATAAAAAGAATTGCCACCCGGTATTTACGTTAGCCGAATACCTGGCAGCCGAAGACCGTTCATCAGCTTTAAACCTGGTGAAGATTGCCCTGGCCGATTTTGATGCCGCCCAGCTAATTAAACTCGCTCATGATGATAAAGGACTGGTTTTGGTTTTAGAAACTGATGCACTGCACGGCATGGCCGAGCAGCGCTCCTTCTTTTTCAGATTAGCAGCGGCGGGCATAGCTACGCCGGTTATTATTAAAAGAAGCTACGGGTTTGGCGCAGAGAGCCACGAACAGGGAGCAGAGCAACTAAACATAGCACCAAATACCGGTACATCGTCTATAGTTAATGCTGATAACTCCAAAGTTTTAATTTCTGCTACCCACCCAACTGATCAGGTAACTGAATTGCAACTTTATGCCGCTACCGATATGGGCGCTTTGCTGGTTGATGGCTTTGGCGACGGGGTTTGGATTGATGCACCCGGTATGCCGCCTGCGGTAATTACCTCAACAGCGTTTGGCATTTTGCAAGCCACCCGTTCGCGTATATCTAAAACCGAATACATCAGCTGCCCAAGCTGCGGACGCACACTGTTCGATTTGCAGGAAACCACGCAAATGATCCGCAGCCGCACCAGTCACCTCAAAGGACTGAAAATTGGCATTATGGGCTGTATTGTGAACGGCCCGGGCGAAATGGCCGATGCTGATTATGGCTATGTAGGTGCTGGTCCGGGTAAAATTACATTATACCGGGGTAAGGAAGTAGTGAAAAAGAATGTAAACACCACCAGCGCATTAGACGAACTGATTGGCATCATCCAGGAGGATGGCAACTGGGTTGATCCAGCTGTGACGCTTTAAGAAAATAAAATAGGTAAATAATACTGTACTCTAACTGGTTTTCCTTTCTGTTTACCCGGTATCCAACGTGGTGAATGTTTAAGCAGTCTGATAGCTTCCCTGTCGGTTTTAGCACTACAGCTTCTTATTATCTTGATGTTAGACACTGAGCCATTCTTTTCTATAACCACACATGCAACAACCCGGCACTGAACTCCTTTAATAGTGCGGATATTTTTAGTGATATAATCCTTAAAACCTTTATCCCCGCCCGGAAATACCGGAAAAATTTCGGCATAGTTGTAAATGCCGCCTTTTAAAATCATCTGTCTTGATGGTCCACAAACCGGTTCATCAATTCGTACGGTTTGTGCGTCTGGCTTAGGTTTGGGCATGGCCTGTTGCTGTTGTGCCTGCGGCGGTCCACAAGCTGTACTCCAAGCACATAAACATAGAATAGCAGCAGCAAAGATTTTCATTTTTGGTAATTGGTAAATGAAGGTAAGTATTTGATATGTAATTTAAAACCACTTCACAAAAAAAGCGGTACCAGCCTCGCGCCAGCACCGCTTACGTTCATTAAAACAAAAAATCTTTATGGCTTCAGCTTAAATGAAGCCGCCAATACATTTTTATTTTCCCGATAGTTTTGTTGGGTAAGCAGGCTGTCTAAAATCCGGTTCAATGCTTTTTGTACCTTCTTTTTACTGATGTTAAGCCGTGCGTTTATAGTTTCGGTATAAATAAGCTGCGAGTTATCGTCATAAAACTTTACGGTTTGCATTTTGGCTTTAGGGCTTTCGCTTTCAATTACCCAGGTGGCGTGATTTGTTTGTGCATAACTTTTTAAAAAGTAAACGGTGATAAGGGTTAAGGTTAAAAATATCTTTTTCATGGTGCTTTAATTGTTAACCAAATTTATCCTGACTTCCTGTTCTTTAAAACAGCAGTAGTTACACACCATGAGTTAACTGTTAAACCGTGCGTTTTAACAGCCAAACACAGTTGGTATGCATTAAGCATGCGTTTGCACCAAATCATCTGTTGTTGGTCGATGAAAGGGTGTTTTTAGTCTACATTTAACATAAACATTGGCTGATTTTGCTGACTTAGAGTAAATTAGTAGAATGGAAAGCAGCACGGTTATAACTATAGGAAAACTGCAAATTAACAGAGTAGCACAGCATGTAATTTTCTGGACAGTTATATTTTGGCTATTTGCTGGTATGTACGCCGTAAAAAGCACATTTTGGGTTTCCTTTCGCAATAATCTTTTCTATGCGCCTATTCACATGACTTATTTTTACGTGCTGGCCTATTTCCTGCTACCTAAATATTTGTACAGAGGTAAGTACGTAGGTTTTGCACTCAGGTTATTGGTTCTTATGTTTTCTGTTATCATCTGTAGTCGGCTGGTAGATATCTTCATAGCCAGTCCTTACATTATTCAGCAATTTCCAAACATTGAGCAGGAGTTTGTAGATAGTATTTATAAACGCACCTTCTTGCAAAAAATAACTGATGAGGTGCTTTTTATAAACGCATTTAAAATGATGCATTTTGTGGTGTGGGCGGCCTTGGGTATCAAGCTTTTCCGGATGTGGTACGAGCGCAAGCAGGCAGCATTACAGGCCGAGTTAAGGGCACTTAAGGGACAAATACACCCTCATTTTCTATTTAATACCCTTAATAATTTATACGCACTTACACTTACCAACTCATCTAAAGCATCGCAGGTGGTGCTGGGTCTTTCAGATATGCTGCGGTATATGCTGTATGAGTGTAACACACCTTACGTAAGTCTGCAAAAAGAGGTGTTGATGCTGCAGCAGTACATCAGTTTGGAAAAGATCCGTTATGAAGAGCGCATAGATCTGAATTTTACGGTAAGTGGTAATTTGGAAAATAAGTTGACTGCACCGCTCATTATGCTCACTTTTATTGAAAACGCTTTTAAACACGGCGCCAGTAATACAGTAGGTGAGGCCTGGGTAAATATTGATCTTCAGGTTAACAATGAACAGCTTAAACTTAAAGTAGCCAATAGCAAGCCCGAAACAACGCCTGCGGATGCAGATGTGCATCATGGCAACATAGGTTTGCAGAATGTTAGGAAGCGCCTTGAACTACTATATCCATCTGCCTATCAGCTCAAAATAATGGATGATGAAGATACATTTCTGATTGTATTAGAACTTACCATTATTTCGCAAAACCAACCTGTGCCTAACCTAACCTCAGCATGAAAATACGCACCCTTATTGTTGACGATGAACCACACGCCATTGAGGTGATTGAAAATTACCTGGGCAATTTTGACCAGATGGAAATTGCCGGTCGCTGTAACAGCGCAATACAGGCATTCCAGATTATACAGCAAAAACCAGTAGACCTGATGTTTCTGGATATTAAGATGCCGGGCATTAACGGCAATGATTTTTTGCGGAGCCTGAAGAACCCGCCGAAGGTAATTTTCACTACAGCTTACAGCGAGTTTGCATTGGAAGGCTTTGAATTGAATGCGGTTGATTATCTGCTAAAGCCGATTTCGTTCGACCGCTTTTTACGGGCCATGGATAAGATTTATCAACTCAATGAGCACCATAAACAGGCTGCCGTGCTGTCGCATGAAGTTCCGGTTGGCGATACCGACGCTTATCTGTACCTCAAAGTAGAACGTAAAACCATAAAGCTCAACATCAACGATATCTTGTGGATTGAGAGCCTGCGCGATTATGTGAAGGTGGTTACGGCCTCGCAAGTATACATTAGCAAGCAAAAGATCAGCTTTCTGGAGGAGATGCTGCCCGAGCGGCGATTTGTGCGTATTCACCGTTCGTTTATCGTGGCAATTTCAAAGATTGATTCCTTTTACGCTACCGTAGTAGAAGTAAGCGGGCATGAATTGCCAATAGGCCGCAATTACAAGCAAGACTTGCAAAAGCGGTTAAAGGCGGAGAATTTGCATTTTAGTTGAAAAAAATAGGCACGGTATACTGAACTCTTACCACTTTATCAAGTATTTGACCGGGCGTCCATTTGGGCGATAGTTTGAAAATTCTTATTGCTTCATTAACGGCGCCCTCGTCTTGGTATTTTCCGATGGCATGGATGTCGCTTAAAGAACCATCTGTTTCAATAACAAAGGTTAAGACTAGCCTGCCTGGCGTTAATGCCTTTTTCTTATCCAGATTTTTATCTAAAAAGTCTTGAAAATTTGCAGGAGGTTTAGGTAAGATTTCAAAAGAACCAAATATCCCATCGGGAAACTTACCGGAAGATGTAGCATTCAACGTGCTTGAGACAGTGGCTTTGCTACTGCTTCTTGTTGTATCCTTAACGGATGTCGCTTTTACATTTTGTGCATGCGCTTTGCTTGCAAACCAATTGAAACCAATAAGCACCATAGCAGCCGATAGCCATTTTTTCCATAGCGGCAAACTTGGCGGTGCTAATTGTTCTAATTTAAACCTGCCGCAAATATTATAATTGTTTTCTGCCAAAATTCGCTCAAACTCTTCAGCTTTACTGTTGGTAAAGTCATGAACTTTTTTTTGACACTTATCGCACTGCCGGCCACCTTCGGTTTCGGGCATAGCTTCCCAATTTGCATTACAGCGAAACTGCAATTGAACGTTTTTAATTTCGTTAGCCATTTGAATAAAGATAACGCTTAATTCAAAATTATAAAACCTTAAAGGCAATCGGTGTATATAACAACAAAATTCCTGAGAGATAGGACAAAAAGCGGCAGAGCAATAGTGGAGATGTTAATATCCACGGTTAAAAAGGGATATACGTTCCACCGACGAATAAACAGGATTTGCAAAATCGATTAAAAGCGGAGACCTGGATTTTAGTTGAAAATAACCGGTACAACATACTGCACCCTTACAGGTTCGTTGTTTTGCTTACCTGGTATCCATCTGGGTGAAAGTTTAAGCACTCTAATGGCTTCCTTTAAAGCGGCCGGTTCTGTACTCGGGCCAACAGGTTTAATGTTACTTAGCGAGCCGTCTTTTTCTATGATAAAGGCTATATGTACCCGGCTCCTTTTTACAGTTTTACCTGACTTTAAATGTTTATCCATAAAAGCCATAAACTTTTTTTCTCCACCCGGAAACACAGGTACAACTTCTACTGATGTAAAAACATCATTCGGCGAAATTTTCACTTTTTTGCATGATGAGGCAAGTTGTTTAATGACATCCGGTGATACTTCTCCTTTAACATCTTCTTGCTCAGCAGTATCGAGCGGAATTAATGGGGTACCTGTTAAAACAGTTGCTTTTCGCTCCTTGTCTTGGCATGCTGCTAAGTTAAACCCTACCAATAGCATAGCAGCCGAAGCCCATTTCTTCCACGTAGAAATTCTATCCGGTGCTGATGTTACCTGTGTCTTAATGAAACGCCCACATATGCTGTAATTATTCTCTGCCAAAATTCGTTCAAACTCTTCAGCTTTGCTGTTGGTAAAGTCATGAACCTTCTTTTGACATTTATCGCACTGCCGGCCACCTTCGGTTTCGGGCATAGCTTCCCAATTGGCGTTACAGCTATACTTCAGTTGAATGTTTTTAATTTCTTCAGCCATTTGTAATAAAGATAGCGCTTTATGTAAAATTAAAAAACCCGGTAAAGGCAATCAGGTTATCTTAAGTAATTAAATACCCTGAAGTATGGCCCAAAAAGTAGCAGAGCAAGTGGTGGAGATGTTAACAGCCGCCGGTGTAAAAAGAATATATGCCGTAACCGGCGATAGTTTAAATCATGTAAATGATGCCGTAAGGCGTAGCGATAACCGCATGCAATGGATACACATGCGCCATGAGGAAGCGGGTGCCTACGCCGCCGCCGCCGAGGCCGAACTGTTAGGTATTGCCTGTTGTGCAGGCAGTAGCGGCCCGGGCCACGTGCATTTAGTGAATGGTTTGTACGATGCGCACCGGTCGGGCGCGCCGGTTATTGCTTTAGCTTCTACCTGTCCGTCGCACCAGTACGGTACCGAATACTTTCAGGAAACCAATACCATAAAATTGTTTGATGATTGCAGCTATTACAACCAGTTAGCCACCACCCCGGCACAACTGCCGCGTATGCTGCAGGCCGGTATACAACACGCTATTACTAAAAAAGGGGTATCGGTAATAGGCTTACCCGGCGATGTAACCGAAATGGAAGCTGCAGAAACGCCATCAGCCTTAAAGAATTACCATACCAACCCGGTGATACGCCCAACCGACCGTGATTTAAACAACCTGGCGGCATTGATTAACGAACACGAAAAGATCACTATATTTTGTGGCATTGGCTGCGCCAACGCGCATGATGAGGTGGTGGAGTTATCTAAACGGATAAATGCACCCGTAGGCTACTCGTTCCGCGGTAAGATGTTTGTGCAGTATGATAACCCTAACGAGATAGGGATGACTGGTTTATTGGGCTTGCCGTCGGCATATCACGCCATGCACGAGTCTGACTTGCTGATACTGCTGGGTACCGATTTTCCGTATGAGCAGTTCATGCCTAAGGAGTGTAAGATTGTGCAGGTGGATATTAAACCCGAACGCATTGGCCGCCGCGCCAAGGTGGATGTAGGCTTATGCGGTAAGATTGAAGATACGCTCCAAGCGCTGTTGCCACTCATACTACAAAAAACCAACGATAGCTTTTTGCAGGAGCAACTTAAGCTCTATGCGCATGTAAAAGATAATCTTCGTACTTACATAGATGATAAAGGATCGGTTAATAACATTCACCCGGAGTTTGTGGCCGATGTGCTGGACAGGCTGGCTAACCACAATGCTATATTTACAGTAGATACCGGCATGTGCTGCGTGTGGGGTGCCCGTCATATCCACGCTACCGGAAAACGGAGTATGATTGGCTCTTTTAACCACGGCTCTATGGCCAATGCCATGCCGCAGGCCATTGGTGCAGCGCTGGCTTGCCCTGACAGGCAGGTGATTGCTATGGCCGGTGATGGTGGTATCTCTATGTTACTGGGCGATTTGGCTACCATTGCGCAGTATAAGCTACCTATTAAAATAGTGGTTTTCAACAACCGCTCTTTGGGTATGGTGAAATTAGAAATGGAAGTAGCTGGTCTGCCCGATTGGCAAACCGATATGGTTAACCCCGATTTTGCATTAGTAGCGCAGGCTATGGGTATTAAAGGTGTAAAAGTAACCGACCCCGACCAGGTTGAGCAAGCCATGCGCGAAGCCATGATGTTTAACGGCCCTGTATTGTTAGACGTAATGACTGATCCTAATGCTCTGGCAATGCCGCCTCGTGTAGAGTTTGGACAAGTAAAAGGAATGACCCTGGCTATGTCAAAACTAATGCTTAACGGTCAGGCTGGCGAAGTTTGGGACACTATTAAAGCCAATTACAAGCATATTAAAGAGGTGTTTTAATAGCTGGCAGCAAGGGTATAACATCGAAGATATCACGTACGAAGAACTATATGTTGCTTTGACCTGTACCAAACGACCGATTTTAAGCAACATATAATTCTAACTTTTATATTTTATCCACCATTCTGAGTTGAAATCTGCGCCGGTTACCTCGGTAGGTCTGCCCGGTTCAGGTACAAAAAGAGTGATGCTTTCTTTTGCGGCCAATTCCAGTAGAATCTCAATAGGCTCGTACCAGGCATGTAAGGCCAGATTAAAGGTGCCCCAGTGTATGGGCATCATTTGCTTGCCTTTTAAAGCTTTATGTGCATTAAAGGCACTAAGCGGCCCCATATGTATATCTGGCCAGTTTTTACCATAGGCGCCAATCTCCAGCATGGTTAAATCAAACGGGCCGTATGCCTCACCAATGTCGGCAAAGCCGTTAAACCAGCCTGAATCTGCCCCAAAGAATATATTATGCGTATGCCCTTTTATTACAAAGGCCGACCATAACGTCTCATTACGGTTAACAATGCCCCGGCCCGAAAAATGGCGGGTAGGTGCGGTGGTAAGTGTGCAATCGTTGCCAATTTGCGCTGTATCGCCCCAGTCCATTTCGGTAATCAGGTGGTCGGCAACGCCCCATTGGCGCAGGTAGCGGCCAACACCTAACGAGGTGTAAAATGGTATATTCAGCTTAGCCAGGGTGCGTATGGTAGCGTCATCAAAATGGTCGTAGTGATCATGCGATATAAGTACGGCATCAAGCTTAGGCAGGCTATTTAAAGGCAACGGGGCAGGAAAGAAGCGTTTTGGACCGGCCCATTGTACGAAAGAAGCGCGGCTGCTCCAAACGGGGTCAGTTAAAATGCGCTTGCCATCAATTTCTATAAGCTGGCTTGAGTGCCCCATCCAGGTTACCCGCAGGCCGCTTGCCGGCGGCGTGTGGTACACCGATGCATCAGTAGTAAATGGTCCAAGTGTTTTACGCGGTGTGTTTTCGGCTTTGTTTACAATATATTCCCACATAATGGGCAGTAACTTATTAAAGCCGGCTTCGTCGGTAGGTATAGGATTTTGAAATTTGTTGCCCACTTTGCGGGAACCTTTAAGTTGCATACGTAACTGAATTAAAGGCAGCAATATACAAGGCAACAAGCATTTTATACCAATTGTAAAATAACTTTACATTTTCCTCATATAAGTGCAGGGAATTAAGCACCGGATTTTTTGATAAAATAGCTAGAAGTCTATTGGTTATTTTACCCTTACGCCATCTTTAATCACCATTCTAACCATTTTTACCGCCGTAATATCTTCAGCCGGGTTACCCTCTACAGCAATTAAATCGGCCATGTAACCGGGCTTAATCAAACCTAAGTGGTTCAGCTTAAATACTTCTGCGTTTACCGATGTGGCTGAGCGTAGGGCGTCCAGCGGTTTCATGCCGTAATCAACCATCAATAGCAATTCTCGGGCGTTGTCGCCGTGGGCAAATACGCCAACATCGCCGCCAAAGCAAATGGTAACGCCTGCTTTAAGCGCATTGGCAAAGCTGATGTGTTTCTGTTTGATGCGTTCAGGCTCAGGGTCTATGCCTTTTCTCCATCCTTTATAGCTGCTGGTTGCCTCACCGGCGGCGAGTGTGGGACACAAGGCTACGTTATGTTCTTTCATTAGTTTAAATATCTCCGGCGTGCCGTTGTCGCCGTGCTCAATAGTAGTTACACCTGCCAGCGTTGCCCTGCGCATACCCTCGGCCGTACTGGAGTGTACTGCCACCATGCGTCCGCTGCTGCCGGCCACCTGCACGGCCAGTTTCAATTCTTCCAGCGTAAAGGTAGGCGCAGCTTGATCGCCAAGTCCCCAGCGGTAATCAGCGTAGAGTTTTATCACATCGGCACCATGGCCAATTTGCGAACGGATAGCGCGGGTTAAACCCTCGGCCCCGTCTGCTTCCTCGGCACCTTGGGGTAAGCTAATTTCGGCTACGGGGCTTTTAGGGCCATAGCTGCCGGTAGCTACAATAGCCCGCGTTGCCGTCAGTATACGTGGACCCGGTATCAGGCCTTTATTGATAGCTGCCTTTAAGCCCACATCATCATAGCCGGCCCCTTCGGTTCCAAGCTCGCGGGTGGTGGTAATGCCGGCCATCAATGTTTCGCGTGCATGTGCCACGGCGCGGGCCGTACGCTCGGCACGGCTCTCGGTAAGCACCTGGTCGTTCCAGGTGGTTTCGTTATAGGGGTGCAAAAACAGGTGCGAGTGGCCTTCAATCAGTCCCGGCAGTAAGGTCATGCCTTTTAGTTCGGTAACGGTGGCTTGTGCAGGTACTTTTATTTGGTTGGCTGGCCCTGCTGCTGCAATCTCTTTGCCTTGCACCAGCACCACCCAACCTGTATGCAGGTCATGGCCATCAAATACGCGATCGGGCTTAAACAGTGTATAAGGCGCTGCGGCTGGTAGTGTTTGGGCACTCAGGCCTAAGGTTGTCAATAGTAATAATAAGAGTGCAGGCAGGATTTTTTTCATAGCGGTTAAAGATATAAAAAGTGGTTTATTGCGCTTTTATGGATATTTTTAAAAAAACTTTAAAGGTGATGCAACCATTTGTCGCTATCTGCCATCTTCATAACAAATGATGTTTTTAAAACATAAATATTCAACCGAAGACCTCATCGCAAAATGTAAAGCAGCTGACCGCAAGGCACAGGAACTACTTTACAAACAGTTTGCTGCAAAAATGCTGGCCGTGTGCATGCGTTATGCGGTAGATAAGATGGAAGCTGAAGATATGATGCAGAACGGTTTTGTACGCGTGTTTCAGAAAATAAATGATTACCGGGGCGAGGGGAGTTTTGAGGGATGGATGCGCCGCATTATGGTGCATGCCGCTATTGAGTATTACCGCAAGCATCATAAAATGACGCTGGTAGATATGGAGGAAAGCGGTTACGAGCCACCGGTTAACGCTGTAGCTGCATCAAGCCTGGAGACAAAGGATTTGCTGCTAATAGTTAATCAGCTACCGGCAGGTTACCGCATGGTGTTTAACTTGTATGCCATTGAGGGCTACTCACACCGCGAAATTGCAGAGATGGCCGGCATTACTGAGGGTGCGTCCAAATCACAATTATCGAGGGCGCGCACTTTATTGAAACAAAAAATTGAACAAACTGAGGGAACGAGATATGAATATGCAAGATAACGAACTGGACGACTTGTTCCGTACAAAGCTGGGTAATTTGGAGGTTGAGCCTTCGGCCCGCGTTTGGGGAAACATATCGGCTGAGTTGGGTACACCCCAAAAGCGTTCATTAGCGCCTGTATGGAGCATAGCCGCCAGTATACTGGTAGTGCTTGGCATTGGAAGCTTGTTTCTGTTAAACAAGCCGGCTAAGGTAGCGCAAAATCAAGTTGCCGTAAACCGGAACAAGCCATTAGTGAAAACCATTGAAAGAGAAGTAAAGTTGAAAATGAGGTCGCCTGAAGCATTGCAAACTTCAACTTATGAGCAACCTGCTATACAAAACGTAATGCAGGTAACTGGGGTAAAGCATCGTATCAGTTCTGGCAATCAGCTGTCCAATAAACGCATTGAACCGGCAAACGAGCCAGCTAATGATCAGCCCACCGTGCAACCTGTACCGGTACTGGCGGCCGTGCCGGCACAAACTATCCCTAATGCGGTAGTGCCCGAAATGCCTTTAACCAATAAGCTTGATGAAAATGATGCAGCTGCTTTAAAACCGATTACCCAACCAGCTGTTGAACCGGCTATGGCACACCAGCCAGAAAAGAGGAGAAAGCGTGGCATCAGTACCCTGGGCGGCCTTATTAATGCGGTTGTAGCCAAGGTAGATAAACGTGAAGACAAATTGATCGAATTTACCGAAACCGACGACGACCAGGCGAATGTTACCGGGCTAAATCTGGGTATCATCAAAATAAAGAAAGAAAAATAAATCCCTAATCTATTATACTTAACCACACATGAAACGCTTTTTACTTACTGCTATATTTTTTGCGGCTGTTACCTGTGCATCTGCACAAACTGTTACCACTACCAAAGTTACTACTACAACTGTAGTAAATGACAAGGGCGATACCGTAAAAACCCAATCAGACACTATTAAAACCAAAAAAAGGAGATTCAAATTCACTATTGGTTCGGGCGAGGATACCAAAGGTGTATATGTAAATCAGCCTGATACGGTAAAGCAGGTATCTAAATCCTCCGGCTTTTCATGGGGGTTAACGTTAGCACGTTTGGACTTGGGCTTAGCTACCTTGGTTGATAATGGTAGCTTCGACCTGTCGCCAACCAATAATTTTTTGCGTTACCGCTCGTGGAAAAGCAGTAACGTAGGCTTTGATGTGATCCAGGCCGGTTACCGCTTCACCAGTTCATTCCGCATTTATGTATCGGGTGGTTTTGATTGGACACACTTCCGCCTGCGCGAAAACATTACCATTCAGCCCGACGGGCCAAAAGAAGGGTTGGTTTATACGCGTGATAATATTCAATACGATAAAAATCGTTTTACATCAAGCTACTTCCGCATTCCATTAACTTTTGACTGGAGAAGTCATGACGATAGCCGAGGTAAAGCTGTTCACATAGCAGGCGGACCAATGATCGGCATTCTTTACAACGGCCGTGTAAAGCAAAAAAGCGATGAGAACGGTAAACAGAAGTTTAACGATAGTTACAACTTTACCAAAGTACGTTACGGCTTAACCGGCCGGGTAGGTTACGGCGCATGGGGAGTTTTTGGAAAGTATTACTTTAACGACATGTTTGATACCGCCGCTCAGGAAGGTTTGCGTAACTTCTCCTTTGGTATAATGCTTGGCTTTTAACGGCTTAACTATAAAAGCAACAAAGGCTACCTTAAACGGGTAGCCTTTGTTGCTTTTATGTATCTTTGCGCAATGGTAAAAACCACCCCTTTCTTGCAGGCTATTGCAGTTAATAAAGTATATCCCGGTAAGCAGCAGTCGGGTGTAAAAGGTATCGATCTAAGTATTCAGCAGGGTAAAATTACCGCTATAATAGGCGAGAGCGGCAGCGGCAAAAGCACATTGTTGCGTTTAATGTTCGGTTTGCTTAGTGTTGATAGCGGGCGTGTTGAATTTAAAGGAGAGCGTATTTGGGGACCGGAAGAAAAACTGATACCCGGGCACGATGCCATGAAAATGGTAACGCAGCATACTGATGATCTCAACCTTTTTGCCAAGGTATGGGACAATATAGCCATTTTACTTCCCAATACTAATTTGCAAGCCAAGCAGGAGGGTACCGAACGGGTGCTGAAGCAGCTGAACATGCATCGCCTGGCCGATAAACGTGTGGCCGACCTGAGTGGCGGTGAAAAACAGCGTGTAGCTATTGCACGGGCACTGGTTACCCAACCCGAGGTGTTATTGCTGGATGAGCCCTTTAACCAGGTTGACACCACCTTTAGAGACGGCTTGCAGCAGGATATCCGCAGGATTGTTAAGGAAACCGGCCTTACGGTAATCATCGTATCGCACGACCCGGCCGAAGTGCTCTCGATGGCTGATGAACTGGTGGTTATTAAAGACGGACAGATACTGGAAAGCGGTGTTCCAAAAAATGTATATAACCAGCCCAAAAACTTATACACCGCCCGCTTGCTTTCGCACTGCAATGTGCTGATGCGGGAAGAGGCAAGGGCCTTGCGTGTAAAAGGCGTGAAAGGCCAGGTGGTGATCTATCCCGAATGGATAAAGCCTATTGCCACAGGCAAAAACATAGAGTGGACCATTAAAGAGATTCTGTTTAAAGGGGCCTATGAAGAAATTCACTTAGAGTACGGCCCAATAGAAATCCACCTCCTTAACCACGAGCCGGGCTTGTTTGACAATTACAGCCACATGGGTGTGCAGGTAGAGAAATATTTGGAGTATTAGGCTTAAATTAAGTGGCTGAAGAAATTTATCCTGAGTTTGGCCGCGTCGCTACATTAAATTAGAACCACGCTGCCTTACTTAATCCCTTTTTTAACTCTGTAATTCTTATAAATCTTTACTGCCGACATGATGATCATGGCAAAAGCGATAAGGCCAAGCATTCCGTAGATCCAGTCAACGGCATTTTTAAGAACGGCCAGGAATACAATGGCAAAAAGAAAGATGGTAGCTACCTCATTCCAAAGGCGTAGTTGGAAAGAAGTCCATTTGAAAATGCCTTTACGCATCTGCTCCATCATATTGGCACAAACAAGATGATAGCATACTAAACCCACTACAAAGCATAGCTTTACAATGAGCCAGTTCTGGTGCATGAGGTAAGGTTCTATGATTACCATAGCGATACCCGCAATAAGTGTCATGATCATAGCCGGGGTGGCTATGATATTCCATAGGCGGCGTTCAATGCGTTCGTATTCGGCCGTAAGGATGTTGCGTTCTACCTCGGGTTTTTCTTGCGCCTCAGTATGGTATATAAACAGGCGCACCGCATAAAACAGTCCAGCCATCCAGCTGACTACAAAAATGATATGTATGGCTTTAATATAGAAGTACATTTTTTGTTATCATCGTGTCATTGCGAGTCACAACAGCGGCATGGCAATCTTGGCCTACAGGTAAGTAAGGAGGAGATTACCCGCTTACGCTCGCAACGACATGGTTCTGTTTTTAATTAGTAGCTGTACTCCTTTATTACCTCAACCGCATACTTAACGTTATCAAACGGAATATCGGGCATAATGCCATGACCCAGGTTGAAGATGAAGCCAGGTTCGTTCTTCATGCGGTCGAACAAACGGTGTATACGGTCTTTAATTACCTTTTTATCGGCATATAATATGTGCGGATCGAGGTTACCTTGCACAGCCACGCCTTGAGGCAGGCGGCGTTTAATATCCAGCAAATCTACGTTCCAGTCAATCGATACTACGTCAGGTTTGGCTTCGGCCATTAACGGCGCAAATACCGAACTGCCTTTACAAAAAGAAATCACCGGGATATCTTTACGGTTAAGCCTGCTGATGATTTCTACGATGTAGTTGTGCGAAAACTCTTTATAATCGTCCCAAGCGAGGGCCTGTGCCCAGCTGTCAAATATCTGTACGGCATTTACACCTGCTTCAATCTGCAGGTTCAGGTAATCTGCCGTTACCTGTGCAATTTTGCTTAATAATTGATGAGCCAACTCAGGCTGGTTGTGCAGCATCAGCTTGGTCAATTTGAAATCGCGCGAGGAGCCGCCCTCAACCAGGTAGCTCATCACAGTAAACGGTGCACCGGCAAAACCTATCAGCGGGATACGACCGTTCAGGCGTTGTTGTATAACTTTAATGGCATCGGCCACATACTGTAACCTGTCAAGCACATTTACGCTCAGGTTGTCCACATCGGCCTGGGTACGTACAGGATTGGCAAACTTAGGGCCCACGCCCTGCGTAAAGCTTAAATCGCCGCCCATAGCCTCGCCGGTTACCAATATATCAGAGAACAGGATGGCAGCATCAATGTCGAGCAAATCAACCGGCAGCATGGTTACATCGGCTGCAATTTCGGGCGTTTTGCACATCTCCAAAAACGAGTACTTGTTTTTAATTTCCCAGTACTGGGGCATAAAACGACCGGCCTGGCGCATCATCCATACGGGTGGGCGCTCTGTTTTTTGCGAGAATGCGGCTTTTAAAAATAATGAATCTTCCATATAAAAAAGCATAGCCTCAACGGCCTGCTGTGTTAATTTTTGTGTAATTGCAATTCCTTATGCAGCTTGTCTATCACGGCCTTCATCTTGGCGTTCACCTGCTCGCCTTTATCTTCGGCCAGCTGCAGGTAGGCACGCGCCTTATCGTAATTGCCCTGCCTTATATTAATGTTAACAATGTGTACCAATGCGGCCACATGATCGTTAACCGACCGCAATGGGTATTGTGTAGCTACCTCGTAGTGTTGTTCGGCAGCCTGGTATTCCTGCTTGTGCAAGCTTATACCACCCATAATAAACTCATAAAAACCTCGGCGCTTTTTGCTCAGCCATTCTGGGCGTTTTATCTGCAAAAGCAGGGCCTCTGCCTTTTCGTAGTTTTTAACATGAAACTGCTTAGCGGCCAATATAATGGTTCCCTCTTTAAAGTAACCCCAAATAAGTAAGCCAATAAACAGTAAAGCTATGGCTGCCAACTGGTAAGTTTGCTGGTAGATAAAGAAACCCATTAGCAGGCCGAAAGCGACAGCTACCCCGATGCGGGCCTGATTAGTGAACATTAATGGTGATTATCGGTAAACTTATAACCCACGCCGCGTATAGAATGAAAATATACCGGATTTTTAGGATCGGGTTCAAAATACTTGCGGAAGGTTAATATAAAATTATCAATAGTACGGGTAGATGGGTAAACGTCATAATTCCACACGGTTTCCAGGATCTGCTCACGCGATACGGCCTCATTACGGCGCTCAATCAGCAGCTTAAGCAACATGGTTTCCTTTTTGGTAAGCGGTGTAACCGAATTGTCCTCGTTAATCAGCTCGAAAGAATTGAAGTGAATAGTTTTGTCGCCAATTTTATAGCTGTTGAACTCTTTCAGGTCTTCGCCTTTCAGGCCGCGTTTAACCAGATTGTTAACCCGTAAAATGAGTTCTTCCAGGTTAAAAGGTTTGGTTAGGTAATCATCTGCTCCTTTTCTAAGGCCTTGTATCTTATCCTCATTGGTATTCTTAGCGGTGAGGAACATGATCGGTACCTCCGAGTTTTCCAAACGGATGGTTTCGGCTACAACAAAGCCGTCAACCTCGGGCATCATTACATCCAGTATTACCAGGTTAAAGCGTTCCTCTTTAAATTTTTGTAGTGCTTTTTTACCATTGTTGGCGGTGGTTACTTTATAACCCTCCAGCTCCAGATTTAATTTGATGGCTTCGAGTAGATGTTCTTCGTCCTCAGCCAATAAGATTCTCTTTTTTGTCATGTAGGTTGTGTTGAAAACAGGTTTAACCAAATATAACTTCAAAAACACTGCCGGCGGGCCTGTTATCACTTACATTGATAATGGCCTGGTGTTTATCCAGTACTTGTTTTACAATGTATAAACCTAAACCCGTGCCTTTTGTGTTACGGGTTTCTTCGCTTCCTACACGGTAAAACCTGTCAAAAATACGGCTTTTTTCTTCATCTGCTATACCAATACCATGATCGGCCACTTGCAGGTGTACTTTGCCGTTCTTGTTAAACAGCTTCACATCTACGGTTTCGCAGGGGCCCGAGTACTTTATGGCGTTTTCTATGAGGTTGGTTACAACTGACGTTAAGGCAAATTTATCACCTGTAACTTCTATTTTTGGCTCAATCTCGGCATTAATCAACTGCTGTGTAAGGTCGCATTTGTTAATTTGCAGGCGGTTCACAATACCATCAACCAGTACCGAAAGGTTAAATTCCTGTTTGGGAAACGTATAGGATTGATTTTCTATCTTGGCGGCAAGCAACATGTTTTCCACCATATCGTTCAGGCGGTCAATGTCTAACAAGCATTTGCCCACAAAATCATCTACCTGTTGCTTGCTCAGGCTGCGTTTTTGTATGGTTTCCAGATAAAGCTTTATAGCGGCCAACGGCGATTTCAGCTCGTGTGTAACCGAAAGCAGGAAGTTTTTTTTCTGGTCCTGCAGGCGGCGCTCTTTATTTAACGATTTATGGAACAAGGTAGCTCCACCCATTATAACAATGATAAACATGGAGCCTTCGCCCAGTATCATTCCGGTACGTTCGGGCTGTAGTTTTATGAGCATATATCCCCACCATACCAACTCCATTAAGGTGTAAATGATGAGCGCGTAAAATATAGCAAATGGTCTTTTCATAGCCCCTCTTAATCCACCCTCAAAGGATGGGTATTTAAAATAGGTGAATTATTCTCTGAAATCATCTTTACTGGCAAGAGCCGTCCCTTCCGATGAGGGTGGGGAGGGAGCAAACACCACATCCAAGCTATCAAATATAGCTTGTTTTGCGGTATCCAGTATAGCCATTGTGTGGGCGGCCGATATAAAGCCTACCTCGTAACCCGACGGACCAAAATAAACGCCACTATTCAGCAAATGCTGGTGCATGGTTTTAAAGCGGTCCATACTGTGCGGATCAATATCCTCAGCTTTGCGAATAGTATCAGTAGTATCAAATGCAAACCAAAATATCGATCCGATGTGCGATATATTAACCGGGTAGTTACGCTGGTTTGCAAACGTCAGAATATCATTTACAAAGGATTTTGTTTTGTTGTTCAGATCCTCATAAAAGCCCGGCTTTAATAATTCGGTTAACTGCGCTATACCCGCTGCCATGGCTACCGGGTTACCCGATAATGTACCAGCCTGATAAACGGGCCCTTCAGGCGATACATTGCTCATAATTTGAGCCGATGCGCCGTAAGCGCCTACAGGCAGGCCACCACCTATAATTTTGCCGTAGGTTATAATATCAGGATTGATATTATACAAACCGGCTGCACCTGTAAAGCTCACCCGGAAACCAGAGATCACCTCGTCGAAGATCAGCAGCGTGCCGTTGGTTGTACAAACCTCGCGCAGGTATTGCAAAAACTCCTGGTGCTGTAGCAGCAACCCGTTATTGGCTGGTATAGGTTCAATAATTACGGCGGCAATTTGGTCTTTAAAGTCTCCAAACGCTTTAGCCAGTGCCTCTTTATCATTCAGGGCAATAACTATTGTTTCGTCTGCAAAGGCTTTGGGTACACCGGCTGATGATGTTTCGCCAAAGGTTACCAGGCCCGAGCCAGCTTTTACCAGCAGCGCATCAACGTGACCGTGGTAGCAGCCTTCAAACTTTAATATCTTATCGCGCTTAGTATAGCCGCGGGCCAGCCTTATGGCCGACATTACCGCTTCAGTACCTGAGCTTACAAAACGTATTTTTTCAATGAACCTGTTATTGCTCAAAATTAGTTCGGCCAGCTCATTTTCCAGTGCGGTAGGTGCGCCGAATGACATGCCGTTTTGCATTACTTCAATCACCTTCTCGCGAATGGCGGGATGATTATGGCCTAAAATAAGCGGACCCCATGATCCGCAGAAATCGATAAACTGGTTATCATCAGCGTCCCACAGATAGGCGCCATCACCTTTTTTGATGAACAGCGGCGTACCATAAACCGATTTAAATGCCCTAACCGGTGAATTAACTCCACCCGGGAAATAGGTTTTAGCCTTAGCGTACAATTCCGACGAGTTCTCGCGGCTTATTTCTTTTATTTCTGACATTCGATTAATATCTATCTCGTCCTTTCAGGTAACGAAGCAATTACTGAACTATACATAATTTTTTGTGCTAGGCATAGATTGCTTCGTTCCTCACCATAACGTTTGTAGTTCTTCCTGGTTTATTTACCTTATGTTACAGCCACTTATTCTCCAAAACCTCTTTAGCGTGGTAAGTAAGTATGGCAGTTGCGCCTGCCCGACGAATGCTGGTAAGCACTTCGGTAATAGCGCGCTGCTCGTTAAGCCAGCCTTTTTGTATGGCTGCTTTAATCATAGCATACTCGCCGCTTACGTTGTAGGCTGCAATAGGTAGTTCGGTATTGTCTTTCAGTAATTTTATTACGTCCAGGTAAGGTAATGCCGGTTTTACCATTAAAAAGTCGGCCCCTTCCTGCTCGTCCAGGTTGGCCTCAATAAGGGCTTCGCGCTGGTTGGCAGGATTCATTTGGTAGGTTTTTTTGTCGCCAAATTTGGGAGCGGAGTTCAGCGCATCACGGAACGGGCCGTAGAATGCACTGGCGTACTTGGCCGAATAGGACATGATAGATACACCACTATAGCCATGTTCGTCCAATACCTGACGGATGAAGCCTACGCGGCCATCCATCATATCTGATGGTGCTATAATATCGGCACCGGCGCGGGCATGAGCCAAAGCCATTTTGCCCAGTACTTCTAAAGTAGCATCATTTAAAATCTCACCATTGTCTACAATCCCGTCATGTCCGTCGCTGCTGTATGGATCCATGGCAACGTCGGTAATTACGCAAGCTTCCGGGAATTCCTTTTTTACCTCTCTGATGGCGCGGAGGTACAAACTTTCCTCACGGTAACTCTCAGTTGCGAACGTGTCTTTTAAAGCTTCATCAATGTTAGGAAACAAATCAAAAGTCTTTAAGCCCAACTTCATGCAACTTTCTACCTCGCGTAAAAGGTTATCAACCGAGTATCTGAAAATACCAGGCATTGAAGAAACTTCTGTTTTTTGATTTTCGCCATCGATAATAAACAACGGGAATATCAAATTTGCCGCACTCACATATGTTTCCTGCACCATCTGCCGGATTACTTCACTCTTTCTATTTCTTCTGGGTCGTTGTAGCATAAGCCGTTCTAAAATCCCCCGGGTAAGGAAGACTTTTGTTTAAAATGTAAAAATGGTCCCCTTATAAATTAAGCCTCCCTACCGGGGAGGTGGAAAGGGGCTGTTATAGTCCAAACACAGCCTCGGCCAGTCCTACTTCATCGGGCGAGAAAGGCAGTGTGTAGGGTATATTGAGATCTTCAAGCTTTTTGCCGGTCGATTTCCCAATGGCAATTACCCGCTGATTGTTATCCAGTAAATTATCTTTAAAATAGGCGTCAGCGTTAGACGGACTAGTGAACACCAGTATATCGGCTGAAGTACCGCAGGCTACCTCTTCGGGCATGGTGGCATACACAGGCAGATCAATTATCTTAGTTTCGGTCGATAATGCTTTGTGAATACTGCGCATAGGGCTCTCTGCTCCGGGGAATAAGATGGTTAAGCCATTGGCTATTTTAGCAAATTCCTGAGCCACCTCCGCCGTGTCTACGCTTTCGCCTACGTAGTCGGCAAAGTGGCCGTTACGACGCAGCATATCTTCAGAGCCGCTACCCATTACACCAAACTTAACCGGTTTTGCAAACTGTGGCTTTAATTGAAAAAAGTATTCGACCGCATTTTTGCTGGTAAAAAATACCCAATCTATATTTTGGAGTATGTGCGGGTTTAAGATGGTCATGATAGGTACCGTGCGTATAAGGGAGCGTGCCTCAACCTCCATACCATGCTTTTGCAAAACACGCCTAAAATAGCTGGATGGCGGTAATTCGCGTGAGATGAATACCTGCCCAGCCAATTTGCGGTTCTTATCAAATTTTGCTAAAATCTTGTCAACCAAGCCGTCGGTAGTAGGCGAGGTGATAAACATACGGTCAGGCAAATCGTCTTCGGTATCGGCCTTAGAAGTAAATACCTGGTAAACGCCCTCGTGCTTACGGCAATAGCAGCCTAACGGCATGTGGCAGCCGCCGCCAAAACTTTTAAGCACACTGCGTTCTATAGCTAATGCCTCGGCCACCTCAGGGTGGTGTAGTTGCTGTAATGTATTGTATAAGTCGGTATCTTTTTCGCGTATTTGTATGGCCAGCGCACCTTGTGCGGGTGCAGGCACAAACTCAGTAGGGGTTAGTTCCTCTACATGGAAATCGCTCAAGTCAATGCCTAAACGCTTTACGCCGGCTTTGGCCAGCATAATGGCATGGTAGTTTTCGCTACGCAGTTTACCTATACGGGTAGGTACATTACCACGCAGGTCATCCATCTCCAAATCGGGGCGAAGAGCACGTAATTGTGCCTTCCGGCGATTAGATGAGGTGCCTACCAAACCACCAAATTTTACCGATAATTTTTGATGAACATCCACACAATCCTTCAAGATCAACAACAGTTCAGAAGGGTCTTCCCGTTCTGAAACTGCTGCGATAATGAGTCCCGGCGGATGCTCTGTGGGCAGGTCCTTGTGCGAATGTACTGCAACATCGATGGTGCCTGCCATTAATTCTTCTTCCAGTTCCTTGGTAAAAAAGCCTTTGCCTTCCAGTTTATCAAGACTAAGGTTCAGGATGCGGTCGCCCTGTGTTTTAATGATTTTTAACTGTGCTGTTACACCAATTGCCGCCAAGCTGTCTTTAACAAAGTTGGCCTGCCATAAGGCTAATTCACTACCACGGGTTCCGATAATAACTGTCCTGTCCAAGATTGATTTTTGATTTACATGCAAATTTAACTTTTAGACGGTTTTATAAGGAATTTTTATCACAATGTGAGGATAAATTGACGATAAGTAGAGCTGGTAGCCGAGAAACGAGGGCCAAAATTTAGGTGCAAACTTATCACCAACGCCAACGTGTCATCTAAACGATAGTAATGGATCCTCCTTGAAGGATACTTCAGGATCGAAATGACAGGTTGATTGTTATCCTTTTATTATTCAAACCTCTCCCCCTGGAAGGGAGCTTATCTTACCAAGCTGTTTTTCTTATTTTAAGCCATAACATTACTGCTACAGAAATAAGGATGAGCATCAGATAACTAAATCCTAGGTTATACTCATCTTTTGCCGGGAAAGCAGCCACAATACCGTAGCTCAAAAAAGAGACAATAACGTAGTTGATGCCGCCGGTTAAACCGCTGGCTATGCCGGCATTTTTTGGGAAGCGGCTTAAGCAGTAGGTAAAGAAGTTGTTGAAAGTAAACCCCGCAGCTACGTGAATAATAAAGGCAAAAAATAGCATTGAGTATAAATTTTCTACAAGCTTTATACTTAACAGCATAGCTAAGGCAAAAATGAGCTGTAACCCAATGTTTAATGCAAGCCGGTTAAAAAATGGCCGGTTAATGGTTGCCTTACCAATAAAGCCACCTACCATCCAGGCAAAACCCAGCACCAGCGAGCTATAGCCAGCCACAACCGGAGACAGCTGAAGTTTATGCTCAATGATGAACGGCCCTGTCATATTATAGATCATAACCATGGTATAAGCCAGGCCCAGCATCACAATACCAAGGGTAAAGCTTACCGTTTTAAACATAGTTGCGTAAATGCCGGCTATCTTCTTAATGGCAAACTCTGCGTAATGTTGCAGCGTTTCGCCGCTATAAATTACCTCTAATACCAAAGCAACCGCGGCAAACAGCGCCAGAAAGTAAAAATTGGATTTCCAACCGAAAGCAACCTGGAAATAACCACCAATAAACGGTGCTATAATTGGTCCGGTTGACCAGATGATAGAGAACAGGCTGAGGTAATGTTTCAGCTTATCGCCGCTAAATACATCAATAAAGTAAGCTCGCTTGGCCACTACAATACCGCCTACGGTAATGCCATGCAGTATGCGCATAAGGTAAATAATATAAATGCTTTGGGTATTGGCAATAACCAAGCTGGCTACAGTAAAAAGCATCAGGGAAATTAATCCTATCTTATAGCGGCCAAAACTATCCAGCAAGCTGCCTACAAACAATTGAGTGAGGCCGTAGCTTATTAAAAATAAAGTAAGGGTGAATTGAACCTGTATGCTGCCCACATGCAGCGATGTTGCCATTGATGGCAGTGAAGGGATATAAATATCAGTAGCAAAGCCCGATAAAGGCAATAATGCAAACGCAAGTATAGTGGCCACCCCCTCGTTTTGTTGCTTTAGGGGTTTAGGTGTGAAAATTGAAGAAAACATGGTTAACGTATTTAGTATAATAAAAAAACCATCACCAATACGCAGTTGAAGCGCTGGTATAAGTGAAATTAATAACTGCCGCTGAGGGGAGTTATGCAGGAAACTAAAGGAGTTACGTTAACGATGCTAAATGAACACAGTGCCATGTAGCAATAACATGCAGGGCTTTTTGCAAAAATTGCTCATTGTTTTATATTTTATAACAGGTAGATGTTGTTTTTATCAGTTGGTTTCAATCATGATCTCTTTGGCCATAACCATGGGCACACTGATGTATTTCTTTTCCATGTAACTGATAACCTTCTCCAACACCTGGCGTGACTGTTCGTCCATGGCTTGTACCTCGTCGGCAAAAACGGTATAAAGCGCCTTTTCCTTGATTTGCTTAATGGTCTCGGGCACCTGGCGCATGGCTACCTCAATACGGCGCTGTTTAAGCAGGGGCAAAAACTCGTCTATATTTTGGTTAATGATTTTTTCGGCATGTACCAGTTCCTGGTAACGTTCTTGCAGGTTTTTCTTGGCAATTTCGTTCAGTGAGTTCACTTCAATATAATTTACAGAAAACAACTCCAGTACTTCGGCGGCAGTATCATTAGGCACTGCTAAATCAACAACGGTTTTCCGGCTGGTTTCACCGTTTAGTAACGATTCGTAAATCTCGGTAGTGATGATAGGCTGAGTAGCCGATGTGCAGGTAATGATGACGTCAAAACCTTTTTTAAAACTTTTAAGCGCTTCCAGGTCGTAAGCCTCGCCGTTCAGGTCAGCCGCCAGTTTTTCGGCATTGGCCAGCGTACGGTTAAACACCGAGAAGTTGCTGTATTTATGCTTTTGCAGGTATTTGGATATGTTGCGGTTAGTTTCGCCTGCGCCAATAATAAGTACCCGGGCGTTTGAGCATTGCTTTAACTCCTTAAGCTTGCGGTAAGCTAATGACACAACCGAAATGGGATTTCGTGATATATTAGTATGGGTGTAAACCTCCTTAGCCGTTTTTACCACACAGTTCATTACCATGCGTAAAAAGTCGCCGGTTAAGCCGGCTTGGCGGCAGTTTTCATAAGCTTTGCGCAACTGGGCCAAAATTTCTTTTTCGCCAACAACTAAACTTTCGAGCGAGCATGACGTACGCAGGAGGTGGTTAAGCGCCTCGTGGTTTTCGTATATGGATGCCGCATCGATAAAAGTATTCATATAGTACGGGCATAAACCCACACTAAGCGCCTGTAAGAACTGCTGTGCAAAATCCCTGTCAACAGGCTGTGAAGTGGCCATCACAAATTCGACACGGTTACAGGTTGAGAGGTAAAACAGTTCAGGGATGTTAAACTGATCCTTCACCTGCTGAAGTTTCTCCGTCAGATTTTCCTGGCATAGCACTAACTTCCCGAGTTCCTTCAGTTCAATTTGCTTATGCGTAAAAGCTATAACTTTTAAATACTTCAAAGCCTTGTTATTGGTACAAAAAATTCAACTCACAAAAGTAGTATCTTATACCTTGTTGCTATGTCAACCCTTTGTCAAACACATTAATTTAGAACGAGTATAAATAAATACGCTAAAACAATTGAAATGGTTGCCTGGATGCAAATAAAGCGGTTAAACCATATTTAAGCAAAGGTGCGCAGTTGCCTTTTTACCTTTTAAATACTTGCATATTATTAAAACAACCTGTTACTTAAATTATTATACGCTTACTGCCCGAATAAAATGCTCAAAAAAATTAGTCTGGTTATCCTGGTTATTGGCTATATAGCGGCCGGTATTAATCACTTCGTACATCCAGATGGTTATCTAAAAATTATTCCTGATTATTTGCCTTACCCCAATCAGTTAAACTACATTTCAGGCGGTTTTGAAATATTTTTTGGCCTGCTGCTTGTTTTGCCAACTACCCGTAATTATGGTGTTTCAGGACTTATAATGATGCTGGCCTTGTTTATGCCCGTACATATAACCATGCTGCACCAGGCACCTGTGTGGGTAGGTAGTTTATTTATAACGCCGTTGTTGGCCTGGCTACGGCTGTTTTTGCAACCGGTGCTCATGTTGTGGCTTTTTTGGCATATGCAAACAAAACGTAAACCTGTTGCTTAAATGAGTATTTAGCATTTATGATTATTACACAAAGCCATACCCTGCCCGGCGCAAAAGGGCGCAACATGCTAATGGACCTCACTTTTGAAGAGACCAACCCGCACGCGCCGCTCCTTATATTTGTACACGGTTTTAAAGGTTTTAAGGATTGGGGAACTCATCACTTGGTAGCCCGCTACTTTGCGCAAAACGGTTACCGGTTTTTAAAATTCAACTTTTCGCACAACGGTACAACACCTGAGGATGCGAATGACCTTACCGATATGATTGCTTTTAGCGAGAATACTTTTTCGATAGAATTGGAAGACCTGCAGTATGTAATTGATTTTGCTTGCAGTGGTTCGGTTATACCGGCGGTGCAATCTGTTTGTTTGATAGGGCATAGTATGGGCGGCGGTATTAGCATTGTTAAAGCGGCAGAGGATAAGCGGGTGAGCCGTTTAATCACTATGGCGTCTGTTGCGTCGTTCCGTAATTTATGGCCCAAGGAGATTGAAAAGCAATGGAAGCTGGCCGGTGTGCTTAACTTTACCAATAAACGTACCGGACAGGACATGCCCGTAAAATCAACTTTGTTAGACGACCTAGAACGCAACCCAGGCCGGCTGAATGTGCTGGCCCGCGCGGCTGATGTACAACAGCCCTGGTTACTGTTGCATGGCACGGCTGACACAGTAGTACTTCCAAGCCATGCACACGACCTAAAGGCCATGCAGCCCAATGCCCGCTTGGCGCTCATTCCAAACGCCGACCATGTTTTTGGCGCTACACACCCATATGTGCAACAAGATTTGCCTTTAGCACTACAAGAGTTGTGTAGAAAAGCTGTCGATTTTTTAAAGGATGTGTAATTAGGACTGCTGCTTTTTTAGTAATCTATACTAAATACTCAAACAGCGTTTGATCGCGGTTTATTTCCATGACATCAAAGCGGTGGGCTTCCATACGTTGAAGTAAAGCGGGATAGTCATCGGCCGATTTTAGTTCGATACCTACCAGTGCAGGTCCCCGTTCTCTCTCAGTTTTTTTGATGAACTCGAAACGGGTAATGTCATCATGAGGACCCAATACATTATTTACAAACAGCTTTAATGCACCCGGACGTTGCGGAAAGCGTACAATAAAGTAGTGCTTTAATCCTTCATAAAGCAACGATTGTTCCTTGATCTCGCCCATGCGGTCGATATCGTTGTTGCCGCCGCTGATAATGCAAACTACTTTTTTGCCCTTAATCTGCTCTTTTACCAGATCAAGTACTGCTACCGATAGCGCTCCTGCCGGCTCCACAACAATCGCATCTTCATTATATAGTTTCAGGATGGTAGTACAAACCTTACCTTCGGGTACCGAAAGCATTTCGTCCAGTACCTCGCTGCACAGCTGGTAGGTAAGATGGCCCACACGCTTAACTGCGGCACCATCCACAAAACGGTTAATTTGCAATAGGGTATAAGGCTGACCACGGCGTATAGCTTCAACCATGGAGGGGGCACCTTCAGGCTCAACGCCGATAAGCTTGATATTGGGATTAATTTGTTTAAAGAAGCTGCCTGCGCCGGCAGCTAAGCCACCACCGCCTACCGGCATAATTACCAGTTCGGTGTCTGGCAGGTCTTCCAAAACTTCCATGCCAACGGTACCCTGGCCTTCAATAATACGGTAATCATCAAAAGGAGGGATGAAGGTCATTTCATGGGCTTCAGTATAGGCCAATGCCTCCTGCAAACAGTCGTCAAAGGTATCGCCGGTTAGCACAATCTCTACGTTACCGTTGCCAAACATCTGGGTTTGCTTTACCTTTTGCTTGGGGGTAATTTCGGGCATAAAAATTACACCTTGAATACCCAGCCTGCGGCAAGAAAAAGCAACGCCCTGTGCATGGTTACCCGCGCTGGCGCATACCACGCCTTTAGCCAGCTGCTCTGGGCTAAGCTGGCTAATCATGTTATAAGCGCCACGCAATTTATACGAGCGTACCACCTGCATGTCCTCACGCTTTAGGTACACTTCGCATTCATATTTGTCTGACAGGCCCTGGTTAAACTCCAGAGGGGTGCGCTTTACAACGTTTTTAAGGCGTTCCTTTGCTGCTGCAAACTGAAGCTGCCTTGTGGTATCGGTTTCCATGTGTTATTGTTTAACCAAACGATGCGCTACCAAAGTAAGCAGGTCATTATCATCAATGTTCAATTTACTATCGGCCAGTGCTAAAAATTGCTGATAAGCAGTAGCCAGTTCATCCTTGCTCAGACTATGACCCAAACGCTCGAGGTGGAATTTTAATGCATGCCGACCACTGCGTGCTGTTAATACGATGCTGGCGCTCGGGAAGCCTACATCTTCGGGACGAATGATCTCGTAATTTTCGCGGTTTTTCAGGAAACCATCCTGGTGGATGCCTGAGCTGTGTGCAAAGGCATTGCTGCCAACTATCGCTTTGTTGGGTTGAACCGGCATGCGCATTTGTGTGCTGATCATGCGGCTTAGCTCGTAAAAGCTTTGGGTATTAATGTTTGTATGTAAACCCAGCGTTTGGTGCGTTTTCAGGATCATGACGACTTCCTCAATAGACGTGTTACCTGCACGTTCGCCAATACCGTTAATAGTGCCTTCAATTTGGCGGGCGCCATTTTGCAAGCCTGCTACCGAATTAGCTGTAGCCAAACCCAAATCGTTGTGGCAGTGTACGGATATGATGGCCTGATCGATGTTCTTAACATTCTCCTTCAGGAAACGGATCTTGCTGCCATATTGGTCGGGCAGGCAATAACCGTTAGTGTCGGGGATGTTAACCACGGTAGCGCCGGCTGCTATAACCGCTTCTACCATCTTAGCTAAAAATTCTATATCAGCACGGCCGGCATCCTCGGCATAAAATTCAATATCCTCAACCGATTTTTTGGCGTACTTAACGGCTTCAACAGCGCGCTCCAATATTTCTTCGCGGGTGCTGTTAAATTTATGCTTGATGTGCATGTCAGACGAGCCGATGCCGGTATGTATACGCGGACGCTTTGCGTATCGCAAAGCCTCAACAGCGGCATCAATGTCTCCTTTGTGTGCACGGGTAAGGGCGCAAACGGTTGGTGATTGAACAGCTTTGGCAATTTCTACCACGCTTTGAAAATCGCCGGGGCTCGATGCCGGGAAACCGGCCTCGATAATGTCAACGCCCAGCGCTTCCAGCTCGCGCGCAATCTCTATCTTTTCAGGCGTGGTTAACTGGCAGCCCGGTACCTGCTCACCATCGCGTAAGGTGGTGTCAAATACGTAAACTCGGTTTGGATCGTGTAACATTGTTTTAAATTTGAGATGTAAGATTTTAGATTTGAGACAAGCTTTTGCGGGGTCTCTATCCTTAATCTTTTATCATGTTTAGTTATTTTTTTATCAGAAGATGAGCTTAAATGTGAGTTACTCTCATATCTCACACTAAATGCTTAAATCTCTTTCACTGCTTTAAATCTTAGTCTTTTATAATCTGCGTACCATTGCCCGTTTTCGTTGTAATGGGGCTCCAGTAGGGTTGTTATTTCTTTTAGTAATTTGGCATGCTCGGCTTGGGGTATGCCAGTAAAATATTGTGCTCCAAACATTTTAATCCACTTGGCTACGCCCTGATCGCCATCCTGTAGGGGAGTCTTCCGGTCAAAGTGAATAGCGTAAGTTACCCGGAACCCGTGCCTCTCCAGTAAACTGGTGTACTCGCCCAGCGATGGAAAATACCATATCTGTGTTTCGGCCTGGTGAGTATAGCCATGCTTTTGCAGTACTTGTTTTATAGCCGCCCGTAATTTACCTATGTTGCCTTTGCCGCCCATTTCGGCCACAAAGCGGCCGCCAGGTTTCAGTGCTTCATAAACCGATTTAATAACACCGCCCGAATTATGAATCCAGTGCAGCGCAGCATTAGAAAATACCGCATCGTAGGGATATTCCACCGAAAAGTTGGCAGCGTCGGTCACCTCGAACGGTACGTCCGGGTATTTGAAACGAGCCTGGGCAATCATTTCGGCCGAATAATCGGTACCTGATACATCTGCGCCCTGCTCTTGTATTTGCTTGGTTAAATCACCTGTTCCGCAGCCAATATCCAGTACTGATTCGCCAGGCTTTACATCCAGCAGTTCAAGTACACTTGCACCAAATTGCGAAACAAAACCATGTTTATCATCATATAAGTCTGCATTCCATTTCATACGAAGTTCCTCCAATTTTCCCGAGGTGTGATTTTTAATTAATGGTTTATAAATTTATATTCTGTTAATTTCCTGCAAATCAAGCAAACAATGCGTTATAATGCCGGATTGGCTAAAAACTCTAATACCTTTTTACCCATGGCATCGGTTCCCAATATCTTTTCGGTATTTGTATGCGCATCTGCAATGTCGCCTGTACGGTAACCTGCTTTCAGTACATGATCTATAGCGGTAGTAATTCGTTTGGCTTCCTCTTTAAGGCCAAAGCTTATCTCCAGCATTAAGGCTACAGAAAGGATAGAGGCCAGCGGATTAGCTTTGTTTTGTCCAGCAATATCATGTGCAGAACCATGTATAGGCTCAAAAAAACCGGTACCATCACCTACTGATGCTGAAGCCAGCATACCCATTGATCCTGCAATTTGTGAGGCTTCATCAGTTAAAATATCGCCAAAAAGATTTGCAGTTAACACCACATCAAACTTTTTAGGGTTTTTAACCAGCTGCATGGCGGCATTGTCAATAAACATGTGTTCGGTTTCTACATCAGGGTATTCTTTGGCCAGTTCCTGCACCACCTCGCGCCAAAGGCGCGATGATTCCAACACGTTGGCTTTGTCTACCGAACATAGCCGTTTGCTGCGTACCCTTGCGGCTTCATAAGCTTTACGGGCAATGCGCTCTATCTCATAACGATGATAGATCATCAGGTCGGACGCGGTATTACGGTCCTCGCTACGGTTTTTTTCGCCAAAGTAAACATCACCGGTCAGCTCGCGGAAGAAAAGGATATCGGTACCCCGTAGCACAGCCGGTTTTAAGCTCGATGCATCCAGTAGTTCGTCAAACAACATGATGGGACGCAGGTTAGCGTACAAGCCAAGCTCCTTGCGTATCTTTAACAGGCCTTGTTCGGGACGAACTTTGGCAGATGGATCATTATCGTATTTGATATGGCCAATTGCGCCAAACAATATAGCATCGCTAGCTTTGGCTTTTTCTAAAGTTTCGTCAGGTAGGGGGCTGCCTGTTGCCTCGATGCCGGCGTGGCCCATCAATGCCTCATCAAAGGTAAACTCGTGGCCAAACGCGGCAGCTATATGTTGTAAAACAGCTTTGCCCCAGGTAGTAACCTCAGGCCCGATGCCATCACCCGGGATGACCAGTATGTGTTTTTTAATTCCCATTTGTTATTTAGTTGTAGGTTGAAAGTTGTGAGTTTTAAGTGTTAGAATGGCTTTACGGCTCACGACATACAACTCACTTCGCTTCGTATTCTTCTACTAATTGTTTTTTGCTTAAGATATAATCAATATCATCATAGCCGTTTATTAAGCAGGCTTTTTTGTATGGATTAATCTCGAAGCTTTCCTGCTGGCCGGTGCTCACAATTTTGATGAACTGGTTTTCCAGATCAACTTCTACCTCGGCGTTTGGATCAGAAAAAACTACTTCAAATAATTTTTTCAAAAATTCGTCGCTTACCTGGATAGGCAACAGGCCATTGTTTAAGGCATTGCCTTTAAAAATGTCGGCAAAAAAGCTGCTTACCACTACATCAAAACCGTAATCGGCTATGGCCCAGGCAGCATGTTCACGACTACTGCCGCAACCGAAGTTTTTACCGGCTACCAGGATTTTGCCCGAGTAAGTCGGATCATTCAATATAAAATCCTGCTTGGGCTGGCCTTCGTTATCAAAGCGCCAGTCGCGAAACAGATTATTACCAAAGCCTTCGCGGGTTGTGGCTTTCAGAAACCGGGCCGGTATGATCTGGTCGGTGTCTATATTCTCGATAGGCAAAGGCACTATCGAAGTTTGTAAGTGTTTAAATATTTTAGTCGCCATTATGCTACTTCCTCCTCTTGTAATAACGCTCTCACATCCGTCACCCTACCGGTAATAGCTGCCGCTGCAGCAGTTAAGGGGCTGGCCAAAAATGTACGAGAGTCTGGTCCCTGGCGGCCTTCAAAGTTACGGTTGGAGGTAGATACACAATATTTGCCTGCCGGTATCTTATCTTCGTTCATGCCTAAACAGGCACTGCAACCTGGTTCGCGCAGTGGGAAACCTGCTGCTTCAAATACTTTATCCAAGCCTTCTTCAATGGCTTGCAATTGTACTTGTTTAGAGCCCGGCACTACCCATACGGTAACATTATCGGCCTTGTGTTTGCCCTTTATAAAGTCGGCAACCAGGCGTAAGTCTTCAATGCGGGAGTTGGTACAGCTGCCTATAAAAACATAATCGATAGGTTTACCAAGCAGCGATTCATCATCATGCAAACCCATATAGTTAAGCGCCTTGGCGTATGAGCCTTGTTCTTTAGCCTCAAAGCTGGCCGTTTCGGGCACGTGCTGACTGATGCCAATACCCATGCCTGGGTTAGTGCCGTAGGTAATCATCGGCTCAATATCGGCCGCATCAAAGTAAAGTTCGCTGTCAAATACCGCATCTGCGTCGGAGTATAGTGTTTTCCAGTAGTCAACAGCTTTATCCCACTCTTCGCCTTTGGGCGCAAACTCACGGCCTTTTACGTATTCAACTGTAGTTTCATCAGGCGCTATTAAACCACCACGGGCACCCATTTCGATGCTCATATTACAGATAGTCATGCGGCCTTCCATGCTTAGGGAACGTATGGTATCGCCTGCATACTCTACAAAATACCCGGTACCTCCGGCAGCGGAAATTTTGGAAATGATATACAGGATGATATCCTTAGCACCCACACCTTTTTGCAACTGGCCGTTCACTTCAATTTTCATGCGTTTAGGGCGCTGCTGCAACAGGCACTGCGTAGCTAAAACCTGTTCCACCTGCGAGGTGCCTATACCAAATGCAATAGCGCCAAAAGCACCGTGGGTTGACGTGTGGCTATCGCCGCAAACATAGGTGCAACCCGGGCGGGTTATGCCCAGCTCCGGACCAATTACGTGTACAATGCCCTGGTAGGGATGCCCTAAGCCGTAAAGCTCAATGCCAAATTCAGCACAGTTTTTGGTCAGCATATCAACCTGGTAGCGCGAAAGCTCTTCGCGGATGGGTAGGTGCTGGTCCCAGGTGGGTACGTTATGGTCGGCCGTAGCCACCGTTTGCTTTGGCCTTAAAACAGGCAAGCCCCGCTGGCGTAAACCATCAAAGGCCTGAGGGCTGGTTACCTCGTGTATAAAATGTGTATCAATGTATAAAATATCCGGGAAGCCTTCGTTGCTGCTTACTATGTGCGCGTCCCAAATCTTATCAAACAGTGTTTTTCCCATATATCTTTTAAGGTAATTAGTAGTAAGTACAAAGTAGCAAGTACGTTACTCAGGTCGAATTTAAAACCTTGAACCTCGTACTTACTACTTTGTACTTTCTACCGCAAATTTATGCTTCTACTTCCTGGTTTTCAGGGCGCAGGCTGCGAACCGTTTTGCCGGCTTGCCACATTTCACTCTCGCGAAGTTCTTTCAGTTCTTCATTCAGTTTTACGCGGTAATCAGGCTGACTGTTGCTGTCAATTGAACGCTGAGATTCTTTACCGGTAGCTACGCTTTCATATAATTCTTCAAATACCGGTTTGGTAGCATCACGGAATTTTTTCCACCAGTCTAAAGCGCCACGTTGTGCAGTGGTTGAGCAATTGGCATACATCCAGTCCATGCCGTTTTCGGCTACCAGTGGCATTAATGATTGGGTTAATTCTTCAACCGTTTCGTTAAAGGCTTCTGACGGTGAGTGGCCTTTGCTGCGCAAGACATCATATTGGGCGGCGAAGATGCCTTGTATACAACCCATCAGCGTACCACGCTCACCGGTTAAATCGCTAAACACTTCTTTTTTAAAGTCGGTCTCGAACAGGTAACCACTACCTACGGCAATACCCAAAGCAATAACACGTTCCCATGCCTTACCGGTTGCATCCTGGAAGATAGCAAAGCTTGAGTTTAAACCACGGCCTTGTAAAAACATGCGGCGCAATGATGTACCAGAACCTTTTGGCGCTACCAGGAACACGTCAACACCTTCTGGCGGAACGATGCCGGTTTGCTCGTTAAAGGTGATACCGAAACCGTGTGAAAAATACAGGGCTTTACCTGGCGTTAAGTGCTTTTGAACAGTTGGCCATAATTCAATCTGGGCAGCGTCGCTTAACAGGTAGCAAATGATGGTACCACGCTCCAGTGCTTCTTCAATCTCAAATAAAGTTTCGCCGGGTACAAAGCCGTCGCTTATGGCTTTATCCCAGGTTTTTGAGTTTTTACGCTGACCAACAATAACGTTAATACCATTGTCTTTTTGGTTAAGCGCCTGGCCCGGACCCTGAACGCCGTAGCCAATTACCGCTACTACTTCATCTTTTAATACAGCCTGTGCTTTTGATAAAGGAAATTCGTCGCGGGTTACTACGTTTTCTTCGGTACCGCCAAAATTTAATTGTGCCATTTCTTTATTTAGTTATTGTGTTATGATTTCGTTTTTTAATTTTTCGTTATGGGTTGATAATTATTGGTTAAGGGTATGAATCGTCAGATTCTTTCAACCCAAAACCTTAAACCTACATGGTGAATACTTTTTGCCCCTGGTTTAAATATTCGTTTTCGATTACATCCTCACCCGGTTCGCGTTGTTCAAACTCGCGCAGCTTGCGGTTAAAACCATCACTATCTTTAATAATGGCAATGCGAGCGCTGCGTACAAATTCAATTAAGCCATAAGGTTGCAGTACTTTTATCAAATTGTCCGTTTCCTCGCGGTGACCTGTGGTTTCAAATACGATGTAATCTTTACGAATTACTACCGCACGTGCCCCATTCTCGCGTAGCAGGCGTTCAACTGAGGCCTTTTCAGCAATTATATCGGCAGGCACCTTGTACAGGGCCATTTCTTGCCAAATAATATCGGCGTTGGTGTGGTAGTAAACTTTTAAAACCTCTACCTGCTTCTCAATCTGGCGACAAACTTTGCGCACTACTTCCTCAGTTTCGTCAATTACGATATTGAAGCGGTGAATGCTTTCAATTTCTGATGGAGAAGTGTTCAGGCTGTCGATATTAATTTTACGGCGAGTAAAAATAATAGCGATGCGATTCAGTAAACCAATTTGGTTTTCGGTATATACCGTGATGTTAAATTCCTGTTTACCCTCAGGTAATATCTCTTCGTTGCTCATGAGGTGTGGTTTATTTAAGTCTGATTTCGCTTACACTGCATCCCTGTGGTACCATCGGGAAAACGTTGTTCTCTTTAGTCACCATTACTTCCAATAAAAACGAGCCGGGGTGTTGCAGCATTTCCTGAAGTGACGAACCCAAATCTTCGCGCTCGCTTATACACTTGCCGGCAATGCCGTAAGCTTTAGCCACCTGTACAAAATCGGGGCTTTGGATATCTACAAAGGAGTAACGACGCTCGTTAAACAGTTCCTGCCATTGGCGTACCATGCCCAGGAAACGGTTGTTCAGGATCAGGATCTTTACGTCAACACCGCTTTGCATAATAGTGCCCAGTTCCTGCAGTGTCATTTGGAAGCCGCCATCGCCAATTACAGCTACAACGGTGCGTTCCTGTGCGCCAAACTTAGCGCCGATAGCCGCAGGTAAAGCAAAGCCCATGGTGCCTAAGCCGCCGCTGGTTACATTGCTGCGGGTGTGGTTAAATTTAGCATAACGGCAGCCTACCATTTGGTGCTGGCCTACGTCGGTTACAATTACTGCATCACCGTTGGTTAAGTTATTGAGTTGATCAATTACCTCGCCCATGGTCATTTCGCCGGTTTGCGGGTGCAGCTCGGCATCAATAACGGCTTCCAACTCTTTGCGGGTAAAGTCATTAAATTTCTCCAGCCATTCGGTATGTTGTTTGGCTTCAACCAGCTGCGTTAGCAGGGGTAAGGTTTCCTTACAATCGCCCCAAACGGCAACATGCGTTTTTACGTTCTTGTCAATTTCGGCCGGGTCAATATCCAGGTGGATAACTTTAGCCTGTTTGGCATATTTATCTAAACGGCCGGTTACGCGGTCATCGAAACGCATGCCAATGGCAATCAACACATCACACTCGTTGGTTAATACGTTGGGGCCATAATTGCCGTGCATTCCCAGCATACCCACGTTCTGAGGATGATCGGTTGGGATAGCGCCGGCGCCTAAAATTGTCCATGCAGCCGGAATGCCGCTTTTTTCAACAAAGGCTTTAAACTCCTGCTCGGCACTGCCTAACAGAACGCCTTGCCCCCAAAGGATAAAAGGTTTTTTAGCCTCATTAATGACCTGTGCAGCCTGCTCAATAAACTGCGGCCTAACAATTGGTTTGGGCCTGTAGCTACGGATGTGCTTGCACGGTTCATATCCTTTATACTGGAATTTTTGTATCTGCGCGTTCTTGGTGATATCAATCAATACCGGACCGGGCCGGCCGGTGCGTGCTATGTAAAACGCTTTTGCGATAGCCTCCGGAATTTCGTTAGCATCGGTTACCTGGTAGTTCCATTTGGTTACCGGGGTGGTGATGTTAATTACGTCGGTTTCCTGAAAGGCATCGGTACCCAGCAAGTGGGCAAACACTTGTCCGGTTATACATACCAATGGTGTGCTATCTATCTGCGCATCGGCCAGGCCGGTTACCAGGTTAGTGGCACCAGGACCGCTTGTTGCAAAGACGACGCCTACCTTGCCTGATGAACGGGCGTAGCCTTGCCCGGCGTGAATGCCTCCTTGCTCGTGGCGCACGAGGATGTGATTGAGCTTTTCTTTGTAATCATACAAAGCATCATAAATAGGCATAATGGCACCACCCGGATAACCGAAAATGGTATCAACGCCTTCCACAATCAGGGCTTCCAACAGCGCAGCCGATCCCGTCATTTCAACAGCGGCCTGCTCTTCAGGTGCAGTAAGTACGTCTTGTTGTGCAACTTCCATGGTATTCGTTCTAAGTTGTTTGTTCTTTTTTTAAGGTGTGGGCTATATGTGCTGTTTTTATTTAAAGCTTATAACACAGTATATTACAACCTACAGCCCGATTTACTCTTCGTCGGTAACGCAGCCTTGGCTGGCGTCTTTTACGCTTTTAAAATATTTAAATAGTAAGCCTTTGCTAACCGGCGGCTTAGGCTGCTGCCATTGGCTGCGGCGCTGTGCCAGTTCCTCTTCGCTAATATCTAAGGTGATCGTGTTACTTATCGCATCAATAGTAATGTGGTCATCGTCTTTCACTAAGGCTATGTTGCCACCTTCCCAGGCCTCAGGCGTAATGTGGCCTACCACAAAGCCATGTGTGCCGCCGGAAAAGCGGCCATCGGTAATCAGCGCTACCGAACTGCCCAAACCTGCTCCAAATATGGCCGATGTTGGCTTGAGCATTTCGGGCATGCCAGGCGCTCCTTTAGGGCCTACGTGGGTTATTACCACCACGTCTCCCGGGCGTACGCGGCCGCTGGTTATACCGGCTATAAGTGATTGTTCACCTTCAAACACCCTGGCAGGGCCGCTAAAACGCTCCCCTTCTTTGCCGGTAATTTTGGCTACACTACCGCCAGTTGCCAGGTTGCCGTATAGTATCTGTAAGTGCCCGGTTGCTTTAATTGCTTTTTCAACCGGCATAATAATGTCTTGCTTCTCAAAATCAAAGTCAGGTACATCGGCCAGGTTTTCGGCCAGTGTATTTCCGGTTACGGTTAAGCAATCGCCATGCAGCCAGCCTAATTTAAGCAGGTATTTCATAACGGCAGGTATGCCGCCAACCTTGTGCAAATCTTCCATCATGTATTTACCGCTCGGTTTCATATCGGCCAATAGCGGTATACGGTTACTGATGGTTTGAAAATCATCCAATGTTAAAGGTACATCAACACTCTTGGCAATAGCTATCATGTGCAGCACGGCGTTCGTAGAGCCACCCATTACCATAATGGTAACAATAGCATTTTCAAACGCCTTGCGGGTCATGATGTCCGATGGCTTAATGTCGCGCTCCAGTAACTTATAAATTGCTTTGCCAGCGGCCAAACACTCTTTTTGTTTGTCTTCGCTTAATGCCGGGTTTGATGATGAGTATGGCAAACTCATGCCCAGCGCCTCAATAGCGGCGGCCATAGTATTTGCCGTATATATGCCTCCACAAGCACCAGCGCCAGGACAAGCATTTTTAATGATCTCTTTAAAGTCAATATCGTCTAAAGTGCCGGCAATTTTTTTGCCCAGCGCCTCAAATGCCGATACGATGTTCAAATCCTCGCCTTTATAATGGCCAGGTTTTATAGTACCACCATATACCATAATAGATGGGCGGTTTAACCGACCCATAGCTATTAATGAGCCAGGCATATTTTTATCACAACCAGGCAGGGCAATTAATGCATCGTAATATTGTGCACCGCAAACCGCTTCAATCGAATCGGCAATTACATCGCGGCTAACCAGTGAGTAGCGCATGCCGTCGGTACCATTGCTCATGCCATCGCTTACACCAATGGTGTTAAAAATTAAGCCCACCAGGTTTTCGCCCCAAACACCTTTTTTAACCACCTGGGCCAAATCATTAAGGTGCATGTTACAGGTGTTGCCGTCATAACCCATACTGGCAATACCCACCTGCGCCTTTTTCATGTCATCATCGGTTAAGCCAATGCCATATAACATGGCCTGTGCTGCCGGCTGGGTAGGGTCGGCCGTAAGGGTTTTGCTGTAGCGGTTTAACTCTGTTGCTTCGGTAGTATCGGTTGTATAACTCATTTTAGTTTGAACAGCTCTTTTTGGTTAAATTTGATGCGGCCTTTTCAACTTCTGAGCAAACGCTTTATTGTTGGTACAAATGCGCCCGCGTGCTAAATAGGTTGTCGACTTAGGTTACAATCAATATTTGTAAGGTAGGGAGATGCGTTAAAAGTGGCAATAGCCAAATTAAATTTTTTTGCAAAGTTTTTTATTCTGATTAGATGTGAATTGCAGAATAATGTTTTACAATTATTAATATATACAGAATTATGTTCTTAACGTAGTATACCAAAGTTTAAATTGGTTTTCGGTATGTATGTTATGCATGCATAGCATTGCTGCTTAATTATGACTTAAAAATACGTAGAAGCGAAAAAAGCTAGGCGGCGGTTGTGCTTTAGCATTGAGTTCTAAAAGTTTTTCGTTGCTGTTTTTAGTCCCTGCGCTCTTTTATAATGAGTACTTAATTTGTCCGGGCGGTGGTATGGCTTAGTAAGGGTTTTGCTTGAACAGCAATTAACGGGATGGAAATTAACAGAATGTGTTGCAAAGATGTGTTATGCAAGGGTACCGGTATGTAGTATTAGCATATAGCTATTGCTTGAACAGGATTTTTGCCGCCTGCCCGAAACTGCAGAAGGGAATATGTGGACAGTAGAGAGGCTTATAAACAAGAAACGCCCGACTGTGCAGTCGGGCGTTTCTTGTTTATAATGGTATTGGAATACTAACGGTGGGTAATACCTTCGGCTAATACCATCACTTTGTTGTTATTCACTTCAACCACACCACCTTTAATCAGAAATACATCCTCTTTGCCGGTGCCGCGAACGGTAAGCTTGCCATCTTCTAAAGTAGAGATGATAGGCGCGTGGTTATTTAATATCTCAAATGATCCCATAGTGCCCGGTACGGTAACAGAGTTAACCTCACCTTCAAACACTTTTTTATCGGGAGTAAGAATTTCTAAAGTCATTGGGGTTAGATTTGAGATGTGAGATTTGAGATGTGAGACCGATGCGTTTAATCATTGTCTTTATCTCAAATCTCAAATCTAATGTCTCACATCTATTAGTTATTCGCTTCTGCTAACAGTTTTTTACCTTTTTCGATAGCATCTTCAATGCTGCCTACCAAGTTAAAAGCGGCTTCAGGATATTCATCCACTTCGCCATCCATTATCATGTTAAAGCCTTTGATGGTATCTTTAATATCAACCAATACACCTTTTAAACCGGTAAATTGCTCGGCCACGTGGAAAGGTTGTGACAAGAAGCGTTGTACGCGACGTGCACGTGATACAGTAAGTTTATCTTCTTCAGATAACTCATCCATACCTAAAATGGCAATGATGTCTTGTAACTCTTTATAGCGTTGCAAAATTTCTTTAACACGTTGTGCAGTATCATAATGCTCAGCACCTAGTATAGTAGGGCTCAGGATACGTGAAGTTGAATCAAGAGGGTCAACCGCAGGGTAGATACCCAACTCGGCAATTTTACGAGACAATACCGTTGTAGCGTCCAAGTGAGCGAAGGTTGTGGCCGGCGCAGGGTCGGTCAAGTCATCCGCAGGTACGTAAACCGCTTGTACAGATGTAATAGAACCACGTTTGGTTGATGTAATACGCTCCTGCATCACACCCATCTCGGTAGCAAGTGTTGGCTGGTAACCTACCGCTGATGGCATACGGCCTAACAGTGCCGATACTTCAGAACCAGCTTGGGTAAAGCGGAAAATGTTATCGATAAAGAACAGAATATCGCGACCTTTACCTTCAGCATCACCATCACGGAAATACTCGGCAATAGTTAAACCTGATAAGGCAACACGTGCACGTGCACCCGGCGGCTCGTTCATTTGACCGAATACAAAGGTTGCTTTAGAGTCTTTCAATTCTTCTTTGTCGATTTTTGAAAGATCCCAGCCACCTTCTTCCATTGAATGCATAAAGGCTTCGCCGTATTTAATAATACCCGATTCCAGCATCTCGCGCAATAAGTCGTTACCTTCGCGGGTACGCTCACCTACACCGGCAAATACTGATAAACCAGAGTATGCTTTAGCAATGTTGTTGATCAGTTCCTGAATTAATACCGTTTTACCAACACCAGCACCACCAAACAATCCAATTTTACCACCTTTAGCATAAGGCTCCAGCAGGTCAATTACTTTAATACCGGTAAACAGTACTTCTGATTCGGTTGATAAATCTTCAAATCTTGGAGGCGTAGCGTGAATAGGGCGGCCATTGGTTGTATCCAAAGATGGAATACCATCAATAGCTTCACCAACTACGTTAAATACCCGGCCCTTGATATCGTCGCCAATAGGCATACGGATAGGTGATTCAAGGTCGGTTACCGGCATGCCGCGCAATAAGCCGTCGGTTGAGTCCATGGCAATAGCACGAACGCGATCCTCGCCCAGGTGTTGCTGAACTTCTAAAACAACTTTTTGTCCATTGCTTTTAGTGATTTGCAGCGCATCGTAAATTTTGGGAAGATGTGCATCATCGCTAAAGCTTACGTCAACTACCGGACCAATGATTTGTGAGATTTTTCCAATGTTTGGCATATATACCTTGCGTAATTTTTATTTACTGATAATGAAACGAGTGCGTATGAGTATATCACACTATTTCGGAGCGCAAAGTTAAGGTTTATAATGAATTTTTAACTACTTAAATGAAAGAATTTTAAGTAAAACCTGAACCATACGAACTTTGTTAATTTATTTATCTTAGCAGCCTTTTTATAAAAATTGTCAGTTAAATAAAACCAATTTCTAATTATGAGAAAAATTATACTGCTGATGCTGGCTTGCGTGCCATTTTCGGTTTTTGCACAAGGCTTTCAGGTTAACCTGGAAGGCCAAAAGCAAATTGGGATGGGCCATACGGGTACCGGTTTGTTGTTGGATGGTTCCTCGGTGTTTTTTAACCCCGGCGCTGTTGCCAAACTATCCGAAAATTATGTACAGGCAGGCATAAGTCCGCTTATGTTCAAATCGGGGTTTGTAGCCACCGGCTCTAACGTACAATACAACACGGCCGATAAAATAGCGCCGCCATTTAACGTTTATGCCGTTTGGGGACCTAAGACCGCTAAATGGAAAGTAGGCTTAGGCGTTTACACGCCATATGGTGGTTTAACCGACTGGGGCACTAATTGGCCGGGTAAGTACACTTTAGTTTCGCTCGACCTGAAAACCATCTTTTTTCAGCCTACAGTGAGTTACAAAATAAGCGATGTAATAAGCGTAGGTGCCGGTTTTGTGTACAACCATGGCAGCGTAAACCTTAAACGTGCCATTCCGCTGGCAGATGCAAACAATCCGCAGGGCGAAGCAGAACTGAAAGGTGGCGGTAATGGCTACGGCTTTAACGCTGGGGTATTTATTGACACCAAGAAAGGATTAACTATTGGTATTACCCACCGCTCAAAAGTAAATACTAAGCTAAACGATGGAGATGCTGTACTTACAGTGCCGGGAAGTTTACAAACCAGTTTTCCAAGCCCTAACACATTTAAAGCCGAGCTGCCTTTGGCTGCAACTACCTCCATAGGTTTTGGTTACAGCTTTGCGCAAAAATGGCTGGTAGCTTTTGATGCCAACTACGTGCATTTTGATACTTACAAAGCCTTGGCTTTTGATTATGGCAATAACACCACAACCTTGCAGGATACTTACTCGCCACGTAATTACAAAAATGCAGTAAGCTTACGTGTGGGTGCCCAGTATAAGGCAACTGATAAATTGATGTTACGTGCGGGTGGCGGTTATGCCTCAACCCCTGTTAGGGATGGTTATGTAACTCCGGAAGTGCCCGATGCCAACCGCAGTTTTTACACTGCGGGCTTAAGTTACTTGGTTAACAAGCATTTTGATTTAGACCTGTCTTTTGAATACGAGCGCCTCGGTACCCGTACACAAACCAATATCGAAACACAATTATCAGGAACGTTTAAAAGCAATGTGTATATACCGGGTGTAGCGTTGGTTTATCATTGGTAAACAGCGCCCTGCTAGGCCTCCATGGGAAGGGAAATTAATACACATTAAAAGAGATTTAAGATGAAACTAAATAATTACAAAAATATATTTTTAGCGGGTTTGCTGGTTTTAGCCGCCTGTAAACCCACTGTCGATGTAGCTCCGGCTACCAGCGGCTCGGCCGATTTTACAACCTACATTGCCGTAGGTGACTCACAAACTGCCGGTTATGCCGATGATGGTTTGTATCGTAGCGGACAGATCAACTCTTTTCCAAATATTATTGCTCAGCAATTGAAAGCTGTTGGTGGCGGTAATTTTGCACAGCCACTGTTCAGCGAGGCGCAGGCCAGCGGATCGGGTTATCGTAATATAATTAGTTTTAATGCTGATGGTACACCCAATATTACCAAGGTGGCCGGAACCGCTATACGTGGCGCTAACCCCATAACGGGCGGCGAGTTGTATACAAAGTATGCAGGCGACAATAGTAATTATGGTATACCAGGTATTAAACTTACCGATGCTGCTGGAATAACCGCACCGGGTTTTCCAGCTTACGGTAATTTAAATGGATATTACGAGCGTTTGCTTGCAGCATCTGTTCCGTTAGCTAACACGCCTTACTTAGATTACGTTACAGCGAAGCCTTATACCTTTTTTACATGCTGGTTGGGTAACAACGATGCATTAGGCTATGCAACAGCCGGTGGAGACATTGTTAAATATCCTAATAGTAGTTTGACTGATAAAAGTCAATTTACAACAGCCTTAACCACTGTTATTGAACGGTTAACAGCAGGTGGCAAAAAAGGGGCAGTGGCTACCATTCCCGATGTAAGTGCAATTCCGTTTTTTAATACGGTTACTATACCAGCTTTGCTAGCTGGCGCACAAAAGGCCGTTCCTACACTTACTGCATTGTGGGTTAGGGCCTCTAAAGCCGACGGTACCTATGAAACCCGTGCAGCAACAGCTACTGACTTGGTGACCCTTAAATTCCCAACCGACCGGTTAGCAACGGGTTATGGCTTCTCACCATCAAATCCTATAGAGAATGAGTTTATTTTAGACCCAATAGAAGCTGCTAGAGTTAGAGATTATGTAAACTCATATAATCAAAGCATTAACACAATAGCTAATAATAAAGGATTAGCTGTGTTTGATGCCTTTACCTTCTTGAATGCTTTAAAGCAGAAAGGCTTATTAATAAATGGTGTAAACTTAAGCGCCGATTTTGTACGCGGCGGTATTTTTTCGCTGGATGGGGTGCATTTAACCCCTAAAGGTTATGCTATCGAAGCTAATGAGTTTATCAAAGCCATCAATACCAAATATGGGTCAAATATTCCGCAGGCCGATGTAAACAGCTTTAATAGCGTCATTTTCCCGGTAAAGTAATACCCGTTAAGTTATTTTAATGGTTGATGGTTCATGGTAGCTACTGGTTAGCATCATTAACCATCAACCATTTTTATTTTGCCATAAACGTCCAACTATAAGCTATGGCTAACTAAATTCCAGCACAATCTTGCCTATATGTGTGCTGCTTTCCATTAACGCATGCGCTTTTGCGGCGTCCTGTGCTGCAAATGTTTGATGGATAACCGGCTTAATTTGCCCTGCTTCGATCAAGGGCCAAACAGTTTTTTTTAATGCCGTAGCAATGGCCGATTTAAATGGCCTATCCCTTGGCCGAAGCGTTGAACCAGTGATGAAAAGCCTCTTGCGCATTACCATGGAAAGGTCTACCTGCACGTCTTTGCCTTTCATGGTGTTAATCAGCACCAGCCGGCCCTCTTCAGCAAGCGATTGGATATTGCCCTGGGTGTAATCGCCGCCTATCATATCCAGTATTACATTTACGCCTTTGCCGCCGGTAAGTTGTGCTATGGTATGTATAAAGTATTCAGTTTTGTAATTAACTGCTTTGGTGGCACCTAACTGCTCGCAAAAACGGCATTTATCATCGCTACCTGCGGTAACATAAACGACGCTGCCAAGCGCTTTAGCCATTTGTATGGCCGTTACCCCAATGCCGCTGCTGCCCCCATGCACCAATAAACTTTCGCCTGGTTGCAAACGGCCGCGATCAAAAACATTGCTCCATACCGTAAAAAACGTTTCGGGTAAGGATGCGGCCTCGGTCAAAGTCAGGTTTGGCTGAACGGGTAAACACTGCCCTTCAGGTGCTGTACAATATTCGGCATAACCGCCGCCACTCACCAGTGCGCAAACCTTGTCGCCGGTTTGCCAAAGGGTAACCGCATCACCAATAGCTTCAATTGTACCGGCAACCTCCAGGCCGGGTATATCTTGCGGTGCATCGGGCGGTGGTGGATATGCGCCTTTACGCTGTGCTACATCGGGCCTGTTTATACCTGCGGCCGCTACTTTAATAAGCACTTCATGCGGTTTAGGCTGGGGTACAGGTCTGTCTCTTATCTGTAGTACTTCCGGGCCCCCCGGTTTGGTTATTACCAGTGCTTTCATTGCAGTAAATTTTAACAAATCAACGTTAGCTTGTAAGTTAAGTTTGGTTAATGTAATCTCATAATTGCTCCTTATAGCGCCAGGCTATAGTTAATTACAGTTATAAGTGTTTATTTTGAGGTAAAATAAGATTAACCTATGTCATTAATTATTGGCCAGGTGGCCCCGCAGTTTACACTCATATCATCTGATTTAAAAGAAATATCATTAGTTGATTTTAAAGGCAAAAAAGTGGTTCTTCACTTTTTTCCTATGGCGTTTACCGGTACCTGCACTACGCAGCTTTGCACGCTTAGAGACAATTTTGGTTTTTATGAAGGCATTAATGCCCAAGTTTTAGGCATTTCAGTTGATTCGCCTTTTACCTTGGCTAAGTTTAAAGAAGAGAACGAATACCAGTTTCCGCTGCTGTCTGACTTCAATAAGCAGGCGTCTGCCGATTATGGCGCTATTTACGATGAATTTGTATTTGGATTAAAAGGTGTATCCAAGCGTGCAGCCTTTGTAATCGACGAAGAACAGCGTATCATATATGCAGAGGTGTTGGAATCAGCTGGCGATCTGCCTGATTTTAATGCAATTGAAAAAAAGTTACAGTAAATTTTAAAAAATATTTGAACGGAATGGCAAAATATGCTACTTTTGCATTCCGTTTCAGGAAGCACTCGTAGCTCAATTGGATAGAGCGTCTGACTACGGATCAGAAGGTTAGGGGTTCGACTCCCTTCGAGTGCACTTTTTAATCATAAAGCCTTTCCGTATAATTGCAGAAAGGCTTTTTATTTAAATTTAAAATCAAAGGATGCTGAACTTAGTTTTGTTTGGCCCGCCCGGGGCTGGCAAGGGAACACAATCTCAAAAACTGATTGAAAAATACGGCTTAATCCACCTTTCAACCGGTGACATATTACGTAATGAAATTGCACAGGGTACCACTTTAGGCCTCGAAGCTAAAAAGTTGATGGATGAAGGTGTTTTGGTTCCCGATGAAGTAGTTATTGGTATGATAAGCAATAAGCTCGACGCCAATCCCGATGCTAAAGGTTTTATTTTCGACGGTTTCCCACGTACGGTAGCGCAAGCCGCTGCACTGGATACTTTGTTAGAAGGTAAAAATACCAGCATATCAGGTATGATTGCTTTGGTGGTTGACGATCAGGAACTGGAAAGCCGCCTGCTGTTACGCGGTAAGGATTCTGGCAGACCCGATGATGCCAATCCGGAAATCATCCGTAAACGTATCAACGAGTACAACAGCAAAACTACCCCCGTTGCCGAGTTTTACAAAGCACAGGGTAAGTTTACCAGCATTAACGGTATAGGTGGTATTGACGATATTTTCAGCGCTGTGAGTGCTGTGGTGGAGCAGTATTAAGAAATAACAATACAGCATTCGCGATTTCGGATTTAGACGGGTCACAACGAACTGTTTGAATCCGAAATTGTTGTTTTAAGACATTTATAATATAAATACGACTGTCATCTCGAATAATAGTGAGAGATCTTGTACAAAAGGATGAACAACCAGTAACAAGATATCCTATTAGCACTTGTAATGGCAATAGTAAAAAAAGCAGTTTCGGGTTGATATTCGGAATTTGAAAAAGAATAGCACATGAGTCAAGGTTCCAATTTCGTCGATTACGTAAAAATTTGCTGCCGTTCAGGTAAAGGTGGAGGTGGTTCGGCGCACTTACACCGCGATAAACACACGGCCAAGGGCGGTCCTGATGGTGGTGATGGTGGCCGCGGCGGGCATGTAATTGTAAAAGGCAATGCCCAGTTGTGGACCTTGCTGCACCTTAAATATCGTAAGCATGTTATAGCCGGCGATGGCGAAAGCGGTGGCAGCGCCTTGTGTACAGGCAAAACCGGCCGCGACGAGATATTGGAAGTGCCCCTGGGCACTATAGCCAAGGATGCCGAGACCGGCGAAGTAATCTTTGAAATAACCAAAGATGGCGAAACTAAAATATTAACTGACGGCGGCCGCGGCGGATTAGGTAACTGGCACTTCAAATCGGCCACGCAGCAAACCCCGCGCTTTGCCCAACCCGGCGAACCCGGACAGGAACACTGGAATATATTAGAGTTAAAGTTATTAGCCGATGTAGGTTTAGTAGGTTTCCCTAATGCCGGTAAATCAACCTTATTATCTGTAGTATCGGCTGCTAAGCCCGAGATTGCCGATTATGCCTTTACCACGCTGGTACCTAATTTAGGCATTGTGGCCTACCGTGGCGGCAAATCATTTGTAATGGCCGATATACCGGGCATTATTGAAGGCGCATCAAAAGGCAAAGGTTTGGGCTTCCGCTTCTTGCGTCACATTGAGCGTAACTCAGTACTGTTGTTCATGATTCCGGCTGACACCAACCGCACTATTAAAGAAGAGTACGCCATTTTATTAAATGAACTTCAGGAGTACAATCCTGAACTTTCACATAAACCTCACGTACTTGCCATCACCAAATCAGACATGCTGGACGAAGAATTGCAGCAGGAAATGAAAGCTGAATTGCCAACCAACATCCCCTCGGTGTTCATCTCAGCCGTAGCCCAACAAGGGTTGGATGCGTTGAAAGATTTGTTGTGGATAGAGATTAATAAATAAAGGAAACCGTTAGCTTTTGCATTAAATGTTGAATTAGTATTGGTAAGCTTACTTTTAAGCCCATTAGTACTAACCCACTTACGCCTTACACAAGCCTAAGTTCATCAGCACAACCATATTCTGCAAAGGTTGGCACGCTTTACCTCGCTTCAAAAACGGTATAATCCTCACTCAACTTCTTGGTAACAAACCCCTTGTAACCCGGAAAGCATTTGAGGATAAACTGTGCCCGGCCATTTTGCTCATAATCGGCAGGTAATACGATGTGTAGCGGTCCGGCATGACCATTATACAGATAATCCTGGTAATCTACCTTCACATCCAAACCAATAGGCTCAATTGTAATTATGCGGTTGTGGCGTATCTCCAAACCTATATCGGCGCTGGTAAAAACAAAAATACCGTCGCGCTCGCGGTTATCTGCCTGTAAAAGGTAGTTGAGCGTGGGCTGGTCAATAAATTGCTGTGTTAAGCCGCTAGGGCCGCGTACTCCTTCTGTACTGTTGTAATGGTATTCGTGAATTAAGGATTTAAAGCTGCTAAAGGTTATAAACACCCATAACACTGCAAAAGCTGCCCTATAAAATAGCCCGGCCCTGCTCACCAGATACAAAGCGCCGGGTATCACCAGCAAACCCACCAGCCTGAAATGCCGCCCCTCGTATGATATAGCCGCCTGCCTGAAGAATGAATAGCCGAAAAATAATACAAATACGATATAATAAACGGCCACCGCTATTTTATATGGAGAGTGGGGTATATGCCTTACAATGCTCAGCACCAACCACAAGCTTGCTACAGCCAAAGCTACCAAAATAATAACCGTCCAAACGTGAGGAAACATAGGGCCATCGGGGTGGTAAACCAGTCCTTTCGCTAATTCGTCAACCGAAAAGCCGGCCAGCAGGGGCGAGGCGAGCGGAAAAGTAAACGTTTCCCAAATAACGCGCCACCCGGCACTGTGGGCAGCGGCAGGATTGTCGCCCTTGCTTAAAAAGAACAGATAAACGCAGGCCAACGATATTAGAGCTGGAATGCCTATGGCAAAGCCGTTTTTAAGCCAAGCGGCATAGTCTTTTCGTCGCGGTGAAATATTGATCCACATGCACAACAAGCCCGCCATGTACACCAGCATCATAGATGACTTGGTAAAGAACCCAACCCAACCAGCTATCAACACAAACAGGATCAAGAGCACATCGATCTTTCTGAAGGAGAAGCACCCGTACAAGAACCATCCTGCGTAAGCAAACATGAGCACCTCGCCGCCATTATAAAATATATAGGGGATGTAGTAAAATTGCTGGCAGGCTATAAAGGCCACACTGGCAGCAGCTAACAGCGGTTTAAAGCCTACTTTTTTAAAGAAAGCGTAAAAGCCAAACAGGCCCAGCATTTCGCAGAGTACGCTGGTAACAGCAGATGCCTGGCCGGTGTTTAAGCCAAATACCGTTTTAAAAAAATAAGGTACCAGGTATTGTCCCGGAGACCACCAGGTGAGGAACATGCCTGTATCTTTGCTTATATTATCCTGATCGGGCCCAACCAGCATATTGAAGTCGCCGCCCATTTCCATGGATCGCATGGTTTGAAAACCCCAGCTGGGGTCGGGGAAAATAGCAGGGGGGGCAATGTAGCTAAACACCCCTATTACCAGCGTTACGAGTAAGGTAATGCCTAAAATGAGCGGTGCCCAATACTGTTTTTTCATGGTGGTGATGTAGATAACTAAAGCGCTAAATTAAGGATTATAACGGTTATAGCTATATTATGACCGGCCGGTGTGTTTATTGCGCAGGTGTAAGTTTTATATTTTATAGCTTTGCAAGCTGATTTTTGATTGAGCTATGAGGATCGCTATCAATGGATTTGGCCGAATAGGCCGCATATTTTTACGCAGTATTTTAAACCGGCCGGGTGTTGAGGTGGTAGCTATAAACGATATTACTAATACCCACACGCTAGCTCACCTGTTTAAGTATGATACCGTACACCGGGGCTTTAAAGGCCAGGTTGATTATGATGAGACCAGCCTGTACATTAACGGCAAGCGTATACGGGTACTGGCCGAAAGCATTCCGGTTAATTTGCCATGGGGCGAGTTGGATATTGACTTGGTGATTGAATCCACAGGTAAATTTGCCTCGTTAGATGGTGCTAACCAGCACTTGGCTGCGGGTGCAAAGCAGGTGATTTTATCGGCACCGGCCGGAGGTAAAACGGTGCCTACGGTAGTGCTGGGTGTAAATGATGAGCAGATAGATCTGCGCTCGCCGGTACTCTCCAATGCCTCATGCACCACTAATAACGTGGCGGCCCTGGTAAAAGTGCTCGAAGATAACTGGGGCATTGGCGACGGTTATATCACCACAGTGCACTCTATGACGGGTGACCAAAACCTGCATGATGCGCCGCATAAAGACCTGCGTCGTGCTCGTGCAGCTTCGGCCTCTATTATTCCTACCACAACCGGTGCGGCCAAGGCTATCACCTCTATATTTCCGCATCTGGATGGTAAGCTGGGCGGGGCGGGCATCCGTGTACCCGTGCTCAATGGCTCATTAACCGATTTTACCTGTACACTAAAAACGGAAGCTACTGTAGAGGCTATTAACCAGGCCTTCAAGCAAGCTGCCCAAGGACCCATGAAAGATATTTTGGAATATACCGAAGATCCCATTGTATCTACCGATATATTAGATAACACGCACAGTTGTATTTTTGATGCCCAGCTAACCTCTATAGTAGGCGGCCTGGTAAAAGTAGTAGGCTGGTACGATAACGAAATGGGCTACAGTAGCCGCCTGGCCGATTTAGTGGAGCGTATAGCGGCATTGAGATAAGAAACTACACTGAGTATGTCAATTTCGAATGTTAACCTGAAATTTTTCAAAGCGATAGGTTTGTCCGTTCGAAAGGATTTTCAACATTAGAGATGACTGTAATTTTAACGTAATAGATTAACTAACAACTCCATAACGAATAATTAAGTGGTAAAATTCATTTCCAAAGACGATATCTTACCTATCCGTAACGAAATTTTAAGAGAAGGCAAATTAACCCTGGAACAATGCCGCTTTGCAGGTGATGACAACCCTGAAAGCTTTCATTTAGGATATTTTAATGGGGAGCAATTGGTAAGTATAGCTTCATTCCATCCACAGAGTTACGGCGATTTTCAAGGCCGAGGCTACCAGTTACGCGGTATGGCCACGTTAAAGCAATACCAGGGTAAGGGCTTGGGTACCCAACTGGTTAATTTTGCTATTGTGTACCTGCGGGGGCAAAAAGTGAACTACGTATGGTGTAATGCCCGCCAAGTAGCGGTAAATTTTTACGGTAATGTAGGTTTCGAAGTGGTTTCAAAAGAGTTTGACATACCAGGCATTGGCCCACATTATGCCATGTATTTGAAAATAATGTAGCAGTTGTAGCCTGTAAAACATGCTACTGATACGGAAAGTGTCTATAAAAAAAAGCAACCCTTATTGGGTTGCTTTTTTTGTGTCCTGAGTTATTGATTACTGATCTTTTTCTTTCTTTTTCTCAACAATCTTACCAATACCAAAGCCAGCGGCGCCGCCTGCAACACCACCAATCAGTGCACCTACACCTCTGTTTTTCTTGGTAACCAATGCACCAGTTAAAGCGCCGGCACCAGCACCAATTAGAGCACCATTACGTCCTGCATGGCTTTTCTTTTTAGCAGTAGGGTATGCCGGACTGCTGCCATAACCTGATGCAGCATAAGATGACCTTGATGCCGATGAAGTATAAGATGATCTAGGGCGTGTAGCAGCGTACGTTGTTTTTGTACGGCTTCGCTCACGCATGGCACCTACATTCTTCAAGCTGTCTTCATAACGAGCCTTTTTTTCTGCTCTAAAAGCAGCAAGCCCTGCTGTGTCTGCCTGAGTAACTTTTGGGCTGTCTACTTTAGCAACCACCGGAGCGGTAGTAGCAGTAGATGAGTTAGGGTTAGAATGGCATGCAACCAAACCTACCGATATTCCTGTAACTATTAATAAACGCATTGCCTGTATCATAATAAATGTTTTTAAGTAAGGTGAATAAATATCTGACTAAATAAAGTGGCAAAAGTCAAATCTATCTAAGCAATTTTGTTGCCAATTTTTACAGCATTACGTATAATGGTCTGATTAATGCATTCTATCACAGCTGGTTGCTTATAAAATTCGCCTATGGTCATCTAAGCTATTTAATAATATAATAAGGCATTTTGGCCAGGAATCTACTCATTTAAATAATCCCTTAGTGTATACTGCACACTTTTTTAAAATTAGCTTACTGATTATGAATTATATTTCTGAATTTGGCAGCTCATTTTGAAGTGTAACCTCCATGAAAACAATTGACCAATTCAATTTTGCCGGAAAAAAAGCCCTTATCAGGGTTGACTTTAATGTTCCGCTGGATAAAGATTATAATATAACCGACGATAACCGCATTACCGCTGCCCTGCCAACCTTGAAAAAGATTCTGGCTGATGGCGGTTCGCTGATCCTGATGTCGCACCTGGGCCGCCCAAAAGAAGGTCCTACTGAAAAATATTCACTGAAGCACATCATCCCGCACCTGTCTGAACTATTAGGTAAGGAAGTGCAGTTTGCCGATGACTGTATTGGTGCCGACGCTACCGAAAAGGCTGCTGCCTTGAAAGATGGTGAAGTATTGTTGCTTGAAAACTTACGCTTTTATAAAGAAGAAGAAAAAGGCGATAAAGATTTTGCCGAAAAATTATCAAAATTAGGTGATGTATACGTGAATGATGCCTTTGGTACCGCCCATCGTGCACACGCCTCAACGGCTATCATCGCGCAATTTTTCCCCGAAGCTAAATACTTTGGTTACCTGATGGGTGCCGAGCTTGCCAACGCCGAGAAAGTTTTAAATGGCGCCGCTAAACCTTTTACCGCTATTATGGGCGGAGCCAAAGTGAGCGACAAGTTGTTGCTGATTGAGAACATGCTCGACAAGGTGGATAACCTGATTATCGGCGGCGGGATGGCCTATACATTTGCTAAGGCACAAGGTGGCAACATTGGTAAATCGCTGGTTGAGGATGATAAGCTTGATCTGGCGCTGCAACTGATTGAAAAAGCCAAAAGCAAAGGGGTAAACTTATTATTGCCTACTGACTCCATCATTGCGGATGCTTTCTCGAACGATGCTAATACCGATACTGCTTCTAACAGCGATATTAAAGATGGCTGGATGGGTTTGGATATCGGTCCGGATTCTATTGCCGCATTTACCAAAGTAGTGGCCGAATCAAAAACCGTATTGTGGAACGGCCCGATGGGCGTTTTTGAAATGGAAAAATTTGAAAAAGGCACCAAAGCCGTAGCCGAAGCAGTGGTTGAAGCTACTCAAAACGGTGCCTTCTCACTCATAGGCGGCGGCGACTCTGCAGCAGCCGTAGCTAAGTTTAACCTGGTAGATGGCGTAAGCTACGTATCAACCGGCGGCGGCGCCTTGCTCGAATACATGGAAGGCAAAGAGCTGCCGGGTGTGAAGGCGATAAATGAGTAAATAAGAAAATATCCGTTATTGCGAGGAAATGAAGCAATCTCTGCGTGATATTCAATGTGCCGATACAAGTTCGGCATGACATAGATTAGTTAAAAGGCCGCTTTCAACAAAAGCGGTCTTTTTTGTATGTTTAGGTTTCCAAAATTCATTATGAAAATTCTTCTGTCCTGTGTTCTTTCCCTCCTCATCACCATAGGCTTCGCTCAAACCGGTGCTCCCGATGCGGCTTATATTAAAGATCATTATACTAAGTATGAGTACCAGATACCCATGCGCGACGGTAAAAAGCTGTTCACGGCGGTATATTTACCTAAAGACCAATCGAAAAAATATCCCTTCATGATGGACCGCACCTGCTATAGCGTAGCACCTTACGGATCGGATAAATACCGGCCAACACTTGGTCCATCGCCGCAGTTTATGCAGGATGGATACATTTTTGTTTACCAGGACGTGCGTGGCCGCTGGATGAGCGAAGGTATTTACGAGGAAATGACGCCTGAACTGGAGGTACATAAAACCAACAAGGATGTAGATGAAGGTACCGATACTTATGATACGATAGATTGGTTATTAAAGAATGTAGCTAATAACAACGGCAAGTTAGGCGTTTGGGGTATTTCTTACCCTGGCTTTTATACTACCACCGCTTTGCTAAGCCGTCACCCGGCACTGGTTGCAGCCTCTCCGCAAGCACCCATTGCCGATTTGTGGCGCGATGATGCCTGGCATAATGGTGCTTTCTTTTTGGCTGCTAACTTTGGCTTTTACCCTGGCTTTACCAACCGGCAGGATGATAAGCCTACCCAACGTCGAGGCAAAAGCTTTGACCCGGGTACGGATGATGGTTATGATTTCTTCTTAAAGATGGGATCCATGCGTAATACCAACGCCAAATACTATAAAGACACCATCCGCCTGTGGAATGAAATGATGAATCACCCCGATTATGATCAGCACTGGAAAGACCGCAACGTGCTTACGCACCTGCATGATATTAAAACGGCTACCCTGGTAACCGGTGGCTGGTACGATGCCGAAGACTTGTACGGCGCTATTAATACTTACAAAACATTAGCGGCTAAAAACCCCAACACACCAGTTTACTTTGCTATGGGGCCATGGGTGCATGGCGGCTGGGCCCGGGGCGCGGGCGATCACCTGGGCGATGTGGATTTTGGCGGAGCAACCGCGCCTTATTACCGCGACAACATCGAATTTGCTTTTTTTAGCCACTACCTGAAAGGTACGCCACTCGATCTGCCTAAGATAACCACCTTCCAAACCGGTGTAAACCAGTGGAAAACCTATAATACCTGGCCGCCGGCACCAGCTAAGGAACAATTCCTGTATTTTTTGCCGGGCGGTAAGCTATCGTTCACGGCTCCGGCTTTAGGTAAGGATACGTTTAATGAGTTTGTATCAGACCCAAATAAACCAGTGCCTTACTATAGTAAAAAAACAATGGATATGGAGCGTGATTACATGACGGCCGATCAGCGCTTTGTAGCCGTCATGCCCGATGTGCTAACCTACCAAACCGACGTTTTAAATAACGACGTAACCCTGGCCGGTAACATATGGGCCAACCTTAAAGTATCTACTACTGGTACAGATGCCGACTGGGTGGTAAAAGTACTTGATGTTTACCCCGACACCGCCACCAGCAATAAATGGACCCGGCCAAGTGTACAAATGGCCGGCTACCAGCAAATGGTACGCAGCGAAAGCATGCGGGGCAAATACCGTACGGGTTTAGATAAACCCAGCGCATTCATACCTGGGCAAATAAGTCCGGTTAACTTTGAACTGCAGGATGTGCTGCACACCTTCAAGAAAGGCCACCGCATTATGGTACAGGTACAAAGCACCTGGTTTCCGCTTATCGACCGTAACACGCAGCAGTTTCAGGATATTATGAAAGCTAAAGATACCGACTTTAAGAAGGCAACACACCGCGTGTATACTTCAAAAGCACATCCGAGTTATTTAAAGGTGAGAGTGCTGTAAAAGAATCTGTGGACGTACTAGTTTTACAAGAAAGGTGTAATTCTATTTTGGATGAAAGGTATTTATCTATAATAAAATTAGTAATAGAAGCAGTATGTGATTACCCAACATATTATTTATATGATACAAACTTATATTTTAACGAGGTAGAAAAGAGTTGGGAGGTGATATAAACCTCAAGACGTTAAATAAATATATTGCTTTAAATGCTAACAACCATAGAGAAAATAACATTTGGATTATTACATCTTTAGGTGGTTTAGCTGAGGCCTTACAATTAATGAGTATCTATAAGATTAGCTTTAGCGATGTTAAAACAAAAATAGACTCGTAGAATAGGAACATTAAAATTCTATGACGGCTCGTCTGTGGCTTGCATCTATATCGAGTTTGCAATTGCATTGCCTCTTAAACATCATTTAGGCATTCTCAGAAAATTTTACCTTTGCCAGTCATGTATAAAAATGTTCTGCCCGGGTTACTATTTGCTGTTCTTTGGGCAAGTGGGGCTATAGCTGCCAAGTTTGGCATGCGCTCAGTTGATGCGTTAATGCTGGCCGCTATACGCTTTATTGCTACCGGATTTTTATTCGCACCTTTTTTTCTATTGCATAAAAAGCATCGGTTTTTGCCGCATCGCTATGAGTGGAAACCTATCATTATTTACGGCTTTTTGAACACCACGCTCACCCTTGGATCGTTTTTCGCCGCGCAAAAATACGCCTCAGCAGGTATCAGTATGTTGTTTACGGCAGTGGCGCCCTTGCTCATGGCTTTATTCTCAGCCCTTATTTTAAAGCGGAAGCTAAGCCGAGCAGAAATTGCAGGCATGCTGGTAGCTTTTTCGGGTTTGCTATTGGCCGCTTTGGCCGCCTTGCCTGCGGCCAGTATTACGCCGGCCGGTTTTGCGCTGTTGGTTGTCTATATGGTATCGTACGCTTTAAGCAGCATTTACTTCTCGTTTGTTAATGTAGCACTGAGCAACATGGTGTTTAATATATGGCAAGTGTTTATAGGTGGGTTGCTGGTACTGCCATTTTGCTGGTTGCTCAGCAGCTATCACATACACAGGGTGGATGCCAATCTGCTTTGGTCATTAGCTTGGCTTATCATAATGCTGTCGTTTATAGCTAATTTATTGTGGCTGTACCTCATTAAGCGCGATACCGTCTCGGCAGGTACATGGCTGTACTTAGTACCAATACTTGGCTTTATATACGGCTACTTCCTGCTCGGCGAAAAGATAACGCTATACTCTATTATTGGCGGCATAATGGTTATAGCCGGATTGGTTATATCCAAACGTACGGCTAAAAAAGTTCCGCATACGTCTTAAAAGCTATTTTCCTAACGTGGTAGGCTCCGCCACCGTCATAGGCATTTTGATTGAGGTTAAGTGTATTGCCATTAATGTTGATGATGTTCCAAATAGCATCATCATCGAATTTAATGGCGTTGTCGGTTTTGCCACTATAAAATACTTTGTGCTTGGCCGAGCTGGTACTTGCCTGTGTTGGCTATGCGTCCTTCAATGAACCGTTGGTAGGTTTCATCAGCTTTAAACAAAATAACCACGGAGTCAGGACTGGTACGGTATACACGCCCGTCAAAGCCACCTCCATAACTGGTCATTTGCCAACGGCCCACCATTTGTTTACTTAATAAAGTATCGCTTCCTTCCTTTTTGCAACTCAATAGAAGGAAAGTTATAAGTAGAAAATACAGCTTCATTATTGTATTGGTTTTACTGGTTGTAATTAATTACAATACGTTGCTTTAAAGGTATTTGCTGCAATTTGCAAACGAAATAAAGGCTTAGCCTATTAACTCTTTCATCAGCTTATCAAATTCAGTGCGCATGGTAGCCAGTTCTTCTTCCAGTCGGGCAACCCGCTCTTCTAAAGCTGCTACGGCCAAACCGGATGATGATGTGTTTAGTTCGGGTTCGTCGTCTTCAGGTATTTCCAATGTTTCGCCTAATAAATGCATGTAACGCGCTTCTTTCTGTCCGCTGCGGCGTGGTAAGAGCGTAAGGTAGGGCAGGTCGCCGCTGCTTAGTTTTTCCAAGGCCTGCTGTACATCATCCAGCGTTTCAAACTCATACAGCCGGCCCGAGTTGGTGTTTAGCTCGCCGGGCGTTTGCGGACCGCGCAACAGCAACAAACAAATAATAGCCACTTCCGATGGGATGACTGGAAACACGATAGCAAAATTATGCTTGTACTTTACCGCCCTGCTGGAGCCACCTGTAGCAGTCGAAACCAGGCCCTTTTTCTTAAGCGAATCGAGCGCCCGAACAACCGTATCCTCATCATACTGTACCACCGGTTTACGCGATGATTTTTGGTTGCAGGCAGCCGTGAGGCTGTTGATGGTCATGGGGTAATAATCGGGCGTGGTGCGGCTTTTTTCCATCAGCGAGCCCAGCACGCGTATCTCTTCGTGGTTAAGTTTAGGTAAGCTTTGCGAATAATCCATGGGCTAAAAATAGTGGTTCGGTTTAAATGTAATAGGCTAGCGCTTTCTTTTTACGTAGCGCATGCCGCAGGCTTCGCGGCATGGCGGGTTTAGTTCCAGTGTGTTGTTATTAGTTTTATAACGGTAAGTAATTGGTGCTGTATTGTCTTTAATATTGATAGTCAAATGGTTGCTATCAATTATGTTGTAGTCCGTAGCTCCTTCAATGGAGTTGCCAGTTATGTGTCCCGCCGCGCCAAAAGTTATGTACTCAGCGTCGGCTTTAGTTTGTGGTTTCCATTTAGCGCTGCCATCACCAGGGTCATTCAACGTTTCTATCAAAATCCAGTGGCCAATTAAACGCTCATGATCTGCCACTTTATGCTGTATTGCACAAGCTGTAATGACTAAGACGCTTGTAAAGAGGATGACAAATATTTTCGTTTTCATTTTCTTGTTTCTTTTAAGCTGTCTTTCCGGGGGGAGGTTGGAGGAGTTATTACTCAAAAATTACAGTTCTGTTCTTGTACACAAACACACGGTCGTGCAATACCAGTCGGAGCGCTTTAGCTAGTACGGCGGTTTCAATTTCTCGTCCGGCTTTCATCATATCCTGTGCAGTAAAGCCATGGTGAACCGGGATGGTTTGCTGGGCTATAATGGGACCTTCATCCAAGTCATTAGTTACATAGTGGGCAGTGGCACCTATGAGTTTTACCCCGCGCTCATGCGCCTGCCGGTAAGGGTTAGCTCCAATAAATGCTGGTAGAAACGAGTGGTGAATATTGATAATACGCCTGATAAAACGAGCCACAAATGTGGGCGATAATATGCGCATAAATTTAGCCAGCACTACAAAATCGGGCTGGTAGGTATCAATTATATCACCAACCGCCTCTTCAAACTCCGGCTTACTCAGCTGTTCATGCGATATATAGTGAAAGGGAATGTCAAAGCGCTTGCAAATGTCTTGTAACACATCGTGGTTACCTATTACTGCTGACACGGTTGCGCCTAAAGTTTTAAAGTAGTTACGTACCAGTATATCGGCCAAACAGTGGTATTCTTTGGTTACCAGTACCACTATCTTTTTTTCGGGCAGCGGGTTAATAGTGATGATGGCGTCATCGGGCAATATTTGCCTTAGCTGACTTTCATCCAGCAGGCGGCTGGCAGGAGCTTCAGCTTCAACGCGTACAAAAAAGCGGTTCTCGGCCTTGTCCACATATTCATCCATCGAGATGATATTGATACCGGCCTGCGCCAGGGCCCCCGAAATGCCTGAAACCAGGCCTACCCGGTCGCGGCACTGTATAATAATAATCATAGCTGCCTGAAAGGTAATAAAATTTGCAGGAGTGTGCTTAAGCAGATTTTAAATAGTGCTTTTTGATGCGTGCAACTTTCATCTTATCAAAAATGCGTTAAATACAGTAAAGAAAGTCCGGTTTAAGAAAGGCATAATTTCCTCTTCATCATTCCACTAAACGCAGAAGGTATTAGTACCAATAGCTGAGAAGATTGCTTAAAACGGATAAACGCACAAAGACTTAATGAGATGTTGGAGGGTAGTCAAAATCATCAGTGTCGTTTTCCGTTCGATGCATGATTCTAACGACTTAAACCGCAAAACAACCCGATATAAACAGGCATTATTGCTCGGGCATTACACCGTCGAGGTCCAAATTTGATAATAATGCTGCGTATTTGGCCAAGTATTTAACGATCAGTCAATTAAATGTTGATCAGACAGCTTGACGAAGAAATGTAGTCACCAACAAAAGACAAATGCATGCCGATAGATAATGTTGATTAAATAGCGCTGATTTGTAATTATTTAATTAAAATTTTAACTAAAAAACAACTCAATTTTTCAATAAGAAAATGTGCTTGGTGGTAGCAAAATGTCAATTGTTTGGCCTAGTGGAAGGAAAGTTATGAACGGTGGGTGTTGAAAACTTTTTAGTGGGGAAAAGTGGAGGAAAGTGGAAATTCTGTGTTACTTTTACGTTGGAATTTTAGGATAAGACTCTGCATGTCCCACTTTTTAGGAGAATTTGATTGTAAACTGGATGCCAAAGGGCGGATGATGATCCCTTCGGGCCTCAAGAAGCAGCTTCCCGAAGCTGAGCGTGAGGGCCTTGTGATCAACCGTGGCTTTGAAAAGCATTTGGTAATCTATACTCGCAAGGAGTGGGATAAAATTGTAGATGACCTGAGTAAGCTTAATCAATACGAGAAACGTACCCGTGAATTTATACGCTACTTTACCCGTGGGGCATCTGAGTTAACGCTTGATGCTAATAACCGGGTGTTGTTGCCTAAGGCGTTGCTGGAGTATGCTGGTATTGGCGCCGATGTGGTTTTGTCTTGTCAGTTTAATAAAATAGAAGTTTGGGATCAGGCTGCTTATGATGCGCAACTGGACAGCGCGCCCGAAAACTTTGCCAACCTGGCCGAAGAGGTAATGGGTGGTTTAGGAAGGAGGGGTGATGAATAATTATCATAAGCCGGTTATGCTTCAGGAGTGTATTGAGGCCTTGAATATTAAGCCTAATGGCACCTATGTAGATGTAACCTTTGGTGGTGGTGGTCACTCGCGCGAAATTCTGAAGCATTTAGGCGAGGGTGGACGGTTGATTGCCTTTGATCAAGATGCGGATGCGCAGCAGAATATTATTGATGATGGGCGCTTTCAGTTTGTAGATCAGAATTTTCGGTATTTGAAGAATTTTTGCCGTTTGCATGGGGCTATTCCGGTTGATGGGATCCTGGCCGATCTGGGTGTTTCGTCTTACCAGTTTGATCAGGCCGAGCGTGGTTTTTCCATCCGTTTTGATGCGGAGCTGGATATGCGCATGAATCAGTCGTCAGAACTGACTGCCAAGCAGGTGGTGAATACTTATGCCGAGGCTGATTTGCATCGCATTTTTGGCATTTACGGCGAAATACAAAATGCCAAATCACTGGCGCGTAACATAGTTACTGCCCGGTTAAACAGCCCGATGGATACCGTGGCCGACTTGAAAAATGCCATTGCTGGTTTAATACCGCGTGGTAAAGAGAATAAGTACCTGGCGCAGGTTTTTCAGGCCTTGCGTATTGAGGTAAACCAGGAGCTGGAGGCTTTAAAGGATTTTTTAATCCAAACGGCAGATGTGCTGGTTTCGGGCGGTAGGTTGGTAGTTATGTCTTATCATTCGTTGGAAGATAGGCTGGTTAAGAACTTTATTGCTAAAGGAAAATTTAGCGGCGAGGTTGAAAAAGATTTTTACGGTAACGATCAAAAACCGCTGGAGGCGATAAGCCGCGGCGCAATTACCGCTACTGATGAGGAAATAAAAGAAAACAACAGGGCACGTAGTGCTAAACTAAGGATAGCTGTAAAGAAATGAGTAACCGTTTGCGTACAGAAATTCAGGAAGAAGAAGCTGAAAAGGAGCTTGTAGTAGAAGAGCGCCCGGTGCAGGATGTGCCCGAAAACTTTTTTACCAACTTGTTAAGCAAGGGTGTTGTCACTACTGATGATGTTACCCGGGCTTTGCCTTTTGTGTTTTTTTTAGCCCTGTTAGGAATGGTTTATATAGCAAACCGTCATGTTGCCGAAAACACGTTACGCAACATTGATAAGTTAAGCAAGGAAGTAAAAGAGTTGAGCTGGGATTTTAAGACTACAAAGGCCGAAATGGCTTACAAGAGTACACTAACTGAAGTGGCTAAGCGGGCAGATACATTAGGGGTGACCGAATCGGTTGAGCCGCCACAGAAATTAACAGATGCGGAGGTAGTAAAATGAACATCAGGACCAATATATTACTGCGTGTTTACCTGGCATTCGGACTTATTGTAGTACTGGCTTTTGCCGTGTTTTTTAAACTGTGCTATCTGCAGTTTGCGCAGGGCAAAAAGTGGAAGGCTATGGCTGATAGCTTATCAACCCGCTATGTGAATATTGATGCTGCGCGGGGGAATATTTTTGCGGTAGACGGTAGTTTATTGGCTACCTCTGTACCCGAGTATGAGCTGCATATGGATATGTTAGCCGGCGGCATTGCCGATGATGATGTTTTCTACGAGAAAGTCGACTCGCTGGCCATGAAAATGTCCCAGTTTTTTGGTGATAAATCGGCCCGCGAGTATTCCATGATCTTACGTGATGCACGTAAGGATAGCCTGCGTTATCAGCTCATTCGCCGCAAAGTGTCTTACCAGGATTTAAAGAAGATTCGCAAGTTTCCTATTTTTAATATGGGGCGGTATAAAGGCGGTTTGATCATAGTGCAGCAAAACAAGCGTATTTTGCCGTTCCGTTCGCTGGCCGCGCGTACCATTGGATATTCTAATAAAAACGTAAAAAATCCGGTTGGTTTAGAGGGTGCCTATGCCAGCTATATAGAGGGCGAGAGCGGCAAGCGTTTGATGCAGCGCATTGCCGGTGGCGTTTGGATGCCGGTTAATCAGGAAGAAGAAATTGCACCTAAAGAAGGCGCTGATATTATATCAACCATTGATGTGAACTTTCAGGATGTAGTTCAAAACGCATTACTAAAGCAATTAATAAAAAGTGATGCGCATCATGGTGCTGCTATATTAATGGAGGTTGCTACCGGCGAAGTTCGTGCAGTGGCTAATTACTCAAAGGTTGCCCCGGGCGAGTATCAGGAAAAATTTAATTATGCAATTGCCGGTAATCAGGACCCTGGTTCTACTTTTAAGATAGCCTCTTATCTGGCCTTGCTTGAAGATAAAATGGTTGACACCAGTACCCTGGTTGGTACAGGTACCTATAAAATACCCGGCCATACTATTAAAGATTCGCACGGGAGTATTGGAGTGGTAACCGTTAAAAAGGCGTTTGAAGAGTCATCGAACGCCGCGGTTGCCTACCTGGTTAATAAAAGCTACAAGGAAGATCAATCGAAGTTTACCGATCACTTGTATGATTGGCATTTGAATGAAAAACTGGGCCTGCAAATTCCGGGCGAAGCGCAACCTGTTGTTAAGAACCCTAAAAATACGAGCTGGAACAAAAACATGACCCTGCCGCAAATGGCTTATGGTTATGAAATGCAGCTTACGCCGCTAAAAATGTTGTCTTTCTATAACGCTATAGCTAACAATGGTAAATACATAGCGCCAATTTTTGTAAAAGAAATCAGAAGGTTGGGCAACCCGGTTGAGCAGTTTAAAGCTCGTGTTATTAATGATAAAATATGCTCTGACGTTACCCTGAAGAAGATGCAGGAAATGATGGAGGGTGTAATAACTGAGGGCACTGGTAAAAACATTATTTATAATCCCTTGTACCGCATTGCGGGTAAATCGGGCACGGCACAGGTGGCTGATGCCAATAAAGGTTACAAAGCCAGGCGGCAATATCAAGCTTCTTTTGCCGGTTATTTCCCGGCCGATAAGCCTAAGTATTCGCTCATCGTAGTTATCAACGACCCCAAAAACGGTTACTACGGTGCGTTGGTGGCTGGTCCGGTGTTTCGGGAAATTGCAGATAAGGTATACTCCAGCGATTTAGAAATGCACCAAAACTTGCCATCGCATTACGTTGGTAATACACAAATGCCGCAAATAAAAACGGGCAACTTAAAAGCTGTGCAACAAGTTTACCAAAAACTGGGTGTAAAGCCATTGTATGCATCGAATACACCCCGTACGGCCGATACCAGCAATGGTATTGCATCGCAGGAAATTAAATTTAAACAAGGCACTGTACCATCCGTAACCGGAATGACCCTGAGCGACGCGTTGTACGTAATGGGCAATGCCGGCTACAAAACAACGGTGCGGGGCAGCGGGGTAGTGGCTAAACAATCGGTAACGGGTGGTAGCATGATACCTAAAGGAGCCAAAATAACTTTAGAACTGGAATGAGAAACCTAAGCGACATACTCGAAGGCCTGGCCTTTACTGAATTGCAAGGTGCTGCCGATGTAGAGATCGCTAACGTGGTCTTTGATTCGCGCAAGGTAGTGCCTGGCTCGCTGTTTGTAGCGGTGCGCGGCACTGCAGTTGATGGTCATGACTTTATAGAGCAGGCCGTTAAAGATGGCGCCGTGGTAATCGTTTGCGAAGACCTGCCCGGTCATACGGCCGATGAGGCAGACTACCTGATGGTAGCTAACTCAGCCGCAGCATTAGGCATCCTGGCATCCAACTTTTATGATAGTCCATCGGGCAAACTAAAGCTGGTAGGGGTAACCGGTACTAATGGTAAAACTACTACGGCTACGCTGCTTTACCAGTTGTTTCGCGATTTAGGTTATAAATGCGGGCTAATTTCCACTGTTGAAAATCAGATTAACGGACAGGTCATACCATCAACCCATACCACGCCCGATCCGGTAGTTTTGAATGAGTTGCTGGATAAAATGGTTGCTCAAGGTTGCGATTACTGCTTTATGGAAGTAAGCTCGCATGCTGTAGCCCAGCACCGTATTGATGGTTTAACCTTTGCCGGTGGTATTTTTTCTAATCTTACGCACGATCACCTCGATTATCACAAAACGTTCGACGGCTACTTAAAAGCCAAAAAAGGTTTTTTTGACATGCTGCCCAAAACAGCTTTTGCACTAACCAATGCCGATGATAAAAACGGTAATGTGATGCTGCAAAATAGCAAAGCCGCTAAAAAGACTTACGGCCTTAAAAACATGGCCGACTTTAAGGTGAAAATCCTGGAGAACCAGTTTGGTGGTTTACTGCTAAATGTGGATGGTGATGAGGTATGGTTTAAAATGGTGGGCAGCTTTAATGCCTACAACCTTTTAGCCGTATATGCCGCTGCTACGTTACTGGGGCAAGAAAAGGCAGCTATATTAACTAGCTTAAGTAAATTATCAGGTGCCGAAGGCAGGTTCGATTATACTATATCTGATAACAAGATTATCGGTATTGTAGATTATGCACACACGCCCGATGCGGTACAAAACGTATTGAGCACGGTGCAGGACATCCGCAAAGGAACTGAAAAAGTTATTACCGTGATTGGTTGTGGTGGCGACCGTGATAAAACCAAACGCCCGGTAATGGCCAAAACCGCCTGCGATTGGAGCGATAAGGTGATCCTCACTTCAGACAACCCGAGAACCGAAGATCCGGCGCAGATTATCCGTGATATGGAAGCGGGTGTGGATCCGGCTAACCAGCGCAAAACCATCAGTATTGTTGATCGTCGCGAGGCCATCAAAACTGCAGTGCATTTGGCGCAACCCGGCGATATTATAGTATTGGCAGGTAAGGGACATGAAAAGTATCAAGAGGTAAACGGCGTGAGAAATCACTTCGATGATAAAGAAGAACTGCTAAATGCATTCGCATCACTAAGTACATAGGCACTAGCCCTGATTGCAAGTAACGCAATGGCAGGAAAATAAAGAATAACTTAATTAACTAATAACACAATCAACTCAATAACCAAAACTCATGCTCTATTACCTGTTTAGCTATCTGGATCGCAACTACAATATCCCTGGTGCAGGGGTGTTTCAGTACTTGACGTTCCGTATGGCTATGGCGGTTATTGTATCGCTGGTGGTTACTACCGTTTGGGGGCGCCGTTTAATCGATTATCTGCGCTTTAAGCAGGTTGGCGAAACCGTGCGTAACTTGGGTTTGGAAGGACAAATGCAAAAAGCAGGTACGCCAACTATGGGTGGTGTTATTATTCTGCTGGGTATCCTGGTGCCTACACTGCTTTTTGCCCGGTTGGATAATATATATATCATTCTAATGCTGGTTACTACAGTTTGGCTGGGTGCAATTGGCTTTTTAGATGATTACATAAAAGTATTTAAAAAGAACAAAGAAGGCTTGGCTGGCAGGTTCAAAATTACAGGTCAGGTGAGCCTGGCCCTCATTGTAGGCTGGACTATGTATTTTCATACTGACATCAAGATGCGCCAGGAAGTAAAGCTGCCAGTTAAATATGACGCACCGGTAAGTTATCATTTAAAGAACGGCACGCCGGTTTATACTCAGGATGTAAAGACCACCAAAACTACCGTTCCCTTTTATAAGAACAATGAGTTTGATTACGGTAAGGTGCTCAAGTTTTTAGGCGGTAATTACGAGCGTTATGCACTCATGGTGTTCATGTTTTTTGTGATTATGATTATCACGTTCGTATCAAACGGTGCAAATATTACTGATGGGATTGATGGTTTAGCCACCGGTACATCGGCTATAATTGGGGTAACACTGGCAGTACTGGCTTATGTATCGGGTAACGTGCTCATTGCCGATTACCTGAACATTATGTATATACCCAACACAGGTGAGCTGGTGATTTTTGCCGGTGCCTTTGTAGGGGCATGCGTAGGGTTTTTATGGTATAACTCGTTCCCTGCCCAGGTATTTATGGGTGATACGGGCAGTTTAGCCATTGGCGGTATCATAGCCGTGTTTGCCATCCTGATTCGTAAGGAACTGATGCTGCCTCTACTGTGCGGCATATTCGTGGTAGAGAATGCATCGGTAATTATGCAGGTGAGCTGGTTTAAATTCACCAAAAAGCGCTTTGGCGAAGGGCGCCGGGTGTTCCTGATGGCACCGCTGCATCACCACTACCAAAAAAGAGGTTTCCATGAAGCTAAAATTGTAACCCGTTTTTGGATTATCGGTATTATGCTGGCCATTATAACCGTAATTACACTGAAGCTGAGATAAGAGTAGAGCGAAGCGACAAGATAAGACTAAATGAACGAACCAAATAACATATCAACAACTGCGACTGCCACAGGCAAAAGGCTAGTGGTGCTTGGCGCTGGCGAAAGCGGCGTGGGTGCGGCTTACCTGGCCCAGCAGCAGGGGTATGATGTTTTTGTTTCAGATTTCGGTGCCATTGCCGACCAATATAAAGCACAACTGCAAGGCTGGAATATCCGCTTTGAGGAGAAGCAACATACCGAAGCGGAGATATTTAAAGCTGCAGAGGTGGTAAAAAGCCCGGGCATACCCGAAAAAGCACCGCTAATTAAGGCGCTGCGCGAAAAAGGAATTCCGGTAATTTCCGAAATTGAATTTGCCGGTAGGTATACTAATGCCAACATCATTGGCATCACTGGTTCAAACGGTAAAACTACCACCAGCAGCTTAACCTATCACATTCTGAAAAATGCGGGATTAAATGTTGGCCTTGCAGGTAACATAGGCAAAAGCTTTGCCTACCAGGTGGCAACCCAAAAGTTTGACCACTATGTGCTGGAGCTAAGCAGCTTTATGCTCGATGATATGTACAAGTTTAGGGTAAATATTGCCGTGCTGCTCAATATTACGCCCGATCACTTGGACCGGTACGATTACCAGCTGCAGAACTATGCCGATAGCAAGTTCCGCATTGCGCAAAATCAAACCGCCGATGATTACTTTATTTACTGTGCTGATGATGCCGAAACCTTGAAAGGTATGGCAACACGCACGTTTGCAGCGCAGCTGCTTCCATTTTCAATAAGCAAAACATTACCATTGGGCGCATACCTCAATGGCGAAGAACTAACCATAAATACACCAAACAACCATCTTCAAATGACTATCACCAAATTAGCCTTACAGGGTAAGCACAACATCTACAATTCAATGGCGTCCGGGATTGTGTCGAAAGTACTGGAATTGCGGAATGACAATATCCGTGAGAGCATGGGCGATTTCAAAAGTGTACCCCATCGTTTAGAGCACGTGGCCGATATATCGGGCATCAGGTTCATCAACGATTCTAAAGCTACCAATGTAAACTCTACCTGGTATGCGTTAGAAAGCATGCCCGATAACAAGGTGGTGCTTATTTTAGGTGGTGTAGACAAAGGGAATGATTATAACGAATTAACCAGCCTGGTAAAAAGCAAAGTAAAAGCTATTGTATGCCTGGGTACAAACAACCAGCGTATACATGATGCCTTTGCCGATGAGGTGAAAAATATTGTAGATACAACATCGGCTAAAGATGCTGTAGCTGCCGCCTATAAACTGGCTACTAAAGGTGATACCGTGTTGCTTTCACCTGCTTGTGCCAGCTTCGATTTGTTTAAAAACTACGAAGAACGCGGCAACCAGTTTAAGCAAGCTGTAATGGAGCTGTAATCGCTTTTTACGGCGAGTGTGCAGATGTATAAATGAATAAAAATTGTGATAGGGAAGATGTGTGGTCATTTAAAAGAATCAGCATAATTATATTTTAGAAGATGCATAGGATATTAAGCAGAACAAAAGGCGATAGGTGGATATGGCTTATTGTGATCGTACTTTCAGTAATATCATTGCTGGCTGTGTACAGTTCAACCGGCACACTCGCTTACAAGCAGGGTAAGGCCAATGAAACGTACCTGCTGAAGCACATGTTTATGATGATTGGCGGGGTTGCACTAATGTATATATCGCACAAGCTGGATTACCGGTATTATGCTGGTATCTCTAAATTGCTGATGGCCATTACCATTCCGTTGCTGCTGTATACGCTCATTTTTGGTAACCACGTAAACGATGCCAGCCGTTGGATAGCCATACCGGGTACCGGATTAACATTCCAAACATCCGATTTGGCTAAACTGGCTTTAATTACCTACCTGGCACGTACACTGTCGCGCAAACAGGAAAATATAAAGGACGTTAAGCAATCTTTCATTCCCATTATGGGTTCGGTATGCGTAGTGTTCATCTTAATTGCGCTGGCCAACTTATCAACTGCCATGATGCTTTTTGGTGTAAGCATCCTGTTATTGATTATTGGTCGTATCAGCGTAAAGCAAATTGCTGTAGTATGTTTGGCAGGCGCAGTATTGCTTACCGGTGTAATCTTATTAGGCCCGCGTCGTAAAACCTATATCTCACGTATCAACACCTTCATGCACCCCGAAAAGGTGGATCATGATAAGTCGTTCCAGTCAGACCATGCTAAAATAGCTATCGCTACCGGCGGTGTTGTAGGTAAGGGACCGGGTAACAGTACCGAGCGTAACTTTTTACCGCACCCTTATTCGGATTTTATTTACGCCACCATTATTGAAGAGTATGGACTAATGGGCGGGTTGTTCATAATTCTGATATACCTGTTCCTGCTGTACCGATGCATTAAGATAGTGACCAAAGCGCCTAAGGCCTTCGGGGCTTTATTGGCTGCGGGCTTAAGTTTTAGCTTAACCATACAGGCTTTTGCCAACATGGCCGTAGCCGTAGGTTTGGGGCCTGTAACCGGTGTGCCGCTGCCGTTGGTAAGCATGGGTGGTACATCCATACTATTCACCAGCGTGGCTTTTGGTATCATTCTATCTGTAAGTCGCCATATTGATGAGAATGAAGCAAGTAAAGAGAAAGAAGCGAATAAAAAAATAGTTGTAGGGAAGATTTTGGAAGTAGCTTAAACTACAAGAGCCAAGAATCGAAATCAAGATACAACAATAAAACGCATATATAACAATGTCGATCGGATCAGAAAATACCGCTATTCCAACTCCCTCTTCAGGAAGCCAAGGGCCACGTATCATTATAAGTGGTGGTGGTACTGGCGGGCATATATTTCCGGCGGTAGCTATTGCCAATGCATTAAAAAAGCTTAATCCGGCAACCGAGATATTGTTTGTAGGTGCCAATGGCCGCATGGAGATGGAAAAAGTTCCGGCGGCTGGCTACAAGATTATCGGACTGGATATACAGGGCATACAGCGTAAAGCTGTTTGGCGCAATATTTTATTTCCGGTTAAGCTTATTGCGAGCATTGGCAAAGCGGCTGGTATAATAAACGATTTTAAACCCGATGCTGCAGTAGGTGTAGGAGGTTATGCTTCAGGCCCGCTGTTGTACGCGGCCTCATTAAAAGGCATCCCTACTTTAATACAAGAGCAAAACTCTTATGCAGGTATTACCAATAAATGGCTAAGCAAAAAGGCAAAAAAGATATGTGTTGCCTTTGATGGGATGGAAAAATTTTTTCCGGCTGGCAAAATCGTAAAAACAGGCAATCCTGTGCGTAAGCAGTCGGTAGATACGGTGGGCAAGCGTGAGGAGGCTATGGCGCAGTTTAAACTGTCGCCCAATAAAAAGACCATCTTGGTAACTGGTGGTAGTTTAGGTGCACGTACCCTCAATCATAGTCTGCTGGCCGATTTGGATAAGATTATTGCTGCAGATGTGCAGCTTATTTGGCAAACCGGCAAGGTTTACTACCAGGGTATTATGAGCAAATTGGGCGAAAGTTATCACCCTAACATTTGCATACTGGAGTTTTTAAACCGCATGGATTTGGCCTATGCTGCAGCCGATGTAATTATTTCGCGTGCGGGTGCCGGCACTATTGCGGAGTTATGTATTGTGGGCAAGCCGGTTATATTGGTGCCTTCGCCCAATGTGGCCGAAGATCATCAAACCAAAAACGCAATGGCCCTGGTACAAAGTAACGCTGCTTTATTTATTAGCGATACCAATGCCGAAACCAAACTGATACCGGCCGCACTGGAGTTGTTACGCAATCCCGGGCAGCAGGCTAAGCTAAGTGCAAGCATCAGCAAACTGGCCTTACCAAGCGCCGATGATGTGATTGCGCAGCACGTGATAGATATTATAAAAGAGAATAAATAAAAGAACCTAAAATAAAAATGTCATCTCGAACGGTAGTGAGAGATCTTTTCAAACAATAAAGGCTTATCGCTTAGAAAAGATATCTCCTTAGCAATCGAAAGGACAGTACGGAATAAAAGAATGATGGAACTACGCAACATACAACGCGTTTACCTGGTTGGAATCGGGGGGATAGGCATGAGTGGCCTTGCCCGGTATTTCAACCATTTGGGCTGTATGGTATGCGGATACGATAAAACCGAAACACCATTAACCGACGCTTTGAATGCAGAAGGAATGGACATTATTTTTACCGATGATGCCAGTCTGGTGCCTGCCGAGTTTGACGAACCTAACCAGGGTACGTTAATTATCTTCACACCGGCTATTCCTCAAGATTCGGCCATACTCAATTATTTTAAAGCAAATAGGTTTGAGCTTTACAAGCGCTCACAGGTGCTGGGCATTATTAGCAAAGGCTTGTTTACTGTAGCCGTAGCGGGTACACACGGCAAAACTACCACTTCAAGCCTTATAACGCACATCCTTACCGCAGCCGGTAAAGATTGTACGGCATTTTTAGGTGGTATTGCAACCAATTACAACAGTAATGTACTTTACGGGGGCTCTAATTTGGTAGTTGTTGAGGCGGATGAGTATGACCGCTCCTTCCTGACCCTGTACCCGGATATTGCCGTGATCACTTCTATGGATGCTGATCATTTGGATATTTACGGCGACCATGGGCAGCTTACCGATTCGTTCCGCATGTTTGCTTCGCAAATTAAGGCGGGCGGCAAACTGATAGCTAAACAAGGCTTGCCGCTAAACCATGAGCGTGCCACGTATACCATTGGCGCCGAAGCTGCCGATGCCATTGCTCACAACATCCGTATCCAAAACGGTAGCTTTTATTTCGATTTCCAAAATGGCGATACTGCCATCAATGATATTGAAATGGGCATACCGGGTTTGCATAATATCGAAAATGCAGTTGCGGCCATACAAGCAGCCTTGTATTTAAATGTTACCGGCAATGTGATCAAGGCAGCGCTGGCATCTTTTAAAGGTGTAAAACGCAGGTTCGAGTACATTGTAAGAACAGAGAAGCATGTGTATATAGATGACTATGCTCATCACCCCGAGGAGCTGAAAGCTTGTATTGCATCCGTTAAAAAACTATATCCAGATGTTAAGCTCACCACGGTATTCCAGCCGCATCTGTTTACCCGCACACGCGATTTTGCCGATGGATTTGCTGAAGCCTTGGATATGACCGATGAATTGCTGATGCTGGATATTTACCCGGCTCGTGAGCTGCCTATAGACGGTGTGGATGCGCATACCATTTTAAACCGAATGCAGTTGGCAGATAAACACCTGCTCAGCAAACAAGAAGTGATAAAACGCGTACAAGACCTGCAGCCCCAATTGTTGCTGACGGTAGGCGCCGGCGATATTGACCAATTAGTTGAACCTTTAAAACAAGCGTTTGGATATGTGGAATAGAATACCCTGGAAGCGCATTGGCATTATGTTTAGCTGGTTAATTAGCATTACCGGCCTTATTGTGCTGATGAGTTTCATCAGCATTAAAAAATCAGCAGTGGTTTGTACCGGTGTAAGGGTATTTATACCAGGCAACGAGTACTTTATTGATCAGAACGAGGTAGACAATATTTTGCAGGTAAGCAGCCATACGCTGGTAGGCCGCAAAATGGAGAATATTAATATACATGCCCTGGAAAAAAAATTGCAGGCTAATCCGTTTATCGAATCGGCCAAGGTATTTGCCGATATGGATGGACTGATCAGGGTGCAGATAACGCAACGCCATCCGGTGCTGCGCGTCCTGAACCGGTTTGATCAGGACTTTTATGTGGATGAGCATGGTTTAAAAATACCACTGTCTAACAATTTTACCGCAAGGGTGTTAGTGGCCAATGGTTATATAGACGAACTTTTTGCCAATCGTATAGATACCTTGCAAACCAGGCTGGCCAGGGACGTTTTCAACACAGTAGCGTTTATCAGAAAAGACACCCTTTGGAATGCACAGATAGCGCAAATTTATGTAAACCAAAGCCGCGAGATTGAGTTGATACCCCGTGTAGGCAACCATAAGATACTATTAGGCAATGCCGACTCGCTGGCCAGTAAGTTTCATAACCTGGAAATATTTTATAAACAGGCCTTGCCACAGGTAGGGTGGGATAAATACAAAGTCATCAACATTAAATACGCCAACCAAGTGGTAGGCATCAAAACAGAAGGTTATACTGATAGCACATCAGTAAAAGTTATAAAGCCTAACAAGGCAGATTCATTAGTTAAGAAACAGCAGTTATTTAAAGATACATCATCCCAATTGAATTAGTTATGGAAAAAAGCATACCGCAGGAAAAGAGCTCGCCAATAGTAGTAGGACTGGATATTGGTACTACTAAAATATGCGCTATTGTTGGGCGCAGGAGCAAAAACGGAAAGATAGAAGTACTGGGAATTGGCAAGGCAGAATCGGCCGGTGTAACCCGTGGGATGGTATCGAACATTGATAAAACCGTGCAGGGTATTTTGCAAGCAGTTGATGTGGCAGGCTCACAATCGAACGTCGAAATTCGTATCGTAAACGTGGGTATTGCCGGTCAGCATATTAAAAGCTTACAGCATCGCGGCTTAATTACCCGTCGTGATTTGAATACAGAAATCGGCCGCAAGGATATTGACAAGCTGATTGAAGATATGTATAACCTGGTGATGCCTCCGGGAGAGGAGATCATTCATGTGTTACCACAGGAATTTACGGTTGATAATGAGCCGGGCATTAAAGATCCGATCGGGATGTCGGGTGTTAGGCTTGAGGCAAATTTCCATATCATATCAGGTCAGGTTACCGCAATTAAAAACATTGTAAAATGTGTAACCAAAGCACAGTTAGAAAGCCAGGAGCTGATACTGGAGCCATTGGCCTCTTCAGAATCGGTATTGAGCGATGAGGAAAAAGAAGCAGGTGTAGTGCTGGTTGATATTGGTGGTGGTACAACCGACGTGGCTATTTTTCACGAAGGTATCATTCGTCATACCGCAGTTATTCCTTTTGGCGGTAACAGCATCACCGAGGATATTCGCGAAGGCTGTTCTGTTATGCGCAATATTGCTGAGCAACTGAAAGTAAGATTTGGTTCGGCCCTGGCAGACGAGAACAAAGAAAACGAAATTGTATGCGTACCGGGTTTGCGCGGTAGGGAAGCGAAAGAAATTTCGGTAAAAAACCTGGCGTACATCATCCAGGCCCGTATTGAGGAAATTATTGAGCACGTATACTACGAAATCAAATCATCTGGTTACGAAAAGAAACTGATTGCCGGTATTGTAATAACCGGTGGTGGTGCACAGCTAAAGCACTTATCGCAACTGGTGGAATATGTTACCGGTTTAGATTGCCGTATTGGTTACCCCAATGAGCACCTGGCCAAAAATGAAGTATTGCCAAAGGGTACTTATGAAGAGCTGCAAAGCCCAACATTTGCTACCGGTATTGGTTTGCTTATAAAAGGTATTCAAAAAATGGAGTACAACAACCAGGCGGTTACCTTGCCTGCAGCCAAAGTTGAAAAAGCCAAATACACCGATGAGCGCAAGTTTGGTTTACTGGGCAAAATTTTGGAAACAGGCAAAAAGTTCATTAAAGACGATATTAAAGACGAGGATTTTTTGAAATAATTAGCAGGTGATATTTTATTAATAAACTGTTAAAAGTTGACAAGATATCATCAAAAAAAGTCTTAATATTACATAACATAAAATAGCATATCCATCGATTCACATATCCCTGAAAATTAGTATCATGCAGTTCGAGATGTTAAAAGAAAAATCGTCAATCATCAAAGTTGTTGGTGTTGGCGGTGGCGGCGGTAACGCGGTAAACCACATGTACAAGCAAGGTATTACCGGCGTTGACTTCATAATTTGTAACACAGATGCGCAGGCGCTTGAGCTTAGCCCTATACCTAACAAGGTACAATTAGGTGCAAGTTTAACAGAGGGTATGGGTGCCGGTTCAATTCCGGAAGTAGGTAAAAACTCGGCTATTGAAAACATTGAGGATGTGAAGCAAATGCTGGGCAGCAATACCAAAATGCTGTTTATTACCGCAGGTATGGGTGGTGGTACCGGTACAGGTGCAAGCCCAATTATTGCAAAAGCAGCCCGCGAAATGGATATTTTAACCGTGGGTATCATAACTACGCCGTTCTCTTTTGAGGGTAAGCGTCGTAAAATGCAGGCCGAAGAGGGTTTGGAAGAACTGAAAAAGTATGTGGATTCTTTTTTGGTGATCTCAAACGATAAAATGCGTCAGATCTTTGGTAATCTTACCTTAGGATCGGCATTTGCTCAGGCTGATGATATTTTAACTACTGCCGCCAAAGGCATAGCTGAAATTATTACACACCCCGGCTATATCAACGTTGATTTTAAAGACGTGCGTACCGTAATGAAAGATAGCGGTGTGGCCATCATGGGTAGTTATGCTGCCGATGGTGATAACCGTGCCTCACGTGCGGTTGAAGGAGCCCTGTCATCACCGTTGTTAAAAGATAACCAGATTGAAGGTGCCCGCTACATCCTGTTAAACATCAGCTCGGGTACTGAGCAGGAGGTTACTATGGACGAGGTGAGCATTATTACCGATTACATACAAGAAGAAGCCGGTTTAGCAGCCGACCTGATTTGGGGTAACTGTATAGACGAAAGCCTGGGTAACAAAATTTCGGTTACCATCATAGCAACCGGTTTCCAAACCAAAGACGAGCGCGAGAAAGAGCAAAGCAACAAAAAGGTGGTATCCATGCTGATGCCCGAAAATACACCACTGGTAAAACCGGTCAACGAGTTTGTTAAGCCTTCGGTTAAAGAGGATGTAACGGCTAAAGTGGTTACGTCACAGCAAAAGCAAAACAATCTGTTTGATTTGTTGGCACATAACGAAGAGGAGCAAGGTGTGGTACGCCATAACCTGATGGATGAGGAGCCTGAAGAAGCTCCGGAACCAGAAGAAAATGGCCTTGTATTTAAAGTTACCGAAACGGTAATGAACTTTGAGCCTTTGCCACAGCCAGCCCCGGTACAACCTGAGCCAGAACCAACACCTGCACCCATGGTAAGCGCTGATGAAAGCAAAACCAATGAGTCTATAGAAGAGCAGTTGCGTAAATCGCGCGAGCGCATTATGCGACTGAAGGACCTGAGCATGAAGTTGCGCAACGGCAACATCCAGGAGCTGGAAAACGTACCGGCCTACAAGCGTAAAGAAATTTCGCTGCAGCAAACACCGGCTTCTAACGAAAGCTCTATCTCTAAGTTCTCCCTGTCTGAAAACGACGGTAACCCGGAGATTCGCAAGAACAACTCGTTTTTGCACGATAATGTAGACTAAGCGAAATTCATCTGCATAAAAAAAAGCCCTTGCGTAAGCAAGGGCTTTTTTTTATGTTAGTCTGTCGGTAATAAAGCTGATATACCATAAATGAACATTAAGGAAACTGAAGAAGTATTGCACTGTACTGGCTGCGGCGCTAAGCTTATTTACAATTTTGCAACGCATGCCAACAAGTGTGAGTATTGTGGCAATGCTTATAAAATTAAAGCCGGTAAAAAGCCAGTCAGCGCAGGCTCTAAAACCTCAAATGCGGGCTGCATTCCCTTTAAGCGAGACATAACCGAGGTTAAAAGCAAATTATTGCATTGGATAATTGAGGGTGACCAAACGCCTACTGATATATTATCTGCCGATTTTGAGTTGGAGAAGGCTTATTTTCCACTATGGTATTTCGAAGGGAAATACAAGGGCCATTTTAATGCATTAAACAAAAAAGGAAAAGTTGATGGGGCCGACCAGCCTTTAAGCGGAGCATTCTCGATATACGCTTATGGCGGTAAAGCTGAAGAAGATGGAAGCGTAATAAGTAACTTTGTAACATCAATCGATAAAAGTCTAATTGTTCCATTTGACGACGTTGAAACTGACGGCGTAACATTAAACAAAATTGCTGATCGTAATTCCTGTTGGAACACCTATGGCAACTTAAGTGTGGCAAACAGTGTATACGTTCAGTTAAGCAACCAATACGGTAAAGATTCAAGTTTGTTTAAGCATTACTTAACCTACGAGTTGGAGGCGGCTAACGCTTTTTATCTGCCATGCTGGTCTCTGTCCTGCATGTACGGCGATACTTTTTATGATGTTTACATGGACGATATTTCTGGCAAAATAATAGGAGAGAGACCCGTTGAACAGTATATGGAGCCACCTTTGCGAGCAGCCATTTTTAAAAAATATGCTCTGGTTGGCTTAGGGCTTTGGTTTGGCATGCTTATAGTTCGCGCGTTTTTAGCAGCTGTAGTAGGCGGGCACTTTAATCCTTATGACAATTATTACAATAATATTCTTTTTAGCGAAGGTGCAGGTTTATACTGGCTGTTAAGAGGAGCCCTGTTTTTACTGGTACTCCCTGCAGTTATGGCAATTATCTTTTACCCAAACATGGTAAATAAATTTTATAGAAAAAGAAAAGAGACAAGAATTAAAGATTTGGATTTAATACTGACCGGAAGAAAGCCCGAGGTTTTCTAATTACCGACTGTAAAAGCGCTTTTGAATGTGATGGTCACAACTGTACCTTTTTGCATTGTTCTGCAAAAAGGAACAGTTGTTGGAAAAACTTCCAGTCTATCGACGGCCATGCCTTACAATTTTAGCCTACAGCTTTGCAATAGCTACCCCCACTTTTCGTCATCATTTGCCCATTTATTGCGGCGCAAATCAAATGATTCTGCATCATCATGCATCATTAGGTAAACGGGCTTTGTCAAGCCGGAGTTGTCAACTTTTGCCCAGCATTGTATGAACCAGTTTATAAACAGGTCTTTTTGCTTTTCGTAAAAATCATCTATTTCCTGGTCGCTTAAATCATAACTGTCATAGTCCAGGTCATAGTCATAGCCACTCAGCACTCCGTCGGGGTAACTGGCCAAAAGAGGTTTAAATCCTAACTGTGTTTCATCCTGATCCATAAGGTAAACAACAGGCCTGTATCCGTCCGCAAAAATTTCAATATCAATTAGGTATATGTCGTTAGGTGTGTGGTGTTTGTACAGGCTATAATCGCCTCTGGCCACACTATTCAAATCGGTTACAAGTTCTTGGCTTATGGTCTCCAGATGTTGTTGGGTTAATTGCAATACTTCCTGAATGTGAGTTTTCATAATAAGGTCGTGTTGATACTTTAAAGCAAAATACAGATTTTTAATGTTAACACTGTATGCTTTGTATTTATCTAAGCCACAGTTTTTTCAAGTGTTAGCATCATACTATTCAATTAATCACGTATGGCAAATCTCAATAATGCCAATTAAAGATGGCTATTTAACACAAGTAATTAGTTATAAGCTATTATAATAAGTTATAACGATTGCTACCCTGCACTTTTAGCACTATATTTGCGTAGATATTTAACGATTAGAGATACGCATTTTGGATTTATTTGACAAGATATCGAAAAACTTAGGTGGTCCTATTGGGATGCACCAGAAATGGTCGCACGGTTATTTCTCGTTCCCCAAACTGGAGGGCGAAATATCGGCACATATGAATTTTAATGGCAAAGAGCACCTGGTTTGGAGCCTGAACAATTACCTGGGTTTGGCCAATCATCCGGAGGTTCGTAAAGCTGATGCGCAAGCTGCCGCTGACTATGGGATGGCTTACCCGATGGGTGCCCGCATGATGTCTGGCAATACCAAAGAGCACGAATCATTAGAGCAAGGACTGGCCGAATTTGTAGGCATGGAAGCTGGCTTCTTACTTAACTACGGTTACCAGGGCATGGTATCTATTATTGATACACTGGTTGACCGTAATGATGTGATAGTGTACGATGCCGAATCACACGCCTGTATTATTGATGGCGTACGCCTGCACATGGGCAAGCGTTATGTATACCAGCATAATGATATCGAAAGCTTTGAAAAGCAACTGGAGCGTGCCACCAAGCTAACTGAACAAACAGGTGGCGGCATACTGGTGATTACCGAAGGTGTTTTTGGTATGTCGGGCGCGCAGGGCAAGTTGAAAGAGATTGTAGCATTAAAAGATAAATACAACTTCCGTTTGCTGATTGACGATGCACACGGTTTCGGTACCATGGGCCCAACTGGTGCAGGTACACATGAGGAGCAGGATTGTATTGAAGGTGTGGATGTATACTTTGGTACCTTCGCTAAATCGATGGCCGGTATTGGCGCTTTCGTGGCAGCCAAAGCAGATATTATTGCTTACCTGCGCTATAATATGCGTTCGCAAACGTTTGCTAAAGCATTACCTATGCCTATGGTTATTGGTTTACAAAAGCGTTTCGAACTGCTTAAATCAAAACCCGAACTGCGCGAAAAGCTTTGGACTATTGCCCATACTTTGCAAGCCGGCTTAAAAGAACGTGGATTTGATATTGGCAACACCAATACGATGGTAACACCGGTATTTTTGAAAGGTGAGTTATTGGAAGCCACAAGCCTCACCCGCGATTTGCGTGAGAACTACGGTATATTCTGTTCAATCGTCGTATATCCGGTTATTCCAAAAGGACTGATCGTGCTCCGGCTTATCCCCACTGCAACGCATTCGTTAGAAGATGTGCAGCGCACGCTTGATGCTTACAGTGAAGTAGCACAAAAGCTAAAAGAAGGGGTATACAAAGAAGATTCTATGGCGATTGCCTGATTAAATTACTATAGTAATAAAAAAGCCTTGCCATACATGCAAGGCTTTTTTTGTTACTGCTAACTGCTTACTTATTTAGCAGGTACGCCTTTGCAAACCTCAATTGTGTAATTTTAGCTTCATGCTGACGTTAAAATGGTACCAAATACGTGAAAACTTTTCAATTAATGGATTGTATTGTTACCAATTTCGAATTTATTGGATGCTATTGATAATAGAATTCAACCAAAGTGGCTGCTTAAATTAAAAAGTGCTTAAAAAGTGCTTTAAACGCACTTTTTGGGGTTTAGATATTTTTTTATTCGAAAAAACGCTTTAGATTAGCCTTAGATAAAACAATTAACCTCAATCTTTAAAGGAGTAATTCAAAATGGAAAAATTTAACGAAGTAAAAGAACTTATTGCATCATTAGAAGGCGATGCTGACAAATTTTACAACAAAGGCAACAGCGCTGCTGGTACCCGCGTACGTAAAGGAATGCAAGACCTGAAGAACTTAGCGCAAGCTATCCGTCTTGAGGTTCAAGAGTCAAAAAACAAAGCTGAAAAATAAGCGGAGTCTTTACTTAGTAAAGTATAAAAAGAGCTGGCTCACAAGCCGGCTTTTTTTATGTTTATTATTTTGTTTACAAGATCAGCACGGGTATGTTTGCCGGTTTATACAAACGTTTACATCAAACAAAAAAGCCTGCTTAGCAGGCTTTTTTGTTTGATGTTGAAAGCGGGAGACTACTTACCCCACAATACTCTTTAGTTCGGCGGCAATTTTATTTGCAACAGGTTCACTTACTTGTACCAATGGTAAGCGAAGTGCATCGCCGCAAACCCCTAACTGTTTTAAGGCCGTTTTAATACCGCCCGGGCTTCCATCGGCAAACATTAGGCGGGTAAACTCAATAAGTTCGTAGTGTCCTTGTTGTGCTGCTTTAAAGTTGCCGCTTAAACAGGTATTAACCATGGTCGACAGTTGTTTGGGTAAAGCATTGCCTATAACCGATATTAAGCCTACCGCACCCATCGCCATCATTGGCAGGGTTACCGGGTCATCGCCTGATATGAACAGAAAATCTGCCGGCTTATCGCGCATGATCTGGTTAAACTGATCAAAGTTGCCCGACGCTTCTTTTGTGCCTATAATGTTCTTGAAATCATTGGCTAACCTAACGGTTGTTTCGGCACTTACGTTGCTGCCCGTACGACCGGGCACGTTGTAAAGTATAATAGGCAGCGCAGCGCTTTCGGCAATGGCCTTGTAGTGTTGGTATATGCCTTCCTGAGTAGGTTTGTTGTAGTAAGGACTTGCAGACAAGATAGCGTCATAGCCATTGGTATCAAACTCCTTCACGGCTTCAACAACTTCATGGGTGTTATTGCCGCCAATGCCGGCTACCAGGTTTACACGTTTATTAACTTTTTCGGCCGTAAAAGCCCATATCTTCTTCTTCTCTTCCTTATTTAAAGTGGCGCTCTCGCCGGTTGTACCTAATGATACCAGGTAGTTAATACCACCCTCAACTAGGTAATCAATTAAATTTTCAAGGCCTGCGTAATCAACCTGGCCATTGGCATCAAACGGAGTTACCATAGCTACTCCGGTTCCGTGAAACATTTCCATCTATATTATTAAAAGGGGTGCTAAGATAGCGTTTTCATAGCTACTTAAATCATAACATTCTGTAAATGTTTCATAAACCGGCAGCCGGTACCCTGTTAAACTGCATGCTATAATTTAACACCAAAACGGAACGCCGATGATTCGCGTCCACCTCCATTTAATGTGCGGCCGTACATAAATGTAAAGTTCAAATATCTTACTCCCAAGCCTACTTCTGTATAGTTTTTGAGTGCCGGTGTATGCAGGTAATTTACCTGTACCAATTCCTGTAACTTTAACTTGCGTATAAGCGGTATTTTACTCAGCACAATGCCGCCAAAGTTTTGTTCTATATGGCCTTCTGCATATTGGTTCGGCGTGCTATTGCGGTAAAAATCGAGCAATAGAAATGAGTTAACCGAATTATCAAATACTCTGGTTTGCGTACCCAAAAAATGCTTGTAATCGATGTAATACAACCTGTTGTTATTTGAAAATTTGCCTGCGGCAACATAAAATGACAGCTTGCCATACAATCCTAAATTAATATCCTGTTTAGTTAAGCTGGCCGATAGCAGGTCGAAATCTACATCAGAACCCAGCACGTTTTTTAAGCCCTTAGTATAATTAAGTGTTAATGTAGGGTATTCGGACGGCAAATAATAACGCCCGGTTGGATAGGTGACATAGCGGTTGCTAAAATTATAGCTTAGCCTGGCGCCGATTTTAAACGACTGATTTCGTTCGAACAGTGGCACCCCTTCCATTGCTGGCACAAACGGGTTGTTGGATGTGTATTGCCTGTCGCGGTAAAAAAAGCTGTAAAACGATGTGTTATCCAGCCAGCGCCTGTCGGCATACTCGGCGCTGGCCGTTGCTGTTAGCCCGCCAGCCAGCCGGTGCGACACGCTGATCGCAGCAAAATGCTTATCATACAGTTTCTGAAAGTTATTGCGGTAAAACAGACTGGAAAATGTACTGATAGATGGTGTTAATGGCTCCATGTTGTTCAAATCCACCACATCCGAACCTACGTTAACGCCAATGGTGAAGCTTTTAACCGGTATAACGGCATTAACACTTCCATGCAGCAAATGGTTACTAAAGCCATAGCGTATGCGGCCGCCGAGGCGCAGGTACTTGTTATTTAAGCTATCAATCTGCCGTGTGTAGGTAGCGCCGTAATTTATGGCAAAGCCTTCAACCGTATTATACAACATGGAACCGAGAATCCCTTGAGTGCTAAAATATGTTTTTTGGTAACGGTTGCGTATGTTTATACCCGACAATAAGAAACGTGGAACAGATACCTTGTTAAACTTACGATCTAATGAGTCCAGATAAGGCTTTGATTCGCGCTTTTGGGCCAGTACAGCTTTCTTTTGATAGTCTGTCTTTTCTTCGTCAGTTAAGGGTATGGGCCGCGCCTGCTGCCAGTAGGTCGAATCCTTTTTGTTAACCCCGGCCGTTACTTTCATTACTTCGGCAAAGGTTTTCTTATTAAATGGTGGATCGATGTCGTAATTTTTATATACAGCCACATAATAACCGCCAAACTTAAACCCGAAAAATCCTCCCCTGAATTCGAATTTTACTGACGATGGCATCCATGCTTGTTTTTCCACGGGAATAAATTGCTGCTTAACCGTAATAGTATCCAGCAAGTTAATGCCCGATGATTTGGTCAGGAACACATCAATACTGTGAATACGCCAACTGTCTTCTATAATATAAATATAGCCTTCAAAAGCAGGCTCGTAACGGCGCTTTGGTGTTACTTGTATACGGTTAATAGTTTCGCCATTTTCGACCGTTTCACCCATATATTTATAATTGTAAAACGATAAGGCATTATCAGCAATGGGCGATACGAGTGGCCGGTTGCTCAACCCTTCCCAGTTTTGCAGGTTATCATAAAAGTTTACGCTCAGATCTGATGCGCGGTTGAAGCTGAACGCTCTGTTACTGCCCGATACTTTGGAGGAGACCATTTCCTCATGATACTGATTAGGCCGCAGGTAACTCAGTTTAGATTCAGACTCGGACAAGTACAAAATACCTTTACGGTTTGAGTCGAGCCCCATTTGCTTGGCAAAGTCATCAACATTGCGTCCCATAAATTTTTTGGGCGCGGCTAATAGTCGCTGTAAGCCTTTGATGTAAGTATCACATGTATATGACTTAACTTCGTTTTGGTAAGTTTTGCGCTTGCGAATAGCCTTGCGAATAATGCCATAGGCCGGATCTTCGGCGCCGGCTTTTACCACTACGTTTTGCAGCTGGTAAGCTTCGGGTTGTAACTGGATATCAATAGTTTGGTTTGCTTTTAAACTAACCTGACGTGTTTCTTGCCGGTAGCCAATAGCCTTAAACAATAAATCATAGTTGCCGGTAGGCAATGTAAGGGTATACTGCCCATCACTATTGGCCGGTGAGCCTTTGCTTGTATTTTTAATGACTACTGTAGCAAACGGTATGGGCTGGCCGGTATTATCTTTAACCGTTCCACTCAGCGTAAAAGTTTGGGCCAGTGCGTTAACGCATAACAATAGAAAGGCGAGCAGTGATAAGGTACTTTTCATTATGATTAGGGGTGTGCCCTAAAGATGCGAAAATTCGTTGATGTGCCTTGTTAAAATGTGTTAAAGTTAACGCTGCGTATTTCGGCTTGCCCAGATTCGGGTCTGAGTCTTATACAAGGAGATCCGGCTGCTTTTACCAATGGAATAGCCCTGGTACTTACTATTTCAAAACCACTCAAAGTCACTTCACATTCTTCATACGTCTACTCAATCATTTTCAATAGCTCATCATCGCTTATAATCGGAATATTGAGCTTGTTTGCTTTCTCAAGTTTAGCAGGGCCCATGTTATCGCCGGCTACCAGGTAGTTAAGTTTGGCCGATATGCTGCTGAGTATTTTGCCGCCGTTTTGCTCAATCATTTCTTTGAGATCATCGCGCGAGTATTTTTCAAATACACCCGATATGATGAAGGTTTGGCCAGAGAGCTTTTCGCTTTGCAGCGTTACTTCTTTTTCTTCCGCTGCAAATTGCAGGCCCAGCGTTTTGAGTTTTTGCAATTCCTGTTGGTGTACCTCGCCGCCCATGTATTCAACCAGGCTTTGGGCAATGCGTTCGCCAATTTCTTCCACAGCAATTAGCTCCTCCAGGGTGGCGGCTTGCAAGCGTTCAATGGTTTTAAAGTGGGCTACCAGTTTGCGTGCTACCGTTTCACCTACATAGCGTATGCCTAAGCCAAACAGTACTTTCTCAAAAGGCATTTCTTTTGATTTTTCGATACCCGCCAGCATGTTTGTGATTGATCTTTCGCCAAAACGGTCCATCTTCTTCAGCGAGTCGGCCTGCAAATGCAGTTCGTAAATATCGCTGATGTGGGAAAGAAAACCATGCTGATATAAGGTCTCAATGGTTTCATCCCCCAGTCCGTCTATATCCATGGCCCGGCGGCCCACAAAGTGCTGCATCTTGCTTACAATCTGGGGCGGGCAACCTTCGTCATTAGGACAATAAAATGCCGCTTCGCCTTCCTTGCGTTCCAGCGGTGTATTGCACGATGGACAGTTGGTAATGTAAGCTATCGGCTTAGCATCGGGGTTGCGTTTATTAGGGTTTACGCTGATGATTTTGGGTATAATCTCTCCGCCTTTCTCCACATATACCGAATCGCCCTCGTGTAAATCAAGCCGTAGTATCTCGTTGGCATTGTGCAAGGTGGCACGTTTTACGGTTGTGCCGGCCAGTAATACCGGTTTTAAGTTGGCTACAGGTGTAACCGCACCCGTACGGCCTACGTTGTAGGCTACTCTTTCTAACAGGGTTTCTACCTGTTCGGCCTTGTATTTATAGGATATGGCCCACCGTGGTACTTTGGCAGTAAAGCCCAGTTCTTCCTGCTGTGCATAATTGTTCACTTTAATTACAATGCCATCAATATCAAAGCTCAGGTCAAAGCGTTTTTGTTCCCACTCGTTTATAAAAGCCAGTACTTCATCCATGCCTTTGCATAAACGGGTGTGTTCACTTACATGAAAGCCCCAGCTTTTAACAGCTTGCAGGCTATCCCAGTGGGTTTTAAACAATGGCTTTTCGGTATACAAAAAATACAAAAAGCAATCCAGCGGACGCCGGGCCACCTCGGCCGAATCTTGCAATTTCATGGTACCCGAGGCGAAGTTACGTGGGTTGGCATAAGCTATTTCGCCTTTTTCTATACGCTCATTATTAAGCCGTTCAAATGCCTTGCGGTGCATCAGTACCTCGCCGCGTATCTCAAAAAAGTCGGGATAGTGACCCGGCGCCAGTTTTTTAGGTACGCTGTGTATAGTGCGCACATTGGTGGTAACGTCATCGCCTTCTACACCGTTGCCACGCGTAACGGCACGTACAAGCTTGCCTTGTTCGTAGGCCATGCTCATGCTCAGGCCATCAAACTTTAGCTCCACTACATATTCAAAATTATCGCCTATGGCTTTACGTACGCGTTGGTCAAAATCCAGCAGTTCCTGCTCATTATAGGTATTGCCTAATGAGAGCATAGGCCAGCGGTGTTTTACCGTTTTGAATTCTTTGGTTACTTCTCCGCCTACCCGTTGTGTGGGCGATTCCGGATCGGCATATTCAGGGAATTCTTTTTCCAGTTTGGTAAGTTCCTTCAACAACTGGTCAAAATCATAATCGGATATAGTAGGCTGGGCCAGCACATAATAGTTGTAATTATGTTGTTTAAGCTCAGCTGTTAAGGTCTCAATTCGTTGTTTAGCTTGGTTAGTGGCCATGAGGCGAAGATAATAAGTTTAGTGAGTAGTTGATTGGTCGGGTAGTTAAGTAGTTTTTTAACGCACCCATCCCAAATAAGCTTGAACGTGTTGTGTACTCGACTTAACAATTAAACATTTTCAAACTCAGTTTTACCCACCCTTCGGTTATAGGCAAACAGGCCAATACTCATGATTATGCTAGTGGCCAAAATAACTACGAAAAGCAGACCCGTTTCTACACCAGGGAGGCGCAGGGCAGGGGGCAGGTTATAATAGAGTAGTACGCTGATCAATCCGCGCGGAACAATTACCAATTCGGGCATCAGGTCGGTTTTGGATACCAGCTTTATATACAGAAAACGGATTAAATAAATAGCTACCAGGATAAGGCCGCCTATAATAAGTACCGACCACTTTTGCAATTGGTAAACGTCCATTGTAAAGCCAAATATAACGAAGAAGAACGTTCGCATCAGAAAAGCGCTCTCGGCTGAAAGTTGCAGTAGTTGTTTTAGGTCGATACTTAGACCATGGTAAATAAAATATTTTCGAAACCAGGGCAGGCGTATCTGGTCGGCATTGTTAAGGAATAGCCCAAGTGCCAATACAATAATAAGTGAGGATAAATGGTATGATTGGCCAATGGCATAAACCAGGATGAGCAGCGCAATAATCAAAAAAAACTTAACGTGGTGCGTAATGCGGCCAATAAGGTAAAGCAGGAGCAAACAAGCGCCAAGCGCAAAAGCCATTATGGTAGCCAATTCGGCCCCAAGTTTGGCAAACGACCCTACATTAATATGTTGATTGCTGAGCATGAAGTTGAACAGCACTACTGTAAGAATGTCTGAAAAAGACGATTCGTAAATAATGAATTCCTTTTTATGCTTGCTGATGCTGGATGCCGAAGGTATAGCAATGGCTGAGCTTACTACGCAGAACGGTATAGCGTTTACAAAGCATCGGTAATAATCGCCCCCGCTTAGCTCATAAAGCAGCCAGGAGATACTGAAGGTGGTAACCAACAGAATAATTAATGCCGAAAAAAAGGATCTTTTAATAACCGAATTTTTAGCCGGCGAATACTTTAGCTCCAGTGCACCTTCAAAAACAATAAGTATTAATCCTAGGGTGCCGAGGGTTGGTAATATGGTTGAAAGATCAAACAGTTTAATATTAAAATAATCTAACCCCTGCCTGATGCCCACACCCAGAAAGAGCAACAGTAACACCGACGGTATTTTGGTTTTACCGGCAATGAGGTCGAATAGGTACGAAAAAATGACTAATCCGCTAAGGATTATTAATGTAGTATATGTGCTCAATTGCCGTCCCTCCGAAACCCACCAGTAAGGAGGGCCCTATATTTATCCTAATTTAGTTATGTCACCTCAAAGAGCAGGGAGAGGTCTTTTCGAAAACAAATTAATCGCATCTGAAAGATTCTCATTAACACTGGAAATGACAGGTCTATCTATTATAACTAATTATTCTTCAAAAAAGCCAGCGTGAGCGCCCATGCTTCTTTTGATGCGGCTTCGTTGTAGCTGGCACGTTCATCGCAGTTAAAACCATGGTCGGCGTAGGAGAACTTTACGTTCACATAATCCTTGCCGGCGTTTTCTACCGCTTGTATTATATTTTGGATGTTTTCGGGCTTGATGTGCTGGTCTTTGCCGCCCCAAAAAAACAGATGACGGCCGTGCAGGTCTGGCGCTTTGTCGGCCAACTGATCTACGCCACCCCCGTAGTAGGATACGCCAGCTTTAAGCGGCAATATGGCGTTGGCTAAAAACGATACGCGCCCGCCCAGGCAATAACCTACGCTGTAAATCTTATCTTGGTCAATCGGCTGTTGGGTAAGCCATTGGTAAGCGGCCTGTAAGTCGGCTGTTAGTCCTTCGGGCGTTAGTGCCTGCATGTGCGGCATTACGGCCGGAAAGTTGTCATAGCTGCCCTCAAATTTTTCGGGGCCTGTACGGTGAAACAGCTCGGGCGCTATGGCTATGTAGCCTTCTTGTGCAAAGCGTTCAGTTACTTTACGTATATGGCCATTTACGCCAAACGCCTCCTGTAAAACAATAATGGCCGGTGTACCGGCGCTAGTGGTATATGGTTTGGCGGTGTAGGCCAGCATGCTGCTACCATTGGCTATGTTCAAACTAACGTATTGCGTTTTAATGCTCATGATTTATCAACTGTAAAGCTTATGTAATTGTTCGGCTATATTATCATTTCAATTTCAAGTATTGGTATATCTGTTCAAACACTAATTTGTTGCGTGGGTTATTGCTATACATTTGGGTTACAATGAAAACGTTATTCACACCTCTAAAAATTAAAAGCGTAGAGCTTAAAAACCGTATAACTGTATCGCCCATGTGCGAGTACTCCAGTGAGGATGGCTTTGCTAACGACTGGCACCTGGTACATTTGGGCAGCATGGCCACAGGTGGTGCCGGGTTAATTATTACCGAAGCAACGGCTGTATCGGCCGAGGGTCGCATCACCTTTGCTGATTTAGGCATATGGAAAGATGAGCACATAAGCCGCCTTAAACAAATCATAGATTTTATAGAACAGCAAGGCTGTGTAGCCGGTGTACAACTTGCACATGCCGGCCGCAAAGCCAGCCATAGCGAACCCTGGACCGGCGGTAAGCAAATACCAAGCGATCAGGCAAATGGATGGTTAACCGTAGCTCCAAGCGCCCTGCCGTTTACTGATGGGGAAGAAGCGCCTGTGGAATTGGATAAAGCAGGTATTGAAAAAGTAAAGGCCGATTTTAAAGCGGCAACCCTGCGTGCCGTTGAAGCTGGATTTAAAGTGGCCGAATTACATGCTGCACATGGTTACCTTTTGCACCAGTTTTACTCACCGTTAAGCAACCAGCGTATCGATGAGTATGGCGGCTCGTTTGAGAATCGCATACGGCTGTTACTGGAAGTTACGGAAACGGTACAGGAAGTTTGGCCGAAAGATTATCCTTTGTTCGTACGCATCTCGGCAACCGACTGGGCAGAAGGTGGCTGGACGGCTGAGGATTCGGTGAAGCTGGCTGTAATTTTAAAAGAAAAAGGTGTAGATTTGATTGATTGCTCAACCGGCGGTAACGTAGCCAAAGCAAGCATACCAGTTAAACCTGGGTACCAGGTGCAATTTGCAGAACAGGTAAAACGCGAAGCCGGTATACTAACCGGTGCTGTAGGTTTAATTACCACGGCACAACAGGCCAACGATATTATACAAAAAGAACAAGCCGATTTAGTGCTCTTTGCCCGCGAAATGCTGCGCGACCCGCATTTTGCATTGAGGGCTGCACATGAGTTAGGAGAAAGCGTAAAATGGCCAGTGCAGTATGAGCGCGCCAAATGGCATTGATTTTTATGAGAACTAATTTTTAACCCATAACTACTTAAAACATGAAACGCACAGCAACCGCCCACTGGAATGGTACCTTAAAAGATGGCAGTGGCCACTTAACCACCCAAAGCACTACTTTAAATCAAACACAGTACTCTTTTAAAACCCGTTTTGAGCAAGGTGTAGGCACCAACCCCGAGGAGTTGATTGCAGCCGCACATGCCGGTTGCTTTACTATGGCCGTTGGCGCTGCTTTAACTCAGCAAGGTTTTACCCCGGGTAATTTAGATACCGCCGCCGTGCTTGATTTAGATATGGCTGCCCTGAGCATAACCGGAATTCATCTTGAACTCAAAGCCGGTACTATCGAAGGCGTATCTGAAGAGCAGTTTAAGGCTGTTGCTGAAGATGCCAAAAAGAACTGTATAATATCAAAAGCGTTAAGCGTGCCTTTTACGCTCAATGTAATTTACGGCGTTTAATAACACGTAAAAGCATATATAGGTCATACTGACCTTTATAATCTAGCCATGCCGGGTAAAGTTTGGTCTTTATCCGGCATGGTTGTTTATAAGCGTCCCAGAGCTTTATAGCTATCTGAGTTTGTTTAAATCAAGGCAATCACTCACTGACTCCATCGCTTCAGAAGCAGCATGCCCGGCAACATGGTTGTGTGGTCATTATATTTAATTATATCTTTTATCTTTTCTGTTGGTGCACACGCCCAAGCGCCTAATATATCGTATACTGACCTGCAAAATTATGATGTTGACAAAGTAATTTGGTTAATGCCTGTTAACACAGCTCACTGCCGGATGGGGTTTATTAATTACGTTATAGATCCAAAGGCGGGTGAGCCAGTACTATCGGGCTATGTAACTATTATTAGGTAGTTTAAACTATGTTGGTTGCGTGGGGTCTAAACAATATCGCACTAAAAAGGCTTTACAGTAATAGCAAATCCATTCAAATCATGACCCGTTCCAGAACGCCCCTTACTTTGATCGCCTCACTTGTCATCATTGGCTTTCTTATCTTCCTGTTTTTTTACATGAAGCACCAGTTTACGGCCGTACGTACCGAAGTGACCGAAGATGTAATGGTAGAAAAGATAACCAGCATGGGTAAGCTTGAACTGGTTAAGTACAGTATGAAAGATGTGCTCGAAAAAAAGCAGATACATACCCTGCTGCCTGATGAGCGGGTGCTGTTTGTAGCTGTAGGGGAGGTGACCGCCTGTATTGATTTAACCAAAGTGCGCAAGCAGGATATTACCCGCGACAGCTCGGGCAACCGCATTACAGTAGTTTTGCCACAGCCCGAAATTTGCTATACTAAGCTGGATCATCAACGATCAAAAGTATATGACGTAAGTGGAGTGATACTGCCAAGTACCACCAAGGCCATGATAGAAGATATTTACAAACTTGCCGAAAAGCGGCTGGGCGATAATGCCCGCGAAATGAACATCACCGGCAAAGCCCGCGAAAGTGCGCAGACTATCTTTAAGCCATTGTTGGAAGGTGTATCAGGCAAAACAGTGGTACTTAAATTCAGATAACGCCTTGCAGTGATGATCTCTTGCTGCGTTGATGCTGCTCAAACAAGTGTTCGACTTTTGTTGGGCTTTCAATACCCGCTGATTCAAGGTTCTAGCGCTCAGTAATAAGGTTGCGTCAGTGAGTTGATCGTTGTTAAGTATAAAAAGACGGGTTCTGCATCTTCAGGGTGTTCAACCGTGTTATGCCAACAGTTTAATTGAACACCCCAGTTTTCCTATTGACTTTTATTGTGCCGGGGTACTTACCCGTTGCCTGCGACGTAGCCATATCTGCCCTATATTTCGGGTAGGTACGTTATCGCCCAATAGTTTACCCCAGGGTTTCAGGTCGTCTATACGGTCGAATACGATTTTGAGTACTGCAATAAAAGGTATCGACAAAAACATACCCGATATGCCCCATAATGCGCCACCCAGTAAAACAATGATAATGGATATTAATGCATTGATCTGAACTTTCGACGAAACGATTTTAGGGACCAATATATTGTTATCAATAAACTGAATGAAAAGATAGGCGGCTATCACCAGCAACTGTGTGGTATAGCCGTCTTTAGTTACAGTAGCCATTAAAATAGGTAAAGCTATGGCAATTAAGCCGCCAATGTAAGGTAGCATATTCAGCAAAGCGCCTATTACGCCCAACAATATGGCATAAGGAACCCCGAGTATTAAAAGAGCAGCAGAGTTAAGGATGGCCACAATTAAAGTTTCGGTTAGCAGGCCTACAATATAGCTTTGAATGGCTGCCTTGGTTTCTTGCAAAATTTCGGCTACCCTCGCAGAGTTTTCTTCCGAAAATACTTCGAAGAGGAAGTTGATGATTAAAGTTTTGTACAATAGCATAAGGAACACATAAACCGGAATAAGGAACACCAAGCTTAAAGTACCTAAAACCGTGTTGATGGTTTGGCCAACCAGGGCCTTACTGTTATTAACGGTATCTTTAATAAACTTTCCCTGCCGCTGGGTATCCACACCAAAATGCTGAAAGATGAATTTTTGAACATCAGTAACTACTTGCGAAAACTTACTCTTCATAGCCGGTACAGTGGAACCGAATGAGGCTAATTGTGCTGAAAGAAAATAAAATATACCGCCAATAAATACGATGGCAATGAGCATCGATATAACAATAGACAGTACCCGGGGCACACCTATCTTTTGCAGGCGGTTAACGAGCCGGTTCAGTAATATGGCAATAAAAGCTGCAAAAGCCAGCGGTATCAGTATATCGGCCAGGGTTGATAACACATAAACAAATAGAATAAGCCCGAATAGTATAACCGTGGCCTGAAGGTAAAATGGGTATTGCTTGGTTTGCATAATGGTACGTAATACTTACATAAGCAATAACAGCCTGTAAAGTTTTGAAATAGCAAAAGCTACCTGTTTAGGATAGCTTTTGCTATTAAATGCCGTGTTGCTTTAGTACTTATTTATTTGTGCCCGAAGTATTGATGTTGATATTATATTGCTTAGCTTTCTTCATAAAGGCATCCTCCTGGTTATTAGCTTTCATTTTAGTGTATACATAAGCAACCAATTGCTGGCTGTCTTTAACATAGGCCGAATTATTTTTTGCGTAAAGCAGGTGTGCTGTAAAAATATCATCTAAAGCAACTTCATAGTTAGCTGCAATAGCCTGAAGTTTACCTGCGCCAAAGTAGCCCTCTGCATCCTGCGGGTATAGGTACTTTAGCTTATTATACTGGTTTAAGGCCTCGGTATTGTTGTTATCATAGGAGTATACCGCTGCCAGATTTTGCAACGCCAGGTTACCTGCCGGGAAAACTTCAAGCGATTTTTGGTAATATTTGATGGCGGTTTTATAGTCTTGTTTTTTTCGGTAGCAGATGGCTATGTTATCATAAGCATAGGCAAACTTAGGGTCGAGCTTTACTGCTTTTTCATAAGCTGCAATAGCCTCATCCCATTTTTGGGCCTCCATTAAATTGCCGCCATTACTATAAAGCTTTTTGGCTTCGGGGTTGGCCGACAAGGCTTCATAGACTTTCATCTGTTCTTCATTATACCCCTGCCTGTAAGTTGGGCAACTGCTATACACTTCCTTTTGTACACTGGTAAGGAAACTGCGCATACCTTCAACGGTTGTTGGTACTTTAGTACCACTTTTCATCCCTTCTGATAGCGCTTGTGCACCAGATTTACTCAGGCACGAATCGGCCCGTTGCTTAAAAGGCAGGCTTTTTAAACTATCGAGGCATCCGCAGGCCAGGTTCTGAGCGCGGGCTATTCTGGTGTCTTGTGCTTTGCTATTGCCAGTGCAAAAAATAGCGGCAATAAGGAAGCTGAAAAATATTTTCATGTTTTAATAAGGTTTGTTTGAAGTACCACAAAAACTTTGATAAAAGCAAGTGATAAAAAAAGCCCAATGATAACCATCACCAGGCTTTTTGTGAAATTATAATTTGGTTACTGCTGCTCGCATAGCCACTGTACGGCTCTAGTCGAATGGCAATGAGAGCAGCCCGGAGATCGTGCGGGAATTACTTAAATATAAGACCTAGCATTTCGAGTATTAACGAAAAATCTTAAGCGATGAGCTAACAAAAAAGACCTGTCACCATGGTTGGGGATGACAGGTCTTAACAAGTATGCTATTCAAAGCCGTCCTTTGACGAGTGCTTGGGGTTTGTTATTGCAATACGTTCTTCCAGCTTACCAGATCGCCGATGATTTTATCCAGTTGGTCGGCCGGAACGCGTTCCTGGGCCATGGTATCACGGTGACGGATGGTTACGGTATTATCTTCCAGCGTTTGGTGATCTACCGTAATACAGAATGGCGTGCCTATGGCATCCTGGCGGCGGTACCGCTTGCCAATGGCGTCTTTCTCTTCGTACTGCAGGTTAAAGTCCAGCTTGAGGGTGTCCATAATCTCTTTCGCTTTTTCGGGCAAGCCATCTTTTTTGGTTAGAGGGAAAATAGCGGCTTTAACCGGCGCCAGGCAAGGGTGTAACCTTAATACGGTGCGGCTGTCCTGCTTTTCATCGGTGCTCAAGTCTTCTTCCTCGTAGGCATTCATCAACGTAAGCAGGAACATGCGGTCTAAACCTATGGATGTTTCAATTACATAGGGTATATAGTTGCCATAAGGTTTGCCGGTTTCAGGATCGGTTTCCGGATCAAAATATTGCATTTTTTTACCCGAAAACTCTTGGTGTTGGCTTAAATCAAAATTGGTACGGCTATGTATGCCTTCCACTTCTTTGAAGCCGAACGGAAATTCAAATTCAATATCAACAGCAGCATTGGCGTAGTGCGCCAACTTGGTATGGTCGTGGTAGCGGTATTTTGCATTGTGGGTACCTAAGGCCAGGTGCCACCTCAAACGGGTTTGTTTCCAGTGCTCATACCATTGCATTTCGGTGCCAGGACGAACAAAAAATTGCATTTCCATTTGCTCAAACTCGCGCATGCGGATGATGAACTGACGGGCAATAACCTCATTACGGAAAGCCTTACCAATTTGTGCAATACCGAATGGGATTTTCATCCGGCCCGATTTCTGCACGTTCAGGTAGTTTACAAAGATACCCTGTGCAGTTTCGGGGCGCAGGTATACTACGTCAGAGTCATCGGCCACTGCACCCATTTGGGTGCTAAACATTAGGTTAAACTGGCGTACCTCGGTCCAGTTACGGGTGCCGCTTACCGGGCAGGCAATTTCGTGCTCAATAACCAGTTCACGCAGGAGGGGCAGGTCATCGGCTTTCATGGCTTTATCCAGTTCAATTTGCAACTGCTCAGCCTGGTCGGTTTTGCCGTCTTTATCATAACGGTCTATCTTGTCTTCTAGCAACTGGTCGGCACGATAGCGCTTTTTAGAGTCCTTATTATCAATCATAGGGTCGCTAAAGCCGTCTACGTGACCGCTGGCTTTCCATATTTTAGGATGCATAAATATGGCCGAGTCGATACCCACAATGTTCTCGTTTAGTTGCACCATACTCTTCCACCAGTAAGTCTTGATGTTGTTTTTCAGTTCGGCGCCGTTTTGGCCATAATCGTATACGGCGCTTAAGCCGTCATAAATTTCACTGGATGGAAACACAAAACCATACTCCTTAGCATGGGCAATCACATTTTTAAACAGTTCGTCGGTATTTTTACTCATAGCGCGTCAAAGATAGCGGATTTTTTGACGTGCAAAATGTTTGATGTGTAGATATGCAAATGTGCGGATGTGCGAATTACACAAATAGAAAATGGAATGAGCTATCCTGTTTGTTCCAGATACATTTGCCATAGTATATCACTTCTGCACACCGAAAATCATCTGCAGATTTGCATATCCACACCTCTGCACATTATCTTTAACCCCATGATTGAGCAGCAAATTAAGAACGCAATACGTGATGTACCCGATTTTCCTAAGCCAGGTATTGTATTTAAGGATATTACCCCTATCCTTAAAGACCCTATATTATGCGAGCGTATTGTTGAAGCTTTTGCCACCCGTTTGCAGCATGTAAAGATTGATGCAGTAGCAGGAGTGGAGAGCCGCGGCTTTTTATTTGGGTTACAACTGGCAGGCAAACTGGGCGTTCCTTTTATTCCGGTACGTAAAGCCGGTAAACTGCCTTATACGGTAAAGCAAAAAGTTTATGAGCTGGAGTATGGCACCGCTACTATTGAGTTGCATACCGATGCTTTTGCCCCCGGACAGCATATATTAATACATGATGATTTGCTGGCCACCGGCGGCACCGTTATTGCTACTACCGAGCTGATCAAAGAAATGGGCGGCATTGTAGCAGGATTTAGCTTTGTGGTAGGGTTGGGCTTTTTAAAAGGCAAAGAGAAGATTGCGCCTTTGAGTGATAAATTGGTCGTATTAGCAGAGTATTAAATTTTTGCACCTGCTGTAAGTGCCAAGCCTGCACATCTTTTGCACATCAATACAATCTTTAAAAAAAGGTATTAAAAATCAAAACCTTATACTTACCTTTGCCTTCCCTGAAAGGAGGTATTTAGAAGGATTATGATTATTATCAATGTAAAAGACGGCGAATCGTTAGATAAAGCCCTAAAACGTTTCAAAAAGAAATTTGAGAAAACCGGTGTTTTACGCGAACTGCGCAGTCGCCAGGCTTACGAGAAAAAATCAGTTACCCGCAGAAATGTGGTGAAACACGCCATCTACAAACAAGGCATGAATCAGGAAACAGTTTAATTTAAACTTCCTGTTTTGATATATTAAAACTATTTGTACTTTGCCCATCCGGCATTGCACAAATAGTTTTTATGTTTTTAGAGCAGTTTATAGCCTACATCAAGTATGAGAAACGTTATTCGCCTCATACGGTTGCTGCTTACGAGTCTGACCTGACTCAATTCTATCAATTCCTCAATCATCCTGATGTTATTATTGCGCATCCATCTGAGGTAACGCATCACCATATCCGTAACTGGATGGTAGAGCTCATGAATCAGAAGCTCACTAGCCGGTCAATCAACCGCAAGGTGGCCACGTTGCGTAAGTATTTTAAGTTTTTACTGGAAAACCAACACATAACGGCCTCACCCACAGGTCGTATACAAACACCAAAAATAGCCAAACAACTGCCTGTTGTAGTAGAGGAGGAGAAGCTGTCGCGTATGCTGGACAGCGACCATGTTTTTGAAGCCGATTTTAAAGGCGTGCGCAATAAGTTAGTGATAGAGCTGCTGTTTGGTACCGGTATGCGCTTGGCCGAGCTGCTGGGTATCACAGAGGCGGATATTGACCTGTACGAAGGCACGGTTAAAGTGCTGGGCAAACGCAATAAACAACGCATCATTCCGCTTAACCGAGAACTGCAGCAATTGCTGCAACATTACCTGGTGTTAAAGAAAAGTGAAATTTTTGATAACAATTCGTTAAAATTAATCGTTACCAATAAAGGAGCCGATGCTTACGCCAAAATGGTATACTTGATAGTGCATAAATATTTAAACTACATATCCACTCAGGACAAGAAAAGCCCGCACGTGCTGCGGCATACGTTTGCAACAAGCTTATTGAACAAAGGTGCAGACCTTAATGCAATTAAGGATCTGCTGGGGCATGCCAGCCTGAGCGCTACTCAGGTGTACACCCACAACTCCGTTGAACGACTTAAATCTATTTATAAACAAGCCCATCCAAAGGCTAATTAACAAGGAGGAACATATGAAAATTACTGTTCATGCGATTCATTTCAGTGCAGACAAAAAGTTGATTGATTTTATTCAGAAAAAAGCTAACAAGCTAGAACAGTTTAGTGACAGTATAACCAGCGGCGACGTTTTTTTGCGACTGGAGAATACTGGCGAGGATGAAAATAAAATAACGGAGATTAAGTTGTTGATTAAAGGCAACCAGTTGTTTGCCCGCCACCAATGTAAGAGCTTTGAGGAGGGCACAGACCTGGCAGTTGAGAGTTTACGCAAGCAAATTCAGAAGCATAAACAGAAACAAACTGCTATAACAGACGAAGCCAGAAAAGTAAATACACTGGCTGTCGAAGACGAGGAATATTGAAAATCAGCACAATACAAATAATAGAATCAGCAGGTTTTTAACCTGCTGATTTTTTTTTGAAAAATATTTTGCACGGGTTTAAATTTGTGTAGATTTGCATTCCCTTTCGGAGAGGTACTTAACGAAAAGGAAACGGTTCTTTAAAATATAAAAATTAAGCCTCCTTAGCTCAGCTGGTAGAGCAACTGACTTGTAATCAGTAGGTCATTGGTTCGATTCCGATAGGGGGCTCAAGTTTAAATTTCGGATTTCGATTTTTTTTAAATCAGGGTGTTGAGATTTACGGTTAATCCGGAATCAAGCATCTATGTCATCCGAAATCAAGCTCTGGGGAGGTACCAGAGCGGTCAAATGGGGCGGACTGTAAATCCGCTGCTTCGGCTACGAAGGTTCGAATCCTTCCCTCCCCACAATTTAGTTGGCAGTTTTAAGTTATTAGTTTGCAGTTGCTGCCAGCCAATAACTGAAGACTGCCAACTTTTATGCGGAAGTAGCTCAGTTGGTAGAGCGATAGCCTTCCAAGCTATAGGTCGCGAGTTCGAACCTCGTCTTCCGCTCTGTTTCCAGTTAGCAGCAAGCGGTTCGCAGCAGTCGGTTAATACCCGACAACTGAAAATTGGCAACTGAAAACTAAATGAATAAGCCGACGTAGCTCAGGGGTAGAGCACTTCCTTGGTAAGGAAGAGGCCAAGGGTTCAAATCCCTTCGTTGGCTCGGCGTATAAAAAACGACAATTAAAAAGTAAATTAACCTACAAACATTTTATAAATCATGGCAAAAGAAAAGTTTGACCGCAGTAAGCCGCACTTAAACATCGGTACAATCGGTCACGTTGACCACGGTAAAACAACCCTTACCGCAGCTATTACAAAAGTATTGGCTGATGCAGGTTTATCTGAGGCTCGTTCTTTCGATTCAATCGACTCGGCTCCTGAAGAAAAAGAACGTGGTATTACTATCAACACTGCACACGTTGAGTACTCAACTTCAAACCGTCACTACGCACACGTTGACTGTCCAGGTCACGCTGACTATGTGAAAAACATGGTTACTGGTGCTGCCCAAATGGACGGCGCTATCCTGGTAGTTGCTGCAACTGACGGTCCAATGCCACAAACTCGTGAGCACATCCTGTTAGCTCGTCAAGTAGGTGTACCTGCTTTGACAGTTTTCATGAACAAAGTTGACATGGTTGACGATCCTGAGTTATTAGAATTAGTTGAAATGGAAATCCGTGAATTATTATCATTCTATGATTTCCCTGGTGATGATATTCCAGTAATCCAAGGTTCAGCTTTAGGTGGTCTTAACGGCGAGCCTAAATGGGTTGAAAAAATTATGGATTTGATGAATGCAGTTGATAGCTACATTCCAATTCCTCCACGTTTAACTGATCTTCCATTCCTGATGCCAGTTGAGGACGTATTCTCAATCACTGGTCGTGGAACTGTTGCTACCGGCCGTATTGAGCGTGGTATCATCAACTCTGGTGATCAAGTTGACATCTTAGGTATGGGTGCTGAAAACTTAAAATCAGTTGTTACTGGTGTTGAGATGTTCCGCAAAATCCTTGACCGTGGTGAAGCAGGTGATAACGTAGGTTTATTGTTACGTGGTATTGAAAAAGAAGCCATCCGTCGTGGTATGGTTATCTGTAAACCAGGTTCAGTAACTCCTCACACCGATTTCAAAGCAGAAGTTTACGTATTATCAAAAGCTGAAGGTGGTCGTCACACACCATTCTTCAACAAATACCGTCCGCAGTTCTACTTCCGTACCACTGACGTAACTGGTGAAATTTCATTGGCTGAAGGCGTAGAAATGGTTATGCCAGGTGATAACGTTACAATCACTGTATCGTTAATCAACGCTATCGCAATGGAAAAAGGTTTACGTTTCGCTATCCGCGAAGGTGGCCGTACAGTAGGTGCTGGTCAGGTAACTGAAATCTTAAAATAAGACCTAGCCCTCAACCCCTAACAGGGAAGAAAAAGGTATAGGTTAATTTATAAACAAAGTACTTGGCTTTATTGCCGGGTACTTTGTTTTAATAACTTGAAAAGAATTCTTAAGCCTATTAGGTTTAGGATTAACAAACGGGAATAGTTCAACGGTAGAATAGAGGTCTCCAAAACCTTTGATCAGGGTTCGAATCCTTGTTCCCGTGCATTTAAGTAATTCAAAAAATGTCTGCAGTAGCTGAATATATCAAAGAATCTTATATCGAGTTAACCGAGAAAGTAACCTGGCCAACCTGGCGCGAGCTGCAAAGCAGCGCTATACTGGTGCTGGTTGCTGCTTTAATTATCGCACTGGTTATCTTCGGTATGGATCAGGTTATTAGCTACGTTTTAAGACTGTTTTATAGTTCACTTGCCTAATTAGTAAACGAAAGATGAGTGATCAGTTAAAGTGGTATGTGGTTAGGGCCGTTAGTGGTAAAGAAAAAAAGGTAAAGCAATACATTGATGCCGAGGTTAACCGCCTGGGTATATCACACCTGATACCACAGGTACTAATACCAACCGAAAAATATTACCAAATGCGCGATGGCAAGAAGATTGCTAAAGAGCGTAACTACTTCCCTGGCTATGTAATGGTTGAAGCCGCGCTTGATGGCGAGCTTGAACACATTATCAAAAATATCAACAGTGTAATAGGTTTCTTGGGTGATAAAGCTGGCAATGCTATACCATTGCGCCAAGCCGAAGTAAACCGTATACTGGGTAAGGTTGACGAGATGGCCGCGCAAGGCGAAACGGTAAACGTACCTTATTATGTAGGTGAGAACGTTAAAGTAATGGACGGACCGTTCAATGGCTTTAGCGGTGTAATTGAAGAGGTTAACGAAGAGAAGAAGAAGCTGAAGGTTATGGTTAAGATATTTGGCCGCCGAACGCCGCTAGAGTTAAACTACATGCAGGTAGAAAAAGAATAATCAGAATAAATTTGCATTCAGCCCGTAAAGTTCATATCTTTGCGGGCTGAATTTTTTATGTTCAGCGCTTAAATGTTACATTGCTTCCAACTTACTAACATTAAGTACATTAAATTTTATTAAAGATGGCAAAAGAAGTCGGTGCGTTAGTAAAACTACAAGTTAAGGGTGGCGCTGCAAATCCATCACCTCCAATTGGGCCTGCATTGGGTGCAAAAGGTGTGAACATTATGGAATTTTGCAAGCAATTCAATGCACGTACTCAGGATAAACCTGGTAAAGTGTTGCCGGTAGTAATTACTGTGTATACCGATAAGTCATTCGATTTTATCATCAAAACCCCTCCGGTTGCAATCCAATTGTTGGAAGCCTCAGGTTTAAAAGGTGGATCGGCCGAGCCAAACCGTAAAAAAGTTGCCAATGTAAATTGGGAGCAGGTTGAAACGATAGCTAAAGATAAAATGCCTGACTTAAACGCATTCACAGTAGAATCGGCCATGAAAATGGTGGCTGGTACTGCTCGCAGCATGGGTATTACCGTATCTGGTACAGCACCCTGGAACAACTAAATTTCGGACGCTGGATTGATGATTTCGAAATTCATTTTTAGTTCCGAAATCTAAGATCCGAAATCCGGAATAAATTATTTAACACACAAATCAGTTTAAGACAGTGGCTAGATTAACAAAAAATCAAAAAGCAGTACTATCCAAAATTGAGGCTAACAAAGCATACTCTTTACAGGATGCAGCCAGCTTAGTAAAGGACATTACCACTACTAAGTTTGACGCATCTGTTGATATAGACGTACGTTTAGGTGTTGACCCGCGCAAAGCCAATCAAATGGTGCGTGGTATAGCAACCTTACCTCATGGAACCGGTAAAACTGTACGCGTTTTGGTGCTTTGTACTCCTGATAAGGAGCAAGAAGCAAAAGACGCCGGTGCAGATTACGTAGGTTTGGATGACTACATCGCTAAAATAGAAGGCGGATGGACTGATGTTGACATTATCATCACAATGCCAAGCGTAATGGCTAAGGTAGGACGTTTGGGCCGTATTTTGGGTCCGCGTAACCTGATGCCTAATCCTAAATCAGGTACAGTAACTCCAGAAGTGGGTAAAGCTGTAAATGAGGTTAAAGCTGGTAAAATCGATTTTAAGGTTGACAAAACCGGTATCATTCACGCCTCCATCGGAAAAGTATCTTTCCCTGCTGAAAAAATTTATGAAAATGCTTTGGAAGTATTGCAAACCATTTCAAAATTAAAACCATCAGCAGCAAAAGGAACATATTTCAAGAGCATTCACGTCTCTTCAACTATGTCTCGCGGAATCGAAGTTGAAACCAAAACAGTAGCGGGGATCTAATCATGAATAAAGAAGAAAAATACGAACTGGTTGAAGCTCTAACCGAGCAGATCAAAGAGTATGGTAATTTCTATATTACTGATACTGCAGATTTAACCGTTGCTAAAGTTAACGACATCCGTCGTAAATGTTTTGACAACGACATTACCATGCAAGTGGCTAAAAACAGCTTGATTAAAAAAGCTTTACTAGCTGCCGAAGGCGATTATGATCAATTATTCGATTCGCTTAAAGGAACTTCAACAATCTTATTCTCTAAGTCAGCAAAAGCTCCGGCCAAACTGATCAAAGAATTAAGAAAACAAGGTGATAAACCAGTTCTGAAAGCGGCTTACGTATATTCTTCAGCATTTGTAGGCGACAGTCAGCTTGATGCACTGTTGACCCTTAAATCAAAAGAAGAATTGGTTGGCGAAATCATTGGCTTATTGCAATCACCTGCTAAAAACGTACTTTCTGCCCTTCAATCAGGCGGAACTACTATTGCAGGCTTGGTAAAAACATTACAAGAAAGAGAAGGTTAAGCGTACACCTTAAGGGCGCATTTACAAAACAAAGTATTAAAAGTAAAATTTAGAATAAAATGGCAGATTTAAAAGCGTTTGCTGAACAGTTGGTAAACTTAACAGTAAAAGAAGTTAACGAATTAGCTCAGATCCTGAAAGACGAGTATGGTATTGAGCCTGCTGCTGCAGCTGTTGCTGTTGCTGCGCCGGCTGCTGGTGGTGGCGATGCTGCTCCTGCTGCTGCTGAGCAAACTGCGTTTGACGTTATCTTGAAAGAAGCTGGCGGTCAGAAGTTAGCTGTTGTTAAGTTAGTAAAAGACTTAACCGGCCTTGGTTTGAAAGAAGCTAAAGACTTAGTTGATGGTGCACCTAAAGAAGTAAAAACTGGTGTTGCTAAAGACGAAGCTGAATCTTTGAAGAAAGCCTTAGAAGAAGCCGGAGCTGTAGTTGAGATTAAATAATTTATCTCAATAGAGCCCTTAAGCATAAGACTCCGACCTGTATTTGGTCGGGGTCTATTGCCGTTTATAACGTTTTGATTTTTGTTTGAAGTTCAGGAACAACTTTAAATAAACCAATAAGAGTTTAATCCATATTAAAATTATAATCCCTTGGCAAACAAAAATAATCAAAGAGTGAACTTTGCAACCAGCAGGCACGTCCTCGACTACCCTGACTTTCTGGATGTTCAGTTGAAATCTTTCCAGGAATTTTTCCAGCTGGAAACCACTTCAGACAACCGTCATAAAGAAGGCTTGTTTAAAGTGTTTGCCGAAAACTTTCCTATCTCCGATTCTCGTAACATTTTCGTGTTGGAGTTTTTGGACTATTTTATTGATCCGCCACGCTACGATATTCAAGAGTGTATCGACCGTGGTTTAACTTACAGTGTGCCTTTAAAGGCAAAGCTTCGCCTTTCATGTAATGATGAAGAGCACGAAGACTTTGAAACCATTGTACAGGATGTGTACCTGGGTACCATTCCTTACATGACGCCAAAAGGTACCTTCGTTATTAATGGTGCTGAGCGTGTAATCGTATCGCAGCTGCACCGTTCACCTGGTGTGTTCTTCGGCCAAAGCCGCCACACCAACGGTACTAAATTATACTCTGCCCGTGTTATACCTTTCAAAGGTTCATGGATAGAGTTTGCTACAGACGTTAACAACGTAATGTATGCCTACATTGACCGTAAAAAGAAATTCCCGGTTACTACCTTGCTTCGTGCTATCGGTTACGATTCAGATAAAGACATTCTGGAGTTATTTGAACTGGCTGATGAAGTGAAAGTAAGCAAATCTGGCCTCAAGAAATTTGTTGGCCGCAAGCTTGCTGCAAGGGTGCTTAAAAAATGGGTGGAAGACTTTGTGGACGAGGATACCGGTGAAGTGGTGTCTATTGACCGTAATGAGATCATCCTGGAGCGCGAAACCATACTGAATGATGATAATATTGATCAGATAATCGATGCAGGTGTAAAGAGCATTATCCTGAACAAGGAAGATGCATCTACCAGCGGCGATTATACCATTATATATAATACATTACAGAAAGATACTTCGAACTCTGAGAAAGAAGCGGTTGAGCACATCTACCGCCAGTTACGTAACGCTGAACCACCTGATGAGGAAACTGCTCGTGGTATCATCGATCGTTTGTTCTTCTCAGATAAAAGATATGACCTGGGCGATGTGGGTCGTTACCGCATCAACCGTAAACTGAAGCTGGATACATCAGACGAGATTAAAGTATTAACCAAGCAAGATATTATTGCCATTGTTAAGTACTTAATTAAATTGATTAACTCTAAAGCTGAGGTGGATGATATTGACCACTTATCAAATCGTCGTGTACGTACGGTAGGTGAGCAATTGTACGCACAATTTGGTGTTGGTTTAGCACGTATGGCACGTACCATCCGTGAGCGTATGAACATTCGTGACAACGAGGTGTTCACGCCAACCGACCTGATCAACGCGCGTACCTTGTCATCAGTAATCAACTCATTCTTTGGTACCAACCAATTATCTCAGTTCATGGATCAAACCAATCCGTTGGCTGAGATTACACACAAACGCCGCTTGTCGGCGCTTGGCCCTGGTGGTCTGTCTCGTGAGCGTGCCGGTTTTGAGGTACGTGACGTGCACTACACGCACTATGGTCGTTTGTGTACCATTGAAACACCAGAGGGACCGAACATCGGTTTGATCTCTTCACTATGTGTGCATGCCAAGATCAACAACCTGGGCTTCATCGAAACGCCATACAAACGTGTGGATAACGGCGTGGTTGCAGTTGATGAGCCGGTAATTTACTTATCTGCAGAGGATGAGGATGGTAAAACCATCGGTCAGGCTAATGCGGTGTATGATGATAAAGGTGTGTTTGCTACGCCACGCGTAAAAGCTCGTTTTGAAGGTGACTTCCCGATTATTGAGCCTGAGCGTTTGGATTATATGGACATTGCACCAAACCAGATCACTTCGATTGCAGCGTCATTGATTCCGTTCTTGGAGCATGATGATGCTAACCGTGCGTTGATGGGTTCGAACATGCAACGCCAGGCCGTGCCACTTTTACGCCCTGAGGCGCCAATTGTAGGTACTGGTTTGGAAGGCCGTGTAGCGAAAGATTCACGTACGCTGGTTAACGCCGAAGGCGATGGTATTGTTGAGTATGTAGATGCCAACGAGATCCGTATCAAATATGACCGTAACGACGATGACCGTTTGGTGTCGTTTGACGAGGATACTAAAGGTTACCGCCTGATTAAGTTCCAAAAAACAAACCAAAGCACTACCATGAACTTGAAGCCGATTGTTAAAAAAGGCCAGAGGGTTGAAAAAGGACAAGTGCTTTGTGAAGGTTATGCCACACAAGATGGTGAGCTGGCTTTAGGTCGTAATATGAAAGTAGCGTTCATGCCTTGGCAAGGATATAACTTTGAGGATGCGATCGTGATTTCTGAGCGTGTGGTATCACAGGATATTTTCACCTCATTACACGTTGAAGAGTTTGAGCTTGAAGTTCGTGACACTAAACGTGGTGAAGAGGAATTAACACCAGATATCCCTAACGTATCAGAAGAAGCTACCAAAGACCTTGATGAAGACGGTATCATCCGTGTAGGTGCTGAGGTTAAAGAAGGCGATATTTTGATTGGTAAGATTACCCCTAAAGGCGAGTCTGACCCTTCACCGGAAGAAAAGTTGTTACGTGCTATCTTTGGTGACAAAGCGGGCGACGTAAAAGACGCTTCTTTGAAAACTCCGCCTTCAATTAGCGGTGTGGTTATCGATACCAAGTTATTCTCTCGTGCTAAAAAGACTTCAAAAGCTGAGGAAAAAGCACAGTTAGAGAAACTGGACGCTAAACACGATAAGGCTATAAAAGACCTTAAAAATCGTTTGGTTGATAAGTTATTCGAGATTGTAAATGGTAAGACCTCACAAGGTGTTTACAATGTTTACAAAGAGCTGTTGGTGCCAAAAGGTGTTAAATTCACTCAAAAAACATTAACTGAGCTTCCTTACGAAAACATTAACCCAACCAAGTGGACAACTGACGACGATAAAAACGATCAGATTAAGTTGTTACTGCATAACTACGGTATTAAGGTAAATGAAGAGCTGGGTGCTTACCGTCGCGATAAGTTTGCCATTAGTGTAGGTGACGAGCTTCCGTCGGGTATAGTTCAAATGGCTAAAGTTTACATCGCTAAAAAGCGTAAGCTTAAAGTGGGTGATAAAATGGCCGGTCGCCACGGTAACAAAGGTATCGTAGCGCGGATTGTACGTGACGAGGACATGCCATTCCTGGAAGACGGAACACCGGTTGACATCGTTCTGAACCCACTGGGTGTACCTTCGCGTATGAACTTGGGGCAGATCTATGAGACTGTGTTAGGTTGGGCAGGTAAAGAGCTGGGCATTAAATTCGCTACTCCGATTTTTGATGGTGCAACCTATCAGGAAGTGGAAGACTGGATTGCTAAAGCAGGTTTACCGGCTACCGGCCGTACTTACTTGTATAATGGTTTAACCGGCGAACGTTTTGACCAGCCAACCACAGTAGGTATCATCTATATGCTTAAACTGGGTCACATGGTTGATGATAAGATGCACGCCCGTTCAATCGGACCATACTCATTGATTACGCAACAGCCGCTGGGTGGTAAAGCTCAGTTTGGTGGTCAGCGTTTTGGTGAGATGGAGGTTTGGGCTCTGGAAGCGTTTGGTGCTGCCAACATTCTACAAGAGATCCTTACTGTAAAATCGGATGACGTAATTGGCCGTGCCAAAACTTACGAAGCCATTGTTAAAGGCGAAAACCTGCCTACACCATCAGTTCCTGAATCATTCAACGTATTGGTTCACGAGTTAAGAGGTTTAGGTTTGGATATCACATTAGAATAAAATTGATTAGTGAGGGATTGGATGAGCAGTCATCCAATCCTTTGTTAACTTTTATGTGCAAGAAAAGTGCTCCGGTTACCACCGTCACTTATCACTAAATCATCAAAAACGATATATGTCTTACAAAAAAGATAATAAAATCAAAAGTAACTTCACTACCATTACCATCAGTTTGGCCTCACCAGAGTCTATCCTGGAGCGTTCAAGTGGTGAAGTTCTGAAACCAGAAACCATCAACTACCGGACCTACAAGCCTGAGCGTGATGGTTTATTCTGCGAGCGTATTTTTGGTCCGGTTAAAGATTATGAGTGCCATTGCGGCAAATACAAACGTATCCGTTACAAAGGTATCGTGTGTGACCGTTGCGGTGTTGAAGTAACCGAAAAGAAAGTACGTCGTGAGCGCATGGGACACATCAACCTGGTGGTTCCTGTGGCACACATCTGGTATTTCCGCTCGTTGCCAAATAAAATTGGTTACCTGCTGGGCTTACCAACTAAAAAGTTAGATTTAATTATTTACTACGAGCGTTACGTAGTAATTCAACCAGGTATTAAAGAAACAGACGGAATCTCTAAAATGGATTTCCTGACTGAAGAAGAATACCTGGACGTATTAGATACCTTACCAAAAGAAAATCAGTACCTGGACGACAAAGATCCTCAGAAATTTGTAGCCAAAATGGGTGCTGAGGCTTTGGAAGAGTTATTAAAACGTATAGACTTAGACCAGTTATCATACGATCTGCGTCACCAGGCTGCTAATGAAACTTCACAGCAACGTAAAAACGAAGCTTTGAAGCGTTTGCAGGTTGTTGAGGCTTTCCGCGATGCGAAGAACCGTATTGATAATAACCCAGAGTGGATGATCGTAAAGATCGTTCCTGTTATTCCGCCGGAGTTGCGTCCGTTAGTGCCACTGGAAGGTGGTCGTTTCGCAACCTCCGATTTGAATGACCTTTACCGTCGTGTAATTATCCGTAACAACCGTTTAAAACGTTTGATCGAGATTAAGGCACCAGAGGTGATTTTACGTAACGAGAAACGTATGCTACAGGAAGCTGTGGATTCGTTATTCGACAACTCACGTAAAGTTAACGCGGTAAAAACGGAAGGTAACCGTGCCCTTAAATCACTTTCAGACATCCTGAAAGGTAAACAGGGCCGTTTCCGTCAGAACTTATTAGGTAAACGTGTGGACTATTCTGCCCGTTCGGTAATTGTTGTAGGTCCTAACCTTAAATTACACGAGTGTGGTTTACCTAAAGATATGGCTGCCGAGCTGTTTAAACCATTCATCATTCGCAAAATGATTGAGCGTGGTGTGGTTAAAACAGTAAAATCTGCCAAAAAGATTGTTGACCGCAAAGACCCATTAGTTTGGGATATATTAGAGAACGTGCTGAAAGGACACCCTGTATTACTAAACCGTGCGCCTACGCTGCACAGGTTAGGTATCCAGGCATTCCAGCCAAAACTGGTTGAAGGAAAAGCTATCCAGTTGCACCCATTAACTTGTACCGCGTTCAACGCCGACTTTGACGGTGACCAGATGGCTGTGCACGTACCACTTGGTAACGCTGCTATTCTGGAAGCCCAAATATTAATGCTGGCGTCACACAACATTCTGAACCCTGCTAACGGTACGCCTATTACAGTACCATCACAGGATATGGTTTTGGGTCTTTACTATATTACTAAAGGCCGTAAAACTGACGATACCCGTGTTGTTAAAGGAGAAGGTTTAAGCTTTTATTCTGCTGAGGAAGTTATTATTGCTTACAACGAGAAGAAAGTTGACCTGCACGCCTTTATCAAAGTAAAAGCAAACTTTAAAGAACGCGATGGCAGCATCGTAAACAAATTGATTGATACTACTGTAGGCCGCGTACTGTTTAACCAGCACGTGCCAGAAGAAGTAGGTTACATCAACGAGTTGCTGACCAAAAAATCACTGCGTGACATTATCGGCGAAGTTGTTAAAAACACCGGTATGGCCCGTGCTGCCCAGTTCCTGGATGATATTAAGGAATTAGGTTTCCAAATGGCATTCCGTGGTGGCTTGTCGTTCAACCTGCAGGACGTAAACATTCCTGCACAAAAAGTTGATCTGATTCAGCAGGCATCACGCGAGGTTGAAGAAGTAATGAATAACTATAACATGGGTTTCATTACCAACAACGAGCGTTACAACCAAATCATCGATATCTGGACCCGTATCAACAACCGTTTGACTGCGAATGTGATGGAAATCCTTTCGACCGACAACCAAGGCTTCAACTCTGTTTACATGATGTTGGATTCAGGTGCACGTGGTTCCAAGGAGCAGATCCGTCAGCTGGCAGGTATGCGTGGTTTGATGGCCAAGCCTCAAAAATCAGGTTCGGGCGGTGAAATTATCGAAAACCCAATCTTGTCTAACTTTAAAGAAGGTCTGTCGGTATTAGAGTACTTTATCTCTACCCACGGTGCCCGTAAAGGTTTGGCGGATACCGCTTTGAAAACAGCGGATGCTGGTTACTTAACCCGTCGTTTGCATGACGTTGCCCAGGATATGATTGTGGGTGAAACAGATTGCGGAACTTTACGCGGTATATTCACTACAGCGCTGAAAGATAATGAGGATATTGTTGAGCCATTATACGACCGTATTTTAGGCCGTACCTCACTGCACGATGTGTTTGACCCGTTAACCAACGAACAATTGGTAGGTGCTGGTCAGGATATTGATGAGGAAATTGCTAAGAAGATAGAAAATTCGCCACTTGAAGGTATTGAAATTCGTTCGGTATTAACTTGCGAAAGCAAGCGTGGCGTATGTGCTTTGTGCTATGGCCGTAACCTGGCAACAGGGAAGCGTGTACAAGCCGGTGAAGCTGTGGGTGTAATTGCAGCACAATCAATCGGTGAGCCGGGTACACAGTTAACCCTGCGTACTTTCCACGTGGGTGGTACTGCATCAAACATCGCTGCTGAGTCACAAATCAATGCCCGTTACGATGGTATCATTGAGTTTGAAAACGTACGTACTGTACCGTTTGAGACCGACGAAGATGGCACAGTAGAAGTGGTTCTGGGCCGTTCAGGCGAGTTCCGCATTATTGAGCCGGGCAGTAACAAGGTTATCATGACAAATAACATCCCTTATGGTTCTTACCTGTACATTAAAGATGGCAGCAACATTACCAAAGGCGATCGTATCTGTTCATGGGATCCTTACAATGCCGTTATCATCTCTGAGTTTGCCGGTGTAGCTAAATTTGATGCTGTATTAGAAGGTATTACCTTCCGTGAGGAATCAGATGAGCAAACCGGTCACCGTGAGAAAGTAATTATCGATACCCGCGACAAAACCAAGAACCCGGTTATCCAGATTGCTGAACGTGGCGGAGACATCATTAAAGGATATAACATTCCGGTAGGTGCCCACATCTCTATCGAAGAAGGCGAAAAAATACAAACCGGACAGGTAATTGCTAAAATTCCTCGTTCAACCGGTAAAACCCGGGATATCACTGGTGGTTTGCCACGTGTAACCGAGTTGTTCGAAGCACGTAACCCATCTAACCCGGCTGTAGTAACCGAGATTGATGGTGTGGTAACCTTAGGTGGTGTAAAACGTGGTAATCGCGAAATCACTATCGAGTCGAGAGATGGTCAGGTTAAAAAATACCTGGTGCCATTGTCTAAACACATTCTGGTGCAGGATAACGACTTTGTGAAAGCTGGTATGCCATTGTCTGATGGTTCAATCTCTCCTGCCGACATCTTGGCTATTAAAGGCCCTGCTGCTGTGCAAGAGTACCTGGTAAATGGTATACAAGAGGTTTACCGTTTGCAAGGTGTGAAAATTAACGATAAACACTTTGAGGTTATCGTTCACCAGATGATGCAGAAAGTATCTATCGAGGATCCGGGCGATACCCGCTTCCTGGAAAGAGAAGCCGTTGACAGCTGGGATTTCATGATCGAGAATGATGAGATCTTTGATAAAAAGGTTGTTGTTGATCCGGGAGAATCTGCTACGCTTAAACCAGGTCAGATTGTATCATTACGTCGCTTAAGAGATGAGAACTCTGTTTTGAAACGTAAGGATCAGAAACTGGTTGAGGTAAGAGACGCTATTGCGGCAACTTCGAGCCCAATACTGCAAGGTATTACCCGTGCATCATTAGGTACCAAGTCGTTCATCTCGGCTGCATCGTTCCAGGAAACTACGAAAGTACTGAACGAAGCTGCAATTGCCGGAAAGCGCGACTTAATGTTAGGTTTGAAAGAAAACGTTATTGTAGGTCACTTAATTCCTTCAGGAACCGGCTTGCGTGCATATGACAATATCCGCGTAGGTTCACAAGAAGAGTTTGACCGCTTAATGGCTTCAAAAACTGAAGACGTAGAAGCGTAATTAACAAAAGAATAATTACAAAGCCATCCTGTTTACAGGATGGCTTTTTTTGTTAATAGCAATGCTTAAATATTAACTTTTAAATAAATATAAATTCACTATAACAAATAATAAGGTTTAGTATTTTAGCAATATGGAAGAAGCAAACGAAAACCAGCTAAACATAGAGTTATCGGAAGAAATTGCAGAAGGAATTTATTCAAATTTGGCTGTGATAACGCACTCTAATACAGAATTTGTACTCGATTTTATAAGAGTAATGCCGGGAGTGCCTAAAGCAAAGGTAAAATCAAGAATTATTTTAACCCCCGAGCACGCTAAAAGATTACTTTCGGCACTCGAAGATAATATTGAAAAGTTTGAGGCGGTAAACGGCCGTATAAAGCTCCAAAACGATGCTCCTGGCTTCCCGCTCAACTTTGGTGGTACAATGGGACAAGCATAAAGTTTATTAATAATTCAATTATATTTAATTATATTTAAAAAATTGCTAATTTTAAGGCGCAAATTGCCTTGAAATTTGAATTGAGGGTTTGTTTTAGACGATAATAGGTTGCTTAAAGTGGCCTTTATACTTGATTAGATACGCTATAATTATTTATAGAAATAAAGTGCTGTTCAATATCTTCCTGTAAATGAAAAGAAGTTACTTTCGAATATTTGTCTTGCTGTTAAGCTGTTTGTCTCTGTTTTCTTCATGCAAAAGTGTAAAGCAGCTAACTCTCTTCCAAAAAAACGCAGTTACCGATCCCGATACCATCGGATATACCAAAGCTTTTCCTTCGGCAATACAACCAGGGGATATCTTGTCTGTAACGGTTAATTCATTAAGTGCAACAGCAACGAGTTTTTTCAATCCCTATCAGGGTGCTGGCGGAGCAGCTGCCGGAGGCGCTATTAATTCGCAGGAAGCACCCGGCTACCTGGTAGACCAAGCCGGGCAAATCGATTTACCACTTATAGGGAGCATTAAGCTTGCCGGTTTAACCACACGTGAGGCGAAGAACTTGGTTAAAGATAGCCTTAAAAAGTACCTAAGAGAGCCTACAGTAACCTTACGTATAGTTAATTACCGTGTTACTTTCCTGGGCGAATTTAATAACATTGGCGTTTTTAACATACCTAACGAACGGGTATCCTTACCCGAAGCCTTAGGTTTGGCCGGAGATTTAACTACATATGCCCGAAGAGACAATATCCTGGTTATCCGGGAGGTTGATGGTAAGAAGCAGTTCGGCCATGTAAATCTCAATAGTAGGGATGTGTTTAATTCTCCTTACTACTATTTGCGTTCAAACGATTTGGTTTATGCGGAGCCTTCTGCTGGTAAGGCAGTTCAGAACAACTCTTTCTTTAGAATTTTCCCGATTGTTGCCGGTGTAATAACCTTGGCTATAGCGCTATTTACCCAGGTTTTATAAGGGCTGTCTCTGCCATCAAATTCAATCATGAATACAGAAGAAGAATTATACGATCCAACGATACAAACCGGTGCTGAGAGCGAAGGGGGTATTGTTGACCTTATATTAGGTTATTTACGATATTGGAAGTGGTTCTTGCTTTCGTTATTTGTGTTTTCGGTAATAGGATATTTCTACGTAAAAACGCAGGTTCCGCAGTATTCCATCCAAACTCAAATTCTACTAAAAGACGCCAAGCAGGCCACCAACAAAATGGTTTTGGAAGAACTGGGTGTTACACCGCCGAACCTTGAAGTTGAAAACGAGATCTTGATCATCAAGTCAAGCTCGTTAATTGAAAAAGTGGTTAAGGATTTAGCGCTGCAAACTGAATATTATGCCGAAGGCAGGTTAAATAAACGTTTACTCTACTTAAACGAACCCGCCAAAGTTGAGATGATTACGCCATCGCGTAATACTTACACCAAACCATGGCCTATTCAGGTTATCAACAATAACGAAGTTTTATTTAACGGACAGAAAGTGCCTTTCAATAAGCCAACAAGTACGGCGGCTGGTGTTATTTTGGTTAAGCCTGTTCAAGCCTATACAAAGGAACCATACTTTGTCAGCTTTAGTTCGGTAGAAGACGTAGCACGGGTATACCTGAGCAGATTAATGGTTGCGCCCGTTAGTAAACAAAGCAACATGCTCGTTCTTTCTACCGAAGATGCTATACCTAAGCGTGGCGAAGACTTTTTGAATGCCGTGGTTCAAGCCTACATTGAGGCATCATTGAGCGACAAGACACAAACTATTGCCAATACCATAGCATGGATTGATGAACGTATTAAAGTACTTCAGCGCGAACTAGGTACAGAGGAAAGAAATGTTCAGCAGTTTAAGTCACAAAACAACACAGTTGATTTAGGTACCCAGGCATCGCAAATTTATGGAAGAGTAACAGCAAATGACGCTAAAGTTACCGACATAAATCTGCAGTTAACCATGTTAAAGCAAATAGAAGGCTTTTTAGCAAAGCCCGATAATGTGGACGTAGTTCAGCCCTCTATGCTGGGCCTTTCGGATGGTACCATAACCTCGATGGTTAGCCAGTTAGGAACACTTAAGTTGCAAAAGCAAAGCCTGCTCAGAACAATTCCTGAAACTAATCCTGTTGTTGCATCGATTAATGATCAGATACTATCTCTTAAAAGATCTCTTAAAGAAACGCTGGGCACCTTGCGCAGCAATTTATTGCTAAGTAAGCGTGAGGTTGAAAAGCTGAACTCAAAGTTCGAATCTGACTTACAGCAAGTGCCTGTTAGAGAGCGTGAATTAGTAGATGTAATGCGGAACCAAAGTATTAAAAATAACTTATTCAACTTCCTCTTACAGAAACGCGAAGAAACCGGGCTTGCCCTGGCTCAAAATACGGCAGATGGTAGGGTAATAAATCCAGCTCGTGCCACAGGAGCACCTATAAAGCCTGTGAAATCTACCTTATACATGATATTTGTGTGTTTGGGCATAGGTTTGCCCTTGGGTGTGATACTCCTGAAAGACATGCTGAATAACACCGTTCGTCGTAAATCGGACATTACCCGAACTACAAGGGCGCCTATTATAGCACAGATATCCCATTCAGATGATGCCAATGCCTTAACAATTACAGCCAAGCCAAGGTCTGTTATTGCTGAGCAGGTGAGGGCCTTAAGAACCAATCTCGATTTCCTGATCGCAAATCCGGATAGTAAAACCATTCTCTTTACATCAACAGTGAGTGGTGAAGGTAAGTCTTTTATTTCCTTGAACCTTGGTGCAAGCTTGGCGAGCACCGGCAAAAAGGTAATTATATTGGAGTTAGACCTACGGAAGCCAAAGTTGTTATCAACCCTGGGCATGGAAAAGAAAGTAGGCTTGTCAGACTATTTGATTGGTAAGGTTGCCTATAAAGACATTATAAGAGAGGTACCTCAGCAGGAGAATTTTTACATGATAGAGAGTGGAACTATTCCACCAAATCCTGCCGAAATTTTGATGAATAGGAATATGCCTGTCATGATTGCCGAGCTTAAGCGGGATTATGACTACATACTTATCGATGCACCACCAATTGGCTTAGTAACTGACGCGCAGATATTAGGGCAGTATGCCGATGTTACTTTCTTTTTGATAAGGCATAACTTTACACGTAAAGCGCATATAACGCTGCTTAATGAGCTTTACGTTAAAAGAGTATTCAGAAACCTTAACATTATTTTTAATTCTATTGATGCCTCCTCGTTTGGATATGGCTACCAGTATGATTATAGTTATTATGGTGAAGCCGAGCCAAAAAAAGGCTTTTGGGCAAAATTGATTGGAAAAAGCTAACCCTATGAGTTCTGTAATATGTACACTTTTTGAGGGGCATTATCATTTTGGTGTGGCCTCACTTGTTAATTCTTTACAGAAGAACGGATTTGCAGGTGATATTTTTGCCGGATACAGGGGAAGTTTACCCTTTTGGGCGGCAGATGCAAAAGAGAGCAGCCTCCCTAATTGGCCCACGGCTTATACCTTTACCGTTTCTGATCAGATTCAACTCCATTTTTTACCGCTTACTACAGAGTATCATTTAACGAATTATAAGCCAAACTTTTTGTTAGAGCTATGGGATGGCCCTGCTAAAAGTGCCGACAATATATTCTACTTTGACCCGGACATAACCGTAAAATGCGAGTGGGAGTTTTTCGAGAGCTGGGTGCAGTGTGGCGTTGCCTTAGTGCATGAGCGATCAATGAATGATATGCCGCCCAGTCATCCGCTCAGGCAGTGGTGGTTTAAGGTGATCGAGAAGTGTGGTAAAACAGTTACGCGCGATTTATATTCGTACATAAACGGTGGCTTTTGCGGCGTAAATAAACGCCATATAGAGTTTTTGCAAACTTGGGTAAGTGTAATGGATGCCGGGTTTAAATACTTCGAATTAAGCGCCAGTCAGTTTAAACATAAATTAACCAGGTCACATCTTTTTCAGGCACAGGATCAGGACGGATTGAACATTACTGCCATGTGCAGCCTTTCGCCTATCAGCGAAATTGGGCCCGAAGGCATGGATTTGATTAGTGGCGGTAAAATTATGTCACACGCTTTGGGATCTACCAAGCCATGGAAAAAGAAGTTTATACGTACTGCATTGCGAGGCAAAGGCCCCTCACTGGCCGATAAGCATTACTGGCTTTATGCCAAGTATCCCATAAAAGCACATAGCGATTATGAGCAGCGATTAAAAAAGACATCCCTTTTACTGTCATCTTTTATTCACCGCTTTTATAGGAAAGGTTAAGCATGGCAGATGTTGTTGAATATAAATTAAGTATTGCCATAGTTACCCGCAATCGGCCCGATCTGCTGGAGCAATGTTTAGCAAGCCTTTACCAACAACCCCATTTGTGGTTCGAGGTTTTAATATCTGATGATTCATCGGAGTCGGAATCCATCCAAAAAAACAGGGAGATTGCCGAGGCATATCATGCACAATACCTAAGGGGCCCACAAAAAGGGCTATATGCTAACCGCAACTTTGTGGCTAAGCATTGTAAAGGAACACACATCCGTACTATGGACGATGATCATACTTTTCCGGTTGGTCACTTCGAAGCTTGTCTACAAAAGATCAAAGAAGATCCTAAAGCCATTTGGGTGATAGGAGAGTATTCGCCACCAAGGGTTCCACCCAACGCCGCACCTTACCGCGGCCCGGGCGAATTGCATCCAAGAGGGTTTTCCACGCAGCCTAAAGACAGCCAAAACAGTCATGCCATATCATGCGGAGCCTCGATATATCCGCGCGAGGTAGTTGACCGGAATATATTGAATAACGAGTACTTCAGGTTTGGTTACGTGTATTTAGAGTATGGTGCCCGGTTAAAGTATCTGGGCTATCGTATCAGGCATCTGTCTGATACCTTTATACACCACAACTTTATACCGGTAAGGAGGTCTTTTAACAATAGCGTAGAAATTCTGGACAGCATGGTTTACGCACTGCTGTCATTGTCGTTCGTTTATCAACCAACAGCGGGTAACAAAATTTCTACTATGGCAGCCATAACAAAGGCCCTGGTTACTAATAAAGAATATACGGTTAAGCACTTGCTGAAAAATTTTGAAAGAATAAAGCAACTTAAACAGACCGTTAAGTCGTAAACAGTAAACCTAATTGGCTGGGTTAAGATTTAGTGCATTGATTAGGTTAATGGCCGGTTATGGCTTAGCGCAACCAGATAATAAACTTTAGATGGAGATCTTATTTGTAAGTGATTTTCTTTACAAGCCTGATAGCGGTGCTGCCGGTAGCTTAATCACTATTGGTAACCATGTGGAACAACTTGGGCATAAAGTAGATTACTTATGGCATAAGGATAGAAAGTATGTAAAAGGACCCAACTACGGCCGGATCTTGGAACTACCTTTTGTTCAATATAACCAGTTAAAGGAAGCCTTGCTTAAACACAATTATGATGTTGTGATAGTTAGCCAACCTCATGCCTGGTATGCCTTCAAAAACCTGAGGCAACAATATCCGCAAACACTTTTTATCAACCGGACACATGGCTGGGAACTGCGGTTAGCACTAACGAGATATAATTTTTCAAAAAAAGAAACGTCGGTAGCCGCTCTGAAAAAATGGTTGCTCATCAAATTTTTAAAGCACTGCTCGGTGCTAACAGTAAAGTACAGTGATGCCGTTTTCTGTGCAGGTTCGGATGATGCAGAATACCTCAGGAATGATTATCCCGAACATTCGGGCAAAATATTTAAAATAAGTTACGGATTAGACAGCAGTTATATCGGCATTGGCCTGCGCCCCAAAGCAAGTACGAAAGTACACTTTTTGTTTGCCGGGCAATATCTGGTGCGTAAGGGAATAAAAGATTTACAAAGCGCATTTAAACAGCTTAGCGATCGGTCGGGAGAGTTTGTTGTTACATTTATAATTAACGACGATGCCTTAGTACAGGCCCGGCAGGATTTTGACTTTTTAGATAGTGAATCTCTTGTGATTAAACCTTGGGTAAAACGTAACGAACTAGCGGATATATACCTGGATAATGATGTGTTTTTAATGCCATCATACGGTGAAGGATTTGGCAAGAGCACATTAGAAGCCATGGCTTGCGGATTATGTGTAGTGGGCTATTTGGAAGGGGCGCTACGCGACTTTGGCCGCAACAAGGAAAATATGTTGATAAGCAATCTTGGAGATACTGCGGGTTTATTAAATAATATTACCTACGCGCTGAACAACCGGGATGAGATAAAAGCATATGGTTTACAAGCGTATAAAGATGTGCAGCAGCAAACCTGGAAAAAACATGCCACTGATACCATAAATATTTTAGAAAGCTTAGGCGCAAAAAGCACAATACGTTAACAGTATACGGGCGTATGCTACAAACGCCTTACACCATAAACTTAGCAATGATTACAACAGAATTAGCCGTTATCATAAACTCGTTTAACAGACTATCCTTATTAAAGGAATGCCTCTCGGTATTATCTGATTGGCTGCCTGGTTCGGAATTTAAAGATAATTGTGTTGCAGTTGTATACGATGCCGGATCAAAGGATGGTAGTGTAGAATGGCTTCAAAGCGAGGCTTTATCATTGAACATTCCTGTTAGATTGATGATCCCCCAGCCGGGAGATGATACGTCTTTTGCAGCAGGGCTGAATGCCGGTGTAGCCTATGCCATAAGCGAGTATAAATCGTTGAAGTATTTGTTGTTTTACGAGACGGATAATCAAATTTTGAGTGCCGGGCCGTTAAAGCAAGCACAGCAAATGCTGGAGCATGACAGTAAATTGGCCGCCTGCGGGTTCACTGTAAAAAGGCATGACGGAAGTTTTGCCGGTGCCGGATCACCTTTTCCTAAAATTACGAACTTTGCCTTGGGGAAACAGGTGGTGCACAAGTTTAAACTGGAAAGGATTCCGTACCGCTGGCATGAGCAAATTGCGGGTATAAAATTCAGTTATGCAGATATTGTGTATACAAGCCCCCTGCTGGTTAAGGTGAAAGCCTGGCAGGAATCGGGCGGACTGGATGCCCAAATGTTCCCATTTTCAGACTGTGATTTAGATTGGGCAAAAAGGCTGCAAATCCTGGGGTGGAAAATGGGGATCATCGAAAGCAATGAAGTGATTCATGACAATATGCAAAGTTTATCGGCATGGTCAAAATCTAGGGCCAAGCAGTTTCATCGTGGCCGCCTCCGTTATTTTCTAAGGCATCGCCCGGCGGCTGTATATGCTATTTTTCCGGTTGTATTAATGCTGCGGCACAGCATTGAGTTGCTCGCAGCAAGATTCTTTGTAAAAGATGCAGAGCGTAAGGAGCAACTTACCGGACAGTTCAAAGGGCTGCTAAATTCTTGTTTTAGTAAGTACGAGTAATACCTATTCATTACACTATAATATTAGCTGATTTGAAAATTGCATTCATTTGTGGTTGTTTGGAGCCCGGAAAGGATGGGGTGGGTGATTATACACGCTGCTTAGCAGGGCAATTAACACGCCAGGGTAACCAGGTAATGATTGTTGCTTTGAATGACCAGCATGTTCCGCAAATCACACGTGAAAGGCAAGAAATTGAGGGCAATAAAATCAGCATCTTACGTATTAATACCAGTAGCAGCTTTAATCAGGTAGTAGAAGATATTAAGCACTTTGATCCCCACTGGATCAGCCTGCAATTTGTGCCTTACAGCTTTCAACGCAAGGGCTTACCCTACCAGTTAGCCAGTATGTTAAGTAAATTAGGTACGCATAACAAATGGCACATCATGTTTCATGAACTATGGGTTGGTGCGCAACAATTCGACTTCAAAAAAAAGATTTACGCTTTATTGCAAAAGGGAATTATCGGCAATCTAATTAAATCCGTAGATCCTTCGATAATACACACGCAATTGCCCCAGTACAAACAACAATTAGCGGCGTTATCTAAAAGAAAAATCAACCCGCTGCCATTGTTTTCGAACATTAGTATGCATCATGGTAACGTGTTGTATAACAGTAACGTCCGAAAATTTATACTGGGTTTTTTTAGCCAGGCCGATGTGTCGAACAATGTTATTATTTTTATCAAAGGCTTAAAAGACGCCTTATCTAAAGAAAACAGAGCATTGGAAGTGGTTTTTATAGGTGGCAAGGGCGGCAAAGTTCATAAAGGTGCAGCAGTGTTGAAAGCGCAGTCGATTATTGAGCAAGTGACTTCTACCGGCTTTTTAAATGATCAGGAATTGTCACAGGCACTGCAAAGCTGCCATCTTGGTATAACCTCAGTTCCACGGCATGCGCTTGGTAAAAGCGGAAGTGCAGCTGCATTTATTGAACATGGCGTTCCGGTGGCAGCACCCAACATACATCCTGGTTTTAACAATAACAATATAGGCTTTTTAGATGATCGGTTAAAGGACTGCATTGTGCTTCATCCCAACCTTACGGAAGTTGAAAAAGCAAAAGCTGCGGTCGAGGCTGCCTGTGAGCTTATCAAGCTTTCAACCGTAACCAATCAATTCCTGGCCGATTTAAACAGTATTAAAGTTAATTAATAGCCATGCCACTCAAGATATTATTTATCACTCACAAGTTTTATCCGGATATCGGTGGTATTGAGGTAAACTCCGAAATACTTGCTTTGCAGTTCCATGCTGCCGGGCACGAGGTTGAGATGCTTACCTGGACAGCCGCTAGCGGCGACAAGGAGTTTCCATTCAGAGTTATAAGGCAACCCAACAGGGCAATGCTTTTTAAAGCGCACCGTTGGGCCGATGTAGTTTTTGAAAATAATCCATCGCTGCGTTTGTCATGGCCAGCCCTGTTCTTTCGTAAACCCATTGTAGTTGCGCTTCGAACCTGGATAAACCGTATGGATGGCAGCATTGCCTGGCAAGACAAGTTAAAAGTTCAATGGCTCAAGCGGGCGTCGGGTGTAATTGCCGTAAGCGATGCTATCCGTAAACGCTGCTGGCCAGCAGCCATCGTTATAGGTAATCCGTATCGCAACACGCTGTTTAAGGTTATTGCAGGTACAGAACGGAGTAAAGATTTTGTATTTATGGGCCGGCTCGTGTCTGATAAGGGTGCCGATATCGCCATCAACGCTATCAATATATTGGCAGACAAAGGAATCAGAAAGTCGTTAACGATAATAGGCAACGGTCCTGAGCAAACCAAGTTGGAACAAATGGTAACTGCATTGAGCCTGACAGAACAAGTAACCTTCACAGGCGCTTTAAGTGGCGAAAAGCTGGTTCAACACCTTAATCAGCATCAGTATCTATTAGTGCCATCCATTTGGGAAGAACCATTTGGTAATGTAGCACTCGAGGGAATGGCTTGCGGTTGTTTACCCATAGTGTCTGACGGAGGTGGCTTACCTGATGCAGTAGGTAAAGCAGGTTTGGTAGTAAAACGTGGCAGTGTTAATGCCCTGGCCGATTCATTAGCACATTTGTTAGGAAGTTCTTCGCTTGAACTGGAGTTGAGAAATGCGGCGCCGGAGCATCTTAAAAGCCATGAGCCACAAAAGGTGGCTGAAGAATATCTGAAAGTTATAGAAAAAGCCGTAACTACCTTAAAGTAGTATGAAGATAATTTTATCCCATCCCACCGGAAATGCCAACGTGAGAGCTGTTGCGCAAGGCTTGAATGAAGCTGAGACGCTGTCGGGCTTTTATACGGCTATAGCTTCTTTTCCTGGAGACTGGCTCGACCGCGTAAGTGGTATAGGTGCTTTGGCTGAAATTAAACGCAGGCAGTTTCATCCGGCTTTGCAGGCGCGTACCAAGTTTTATCCTTGGTTTGAGACCGGCAGGTTACTGGCTTCTAAATTACACTTAAGTAAATTGACCAGGCACGAGCAAGGTATGTTTTCTGTTGATGCTGTTTACCGGCAGCATGATAAATGGGTAGCCAGAAATTTAAAATCACAGGCTGGTAGCACAGCCTACACTGCGGTATATGCCTATGAGGATGGGGCTCGGTATTCATTTAATGAAGCAAAGCGGCTTAATATTCCCTGTTATTATGATTTGCCTATAGGCTACTGGCGTACAGCAAGGCGTTTGCTAAAACAAGAGATTGAAAAATGGCCCGAATGGGCTTCGACCTTAACCGGCTTCAAAGATTCGGATACTAAACTCGGTTATAAAGACGAAGAGCTACAATTGGCCGATCATATATTTGTGGCAAGTAGCTTTACTGCAAAAACACTGGCCGATTTTAATGGGAGGCTGGCACCCGTTACGGTAATTCCTTATGGCTTTCCGGCAGTTGAGCCGCGGAGTGATTATAACAGTAATGGAAAATTACGGGTGCTGTTTGTTGGAGGACTATCGCAACGTAAAGGTATCGCCAATCTTTTTGCCGCGGCAGGTGAGTTAGCCGATTTTGTGGACCTAACCGTGGTGGGGCGTAAAGCAAGTAATGATTGTGCAGCGTTAGACAATGCATTAAACAAACATAAATGGATACCCAGCCTGCCCCATGCAGATATTTTAAAATTGATGCGTACACAGGATGTACTGGTGTTTCCATCACTGTTTGAAGGCTTTGGGTTAGTTATTACGGAGGCCATGTCTCAGGGATTAACGGTAATCACCACAGACAGAACCGCAGGGCCGGATCTCATAACTAATGGCGAGAATGGACTGCTTATTGAAGCCGGCTCGACACAGGCTATAACCCTGGCCCTGGAAAACTTGATTAATGACAGACGTAGGATTCGTTTAATGGGCCGTGCAGCTCAGGAAACTGCAAGCAAGCGCACCTGGCATGTATACGGGCAGGAACTGGCCCGCGCCATTGCGACGTTAAACCGTAAATGAACGTAGTGTTAATTATCGTTACATTTACTTAAATGATATGGAATGGCTGAAGAAATAAAGTATATAGGTAAACCAGCTGTAGCGCGGCAAGTAAGGCAAAATGCAGCTAAAAAGAACGATCCTTACAGATCGTTAAAGATTGCGCTATGGAGTTATTTCCTGTTACTTATTTTTGAAGGTGCATTGCGTAAATGGGTTTTACCCTTTTTAGCAACACCGCTTTTGCTGGTACGAGATCCTATTGTAATTTGGGCTATGTACAAAGCAAATAAATTAGGCATCTTACCTAAATCTAACTACATCAGCACGTCTGTTGTAATTGGCGTGATCAGTATTTTTACGGCGGTGCTGTTTGGGCACGGAAACATACTTGTCGCCTTATTTGGAGCCAGGACTTTTTTGTTCTATCTGCCTTTTATTTTCCTGATAGGAAGGGTTTTTAACAAGAACGACGTTATAGAAATCGGCAGAGCAACCTTATGGATAGCTCTGCCCATGACTGTGCTTGTAACTGCCCAGTTCTACAGTCCGCAGTCGGCCTGGGTTAACCGCGCAGTTGGCGGTGATGAAGGCGGAGGCTTCTCCGGTGCGATGGGGTATTTCCGCCCGCCGGGCACTTTCTCGTTCACTAATGGCGTGTCGTTATTTTATACTTTTTTAAGTTGCTATGTATTTTATTTCTGGCTCAATCAAAAACTTATAAACCGCATTGTATTGTTGGCAGCCACGTTTTGCCTCGTTGCATCCATCCCGCTTTCTATAAGCCGGGCGTTGCTTTTTTCCATTTGTGTGGTAGCATTGTTTGTTGTACTGGCCTCGGCCCGTAAGCCAAAGTATATCGGGAAAGTGATAGCGGCCAGTGTAGGTTTATTTCTGCTTTTGATGATATTGAGCAAGCTGAGCTTTTTCCAAACGGCTACTGAGGCATTTACCCATCGTTTTGAATCGGCCGGTAATAGCGAAGGCGGATTGGAGGGTACGCTGGTTGACCGTTATTTAGGAGATATCATTACGCCCCTTTCTTCGGCGTTAGACGCCCCGATTTTCGGCTTCGGTATAGGCTTGCTAACCAACGTAGGTAGTAAGCTAACAACGGGTATTATTACCTCGGGTATTGCAGAGGGCGAGGTAGGCAGGATGATTGCTGAAATGGGGCTTATACTGGGTATCATTGCACTCATTATTCGCACCAGTCTCAGTATAAAAACGTTTAAAATGGCTTATAGTAAACTGGCTACCGGAGAAGTGCTGCCCTGGACGTTGTTATCCGTGAGCTTGTTATTGGGGCCGCAGGGTAACTGGGCGCAGCCTACATCTTTGGGTTTTAGTGTGCTAACCATAGGGCTGGTTATAGCCGCAACTAATGAGCCAAGGAAGGTTGTAGCCAAAAAACCACAACCTGTAAGTACCGTCTGATATATTTATTTAATGCAAATAGTTCTCTTTACACATCCACCTTTTCTGGGTTCACAAAGCATGCCTCGTTTTGCTAAATTTTTGGCTGAAGGTATGCAGCAACGCGGTCACGAGGTAGAGGTTTGGACTCCTAAGGCTTTGTTTTACAAGGTGCCGGTACCAGCAAGCCTAAAAAAATGGCTGGGTTATATTGATCAGTACCTGGTATTTCCTTCACAAACACGGGCACGTTTAAAAGCTTTACCGGCTAATACCTTATTTGTGTTTGCAGATCATGCCTTAGGCCCCTGGGTGCCTTTGGTGGCTCACCTGCCGCACGTAATTCACTGTCATGATTTTTTAGCTCAAAAGTCGGCGCTTGGACACATACCCGAAAATCCAACAAGCAGTACGGGTAAAAAATATCAAAAGTTTATAGGGGATGGGTACAAGCAAGGGAAAAATTTCATTTCCGTATCGAACAACACGCGGCAGGATTTGCACCAAATGTTAGGCTACATGCCACGGCATTCAAAAATGGTTTATAACGGCCTTACACAAAACTTCAGCCCGCAAAACAGGGACGAAGCAAGAAGTTTGATTGAGCGCGAAACCGGCATACAAACCCAGGCTGGCTACTTGCTGCACATAGGTGGAAATCAATGGTACAAAAACCGTGTTGGTGTCATTAAAATATATAATGCCTGGCGTAAAGCTTATAATCAAAGCTTGCCGCTGCTTATGGTGGGCGCTAAGGCTAATGCCGCATTACTGTCAGAATGGAGCAACTCGCCTTATCAAAAAGATATTCATCTACTCAGTAGCAGAACCGATGATTTTATAAAGTGGGCTTACAATGGCGCAAGTGTTTTTTTGTTTCCGTCATTAGCCGAAGGATTTGGCTGGCCTATAGCCGAGGCAATGGCCTCCGGCTGCCCGGTAATTACAACCGACGAAGCGCCTATGACCGAGGTGGGCGGCAGCGCTGCATTTTATATCCCACGCAAAAGGCTTGGCAATGTGGGCAATTTATGGGCTACAGAAGCTGCCGCGGTAGTTAATAAGGTAATTAATCTATCGCCCTCTGAGCTGGAACAGGTAATTAATAACGGTCTAAACAACGGCAGCAGGTTCAGTTCGGCTAAAGCACTTAACCAGATTGAAGAAATTTACAAGGAATTACTTAACAAGGCGTAACTAAAGACTGCCTGTCATACTATGAAAATTTTACACATCGTACCTTCTTACAAACCCGCTTACGTGTATGGCGGCCCCATTGAGTCGGTTGCACGTTTATGTGAAGGATTAGCTGCAGACGGGAATACCGTACATGTGTATACAACAACAGCAAACGGGCCAACTGAGCTTGACATAGCGCCAGGCCAGACTATGAACGTTGATGGTGTGCAGGTAACGTATTTTAAGCGCATAACTAAAGATCCAACGCATGTATCGCCGGCACTTTGGCGTACACTGTACCAAACAGCCAAGCAATACGATGTAATACATATTCATTCCTGGTGGAATATACTCGTTATGGTGGCCGTAAAAATTTGCTTAATGAAAAAGGCAAAAGTAATCGTTGCACCCAGGGGTATGCTGAGCAATTATATATTTACATCCGGCAGCAGTAAAGCCAAACAGCTTATGCACAAATTATTTGGCTATAGCTTGCTGAAAAAAACGCACTTTCATGCCACAGCCGATGCAGAATATCAGGAGTGCAGGGCACTTATACCTGGTTGGCAGGGTTTTGTGATGCCTAACATATTATCATTGCCGGGCACGGACATTGTACGCCAGGAAAATGATGTGTTCACATTGTTGTTTTTATCAAGAATACACCCTAAAAAAGGTCTTGAAATACTGTTTCAAGCCATTAGTCAATTTAACTTTAAGGTTAAGCTTAAGATTGCCGGCGACGGGGACGCAGATTATATTGCACAACTAAAAGCCTTGGCAACACAGTTAAATATAAGTCATAACGTAGAATGGCTGGGATGGAAATCGAGGGAGGATAAGTTCACTGAACTCTTGCAGGCCGATCTATTTGTCTTAACCTCTTTCAATGAAAACTTTGCCAATGTAGTGGTGGAGGCATTGCACATGGGCACTCCTGTGCTTATTTCTGAAGATGTAGCTTTAGCAGGCTTCGTTAAGAATAACGATGCCGGTTGGGTTTGCACCTTAACGGTTGATGACATAGCCGCAAAGCTTACAGAAGCTGAGAGTCAGGTAGAAAAGCGGCAGCATATTCGCCGCAATGGCCGGGAAATCATAAACGGTGTGTTTGCCGAATCAAAGCTTATTGCCGGTTATATACATGCTTATAAGCAAATTATATCAGGCAATTGACAATATCATTAAATAAAGAATTAATAAATAGGCTGCTTATATTTGAAAGCATAATACATGGAAAATACGAGTGCAGATATATTACAAGCTGTTATCTTAACAAAAAACGAGGAGCCTAATTTAAAACGAGTTTTAGATAAGCTAACCTGGATCGGTAAAATCATAATTGTTGATAGCTTCAGTACCGACGAAACAGTTAACATTGCCAATTCTTACCCAAACGTTACGCTTGTACAACGCCAGTTTGATACGCACGCTACACAGTGGAATTACGGCCTTTCATTAGCCAATGCCAAATGGATGTTAAGCCTCGATGCTGACTATGTACTTACTACCGCCTTTTGTGAAGAGATACTAACGTTCATAAAGCAGGATAACCGGTCGGCCTACTTATCGAATTTTACTTTTTTGGTATTTGGCAAGCCTTTGCGAAAGGATAATACAACACCCCGTCCTGTTCTGTTTAAAAAAGCCGACTGTATCTATTACGATGACGGCCATACGCAAAGGCTTAGAATAAATGGTGAAACTGGTGAGTTTGCAAACCCAATTTTGCATGACGACCGCAAATCATTAAGCCGCTGGTTAAGCAACCAGGACAGCTATTCGATAAAAGAATGCAATAAATTGTTAAATACTGCCAATGACAAGGTATCTTTTAGTTCTAAAATACGTAAAAACAAAATATTGGCGCCGTTCATCGTGTTTTTCTATTCGCTTTTTGTGAAAGGATTAATATTAGACGGTTGGGCTGGCTGGCATTATACTTTGCAACGCACAATGGTTGAAATGCTCCTGGCGCTGCGCTTAATTGAAGAAGAAAAGCTGAAAGATAAAAAGCTATAATGGAAATAGATGCACAACCTAATGTTTCCAAAGTAAGTTTAAAGGACTTTAACGCAAATAACTTTAACAGAGGTACCGGCAAAGTTAAGGAAGTGTGCTGGTACCTTATTAAGGTCATTTTTTTCCTTTCACCGTTGCCTTTTCCAAGTAGCGTTAAGGCTTTTTTATTGAAGGCTTTCGGTGCAAGAGTTGGGAGCAGGGTGATTTTAAAACCTCGTATCAATATTCATTTTCCCTGGAAGCTGGATATCGGTAACGATGTGTGGATTGGTGAAGAAGCATACATTTTAAATTTTGAAAAGGTAATTATTGGTGATAACGTATGTATTTCGCAAAGAGCCTTTTTATGCGGCGGAAATCATAATTATAAAGACCCTTCTATGCCGTATCGTAATGGGCCTATTACGTTGTTAGACGGGTGCTGGGTTGGTGCATGCTGCTTTGTTGGGCCTAATGTTGTGATTGGAATCGACGCTGTAATTACTGCATCAAGCGTAGTTACAAATAGCTTAGCAGATAACGGAGTTTACAGGGGAAATCCTGCCGCTTTTGTTAAATACAGGTGGTAGAATTAATATTTACATTTTACTATAAATTAATAATTTTGTATATTATAAATACGATGATTGTGTTATCTGTAAGAAATAGTCTGTATTTTTAACTTGTTTGCAAATATTTTATATATTTACAATTAATTTGTCTTAGCCGGAATCAAACTATCTTGAATGAAAAGGGAAAAAATCCTATTAATTAGCCATAACTTTTCTCCCGAGCCTACTGGTATAGGGAAGTATAACGGCGAAATGATAGAATGGTTGGCTAAAAACGGTTATGACTGTACGGTTATAACTACGTTTCCATATTACCCACAGTGGAAAGTACAGGCCCCTTACAGCAACAGGTGGTATAAAAAAGAAATCATAGATTATCCTGATAGTGATGCCAAGGTAACCGTTTATCGTTGTCCGTCTTATATTCCCACCCGTCCTACAGGAAAGCGCCGAATGGTTCAAGATATATCATTCTGGTTTTTTAAATCTTGGGTAATTTTTAAGTTGCTGTTATCATCAAAGAAGTTTGATTTGATAATAACTGTTGCTCCACCTTTTCATTTGGCCTACCTGGGGTTAATGGTGAAAAATTATAGTGGCGGAAAGCTACTTTACCATATACAAGATATGCAGATTGAGGCTGCTCAAGACCTTGGAATGCTATCCAGCAATAAGTTATTAGATAAGTTATATGAAATTGAGTATAACTTACTGTCAAAGGTGGATTACATAAGTACTATATCTGAAGGTATGGTTGATAAAGTAAAAGCGAAGGTTGACAAAGATGTTTTACTTTTTCCTAACTGGGCCGATACTTCGTACTTTTTTCCGATATCTGAAAAAGACAAAATAAAGCTCAAGTGGGGCTATCAGCCTAATGATCTCATTGTACTTTATTCAGGAGCTATAGGCGAAAAGCAAGGACTCGAGAACGTAATATTTGCAGCCGAAATACTAAAGCAGGAAACCCAGGTAAAATTCATAATTTGCGGATCAGGCCCTTACAAAGAACGGTTGATAGAAATAGCCAGGGAGAAAGGCTTAAGTAATATTAACTTTGTTCCTGTGCAGGGTAAAGAAAGTTTCAATGAGTTTTTGAATCTGGCTGATGTTCATTTGGTTCTGCAAAAAGCAAATGCAAGTGATTTAGTAATGCCATCCAAACTCACTACTATATTAGCCGTTGGTGGTACATGTATTGTAACTTGCCTTGCCGGAAGCTCTTTATACAACATTGTGAATAAATATGACTTAGGTTATATTATTGAGCCTGAGAATTTCGAAATTTTAGCTGATAAAGTTTTGCAATTAAGATACAATAAAGAAGAGACGATTAGAAAGTGTAATAATGCCCGGCAGTACGCACTTAAGTATCTCAATATTGATAATGTAATGGGTATTCTAATTGATCAGGTAGTAAATAAATCTCCTGTTTTTGAATTGGATTTACCTAAAAATAATTAAAATATAACATAACTTCACTCAGATTATACGCATGAAGAAAGCACTACTAACAGGGATAACAGGTCAGGATGGGGCCTATTTAACAGAGTTACTACTGGAAAAAGGCTACGAAGTACACGGCATCAAACGCCGTTCATCGTTGTTCAACACTGATAGGATAGACCACCTGTACCAGGATCCGCATGAACTACATCCCAGCCTGGTTTTGCACTACGGCGATTTGTCTGACTCCACCAATCTGATCCGCATCATCCAGCAGGTACAGCCCGATGAGATCTATAACCTGGGTGCGATGAGCCATGTTAAGGTAAGCTTTGATACGCCCGAGTATACAGCCAATGCCGATGGTATCGGTACCCTGCGTTTGCTGGAGGCTATCCGTATTTTAGGATTAGAAAAAAAGACCCGCATCTACCAGGCTTCCACCTCCGAGCTTTACGGTTTGGTACAAGCCGTTCCGCAAAGTGAGACGACGCCTTTCTATCCCAGAAGCCCTTATGCCGTAGCCAAGCTGTATGCTTACTGGATTACGGTTAACTACCGGGAAGCCTACGGCATTTATGCCTGTAACGGCATCCTGTTCAACCATGAGAGTCCGCTCAGGGGTGAGACCTTCGTAACGCGTAAGATCACCCGTGCGGTAGCCAAGATAGCCATGGGTTTGCAAGACAAGCTTTACCTGGGTAACCTGGATGCACAGCGCGACTGGGGACATGCCAAAGACTATGTGGAGGCAATGTACCTGATCCTGCAGCAGGAAACACCTGAAGACTTTGTGATAGCCACCGGTGTAACCACTTATGTACGCGACTTTGTGCGCATGGCTTTTGCCGAAGTGGGTATCGAGGTTGAATTCAAAGGCGAAGGTGTAGAGGAAAAAGGTTATGTGGTAAGCTGCTCAAAACCGGAGTTTCAGGTTGCAGCAGGTACCGAAGTGGTAGCTGTAGATCCTAAGTATTTCCGTCCTACGGAGGTAGAATTACTGATTGGTGACCCAACTAAATCAATGACCAAGCTGGGCTGGAAACCGAAGTATGACCTGCAAGGTTTGGTGGCTGAGATGGTGGCTATGGACGTAGACCTGTTCCAACGTGAAAAACTGCTGAAAGACTCAGGTTACCAAATCAAAAACCAGTTCGAATAGGCTTCGTGATGGAAAAAGGAGCGAAGATATATATAGCCGGTCACCGCGGAATGGTGGGGTCGGCTATAAAGCGCAAGTTGGAGCAGGAAGGGTTTACAAATTTTGTAACGCGCGGTTCATCAGAGCTTGATTTACGCAATCAGGAAGCGGTAGCTGTGTTTTTTGAACAGGAAAAGCCTGACTATGTGTTTTTGGCAGCCGCTAAGGTGGGTGGTATTGTAGCTAATAACACGTACCGGGCTGAGTTTTTGTACGATAATTTACAGATACAGAATAATATCATTCAATCGGCTCACCTCAACGGCGTAAAAAAGCTGATGTTCCTGGGATCCAGTTGTATCTATCCTAAAATGGCGCCACAGCCCTTAAGAGAAGATTACCTGCTTACCGGCCCGTTAGAAGACACCAATGAGCCTTATGCTATAGCTAAGATCGCCGGTATAAAAATGTGTGATGCTTACCGTGCACAGTACGGCTGTAATTATATCTCGGTTATGCCAACCAATTTGTACGGTTATAACGATAATTACCATCCGCAGAATTCGCATGTTTTGCCAGCCATGATCCGCAGGTTTCATGAGGCCAAAGAGCAAGGTTTACCTTCGGTTACCATTTGGGGAACCGGCTCGCCTAAAAGAGAGTTTTTGTTTGCCGATGATTTAGCTGCAGCATGCTATTACCTGATGGAGAATTACAACGAAGCTGGTTTAGTAAACGTAGGGACAGGTGAAGACCTGTCTATAAAAGAGCTGGCGGAGCTGGTTAAAGCAACCGTGGGTTATCCAGGAGAGATTACCTTTGATACCTCGAAACCGGATGGTACCCCGCGCAAGTTAATGGATGTCTCCAAATTGCACAGTAAGGGCTGGAAACATACAATAGACCTGCCAGAAGGTATCCGGTTAGCTTACCAGGACTTTTTAACAAAACATACAGTAACACAATAAAAATTTATAATTAGAACAATATTATATGAGAATAGCGGTAGTAGGGACAGGCTATGTGGGATTGGTAACGGGGACCTGTTTGGCAGAGACGGGCAATGAGGTGGTCTGCGTAGACATCAATGAAAAGAAGGTAGAGATGATGAAGGCAGGTCAGCTGCCCATCTATGAGCCAGGACTGGAGCTGTTGTTTCACCGCAACATCGCCCAGGGACGCCTGTCGTTCACCTCCAACCTGGCCGAAGGCATCGGGGAGGCCAAGATCATCTTTTTGGCCCTGCCTACCCCTCCGGGCGGCGACGGCGCAGCCGACCTCAGTTACGTGCTGGGTGCAGCCGGCGACATTGCCAAACTGCTGACCGATTATAAAGTGATCGTGACCAAATCAACCGTACCGGTGGGCACGGCAGATAAGGTAACGGCCGTTATGCAGCAGCATGCAGCACCCGGGGTGGAATATGCCGTGGTGAGCAACCCTGAGTTCTTAAGAGAAGGGGTAGCTGTAGAAGACTTCATGAAGCCCGACCGCGTAGTGGTAGGCACCTCTGATGAACGTGCACGCAAACTCATGGGCGAGCTTTACGGCCCATACGTGCGCCAGGGTAACCCCATCATCTTTATGGATGAGCGGAGCTCAGAGCTTACCAAGTATGCGGCCAACTCGTTTCTGGCCACCAAGATCTCGTTTATGAACGAGATTGCCAATATGTGCGAGCTGGTAGGAGCGGACGTGGATATGGTGCGCAAAGGCATCGGGGCAGATGAACGCATCGGAAAACGCTTTTTGTTTGCCGGCATTGGCTACGGCGGCAGCTGCTTTCCTAAAGACGTACAGGCCCTGGCTAAATCGGCCCAGGAGAACCGCTACGACTTTAAGATCCTCAACTCGGTGATGGAAGTGAACGAGATCCAAAAGACGGTACTGACCGAAAAGGTAAAGAAATACTATAACGGCGAACTTGCCGGCAAGCACTTTGCCCTGTGGGGCCTGGCCTTTAAGCCCGAGACGGATGATATCCGCGAGGCACCGGCCCTGTACATCATCGATGCCCTGGTAGCAGCCGGCGCTACGGTAACCGCCTTTGACCCCGAGGGGATGAAAAATGTCGAGAACCTGATCGGTGATAAGATCAAGTATGCCGAAAACCAGTACGAAGCACTGGAAGGCGCCGATGCGCTGCTGATCGTGACCGAATGGTCACTGTTCCGCACGCCGGACTTTAACAAGGTAGAAAGCCTTTTGAAAGCCAAGGTGATCTTTGATGGGCGTAACCTGTACGACCTGGACAAGATGATCGACTGCGGCTTTTACTATAACTCTATTGGACGCAAGGAAGTGAAGTAGTTGCGTTCGATGGTTTATAGTTGATGGTACATAAAGTGAGAAGAACTTCTCGTTTAAACGATATGCTACCCAATATTGATCATCAACCAACAAAAGCGATGAACCGTGGTCTATGAACCATGAAGTATAACCAATAACCACTATGAACCAAGACATAAAAGGCAAAAGAGTACTCATTACCGGAGCGGCAGGCTTTCTGGGCTCGCACCTGTGCGACCGCTTTATCAAAGAAGGGTGCCGGGTGATCGGTATGGACAACCTCATTACGGGCGACCTGAAGAACATCGAGCATTTGTTCAAGCTTGAGCAGTTCGAGTTTTATAACCATGACGTATCCAAGTTTGTGCACATACCGGGGCATTTGGATTACATCCTGCACTTTGCCTCACCGGCAAGCCCGATCGATTATCTAAAGATCCCGATCCAGACGCTTAAGGTAGGCTCGCTGGGCACGCATAACCTTTTAGGACTGGCCCGGGCCAAAGGTGCCCGGATGCTGATCGCCTCCACCTCGGAGGTGTACGGCGACCCGAACGTAAACCCGCAGCCGGAGGAATACTGGGGCAACGTAAACCCGGTAGGACCAAGAGGCGTGTATGACGAGGCCAAGCGCTTCCAGGAAGCCATTACGATGGCCTACCACACCTTCCACGGGGTGGAGACCCGCATTGTACGTATCTTTAACACCTACGGACCAAGGATGCGCCTGAACGACGGGCGGGTGCTGCCGGCTTTCATTGGCCAGGCCTTAAGAGGCGAGCCGCTGACCATGTTCGGTGACGGCAGCCAGACCAGGGCATTCTGCTATGTGGATGACCTGGTGGAGGGCATTTACAGGTTGCTTTTGAGCGATTACGTACAGCCGATGAACATTGGTAACCCTGATGAGATCACTATAAGGGAATTTGGAGAGGAGATCATCAAGCTGACCGGTACCAACCAGCAGCTCATCTCCAAGCCGCTGCCAACGGATGATCCGAAGCAAAGAAGGCCCGACATCACCAAGGCCAAAGCCATATTGGGCTGGGAGCCCAAGGTATCACGCCAGGAAGGACTGAAGATCACCTACGAGTACTTCAAATCACTCCCTCAGCATATCATCGAACACAAAGAGTTCGACGCTTTCAATAAATAAAAAAAGGCCCTGTTACAACAGGGCCTTTTTTTATTTATTGAATTAATTCTTTCGTGCAACGCACATTAAGGTTAAAGCGCTTTTATTTGTATTAGGGTTTCTGCCCGATAGGATGTTGCCCAACTTGTATTTAAATTCTACCGGTCCCGTTTTTCCTTCCAACACTTCTTTCCCCAATTCATGATTGTGTGGGTAAACATTAACTTGAAAGCCATGCGGCTCTAAAATGCTTTCAAACAGCTCCTTGGTTACGCCATGACCCGGTTTGTGATGAGTTTCGCAAGCTAATGCCCACTTCTGCTGTTCTGGCGACTTATGAAAGCTGTAGCCAATTAAGCGATAGTAGAGCAAGCGTGCATTCCATAACAACAAGGCAGGACCTTTATAATCCCAGGCTGAGCGCTGGGGATCGTGGTCGGTTACCAATACGCCGCCGGGCTTAACTAATCTTGCTGCTTCTTTCAGTACAGAGTCAATATTCTCTGTATGGTGCAGGGTTGCGTTCAAAGTTACTATGTCAGCAATTCCTGTTTTAAACGGCAAGTTGTTAGCATCGGCCAAAACGGCTGTGTATCCCAAATCGTTTGCTAATTCTAACGACTTAGGCGCCACATCAATACCAATTAGATGCTTGGGTTTGCCCTGTATAGTAGCATGAATGTTGCCAGGTCCGCAGCCAATGTCTATTACTGTTTTACCGGTCCAGTCGCCCGTTGCAGCTAACCACCTGTTCTTAAATGTTTCGCTTCGGTGGCAATAAGTAAGGTACTCTTCAGCCCATTCAAAGTTGCCAAAATAGTAGGCATTCGCTTTTAAAGATTCAGATTGCCTCAGTATAGGAAACTCAATGTATTTTCCTTTGTCCTCAAATCTGGCACCTTCTTTCAAAAAGGATTGGATGTCATTACTCATAAATATGTAGTGTGTATTTTGCAAATTATGTCGATACAGCTGATCGGAAAGTGTATTTGAAGTATCGGAAAATTAGATAGCGGCGCCCTTAAAGATACCTAAATATTAATTTAATAGCAATACGTGGCAACTGATAAAAGGTTGCATTTTTGTTTATATTCAATGCTGCGCTTAGCAAAAAAAAAGCGTCTCAAATACATTTGAGACGCTTTTAAGTAATATCTATTTTGTTAAGACTTTTTGGTCTTAGCTGGCTTTTCAGCTGCTTTCTTGGCATTCTTTTCTGCAATTGCCGCTTGTTTTTCAGCCGCTTTTTGTGCTTTCTTTTCTGCCTCAGTAGGTGTTTTTTGTATTTTATAGCTCCAGGTATTGGCTTTAAAGTTTTGGATCTTGCCTTCAACTAATTTAGCTGTCTCACCTGTATTTACTTTATTTAAAGAGTCTAACCCTGCTCCACCTGGCAAGCCAGCGGTAGAAGCCAGTGTATTGGTATTTGCACGGTTTGTTGCTGAACCAGTTGCACGTACAATAGTGCTGGAATACTTTCTTTGAACAAAGATATCGTCCAGAGTGGTGTCATATAAGTTACGATCCGGATCTGAAAGGTCTTTTGTTGCAAAATAATCGCGGCACTGAGGGAAATACAGCCAGAAAGCGGGAGCTTCACCAACAGTAGCGCCACCCGCCTGTATAGACATTAACGGCGCAATACCGATAATGCGGGTAACCACCATTGAACGTTTTTTATCAAAGTAAATATCTTCTTTAGTTCTGAATTTAGTTACACGGGCGGCATTGAAGTCGTTCAGTACCATCTTTGAGCCAATTTTGTTACCGTTAGCATCAAACTGATCAACCATAGCACTGTCCTGTAACTTTGACAGGGCGTTGTTTACATTTAAGCGCCTTGCAAAAGTGCTATCGTTGTTAGTTGCACTGGGCTCGTAAGCAGTAAGCTTTCCTTTTTTAAGACCTTCTAACACAATATCAGCAAGCGTTGCTCCTGGGGTGTTAAAAAGGGAATTTTTAGGATCATTAATATCAATATCTCTCCAAACACGTTTGTAAAACTTAACGTCGCGTGAGTTGATGGCCGGATAGTTAAATGCTTTAGCATTGTTGAACATCTCATTTCTGTAGTAGCCGTCCATTGGAGGTAAAGAGTCGGTTGGTAACGAATCTTTTACTGCAGTTTGTACAGAGGCAGTGGTGTTCACTGGAGCCGTTGTGTTAGCGGCATTTTGTTCTGACAGGTTGGCTGATGGGTATTGGGTAGCCGTGCTTGTTCTGGGTTTAGTTTTTACTGTACGGGACTTGGTGCTTTTTGCCTTTTTCCTTTGTGCAAAAGAAGGCTCGCTAACTAATACCGCACCTAAAAGGCACAGGGCAGCTATACTTATATTACGTGCTGAATTTTTCATTTTGGATCATTTTTATGTTGCAATGCAATGCTTGCAACGGCTACGTTTTTAATTAGTTAGTTTTTAGCTAATTTACGGGTCTTAGTTTGCTCAATAACAATATCAGGTGCCGGCATCACACATCTAAAACCGATGTACGAGTGCGCTACGTTCTGTATTTCGTAACTGCGTGTGGATGGAGTTAATAAATTAGCATTGTCCTTCCATGAACCGCCTCTTACTACTTTCCTTCTCATTGCTTCTGCTTCAGTGTCGGCAGCATCATAAAGTAAAACCGGATTTAAATCATGCACCAGTTCTTTGTAAGAAGGGCTAAATGCATCAAGTGTCCATTCAGATACGTTACCCATCATGTTGTACAAGCCAACTGAGTTAGGAGCATATGATTTTACGTGCATGGTTGTAGTGGCGCCATCCTGGCGGTAATCGCCTTCCTGCTGCTTAAAATTAACCGCAAGTGCATCAACCTTCTTTTTGGCTTTTTTGTCTTTCAGGTTCACTGTTGAAAGCTTATCAAAGTCTTCAGGCTTCATATCTTTAGAAGCTGCGTACTCCCATTGGGCCTCAGTAGGCAGATTGAATTTTAAGTTAAATTGTTTAGCCAGGGCACGGTCTCCGGCACTTGCATAAACCATTTTGCTGCGCCAGTCGGTATAAGCACGGGCTTGTTTCCAGGTTACACCTACAACCGGATGCTCATTATAACCGCCGTTGGTATAGTAATTATTATCCATAATCTCCATTTGAGAGTTAGGGAAATCGGTAGACCATACTTTGGTATCAGGCACAACTGAAACGGTATCAGAAATGTAACTGGTTACACCTGACCGGGTAACGTTAAGGCGGGTGTAACGATATTTTACGGCATCTTTAATTAACGTTGGCCTGCCGTTTTCCATGGTATAAAGCTTGCCTAATAAAAAGCCTTTAATAACAGGGTCATTGCTTTGCCAAAGGGGTTTGTTACCAACTTTTCCCCAGTCAATCCTTTTGGTAGTATCTCTAAAAACAGGTACATCAACTGCAGCTGCACCCTTACCTCTTTTAATAGCTTTAGGGGCTTTGCCTATTTTTTGGAAATATTTTTCATCTTTCAAGTAATCGGTAACGGCAACTGAATCTGCTGCCCAATCCACAAACATGCGATACTGTTTGTTGGTCACTTCGGTCTGATCCATAAAAAAGGCGCTTACAGTTACTGTTTTTGGCACTGTATCTACCGCCATTGCGGTATCAGTTACCAATTCGCGCTCAATTATAGTACCTGCGGGTACATACACCATACCATGCGGAGCCATTGGTGTTAGTGTTTGCACTGACACTTTTGATTTCGAAATGTTATCCATTCCTTCCAGACGCTTGTTGTTTTTACAAGCGGTAATAGCCAAAGCTGCTGAAAGAGTGATAGCAATCTGAGAAAACTTAATGTTCATTGATCTTGCAATTATTTTCAAAACGTAATCGGAATAAGGTTTCACCCTGTTGTTAGCTGATGAACCAAATACTGCCATAAGCAAAGTAAGTAGAACACAAAAGCCTTTAAAGTTACAACCAATTAAAGGTTATTTAACCAGTTAAGATTAATATTGTTTCTTGCAACTTAATGAAAAAACAACTTAATTCATTACAATAATAATAATAATTTGTATGACAATGATAAAATATAATAAAATAAGCGTTTTTATACGCAAACTAAGATAATAACTAATCATTAGTAAAAATATTGTTTTAAAGGGCAAAAATATATCCTTACAAAACAGGGTTATTAAGATGTTATAAAATTTTAACGGTCAAGCAAATATCATTTTCATCTTTTTGCCATCAGTAATTTTCAAAAAAAGAGCAATAACAATTGATCTACTGCCCTTGCTAATCAACAGTTTAGCTATTTAAAGAACTTAATAAATAACGGCTATAGGTAATTTGCTATATTAGTTGCGTTAATAATAATTGATGTATGAGTAAAATATTGGTATTCGGCGCTTCAGGCCAGTTAGGACATTGTATAAAAAAAGTAGCTGATGAGCAGCAAATTACCGAAATCGTTTTCCCGGGCGAGGACGAGGCCAATATTTTGAATGAAGCTGGCTTGGATAAGCTTTTTAACAAGTACCAACCACAGTACGCCATTAATTGCGCTGCCTACACCGCAGTTGATAAAGCCGAAAGTGATGTAGATACGGCTCGTAAGGTAAATAAAGATGGTGCTGCTAATTTAGCTAAGCTATGTAAAAAGTATGCGGCTACCTTAGTGCATGTATCAACTGATTTTGTTTTTGACGGAAGCAGCCCCGATCCGCTTACCGAAGAGGATGCTGCTAATCCGGTTAGTGTTTATGGTTTAACAAAATTAGAAGGTGAGCAAGCTATTGCTGAGGTTTTACCAGCGCATTATACATTGCGCACCAGCTGGCTTTACTCAGAGTACGGCAATAACTTTGTGAAAACGATGCTGCGTTTGGGGGCCGAAAAGGATCAGCTCAGCATCATAGCCGACCAAGTGGGTACACCGACCTATGCGATTGATTTAGCCGGATGTATTTTACATATCATTAGCAATGACAATAAGCAATACGGTATTTACCACTATAGTAATGAAGGGGTAACTTCGTGGTATGATTTTGCTATGGCTATTTTCGATATATCGGGCACAGAAGTTAAAGTATCTCCAATACGCACTGCACAATACCCTACACCAGCCACCCGGCCAACTTACTCAGTAATGGACAAGGCTAAAGTAAAATCAACTTTTAATATAGAGATACCTTACTGGCGCCATAGTTTAGAAGAATGTATTAAGCGCTTAAACCAGCAATAATTTTATCAATATATTCAATCATAGCAGAGACATCGTTTGGTTTAAACCATTGGATGTCTTTGTCTTTTCTGAACCAGGTTAATTGGCGTTTGGCAAAGCGGCGGGTGTTTTGCTTAATAAGCGCAATGGCTTCAGGTAAACCAGTTTTACCGTCCAGGTAATCGAAAATTTCAGAATAGCCTACTGTGTTCAGTGCGTTGAGATGACGGTAGGGGAGCAGTTGCTGCACTTCGGCCACCAGCCCATCAACAATCATATCATCCACCCGTTTATTAATGCGGTCATATAATTCCTCGCGCGGCATATCCAGGCCAACTTTGATGCTGGTAAAAAGCCGCTGCTTGTAGCTGCCTTTGCGGTATGATGAATAAAGCGCGCCTGTGCTCTCGAATACCTCCAGTGCGCGTATTAGCCGTTGGGGATTATTCAGATCAACCTGCTGGTAGTAAACTGGATCAACCGTCTGAAGCTTTTCTTGCAGTATAGCAATGCCTTGTTCGGCATACTGAAGGTTAAGCTTTTCACGGATGGATGGATCAATGCCGGGCAATTCGTCAAACCCTTCTGTAATGGCTTTAATATACAGCCCCGAGCCGCCTGCCATAATTACAACAGAATGCTTTTGAAACAGCTCATTTAATGCCGACAAACCATCACGCTCAAAATTTCCAACGCTGAATGGTTCGTTTACGCTGTGCGAATTTACAAAATGATGTTTAGCTGCAGCCAGTTCTTCGGGTGTGGGCTTAGCCGTGCCAATGCTCATTTCGCGGTAAAATTGGCGCGAGTCGGCTGATAGGATTTCGGTTTGGTAATAACGTGCAAGCGCTATGGCAGCAGCAGTTTTACCAACGGCCGTTGGGCCGACTATACTAATGAGGTAGGGGCTGCTGGTCATAAAATGTGAAGCTTTATAATTGTTGCAAAAGTAAGGATTTCATGAGTAGCGTTGCACAAAACAGCTGTTTTTAAGCTTAACGCTGTTTTGAGCGCTTTTTTAAGGTCGTATCACATTTGTGTAATTATGAGAACTAAGCAATCTCTGCGGCAGGTGGTAGCTTTTATAAAAAAGCGACGCAACGCTTAAATTTTTAGTCATCAAGCTCTTTAGTTTGCTGTTGCTTTTTCATGTACACAAAGGAGGCAAAAGCCAAGCCTTACAAATCTCTGTCACACCATAATCATTCTCTTAAACAGAAAAAGCAGTTGCACAGCAACTGCTTTTGTATAAAAAAGTTAAAGTATGTTAATAATCGTCGCCACCACGGCCGCGGCTGCTGCTACGTTCGTCTTCGTCAAAACCTTCATTGTCCGAAAATTCGCTGCCAAACTCGTCTTCCTCGTCATTGCTTTCGGTTTCGTCATGCTCTTCTGCGTCTACACCCGTGTCAGTTACCTCGGTAAAATCTTCGGTTTCCTCAGGGTTGTATTCCATTTCGTTCAAAAAATCAAAATCTTCATTTACAGGTGCAACTGCAGTTGGGTTGTAAACGTTACCGAACTGCTTAGGTGCCTCGCCTGCGCTTTTTACTGTAGCAGGATAGGTAACACCCGGTGTTTCATCCAGAATTTTTACCAGCTCCACATGAAAATCAAAGGGACGGTCGAAGTTTGAGGTGTAATAAAATTTTTGATGCGGATCATCAATAAAGCTGCTCAGTTTTGAGTTCTCCATTAATGCAACTCCACGGTTTATCTTACGTTCGCTAGGTTTAAAAGCTATCTCTTCGCCCTTGGTCCATTGGTCGTTACTGATGTAAAAAGAAGACGAATAATCAGGGCTGTAACCGATAGACTGATGAATAGCCTGATGCAGGTCGGCAAAGGTATGAGTCGATTTGATATCAACTTCTCTGCTCACATCATCATAATCTTCGAAAGTTACCCTGAACCGGTATAGTGCCATTTTATAAGGTTAATTTTTGTGTGTTTAATTACTTCTTTAATTTAATTTGTGTTTTCCACAACTTTTAAGCCAATTTCCTGACCCTTTAAAATCGTAAACGCTAAAGCAGCCTCGTAAGTATTAGGTATGTCACCTTCCAGTATCGCTTCGCGAATCTGATTTTTAATAATACCCACCTCCCGGCCTTCTTTCAGGCCAAATAGTAGCATAATATCGTTGCCGGTTATAGGAGGTTGCCAGTTGCGCACTTTGTCGCGCTCTTCAACATCTTTTAATTTTTGCTGTACCAGCTCAAAATTTTGCCTGTACTTTTTTACTTTGTACTCATTTTTAGTGGTAATGTCTGCTTTGCATAACAACATCAGACATTCAATATCGTCACCTGCCTCAAATAACAGACGGCGCACGGCCGAATCGGTTACAATATCCTGTGTTAAAACGATAGGCCGCATATGCAGCTGTACCAGTTTTTGCACAAATTTCATACGATCATTAAGCGGCAGCTTTAACTGCGTAAACAGTTTAGGTACCATTCGGGCGCCGCGGTCTTCATGGCCATGAAAGGTCCAGCCGTGGCCCGGTTCAAAACGTTTGGTTGCCGGCTTGGCAATATCATGCAATATAGCCGACCAACGTAACCACAAATCATTAGTAGTGGCCGATATGTTGTCTAATACTTGCAGGGTATGGTAAAAATTATCCTTATGGCCCCGGCCGTTCACAAAATCCACCCCATATAAGGCTGCCATCTGCGGAAAAATAAGTTTCAGCAAGCCGGTATCCATCAAATATTTAAACCCAATGGAGGGCAGGGGTGAGAGGATGATCTTATTCAGCTCATCGGTAACGCGCTCCTGCGATACAATATGTATGCGCTCTCTGTTCAGCTTAATAGCTTCAATGGCCTGCGCATCAATAATAAAGTTAAGCTGGGCGGCAAAGCGTATGGCACGCATCATACGCAGGGGGTCGTCCGAAAAGGTTTCTTCGGGGTTTAATGGTGTGCGAATGAGCTTTTTTTCCATATCCTGCATGCCGCCGAACGGATCTATCAAATTGCCAAATTCATCGCCGTGAAGGGCTATGGCCAGGGCGTTAATGGTAAAGTCGCGGCGCTTTTGGTCATCTTCCAGCGTGCCGTTTTCTACCACCGGTTTGCGCGACTGTGCACGGTAGGATTCCTTACGCGCCCCAACAAACTCTACCTCTATATCCTGATACTTAAGCATGGCCGTGCCAAAGCTTTTAAAAACCGAAACTTTTACGTGCAGCTTTTTGGCCACCTGTTCGGCAAAGGCTATGCCGTTGCCTACCACCACAATATCAATGTCTTTAGAGGGTCGGTGTAAAAAAATATCACGCACAAAACCGCCAATAGCATAGGCCTGTACCTGCTGCTCAGCCGCCAGTGCCGATATTACCGTAAATACAGGATGTTGCAAATGTTGTTTCATGCAGGATTAGGAGTGCCTTTAGCGCTTATTTTGGCGGCAAATGTACCAACTATATTGTAAATAAGCAGGCGTAAAGGTAAATGCATAATCCTGCCGTTGTTTGGTACTCATTCTCAACGCCAATAGTGTTGAGGCGGAAAGAATTCCTTACCATTTTAATTCAATTTATAACATATGGTGATATTCCCTTGGGGGCGATATGCGCTATTAACCAATGCTTAATACAAAGTTAACAAACTGACTCTTGCTTACAGATGGTTAGAACGGAGCAATGCAAAACTTTATCATATAATCGAGGGCTGCCTGGCAGCCCTTGTTTATTGATGATAAATCCGAATAGAAAATGTACCTTCTGATTCGCCTAATATTTACCTACAATCACTTTATAAAACTCATCGAAGTTCCAGTACTGGTTGGCCAGTTGGCGTAGTTCTTCGGCGGTAACGGTTTTAATGATATGGGTGTAACGGGTGTAGTACTCGTATGTTAAGCCAGAGAAGTAGGCATTCTTGAATTTATCGGCGTGCGAGAAAACATTTTCCAGACTACCCAGCAACGAACCCAACATGTAATTGCGCACGAGTGATAATTCACCCTCTGAGATTAGTTCTGTTTTTAGCAGGTTTATTTCTTTCTCAATTTCGCTTACGGCGCTACGGCAAACATCAGCGCCAACCTCGGTAGCAATAAAAAATGCGCCGCCATGTTTAAGCGATGATATGCCCGATCCAATACCATAGGTGTAACCCTTATCCTCACGAATGTTGTTCATTAACCTCGAACCAAAGTAACCACCCAGTACCGTGTTGAGCACCTGCAGGGCCGGAAAATCTGGGTGAGCACGGTTTACCATGGGTATGCCCATGCGTATGGCCGATTGCAGGGCATCTGGCTTTTCGGTAAAATAAAAGCGCTCAGTTTGTGGTGTTAATAGCGGCTGCGTAGTATCGGCTTGTTCGGCGGTATTAGTCCAGCTGCCAAAGGCGCTTGTAATGCGCTGCAAGGTATCATCATCAACTTTGCCTGCCACAACCAGGGTACAATTGGCAGGCTGGTACATTTGCTTAAAATGGCTCAGCATATCGGCGCGTTGCAATTGCTGGTAATCGGCAGCTTCGGCACTTTGGCCATATATACTGTTCCCATAAACGGCTTTGTTAAAAGCGCGGCGGGCCAGTATATCGTTCTTTTGCAAGCTCACTTGCAGTTTTTGCTGTTGGTTACGTATAAAGGTATCCAATTCTTTCTCAGGAAATTGGCTATCCGTTAAAACGTCCAATATAACCGGCAGCGTATGATCCAGGTGGCGGTTAAGGCTGTACAAAGTAAGGTTCGACTGATCGTACCCATACTCGGCCTGTAAAAATGCACCATAATAATCTATCTTATCGGCAATCTCGGCTGCACTTAAAGTGCTTGTACCCTCGGTAAGCATGGTGTTTACTGCCATATTGAGCAGCGGTTTAGCTACATCAAAACGGAGGTTACCAAAAATCCACTCCATACGCACCAGTTCCTGGTCGCCAGAATTAAACCAGTATACCTGGCAGCCGTTAGGCAGCACGGTATGGCCCGGCTCTATAAGATTAATATGATCGATGGCCTGAAATTCAGGCGCTGTTGTTCTGTTTAACATGAAGCTTTTATTTTTCGGCCAGGTAAATTAAGGTTGACGAGTTATCCTTACGGAAAACAGTTTTGGCCTGTTGCTGAATTTCATCGGCCGTTACAGCCAGATATTTCTCTGTCTCCTGGTTAAACAGGTCGGCATCTCCCAAAAGCTCAAAGTAAGCCAGGTTCATGGCTTTATCCAGCAGGGCCATCTCGGCAAACACCATCGTGCTTTCGGTTTTGTTCTTCACTTTGGTCAACTCATCTTCAGGGATGGGGGCATCACAAAGCTTGGTTAGCTCGTCCCAAATGGCGGCCTCGGCCTGTTCGATGCTCACGTCCTCCAGCGGTTTGCCTTCTACCACCAGCATGCCTTTATCAAAGCTGCCGGTGAGGTAAGCGTGTATCTCGCTAAACAATGGCTTTTCGCGTACCAGCGCACGGTGCAGGCGTGATGACTGCCCGCGTGAAAGAATGTCTGATATCAGATCCAGTGCAAAGTAATCACCATCGGTACGTGCCGGCACCTGGAAAGCAATGTAAACATCGTTTAACGGTACCTTGGCAGTAACCACCTCGCGGCGTTCCTCATGCTGATCCGGCTCCTCGGGCAGGTTGCGATAGTACTTTTGGCCTGCCGGAATAGAGGCGAACCATTTATCGGCCAGTTCTTTAACCTGCTCGGTAGTAACATCGCCGCCTACTACCATAATGGCATTTTGGGGTGTGTAATGCTTTTTGAAGAAAGCTTTTACATCCTCAATCTTAGCGTGCTCAATATGCTCCAGGTTTTTACCAATGGTGGCCCATTGATATGGATGCTTTTTGTAAACCAACGGGCGCAAGCGCAGCCAAACATCACCATAAGGCTGGTTTAGGTAGCGCTGCTTAAATTCTTCCATTACCACGTTACGCTGCACCTCCAGGCTTTTTTCGCTAAAAGCCAGGCTCAGCATGCGGTCGCTCTCCAGCCAAAAGGCTGTTTCAAGGTTGGCGGCCGGCAAGGTGATATAGTAGTTGGTAATATCGTTGCTGGTGAAGGCATTGTTTTCGCCGCCCACGCGCTGCAGAGGCTCGTCATATACCGGAATGTTTACAGAGCCGCCGAACATGAGATGCTCAAATAAGTGGGCAAATCCGGTTTGTTCGGGATTTTCATCGCGCGCGCCAACATCATATAAGATGTTAACCACTGCCATGGGTGTTGTATGATCTTCATGAACAATTACCCGCAGGCCATTGCTCAGTGTAAAGCGGTCGAATTTAACCATGTAGTTTCAGAACAAGTTTTTTATAGACCGGCAAATGTAAAGGTTTTCATTTTTAAATAGGAAATAGAAAATGCTGTATTGCTAACCTACGCCACTTTATGACACAGGCCGGATAACCATGATAATTTAAAATACACACGTAAACAATTGTTATCCACCGATATTTTACAGCGCCCTGCTAAAGGTATGTATGCCCGATCCGTAAGTGCCTGCCAGGGTATAATCACCTTCATTAGTACCGGTTATGGCTTTTCCGTCAATCATTAACCGATTGCTGGTAGCACCACACTTAGGTATGTAAACTTTAGCAAAAACATTAACTGGCATTTTAACCGTCATGCTGAATTGTTTGTTATCGCGGTTCCAACTGAGGGTTATATTGCCTTTATCGGTCGGGAATGTTCCTCTAATAAATTTGAGCCGGTTATGAAAGTCAAGCGGTTTTACTTGTACCAGTTCGTGCTGTGGCTTAAGTACTTTGAGGCCAAGCATGTACTCTTGCATCGCCAGCAAGCCAATAGCGCCCCAGGGGTGCGAAAGGCTTTCGTTGGCTACATCGGCATCCCAGGCTTCCCAAGTCATGGTGCCGCCCTTGGTAATGGTTTTTGCCCAACCGTCCCATGTGGGGTTGGTATACAAGTCGAGCATATGCTGCCCATCATTAGCTTGTCCAATAGCTTCAGGCAGGTAACGCAGGGTAACCATGCCCGATGCCATTTTACGTTCTTTAACGGCATCGAATACGGCTTGCTTATTCTGCTCGGGCACTATGCCCGTGGCATACGCATACATATTAGCCTGTTGCGAAATGTGCTTGCTTTGCGATAAATCGGCCATCAAACCGTCAATATAAACACCATTGGCATTCAATAACTTCGCATTTATGGCCTGTTTTATAGCGCTTGCATAACCAGTGTAAGTCGCCTGATCGTTGTTATTTCCGAGTGCCGCGGCTACCTTAGCCATAATGTCATAATCTATATACGCAAGGGCATCAATTACCGTGCGCGATTCAGTAGCCATATCATACCCGTAGCGCATAGTTTGAGGCCAGTCTATAATGCCGTATTTGTAAGCTCCGCCGCCACCGGCCAGGTTATGAATAAGGCCTGTGGTTGGGTTAGTGTAGGTATGTACATAATCGGCCACTTTTTTAAGTTTGTCGTAGTTGGTTCTCAAAAATTCTTTGTTTCCGCTTTGCAGGTAGTAGTCCCATATCCAAATCAGGTATTCTTGTGTATAATCAGGAATGTCACGCTTGCCATCCACGTTGGGGTAAACGGCGTTGAGGCGACCATCGGGCCAGTACTGATCCTGTGAGTCTAAAAACTCAAGTAGTACGCGGTGATTCATGGCGCGCTCGCCCATGGTAGCCATAGCCGGCGGACCTTGATAGCTGCCATCGCCCAAAAAGGCGCCTTTTTCTCGGGTAGGGGTATCTACAAATCCTTCCTGCGCACCCTGCACCAACGAACGTAGCTGAAGGTTCCATACCTGGTTCAGCATATCATCCGATGATATGAACTGCGCCCGCGATGGATCGAGCTCAAAGTGCCGGGTAATGAACTGCACATTTTCTGTAGTTAACACGTTAGGCGAATTATCTACCTGGATATAGCGGTATGCCAAATAAACCATGGGCTGAAACAGGGCTTGCTTGCCGTTGAGCGTAAAGGAATAAGCCAGGTTGGTGCTTTGATTGCCTCTGCGCGTTGAGGCATTGCCTTCATCATCCAGCAGGTAAGAGCCACGGATGTTGACCACATCGCCTGCCTTACCGCCCTGGAAATTGATAGACGGCATGCCGGCATATATCTTTCCTAAATCAATAAGGTACTTACCATTACCCAAACTTTTTACCGATACGGGTTTAATCTTTTCTTCAATAACACGTGTAAGGTCTGCCCGTAGCGGGTTTATCCAGGGCTCAACCGGAGGAGCGCCAATTTCAACAGCGGCATCCCAAGCTGCATCATTATATGCAGCGGTGTTCCAGCCAGTAATAATGTTACGAGAGTCTATCTTATCCACAAAACCGTTACCCTCACCGTTGCGCGGCGGCTGACCAGCTGTCCAGTAAGCGGCTTGTTTTTGTTTCCAGGTGGCATCAGTACCGGTGGTTGTTTTGCTGCCATCGGCGTACTCGGTTACCATTTTAAGGATGAAGCCCCGGCTGCCGGTAGCACGGCCCTGGCCGCCCCCATACCAATGTGTTAAGGCTGCCAGGTTGTTGGCTTGGCCGCCTTTAATTAAAAGTGTTACATCAAAAGCATTATAATAAGCGTATTGCGGGTAATGGTTAGATGAGCCTTTTGAAACCAGCTTTCCGTTCAAATACAGTTCGTAGTTATGGCAGGCCGCTACATAAACAATGGCCCTTTTAATGGGCTTGGCGCCAAGTTTTACGTTTTTGCGATAGTAGGTATAATCATCCTTATCGGTAGTGTTGCGCTTAACCCATTTGGCCCCGCTCCAGTCTGCAGTGGTAAACAAACCTGTATCAAAGTAAGATGCGGCCGAGTACGGGCCTGCAATGCCTGTTCTATCCCAGGTGCGCACTTTCCAGTAATATCGGGAGGCTGGTTTTAGCAGCCTTTGGGGTAGCTCCACATAATTTTGCATAGCCGAAGTTACCTTGCCGCTATTCCATACGTCGGCATTATCACTGTTGAGGCTCTGCAGGCTGGATGCCACCACTATCTGGTAAGCCGACTGCACTTCGTTGTTGTCCACATCGTTCGCGTACCAGCCAAAAAAGGGTTTGTTATCGGTGCCTGTGGGCTTTACCTTGTCGCAAGTGCGTAAATAGGAGGGAGCCCCCGGAGCTTTGGCGTAGCTCGTGGCAACATTTAAAACAAGCGCAAGGGATAAAAGCCTGCACAGCAAGGTAGTAAGGTTTTTCATGTTCGGTTAATTGGTTAGCGGCCCATGTTGGGCAACTCTTTATTGGTTTGCTATTATATTACATTATTTTGTAATTACTGTCTGTTAACCGTCCTGTGTAATAGGATTGTTAGATAGCATATTGCCGAAAACGTTGCAATACGCCACAAGATATTTAAACCGAAAAGTTTATAGATTTACATAGCTCTAAACCTATACATGACAGACCAACAAACATTACTGAAGCTGTTATCGGCCCGAACGGCCAGTAATTGGGTAAACAAATTAGCTAAAGAGTTAGAAACGGAAGGCTTTATATTTACCGATTTACTTAACTTAACGCTACACCCTGACGGTAAGATAGCTTTTCGTGCGGTGTGGCTGCTGGACACATTAGTAACCGGTAATTTAAGCCGCTATGCGCCGCACTTGGAAATGCTTGTTCAATATGGCGTAAAAGCTAAGCATCATAGCTGCCACAGGCAGTATGCACGCATATATGTGTTTTTAACATCGGGCAAAGCACCCCAGGATGTGAAAATGATGATTGCGGCAACCGATATGGAACCGGTTGTGGAACGATGTTTCGACTGGTTAATAGATAAGAAAGCAAAAGTAGCCGTAAAAGCATTTGCAAGTGAAACACTGTTTAATTTGCACAAGCGGTACGACTGGATTGCCGAAGAGTTGCAAAGCCAGCTACATTATTTAATGCAAAACGGCAGCCCTGCCATACAGGCAAAGGGCCGCCGTTTGCTAAAAGCGTTGCAAAGTAACCGTATGGATTAAGACGCTGTTGGGCGATCTTCGCCGTGCAGTTTATCACTCACCTGGTGGTGGTGCAATTTAGCTTCGATAGCTGATGTGCTGGTGTTACCATAAGTACCGTAAGCATCAACCAATACCCCTTTAAGGTTATGTTTGGCCGATGATATGGCATACACAATGGCCATGTCAGATGGATTGCTGGGACCTTCGAAGCGGTAAAACTCGTCTACTTCAAAGTCATCAGCATGCATATGTATATCTCTTGATTTATCATCTATGGTTTCGCCATCATCTTCAAAGCTCAGATTGGCGTCGTATCCTCTTTGCATCAGGTCGTTAGTGGCATCCACTAAGGTCTCGTAATTTCTCATGGCAGTATCTGTTTAAGTTAAAGCGCAGCCAGTTGAATGCTGCTATAGTTATAACCATTATGCAGGTAAAGTTGTTTTGAGAAAAGTAGCCCTACCTATCATCCGTAAAAGGGAAACCGTTGGTACAGAAATTCTTTAATTTACTCTTGCGTAATAAGTGATGAGTTTTTATTATTAAAATGGCAACATGCTTTAACGTACATTATGTTTGCTACAAAACCGGACGCAAGTGTTCACAATCGTACACTTTAGGTATCTTTAACCAATTGATAATTAAACCTTTGTTTAAGTGGCTTAAATGTAGATGGATTTGAAACAGATACCTTTTATTGACTACCGACCGCTATGAATAGCATAGACTTTAAGATTGCATTTCGTACTTTTTTGAAAGGAAAGACTTTCTATTTCTTAAATATAGCCGGATTAGCTATTGGTTTAGCGGCTTTCATTTTTGTTAGCTTGTATGTAAACAACGAAACAAGTTATGACCAATGGAACAAGAACGTAGATCGCATCTATTTGGTGGAAAGGGAAATGCCCAACGGACCATCGCCTTATACGCCTGGTAAATTAGCAGCAGATATAAAAAGCCAGTGCCCGGAAGTTGAAGAAACCGGCAGAATAAATACCGCTTTGTTTCAGATTCCTTTTTATACTTCATCGGGGAGGTTCCTGATCAAAAAATGGGTGGGTGCAGATTATTCCATTTCCACGATATTGGGTATAAAACCTAAAGGGTTTAAGTTAAATCCTCAAAATCAAAGCCCAACTATTTTACTCTCTAAGGAAACAGCTGCGGTGCTTTTTCCAGGCGATAAAATGGTTCAGAGTAAAACGGTTAACATGATGTCAAGGTCGGGCATGCCCATGCCTGTTGCAGGAGTTGCAGACGATATACCAGGTAACACGAACTTGAAATTTGATTGTATCGGTTTTTCGGCAGATATTACCTCAGGCAAAGATCAAAGCTATGCAACACAAATTTATCAGACCTATTTGCTCGTTAAGCCTCATGCCGATATTGCCGCACTCTCAAAAAAAATTGACCAGATCTATAAAAAGGCTGCGTTAACTGATACCAGCCAGGTAGCCAGAGAAGCAATAAGCCGGTTTAACAGGCCTGCAATATATTTAGATGCTTTAGAAAACCTGCATTTAAAGCCACATTACGGTTCTCATGTTAACAACCAAATTGTCAACAGTCTGGCTGTTCTAGCAGTTATTATACTCATTGTAACTGCTGTTAATTTCACCAACCTTTATGTCTCTCAAGCCGATACACGCTCAAAAGAAGTAGGAATTAAAAAGGTAAATGGTGTGATTAAAAGGCACATAGCCCTGCAGTTTTTGCTGGAAATATTTATTCAATGCCTGGCAGCTTTGTTTATTGCATTCGGGCTGGTGTATATCGGGCTCCCATATTTCAACAGGTTACTACAGGTCGAACTGCTGGTTTCAGGTATTAACTTTTCCATCCTGGTTCGGCTCGTCATTACTTTAATTGCGCTTACCTTATTAGCAGGTGTTTATCCGGCCTGGGTTATGGCCGGTTTTAAACCTGTAGAAGTATTACGGGGCAACCAACTTGCAAAGCAAGGAAAGCTTTCCTGGATACGAAGCGCAGTAACCGTACTTCAGTTCACTATTGCCATTACGTTTATAATTACGCTGGTGGTTATTAATCAGCAGGTAACTTTTATGAAGACTGAAAGCCCAGGATTTACAGTTAAACAGGTGTTATACATTGATAATCTGGCCTTATATAACAACCCTAAAACTTTCGAACCTGTGCGGAATAGGATCAAAGAAATTCCAGGTGTAAAAGAAGTCACTGTAGCAACGAATGTTCCGGGTGGCATATTGCCGGTTACACATGAGTACGCAGTTCAGGGCAAACCCTATGCTTTAAATACTATTGGTGTAGATTACAATTACTTCGAAACCTTAAATATCAAATTAAAAGCCGGACACATTTTTAATTCCCCCATTCCAGGCGATTCTTTAAATGCAGTGATTAACGAATCTGCCGCCAAAGCAATGAATTTAAAGGAACCTGTTGGTGGTAGCATACAGGGTTGCGGAGCTTCATACAAAATAATTGGTATAGTAAAAGATATTAAATCTCAAGGGTTTGAGGAAAGTATTCAGCCTACCGTTTACTTAATGAACGATAACTGCGGATTGTCAAAAACGCAAATTATGATCAGTGCAGAGGCCAATCGGATTCCGGCAATTTTAAAAACCCTGGGTAAAAGATGGGTTGATATCAACAAGCTCGATGGCGACAATTTTAATTATCATTTCCTGGACGAGTTGTACGGACAGCTTTTTGTAAAGCAGGAGCAGTTACAAACCGTGTTGACTTTTTTTTCGGCTTTAGCAGTATTTATTGCCTCTCTTGGCTTCTTCTCATTGGCAGCGCAAGCTATTCGTGTACGTATGAAAGAAACAACTATCAGAAAAGTGCTTGGCGCTAATACACAGCAATTGATAATTAACTTAAGCAAGCCGTTTTTCTACATCGTATTAATGGCCAACTGCATAGCCTGGCCTATTGCCTTTATAGTTGGGCATAGGTGGTTAGAAACATTTGCCTATCGCGTTAGCATGAACATCTCTCCATTTTTAGCCGCGTTGTTCATCTCTATTAGTATAGTACTGGTAACTGTTTGTTTGCAAATCAATCAGGCTGTACGGTTCAATCCGGCTGCCAAGCTGAAATCACAGTAATTTTGATCTGCGTATCAGCTAATAGAAACCGCTTACGAGCTAACTAGCCGTACCGATGTTGATTTTAGATTAGTCGGACTCAAGCAATAAGTGAGTTTCTTGGACTTGCTAATGCGTAAAACCTTACCTTTATGAAAGACCGAAATATCACAAACTACATGCTGAGCCTATTTTCACTTATCAGATTGTCTTTCTTATTACATACTTTGCTTTTTACCGCTTTTTACGCAAACGGTAAAACACAAAATAGCTCCAGTGTGCGTACGGAACTGGTTTTATCAGACACCGTAACAGAACAATCTTGGTGGAATGTAACGCATTACCGGATTGCTGTGACTCCTGATTATCGTCAAAAATCTATTTCCGGAGAAAATCATATTGCTTTTCTGGCAAAACACGCCGGGGCCTCTTTGCAGGTTGACCTACAACAGCCCATGAAAATTACCCGCGTAGTTTGGAATAACAGGGATGTTTTATTTAAAAGAAAAACTGAGGGCGCCTATATAATTATCTTTCCTAAAGTTATTAAAGCAGGGGAAAAGCATACCATAATTATCCAGTTCGAAGGAAAACCTCGGGAGGCTTTGAATCCGCCGGTTGATAACGGTTGGATATGGACTAAAGATGAAAAAGGCAGACCTTGGATCAGTGTAGCCTGTGAAGGATCAGGGGCAAGTATCTGGCTGCCTTGTAAGGATGTCCTGGCTGATGAACCTGATAATGGCATGTCATTCGACATTACCGTGCCAGATACTTTGGTAGCAGTAGCCAACGGGAGGCTTAAAAGGAGAATCAGTAATAACGGAACCGCTACCTATACGTGGGTGGTTAAGAGCCCCATCAACAGCTATAACATCGTTCCGTATGTTGGCCATTATGTAACCTGGCATAAGCAATATGCCGGGCTGAACAAGGTACTTGATTGCGACTTTTGGGTATTAGATTATAATTTAAATAGAGGTAAGGAGCATTTTAAACAGACAGATACGATGCTGCGCGCTTTTGAATACTGGTTAGGGCCTTATCCATTTTACGCCGACAGTTATAAGCTGGTAGAGGCGCCATTGCCCGGAATGGAACATCAAAGCGCAGTTGCTTATGGTAACGGATTTCAGAATGGGTATCGGGGAAAGGACTTCATATCTGGAACGGGCTGGGGGCTGAAATGGGATTTTATGCTGGTTCACGAAAGCGGGCATGAATGGTTTGGAAACAGCATTACAGCGGCCACTTATGGCGATACCTGGATACATGAAGGATTTACTAAATATCTCGAGACTTTGTATACCGACTTTGTGTTTGGCAGGGAGGCTGGAAATGAGTATGCACTTGGTACATGGAAAAGGATAAAAAACGACAGCCCCATTTTAGGAACAAACACATCAGACAAGTATTACAAAGGAAGCGCCATGCTTCATACCATAAGGCAGCTTGTGGGCGATTCCGTTTTTAGAGGCTGGCTACATGAAATAAACCGAAAATTTTATCACCAGGTCATAAATACCGGACAAATCTTAAAGCTTCTTAACGGATATACAAAAAAGGACTTTTCAAAAGTTTTTGCCCAATATTTACAGACAACTAAAATTCCGGTTCTCGAGTATTATTTTCAAGCAGGTAAATTACATTATCGCTGGTGGGGCTGTGTAGATGGTTTTGATATGCCACTTAAGATATCATTCGATCCCTCTAACGTTACAGTTATTAATCCCACAACCGAGTGGCAAACATTGACCGTTACCAATGCTACAGGGCGATTAATGGTCGATCGTAACTTTCTTATTAAAGTAACGGAGGTGACGGCCGGTAACTAAGAGTTAGCTTTAATAAACAAGCACTTAGGTTGAGAAAAACGCTTTTATAGCCCCCTCAAAACGGACGTTGGCAATGAGTTAAAGACTCTTGATAAACTTAACTTTACGCAGGGCTCCCACAAAAAAGTTACATGTAAGCGGTTATCATTTTAAGTACATTAGGAGAGTAAAACTAAAACTCCTTTCCTGATGAAACTAAACTTACTCGGCACTCTCGCCGTCACGGTGTGGCTTACCACGGCTGTGCAGGCGCAAACCGTCCCCTCGCCCAAAGAGCACTTTGGGTTCAACATAGGCGACGATTACCAACTGGCAACTTACACCCAAACAGAAGCCTACTTTAAAAAGCTGTCTGCATCACCCCGTACCAAGCTGGTTGATATTGGCCTAACCGAAGAAGGCCGCCACCAGTGGATGCTGATCGTTTCATCACCCGAAAACATTAAAAACTTAGATAAATACAAAGATATATCGCGCAAACTGGCGCTCAGCGAAAATCTGACCGATGAACAGGCTAAAAGCCTCGCAGCTCAGGGTAAAGCTATTGTTTGGATTGATGGCGGCTTGCATGCTACCGAAACCGTAGGTACACACCAGCTAATTGAAACCGCTTACGAACTCACCAGCCGTACTGATGCAGAAACCATGCGTATATTAAATGATGCGGTTATCCTCCTGGTACATGCCAATCCCGATGGGCAGGAGCTGGTATCGAGCTGGTACATGAGCCAAAAAGACCCGGCCAAGCGTAATATGAACATTCCGCGCCTGTATGAAAAGTATATAGGACATGATAACAACCGCGATTTTTACATGATGAACATGAAAGAATCACAAAATATTACGCGTCAGCAATATTTAGAGTGGTTTCCGCAAATTGTGTACAATCATCACCAAACCGGTCCGGCTGGTTCGGTAGTGGCTGGCCCGCCTTACCGCGATCCATTCAACTACGTGTATGATCCGCTGCTGGTAACCAGTATTGATGCCTTAGGCGCCGCCATGAGTAGCCGTCTAAATGCCGAAAATAAACCCGGTTATACCGAGCGTAACGGCACCTCTTTCTCTACCTGGTGGAACGGCGGCTTGCGCACTACCACTTACTTTCACAATATGGTGGGTTTGCTAACCGAAATTATTGGCAACCCAACCCCGGCCAGCGTGCCCCTGGTGCCCGAGCGTTTAATACCAAGCAGTAATACGCCGTTTCCGGTTACGCCACAGCCGTGGCACTATAAGCAGTCTATAGATTATTCACTGTCGTTAAACTATGCGGTTTTGGGCTATGCCGTGCGCCAGCGCGACCTGTTACTGTACAACATGTATGTAATGGGTAAAAATTCTATTAACCGGGGTAGTAAAGATAATTGGACTTTATCACCCAAACGTGCTGATTCTGTTAATGCAGCCTATCGTAAAGATCAGCCTGCCGGGCAAACTGCCGGTGCGGGTGGCCGCGGGTTTGGCGGCGTGCCGCTTAAATATTATGACCAGGTACTGAAAGACCCAACACTACGTGATCCGCGTGGATATATCATCCCGGCTAACCAGGCCGATTTTCCTACAGCTGTAAAATTCATTAATACGCTGGTGCGTGCGGGTATAGTTATCCAAAAAGCTACTGCCGATTTTAAAGTGAATGGCGTGAGTTATCCGGCTGGCTCTTATATTGTTAAAACAGATCAGCCTTTCCGTCCGCATGTGCTGGATATGTTTGAGCCGCAGGATCACCCTAACGATTTTCAATATCCCGGAGGTCCTCCAATTCGCCCTTATGATAACGCTGGCTGGACACTTGCATTCCAGATGGGCGTTAAATTTGACCGTATGCTGGATGGTTTTGACGGGCCGTTTAAACGCCTGCCTTATGGCCAACTGCAAACACCACCGCTGCATGCCACACCTAACGTAGCCAAAGCCGGTTACCTTATTAGCCCCGAAGTGAATAACGCTTTTACGGCCGTGAATGATTTGCTGAAAGCTGGTGTTGATGTGTACCGCGTACCAACAGCAACCGAAGGTATGGCTGCTGGTGCATTCTACATTCCGGCAAGCGATGCAGCACATAATGCTTTGTCTAAAATAACTAATACTGGTATAAAGGCAGTTATTGCCAACAAGAAACCAAAGGGTGCAGTTAAGGTAAATAAGTTGCGCATTGGCTTGTGGGACACTTACGGCGGTTCTATCCCTTCAGGATGGATACGCTGGTTGCTGGAACAGCAGCACTTTGACTTTGAGCGCGTTTACGCCCAGCAAATTGATGCCGGTGCCCTGAAAAGCAAGTATGATGTATTGGTGTTTGTAGGCGGCGCTATCCCATCGGCAAACCCACGTCAGGGCGGCGGCTTTGGCGAGTTCGGCGGCCGCGCACCTAACCCCGACGAGTTACCAGCCGAATACCGTACGCAAACCGGCCGCATTACGGCCGATAAATCGGTACCGCAGCTGAAAGCCTTTTTAGAGGCAGGTGGCAGCATTGTAACCATTGGCAGCAGCGCCAACCTGGCTTACCACCTGCAATTGCCGGTAAAAAATGCCTTAACCGAAACCGTAAACGGACAAGAAAGGCCTTTGCCTGGCGACAAATTTTACATACCTGGCAGCGTATTACAAGTAACGTATGATACCACCCAGCCTGCTACCTGGGGTATGCCAGCCATTGGCGATGTAATGTTCGATAGTAGTCCGGCATTTAAGGTTGACCCCAATGCAAATGCACAAGGTATCAAGGCTCTGGCCACCTATACAACCGACAAGCCTTTACGCAGCGGCTGGGCATGGGGCCAAAAATACTTGAAAGGTTCAATGGCCGCTTTTGTAGCGCCTTATGGTTCAGGTAAGCTTTATGTATTCGGTCCGGAGATTACTTTCCGTGCGCAGGCACATAGTACATTTAAACTGTTGTTTAACCAGTTGTATGGTACTACAAAATAGGCCATAATCCATACTGTGGAACTATAAAGGGAGGGGGATTGCTAATTGCAATTCCCCTTTTTCTTTTTTACCGGTCACATCAAATTTCAAAACATGCGCTCCAAACTATCCCCTGTTTAATTGGTTAGTATGAAATATTTTTAAGCATCATAGCCGCTCCCCTGTATATATCAGCCCTTATTTAAAAAGCACGTTCAATTGCACTTTAAATAAATACAGAGAAATATGATTGCGCATTTATTAAATAACACAAACGGCTGTCTAAGCAAACTCACGCTAGCTGTTAAACAATCTCAAAAACATCAGCTAAAACAATTTTACATCAGCTTTGCATTTTGCCTGCTTGTGGGGTTTATGCTTACGGGTTGCGCCACCGCTAAATTAGGTTCATCTGGCCAGGCTAAAGTAAAAGGTAAAACCTATGTCATTGTAGGTGCGTCGAGCGGGTTTGGCCGTGGTGTGGCCGAGCAGTTGGGCTCCTATGGTGCCAACGTGGTACTGGCCAGCCGCCGTACCGATCTGCTGGAGGAAGTGGCCGGTAAAGTACGTGCTAATGGCGGTACGGCTATGGTGGTAACAACCGATATTAGCAAACCTGACGACGTACAAAACCTGGCAGCAGCCGTTGTGAAGCAGTATGGCAAAGTTGATGTATGGGTAAACATGTCGGGTGTTGGTGCCATTGGCCGCTTTTGGGAGATACCGCTTGAAGACCAGGCTAAGGTAATTGACGTAAACCTGAAAGGTGTTATTTATGCCAGCTACGCCGCTGTGAAACTGTTTAAAGCGCAGGGGTACGGTACGCTTATTAATATGGGGTCTGTTGAAAGCGAAAGTCCGCTGGCTTATCATGCAACTTATGCGGCAACTAAGGGCGCTATACTGAAATTTGATGAAGCACTAAGCCAGGAATTGCGCCTGAGCGGGTTAAAACAAATCAAGGTAGTTACCGTTGAACCCTGGGCGGTTGATACCCCTTTTTGGGGCCACGCGGCCAATTATAGTGGCGGTACTGCGCGCATGGCTGCTATGGATGGGCCCGAGAAAGTGGTAAATGCGGTCATCCGCGTATCCCTGCGGCCGCGTAAAGAACTGCCCGTTGGCTGGAAAGCCCGCGGTGCCCGTAATTCGCACCGTTTATTTCCGCGTTTTACCGAGTGGCTTTCCGGGAATATCGTACACAAACAACAGTATAAAAAATCCATGCCTAAGGAGGCAACCTCAGGCTCCGTTCATCAGCCTATGTCAACAGGCCGAGGAGTTGAAGATGGCGTGCGTGACCGTATGAAAAAAGAAAACGAAGAGAAAAAGAAACAGCGTTGAAAAACAGAGGAAAAGCCAGAGGCCGAGACAAACTTGGACTTATGATGAATGGTGCTGTATGCTTAGTTACTGAGGTATGTTATATAGTGCAAAATGTCCTAATTTATGCAGGAGTGACTACATAGATTGAACATCAATATTGTTTCATGATCACTATTCATAGTGTTTGCGGCGGTCAAAACGTTTAAAAGTCTCTGAAATAAGTCGGGATTAACTAATATTAATGTGAAGTAAAATTTATTTCTCAAAAAGTTAAAAGTGGCATTTGGTTTGTATTAATAGCATCAGTAATGTGAGTGTGATTTTAAGGTGCAGAGTGAATAAACAGCCATGTTGATACATGGCTGTTTTTTGTTTAGGCAATGTGCAAACCAGCGTTATAAGTTGTGATAGCAAGTTTGATGGTCATAGTTTTAAAAATCTATAATGAACTGATGAGATGCTTGCACATCCAATTGTCATTTCGCTGCGTCGGCAAACAGGCTTATTTGCACATCTGCATATTTAACATTACCTTTGCCCGGCAAATAACAAATAATTATTTGCCATGCAGCTCGACCCCTCCAAATTTGTTGCCGAAGGTTTAACGTATGATGATGTCTTACTTTTACCGGCATATTCTGAAGTTTTACCGCGCGAAGTAGATACCGCCTCGTATCTAACCAAAAAGATTAAGCTAAACATTCCAATTGTTTCGGCCGCTATGGATACGGTTACCGAATCGGCACTGGCTATTGCTATTGCACAGGCAGGAGGTTTAGGTATGCTGCACAAAAATATGAGCATACAGGCCCAGGCCGATGAGGTGCGCAAAGTAAAACGGTCTGAAAGTGGTATGATACAGGACCCGGTAACGCTGGATGAAAATGCCATTGTAGCCGATGCCTTCAAAATTATGCGCGAGTTTCGCATAGGTGGAATTCCGGTTATAGATGCCGACCATAAACTAAAAGGTATTGTTACCAACCGCGATTTGCGTTTTCAGAAAGAAATGAGCAAGCCGGTGCGCGAGGTAATGACCACTGATAACCTGATCACCGCACCCCAGGGTACTACGTTAATGCAGGCAGAGGAAATACTGCAAGATCAAAAAATAGAAAAATTACCGGTTGTAGATGGTGAAGGCCGTTTATGCGGGTTAATTACTTTTAAAGATATCCAGAAATTTAAAAACTACCCTATAGCTTGCAAAGACGAGCATGGCCGGTTAAGGGTAGGAGCTGCTGTGGGCGTAACCGCCGATACTATGGAACGCGTAGATGCCCTGGTGAAAGCCGGTGTTGACGTAATAGCCATTGATACGGCACACGGCCACTCTAAAGGGGTTATTAACCAGTTAAAGCAAGTAAAATCCAAATACCCCGAGTTACAGGTAATAGCCGGCAACATTGCCACCGGCGATGCTGCCAGAGCCCTGGCCGAGGCTGGTGCTGATGCGGTTAAAGTAGGTATTGGTCCGGGTAGTATTTGTACTACGCGTATTATAGCCGGCGTTGGTGTACCCCAATTGTATGCCGTTTACGAATGTGCCAAAGCGCTTGAGGGTACCGGTGTTCCGGTTATTGCCGATGGTGGTATAAAACATACCGGCGATATTGCTAAGGCCATTGCCGCGGGTGCCAGTTCAATAATGGCAGGCTCGCTGTTTGCAGGGGTAGAGGAATCACCTGGCGAAAGCATCATTTACGAAGGCCGTCGCTTTAAATCATACCGGGGTATGGGTTCAATCGAAGCCATGGAATCTGGCTCAAAGGACCGCTATTTTCAGGATGTGGAAGATGATATAAAGAAATTAGTGCCCGAGGGTATTGTTGGCAGGGTGCCGTTTAAAGGTACGCTTGCCGAGGTAGCTTACCAGTTTGTGGGTGGTTTAAAAGCCAGCATGGGTTACTGTGGCGCCAAAGATATTGCTGCGCTGCAAAAGGCACGTTTTGTACGCATTACAGCTGCAGGTATACGTGAGTCGCACCCACACGATATTACCATTACTAAAGAAGCGCCTAACTACACCAGGTAATTATCCTGATAAGCATAAACTGAGCAGGTTATTGTTGCAATATAGCAGCTGATAACCTGCTTTTTTTATTTGCCAATACCTTTTTTTGGCTAAGAGTGTGTTGTTTGTCACAAGTTAGTTACAATTGCTTTTCGCTTCCTTTTGAGTTTTAATATCCTTAATATTATTACGCCAAAAAATTAACGTAAAACATAGTTAAACCAACCCTTAAACAAATGAATAAATCTTTTAAAAGTGCGCTTTTGGTACCTGCGGTGGCATTAATGTCGTTGGGTGCAATTGCTCAAACCGGCGGTCAGCCTAAACTGGTCGAAAAAGTTACCCGCAAGGGAACTGAGCTGGTAATACCATATGAAAAGTACGTGCTCCCCAATGGATTAACCGTTGTTTTAGCCGAAGATCACTCTGACCCTTTAGTGCATGTTGATGTAACTTACCATGTAGGCTCGGCACGCGAAGAGATAGGTAAATCGGGCTTCGCCCACTTTTTTGAACACATGATGTTTCAGGGAAGCGATCATGTGGCGAATGGTGATCACTTTAAAATTATTACTGAAGCGGGCGGTACCCTTAACGGTTCAACCAACCGCGACCGTACCAACTACTACGAGACCGTACCGGCCAACCAGCTTGAAAAAATGCTTTGGCTGGAATCCGACCGTATGGGCTTTTTATTAGATGCCGTAACGCAGCAAAAATTTGAAGTGCAGCGTGCTACCGTGAAAAACGAGCGCGGACAAAATTACGATAACCGCCCGTATGGCTTGGCAGGCGAATACACGTCCAAAAACCTTTATCCCTATGGGCATCCATACTCATGGTTAACCATTGGTTACATTGAGGAGTTAAACAAAGTTGGTGTAAACGACTTAAAGAATTTCTTTTTACGTTGGTACGGCCCTAATAACGCAACCATTACCATTGGTGGCGATTTGGATCCCAAACAAACGCTGGCATTAGTAAACAAGTATTTTGGCAGCATCCCTCGTGGCCCGGTTGTTAAAAATGCATCATTCCCGGCACCGGTTTTAACAGCCGACCGCTATGTGTCATATACCGACAATTATGCTAAGCTGCCTTTGTTATCTATCACCTATCCGGGTGTTAAGGTGTATGATAAAGACATGTCTCCGCTGGATGCTTTATCAGAAATTATCGGTCAGGGAAGAAATTCCATCTTTTACAAAAACTTTGTAAAAACCCGTAAAGCTGCCCAAGCATCAATGGGTTCATCAAATACCGAACTGGCCGGCGAAATTACCATCCGTGTAGTTCCTTTCCCCGGTCAAACTTTGGCTGATGCAAAGAAACTGGTAGACGAATCGTTGACTGAGTTTGAAAAAACTGGTGTTAGCGACGAAGCCCTGGTGCGTTTTAAAGCAAGTGCCGAAGCCAACTACATCAACAGCCTTTCGAGCGTTAGTGGTAAGGTATCTGAACTGGCGCAAGCGCAATACCTTACTGGTAACCCAAATCAAATTGGCCGTGAACTGGCCGATATACGTGCAGTTACCAAAGAGGATGTAATGCGTGTGTATAACAAGTACGTTAAAGGCAAACCTGCGGTTATATTAAGTGTATTGCCAAAAGGTGGTGCCTTGCAACCCGTTGCTGCCGATAATTATACCGTTAACACAGCTGGTTACAAAGCGCCCGACTATGGTTACGCTGGCTTAACTTATAAAAAGCCAACCGATAACTTTGACCGTGCTGCTAAACCTGGTAACGGTGCTAACCCTGCTATAAAAGTTCCGGCTATATGGTCGGCAACAACGGCTAACGGTATTAAGATATTAGGTACCCAAAACAGCGAAATTCCATCGGTGTCTATGGATATCTCTATTAAAGGCGGTGGTTTGCATGCCATTAATAACCCTGGCAAAGCAGGCTTGGCGGGTATTGTTGCCCGAATGATGAATGAAGACACTAAGAATTATACAGCAGAGCAGATCACTTCTGAACTGAATAAATTGGGTAGCCAGATCTTTATCTACGCCGGATTTGATAATATCGGCATCAGCGTGTCTTCGTTAACTAAATACCTGCCTAAAACCATGACGTTGCTGCAGGAACGAATGCTGAACCCTAAGTTTACGCAGGATGCTTTGGACCGTATAAAAAAACAAACGCTGGAAGGCTTTAAGCAAGCTAAAACACAACCAGCAGGTGTGGCATCAAGCGTATATAGTAAAATACTGTACGGTACTGATAATGTGCGCACTTATGCAACAGGCGGTAATGAGGAAACTGTTGCCGGCATTACATTGCAGGACGTACAGGATTACTACGATAAGTATTTTTCACCTTCGGTAACTCAAATTGTGATTGTTGGCGACGTGAACCAGGGAACTGCAAGAGGTAATCTAGCCTTCCTTAACTCATGGGCAGATAAAAAAGTATCCCTTCCAACTCCGGTCGAAGGTAAAACGTTTGATAAAACAACTATGTATTTGGTTGATATTCCGGGAGCGGCTCAGTCTGAGATTCGTATAGGTTACCTGGATAAGTTGAACTACGACCCAACCGGCGATTATTATAAATTAATTATTGCCAACTATATTTTAGGTGGTGCTTTTAACAGCCATATTAACTTAAACCTGCGCGAAAAACGCGGCTGGACTTACGGTGCACGCTCAGGCTTTAGCTCAAACAAATATGGCGGCGATTTTACCGCTTCTGCAGGTGTATTAGCCACTGCCACCGACAGTTCGGTTGTTGAGTTTATGAAAGAGATACGTAATTATCAGCAAAACGGTATTACCCCTGAGGAGTTGAAGTTTACCCAAACTTCGATAGGACAAAGTGATGCCCGTCGGTATGAAACCAACGACCAGAAAGCAGCTTTCATCTCGCGCTTGCTGGAGTATGATTTGAAGCCAACATACGTTGATGACCAAAACAAAATCTTATCAACCATTACACCAGCCGAATTGAACCAGTTATCGGCAAAATACCTGGATACCAATAAAATGGTTATTCTGGTAGTTGGTGATAAGGCACGTATACTGCCAGGCTTACAAAAGTTGGGCTACCCAATTGTTGAATTGGACGCCGATGGCAAACCCAAACAATAACCTTTAGATAAAGTGTAATCTTATCAAAGCCCGGCAAAGCCGGGCTTTTTTTGTGTCGCACTTTTTACAATTTCATCTGCCTTGTGGTAAATAAAGTAATCCAAACGTTCATCAATTACTATAAATTTGCGTTACCAATTAACCGCATCTCCAAAGCGCAAAATATATGAGAGTTCTGAATATTCTGTTTCTGACATTTTTTGTCATAAGTGTACATGCCCAAACGGCAACAACCGGTAGTCTTCAAATTAAAACGGCTAATGGCGTACTACAGGGTGTAACGGAGGCTAGCGGCATACGGGCCTTTAAAGGTGTGCCGTTTGCACAGCCGCCAGTAGGTAACCTGCGCTGGGCGGCGCCGCAATCGCCAAAAAACTGGGAGGGCGTGCGCAAAGCCGATCATTTTGGTCCGCAGGCTATGCAGCGTGCTATTTACAGCGATATGATTTTTAGAAGCGATGGCAGGAGCGAGGATTGTTTATACCTGAATGTTTGGACGCCCGCCAAATCTGCTAAAGAGCGCCTGCCGGTAATGGTATACTTTTATGGCGGCGGTTTTATAGCAGGCGATGGCTCTGAGGGGCGGTACGATGGTGAAAGTATGGCAACCAAAGGTATCGTAGCTATTACGGTGAATTACCGCCTGGGTGTTTTTGGCTTTATGGCTCACCCCGAACTGACTAAAGAATCGCCCAACCACTCATCCGGCAATTATGGCTTAATGGACCAGCATGCTGCTTTATTGTGGGTTCAAAAAAATATAGCAGCCTTTGGTGGAGATCCTAAAAAAGTAACCATAGCGGGTGAATCGGCCGGCTCTATGTCGGTAAGCGGGCAAATGGCATCACCGTTATCCAAAGGCTTGTTTGCCGGTGCTATTGCCGAAAGCGGTTCATTAATGGGTAACCTGTCGCCTGTACCACTGGCTGATGCTGAACAGGTGGGCGTGAAGTTTGCGACGCAGGTTGGTGTTTCTTCGCTGGCCCATTTGCGAAATATGCCTGCCGACAAGCTTCTTGAACTATCGGCCGCCACACGTTTTCCGACTACTGTTGACGGCTATTTTTTACCCAAAACGCCTTCGGAGATATTTAATGCCGGGCAGCAAATGAAAGTGCCTTTATTAGCCGGTTGGAATTCGGCCGAAAGCGGTTACCGGGCTATACTGGGTAAGGACTCTGTAACGGTTAATGCCTATCAACTGGCCGTTCAAAAGCTTTATGCAGAAAATGCAGCAGCAGTATTGAAGGCCTACGCGGCCAAAGACGGGGCCGAAGTTGAACAGGCAGCTACTGACCTGGCATCTGATCGGTTCATTGCTTTTGCCAGTTGGAAACTCACCGACCTCCATAGCAAAACCGGAGGGAAACCGGTATACCGTTATTATTATACCCGTAAACGAGGAGACCCGGCCAAATCTCCAGGCGCCGTACACTCGGCCGAGATTGAGTATGCACTTGGAAACCTGCGCTACAACAAGGCTTATAACTGGACGCCTGATGATTTCAAAGTGTCGGAAACCCTGCAGAACTACTTTGTAAACTTTATCAAAACCGGCAACCCTAACGGTAAAGGTTTACCCGCCTGGAACACTTTGCAAAGTACCACCCCACGCCAGGTTATGATTATAGATGTAGAGAGCAGGGCACAAGGCGAAAAATATCCGGAACGTTACTTACTTTTGGACAAGCTTTCTACAAGTAAGTAAATAAGAAACTTGTTTAACCCACTCAACTACTTAATTCCTCTCATGAAATCTATATGTGTATTCTGTGGTGCCAACTTTAACGGCGACCCTATGCTAACCGAGGCCATAGACCAATTGGCACAAGTAATGGTAAGTCGCGATATTACTTTAGTTTTTGGTGGTGGTCGGGTAGGGGTAATGGGTATGATTGCCAATGCGGTCCTTAAAAACGGTGGTAAGGCGGTTGGTGTTATCCCCGAGTTTTTATTGAACAAGGAGGTTGGGCATACCGGTTTAACAGAGTTGCATGTGGTGCAAAATATGCATGAGCGCAAGCAAATGATGAATGATTTGTGCGATGGTATTATCACCTTACCGGGTGGCTTTGGTACGCTTGAAGAGTTTTTTGAAGTACTCACCTGGCTGCAACTGGGCTTGCACCAAAAGCCAATTGGTATTTTAAATGTAAACGGATTTTATGATTTTCTGTTGAAGCAAATGGACGTAATGGTAGAGCAACGTTTTTTAAAGCCTGTAAACCGCGACCTGGTATTAACCTCGGCCAGCGCTATAGAATTGGTGAACCTGATGGACGGATTTAAAGCCGAACCCGACGACGTATGGTTTAAAGACCGCAACCTGAGTTGAGTTCGGAATTAACCGAGCATGAGGTTGCGAAAGTTGTAATAAAGCGGACAATTAAATAATCACAACTATTCTACTGGCCGGTCTGACGGTAAATGAATACCATTGAGCCACTGCTCCAGGAAGCTGTCGATCTGCAATATCCGGATAGCCAGGTGTTCCATGTATCTGCGTCTCAGTTGTTTGGCTACAATGCTCTCGGTAAGGCCCAGGAGCTCTACCTGAATTTGCTCATCAATAGCTAACTGATTACGGCGCTGTTCTTCCAGCAAAGAAATAAAATAATCGTCGTTTATATACGGCATGGTAGACCAGTAATAAGGTGTAGTTAATTGTTTGGTTTTTGAATAGTTAAAAGATTGGAGAAGCGTCTATTGTAAAATTTTGTAGTTCGCCAGGTTGCAGGGCAAACAGTTTTTCCATAATAGCAACTTTTTCATGAGGAATGTCGCGGCTGTCGTTCAACCTGATATTTCTGTAATTGGCAAATGTTTTAGGACTAACGGCTAAGTATTGTGGTATCAAGCGTACGGCTTGTCGGTATTGTTTAACAGAAAGCTGGTTCAACAGTTCTTCTATACGGTACTTAAATTCAATTTCATCCATAAATTCTTCAAAAAGAAAATATTTTCCAAGTTTTGTAATATATTACAACCACTAAGCTATATTAAAGTTTAGTAAAAGTGTAAAGTTAATAAACTTTTTTTTCTTAAAATTTTTTAAATGGCTGAAAAACAACCTGATAATTTATTTGGTGTAATTGAGCGTAATATCAGAATACGCACAAAAGCCATGGGTATGACCTTAGCTGAACTATCCAAGCAAATTGAAATGACCGAAGCGGGCTTTTACAAGATGTTGGCTACAGACAGCATTAAAGTTAAAACGCTCAAAAAGATAAGCGAGGTTTTGCAAATACCCCTACCTGCTTTTTTAAACAACCAGTTAGCCGAAGCAGGTAATTCTTACCAAATGGCAGGGGACAATCTGCAACTGGCCGAGCCATCGGTATCTTACAGTAACGAGGGCGATATCCTGAAAAAGCAAATTAAACAGTTAAAAAGCCAGCTAAAAGACAAGGAAAAGATTATAGAGCTGTTAACCAAAAAGACAGAAGGGAAGAATTAAAATATTGAATTTTAGGGATGCCATGTAAATGCGCTGACCAGTATACCCATGGCTTGCGCATGAGGTTATCTTATAAAGTAAACTGATTTAAATAACTGACAAGTTGTTACTCCTACCACCGATAAATGCTCCTTTTATAAGGGCAATCTCATAATAATCATGTCAATTAATTGACGGTATGGCATTTGTGGTATAGGCATTAAAAGCTTAAATTTGTAGCTTAATACTTATGCTGATGTCTCAAGATACAGAACACGTAAAGTGCTTAATTATAGGTTCAGGTCCTGCGGGGTATACTGCAGCAATATATGCTGCCCGCGCCGATCTTAAACCTGTTTTATATACAGGTATGCTGGCTGGCGGCCAACTTACCCAAACCACCGATGTTGAAAATTTTCCGGGCTACCCTAATGGTGTAATGGGCCCTGAAATGATGGAAGATTTGCGTAAGCAGGCCGAGCGCTTTGGTTCGGATATCCGGTTCGGATACATAAGTTCTGTAGATTTTTCGAGCCTGCCGCATAAAGTTGTAGTTGACGAGGTTAAGACCATTTTGGCCGATACTGTAATCATTTCAACCGGTGCATCAGCAAAATGGCTGGGACTGGAGTCTGAACAAAAGTTTAATGGCTTTGGTGTATCAGCCTGTGCGGTTTGTGACGGTTTCTTTTTCCGCGGTCAGGATATAGCCATAGTAGGCGCTGGTGATACCGCTGCCGAGGAAGCCACTTACTTGTCAAAACTTTGCCGCAAGGTATATATGCTGGTACGCCGCGAGGAGTTCCGTGCATCTAAGGCAATGGTAAGCCGGGTATTGAACACGCCTAACATTGAGGTACTTTATAACACCGAAACCAAAGAAATTGTAGGTAACGAGCAAGGTGTTAACGGCGTTGTTATTATCAATAACCGCACGCAGGAAGAAAGAACGCTGGATGTAACCGGCTTCTTTGTAGCCATAGGCCATCATCCTAACACCGATATATTCAAAGGCTGGATTGATATGGACGAGACCGGCTACATTAAAACCAAGCCTGGTACTACACAAACGAATATCGAAGGCGTGTTTTGCTGCGGTGACGCACAGGATAACGTTTACCGCCAGGCAGTAACTGCCGCAGGCACGGGCTGTATGGCCGCGCTCGATGCGGAGCGTTACTTAGCAGCTAAAGAAGCTGAAGAAATGATGGCTCATCAATAAGATCATAATACAAAAACTTTTAAAAGCCGCCAATCTAAAGGCGGCTTTTTGCATTTATTACAACATTTAACCAGGTTATAAGAATGCCTTATTATACAGTTAACCTGTATTTAAGCTTTATTTTTGTAGTTTTAGACCTTTCCGGAAGTATACAATAATATACCTCGTCCGGATGTTTAAGCTAATGAGATTAAAATTAACTTACCTAAAAAGTTTAGACGGTGTTAGATGCTTTGCTATCATAATTGTACTGTTGTTCCACTGCTTTTATGGCACGTTAAAAGGCGGCTGGCTGGGTGTTGATCTGTTTTTTGTTTTAAGCGGCTATCTAATCACTTCGCTACTTGAGATTGAGATAGCTAATACCAAGAAGCTGTCATTTAAGAAATTTTATATCAGGCGGCTATTGCGGTTGCTGCCACCATTATTGGTATGTATTTTATTGGCCAATATACTTTGGTCCTACACAAACCCCGGTAATCCTAACAGGTATTTGGCATCACTTGCCGCTTTTTTTTATTTTGCTAATCTCACGCCAGATGTGTTGGGTTCCTTGAGTCACTTGTGGTCGTTATCGGTCGAAGAGCATTTTTACTTTATATGGCCCGCTTTAATCTTTTATTTGATTAGCAAGCTCAAGTTTTCTCACCGGATTTATTTCATATTGTTACTTATCGTACTAGTAAGTGCTCTCCGGTTGTTTTTATTTAATTACGATGGTGTAATTAGTTACGGTATATTTAGAATAGATACGTACAGGTTTACATTTACAAGGATTGACTGTATGCTGATAGGTGCTGTGTTAGCCTACTGCCAGTTAAATGGCGTCAGTTTTTTTAATAACTCAAAGCTTAACTATAAAGCGCTGCTTTTACTTGTAATGATGCTATTTACGGTTTTGCTTTTTACGCTCGACAAAGACAGCCGTCTTTTCAATAACGGCGGATTTCTGTTCACTAATCTGTTATGCGGTCTTTTTGTTTTGGCTGCAATTAACTTACCCGAGTATGGCCTTCTAACAAACAAAGTTGCCCGTTGGGTAGGAATGAGATCTTACGGAATCTACATCTATCATCCGCCTATATTTTTCTTTTTTGAGAGATTTAGAGAGAATCATAGTGTAGCCAATTTACTGCTTATAACTCTTATCCGCATTGCTGTGACTTTGCTTTTGGTGGAGGCTTCATACCGTTTTATTGAAATGCCTGTATTAAAGTTAAAAAGCAGATTTAAGTAAGGTATACTACAGGCTGGTTCTGAAAGGCCGGCATTTGTATTTAAGTAATATCTTATAAAGTGAACGCTTTTAAGAAACACGTTATAACATGAATTATGCTTTTTTCGTTCTAATGAATGGCAATGGCCCGAAATTCTATTAACTTCACGGTTCGTTGTTATTAAACTGGTTAAATCTTTTTATGTCTCTTAAGTTCCGTTTACTGTTCTGTTTAAATATCTTATTAGCTATCAGCACTTCGCAGGCTCAAACGCCTCCAACCGACCCTTACATGGGTATCATACCTGCCCCGGTAACGCTGCAAAAGCAGGCGGGTTACTTTACGCTAAGCCAGGAAACCATAATACAAGCCGACTCCATTACCAACAAAGCTGTACAATTTTTAAGCGGCTACCTGCAAAATAAGTATATGCTTAAAAACCGTTTGCAGGCTTTTACAGGTAATGCGGCCAACAATGCCATTGTGCTTACTGCCGCCGGTACCGAAAATTTGCCAGCTGAAGGTTATCGTCTTACTATAGCACCGCAGCAAATTACTATTGCAGGCAAAGGCGCTGGGTTGTTTTACGGCATTCAAACCCTAATGCAGTTATTACCGCTCGAAAGGAGCGCAACTGCTAAAATACCATGTGCCCGTATTGAAGACTATCCGCGCTTTGGCTACCGGGGTATACACCTTGATGTTTGCCGTCACTTTTTCCCGGTAGAATTTGTTAAACGTTACCTGGATTTAATGGCAGCATACAAGCTCAATACTTTTCACTGGCACTTAACCGATGACCAGGGCTGGCGAATAGAAATAAAAAAATATCCACGCTTAACACAAGTAGGCAGCCAGCGTGCCGAAACTTTGATTGGTAATTACCATGACCGTATGCCCCAGCAGTTTGACAATACGCCTTATGGCGGATATTATACACAAGAACAAATACGCGAGGTAGTACAATACGCAGCCAGTAAGTATATTAACGTAGTGCCCGAGATAGAGATGCCCGGCCACGCTATGGCTGCGCTTGCAGCCTACCCAGAGCTAAGCTGCAATGCTAATCTAGAATATAAAGTATCGGGTACCTGGGGGGTGTTTAACAATATATTTTGCCCCACCGAAAAAACCTTCAGCTTTTTACAGGACGTGTTAACCGAAGTTATTGACCTGTTCCCGAGCAAATACATACACATAGGGGGCGACGAAGCGCCTAAAGTTGTTTGGAAATCATCGCCCGAGGCGCAGGCCATCATTAAAAGGCTGAAACTGAAAGATGAGCATGGTTTACAAAGCTATTTTATACAACGTATGGAAAAGTTTGTGAATAGCAAAGGTCGCAGCATTATTGGGTGGGATGAAATATTGGAAGGTGGACTAGCCCCTAACGCTACCGTAATGAGCTGGCGCGGCGAAGCTGGTGGGATAGCAGCTGCTAAACAAAACCATAACGTAATCATGACGCCCAGCAGCAGTGGTTTGTACCTCGACCATGCACAGGCCAGGTCTGATTTGGAGCCACTAAGCATTGGTGGTTTTACACCTTTATCAAAAACATACGCTTATAATCCGTTAACACCTGCACTTACCCCTGCTCAGCAAAAGTATATTTTAGGTGTACAGGCTAATTTATGGACTGAATACATAAGTACCGAAGCCAAGGCAGAGTATATGCTGCTGCCACGGATGATGGCTTTGTCGGAAGTGGCGTGGTCGCCCATTGCTAACAAGAACTATTCTGATTTTGCGGAAACGCGTTTGCCTGGTCATTTGGCCTGGTTAGATCAAAACAATATCAATTATCGTGTACCTGCGGCTATTGGTGCTAAGGATACATCATACACCGGCTCGCAATTAACCGTTAACTTGAAAGTACCTGTAGAAGGCGCCAAAATTTATTACACTATTGATGGCTATGAACCCACGTCAACAGATTTGGTTTATACTAAGCCTTTCACGTTAAATATTCCGGCAGAGCAATACCGCGAGATAAAAACAATCGTTATTACACCAAGCGGTAAGCGCAGTTTAGTAACGCGTACAGTGGTTTATAATCGTGCACCTCTGCCTGCTGTTACCTTTGGCGGTAAAATACCTGGGGTAAAATATGAGTTAGTTGCCGGGTTGTTTACTAATACAGGCCAGTTGGATGGCGCACGCGTTTTAGATACAGGCGTGGTAAAAACATTTAACACAGCAGCCTTTAAAAAAGCTAACCGTACGTTTGGCGTTACTTACGAGGGTTATTTTAATATAGATGCTGATGGTAAATACATTTTTTCTACCCAATCTGATGATGGCTCGGTGATTTACATCGATGACCAGTTGGTGGTAGATAACGATGGTAAGCACAGCTTGTACGAGCAACCAGGCGAAGTTTTATTGCAAAAAGGATTGCATAAATTTACTTTAAAGTATTTTGAAGGCGGCGCTTTTAGTACCTTACGGGTGTACCTGACTATGCCAGGCAAACCTAAAGGCGAGTTTTCGGCAGAAACGATGGTGAATTAAAAGTAATAAGGCCTCGGCATACTGCAGAGCACTATAAGCATTTTCTGTCTGCAATAATTCTATCGTTCAATTAAAAGAAGAATAGAACCCTAATTTAAACTATTGATAAAACCTGATTAATGAAAATGAAGCAATACGTATACCTGCTGCTGGGCTATATGACGTTTGCGGCCGCATGTGGAGGCAACTCATCAGACAAAGCATCGGTGCCGGCACCTGCTGCTACGCAGGCTCCTAGGGTAATGGCGCCGTTCCGTTTCCATAAAACTATTGAGGTGTCTCCAGGGCAATATTATGATGTGCTTGCATGGGGCAGAGGATCGGAAAGTATGGGCGCTTTCGAAATTTTGCGGTCGGATTCGGCGTCCATGAAATATACCACCACCACAGGCGACTTAGAAGGCCGTATTGTGGATGTTTATAATGCCGATATGGATACTGATGGCGACCCGGAGCTGTTCATTCATACCCAGGCGGCCGACAGCACCAATGCAGCAGAGGTATTTGCCTTTGAATATAAAGACGATAATGCCCGCAAAATTGATTTTCCGCGTCTTACTCGTTCGCAACGTAAAGGTTACAGGGGGAATGATAACTTTTTTATCAAAGACGGCAACTTGATGCGCGAGTTTGATGTATATGATGAAAATGACTCACTGGCCAAAAAGCCTATTCAAAAGCGTCTTATTCAATATACTTTAAGGGGCAATAGCCTTTCGGCCGATCAGTTAAGTACCGATTCTGTAACGAAAGAAACAGCAATTGCACCAGTGGCAAGTCGAAATCAGCAAACGGAAACTCAATCGGGTTCTAAAAGTTCAAGCGTTCGCAAAAAATCAACAAGCCGGAGGTCGGTCAAGCGTCGCACATCATCGCGCAAAAAACAAACTACAAAAAAGCGTAGAAGACATAGATAATTTAAAAGCCTTTCTTTAAACCATTTGATGAGAAAAGAAAGGCTTTTTTTTACAAGTGGAGAATAGGTAGAAGTTGGTGATTAATCTACCAACTCTAATTTGTCTAGTTCGCCGGTTATGAAATTTATCTCCTCGGCGCTTAATTTTACATTAATGGCTTGAGCATTTTGGGTGGCTTGTTCTGCATTACGTGCACCTACCAGCGCTACGGTTATACCCGGCCGTTCAATTGTCCACCGTATAACCAACTGGCCTAATGTGGCATTCTTTTCGTCAGCCAGCGGCTTAATTTTACTCAGGAACTCGTTAGTGCGCTTAATATTCTCATCCTTAAAAAACTTTAGCCCGGCACGGTGATCACCTTCGCCAAACTGTTGGCCAGCTTTCATTTTACCGGTTAATAAGCCGCGTTCCATTGGGCTGTAAGCTAAAATGCCTTTGTGGTTCTCGATGCAGTACGGCACCAGGTCGGCTTCTATGTCGCGTTTCACCATACTGTACGGAACCTGATTTGATGCCAGTTTAATCGTCTTTTCGGCCTCCTGCATTTGAGCTACGCTGTAGTTACTTACACCGGCTTCCCGTATTTTGCCTTGTTCCTGCAGGCGTAAAATAGCTTCCATTGTTTCGGCTATAGGCGTACTTTCGTCGGGCCAATGTATCTGGTACAAATCAACATAGTCGGTACCCAAGCGTTTAAGGCTGTCTTCACACTCTTTAATAATGCTTTCCTTGCCAGCATATTTGTATACGTCTAAGTCGTTGCCGTTATTATCTTGCGACTTGAAGCCAAATGTGCCTTTAACTAAATCCCAGCGCATACCATACTTGGTTAAGATCTGCACCTTATCGCGCGGAAGATCTTTAATAGCCTGGCCAACCAGCTCCTCACTTTTACCTTGCCCGTAAATGGGAGCCGTATCAATACTAGTTATGCCCTCGTCATAAGCTGCTCTCATGGCATTAATGGCATCCTGATCATCATTTCCGCCCCACATCCATCCGCCGGCAGCCCATGCGCCAAAAGTAATGGCCGAAACCGCCAGCTCTGTTTCTCCTAGTTTTCTGTATTCCATATATGTTTAAATAGACGTTTAAACAACATACCACCAAAAATTTTGTTCGGTCTTAGTCATGTCAAATACCGTATATTATGTTAATAACAACCTTGTATAAACTATTAAGTAGATATAAGGTCAAACATTTAACGAGTTGGACGCATTATTTACATGAAAAATTAAAAATCAGTTTAAGCGCAACAACCAATAGTTATAACACGTATTCAGCTCTAAAAATTAAATGCTTATACGGCTGGGTTTGAATAAATTAAAAAGTGATTTATTCCGTTAATAGTTCAGTCAAACTAAAACAACAATTACTATCATTACTATATATATCATGTACAAGTGTGGCCACATAACAAACAATAAAATGCTTGTTACAGGCCTGCTATCATTATTTTTGAGCTTGTTTATGATAACAGCGCGGGCGCAGGATTCTGTGCGCCGTCACCCGCGCATTATTGCTCGTGTTGATTCTTTAAACAACAAAGCTGTTCCACTGATTAGGCAAGATGCGGGCAGGGCGTTCACCTTGCTTACACAGGCCGAGCTGCTGGCTACCGAGTATAATTATTTAAAAGGCCTGGCCATAGCTTACCTTTATCAGGCCGAGGTATTAAGTCAGCGCGGCTATTCTAAAAGAGCTCTTGAGCTGTATTATCGCTCTATGCAGCTAAGTCGACGCAATCACGATATATACAATGTTGCCCGGGCCGAGCAGCATATCAGCTCCATAAAACGTAAAAGCGGCGGATTAAAAGAAGCTGAAAAACTACTATACGGAACGTTGAAAACGTTTACCGATTTAAATATGCCAATTGATGTAGTGAATATACAACTGCGGCTTGGCTTACTTAAGGCAGACCAGAAACGGTATGATGAGGCACGTCGTTTTCTTGACAAAGCTTATCTTTTGAGTCGCCGTTCAAAATATAGATATGGTGAAAAAAAGAGCTATTATAACCGTGCCTTGCTTTTGCAAACCCTGAAAAAGCCCGATTCGGCCATATACTATTTACATAAGGCTTTACATCTGGATACTTTAGCCGGTGATACTTACGGCAAAGCATTGTCATATATTGAGCTAAGTAAAATTTATATTGGCAAAAAGGAATTTGATAAAGCTATGCCTTTTGCCAGGCTTGCTCATAGCAAAGCCGATAGTACTGCTGCCCTGGCATTGGTGAAAACATCGGTACAGTTGCTGTTAACTGTCAGCAAAGCCTGGCGCGATAAGGATGCTATTATTCAATGGCAGGATGAGCTTATTTATGTAGATAATACAATTAACGAAAGGGAACGCAAGGAATCAAGCGATTTTATTGATGCGTTGCGGATGCAGGAGCAGCAGCAAGTTAGGTTACAGCAAAATATTGAAAAGGCACAAAAGAGATCGGAACAGCAAAAGAGCGTAATATTATTATACACCGGTTTCCTAATTGTTTTTGTGATAGTGGTGTTCGCTTTGGGTTACAACTACAAAAAGGCAAAGAAATATACCACTCAACTTAATGCAAAAAACAATGAGATTCAATGGAACCTGGCTTTGCTGGATAAACTGAACACCGAGATTACCAAGCAAAACAAAAAGCTGGAAGATGATAATGCCCTGAAAAATAAATTGCTGTCTATCATCTCGCATGATTTGCGGAAACCATTGGCCACAACGCAAAGCTTGGTTCACTTGGTTAATGAAGGCTTACTGTCTCAGGAGGAAACAAAAGACCTATTTGGCCAGTTGGAAGCACAATACACTCGTGTAATGGCTTTGACCGATAATTTGTTGTTTTGGATAAGAGCGCAATTGCGTGGTGTTCCACTCGAGAAAGTTGAAGTTAATTTGCACCAGATAGCCGATAACATTATCGAGGAGCAGAAAATACCCATTAGCGACAAAAATATTAACGTAGATAACATTTTACCGGCTCAGCTAAATTGGCTCACCGAGGCTGAAAGTCTGCGTATTGTTTTTAGAAACCTGCTCAACAACGCTATAAAATTTACACCAGCTGGCGGCCGTATCGAAATAAGTGCCGAAACTACCGCCAATGAAACCAGTTTTACCGTAAAAGATACTGGCATAGGCATGAGTACCGACGTTTTGGAGCGTATTAACAGTGAAAATTATTACTCAACTAAAGGTACCCAGAACGAAGAGGGTAGTGGTTTTGGCTTAATGGTGATTCGTGATCTGATTAAAAAGCTGGATGGAAAGCTGCAAATCAAAAGTATGCCCGGTAAGGGAAGCGCTTTCACCATCACTTTTCAGGCCAGCAGTACGTTAATACCCAGCAATGGCTTTGTAAGTTAGTGCTATTGGGGTATATTTGTTAGCAGCACCAGCGGCAAGTATAAATTTTCCGAATGCATTTTGTCTACCCTGCTTTTCTGTTTGCGCTTATAACACTGGCTATTCCGGTGCTAGTGCATTTGTTCAATTTTAGGCGGTATAAAAAGGTTAATTTCAGTAATGTTCAGTTTCTTAAAGACATTAAGGAACAACAGTCGTCGCGCCGTAACCTGCGCGAGCGGCTCATACTGCTTAGCCGCTTATTGGCACTTGGTTTTTTAGTGCTGGCCTTTGCCAAGCCGTATTTGCCAAGCCAAAATACCATTCCTCCCGGGCAGCAACAGGCAGTTAGTGTATTTATCGACAACTCCTATTCTATGCAAACCCTTAACCCTGAGGGAAGCTTGCTTGATGAAGCAAAGCGCAGAGCTAAAGAAATAGCTGCGGCGTATGCTATAAATGATCGCTTTCAAATCCTCACGCAAGATTTTGAGGGTAAACACCAGCGACTACTCAACCGTCAGGAATTTAACGATGCGGTTGATGCAGTTAAAATAAGTGCGCAAAGCCGTAACCTGCAGCAAATAATTTCGCGTCAGCTCAGCCTTTTACAAACGCAACCGGGCAGTTTACAACAAGCTTATGTAATATCTGATTTTCAGGCAAAAGCAACCGGATTGGCCACACTTAAGCCGGATACAGGAACCAAGGTTAATCTTATCCAGATAAAGGCCAACACCTTGCCCAACATCGCAGTAGATTCTGTTTGGCTGGTTAGCGCCGTGCACCGCCCCGGCGAAACTGAAAAGCTGGTAGTTAAACTGCACAATTATGCTGCCGAAGATGCCAGTGGCATTCCTCTCAAACTGCTGGTTAATGGTATGCAGAAAGCCTTGGCAAGTTATGATGTGAAAGCTCGTGCTATCCGCCAGGACACGCTTACCTTTTCGGGCTTGCAAAGTGGCTGGCAACAAGCACAGATACAGCTGCAGGATAACCCGGTGACATTTGACAACCAGTTTTACTTTAGCTTTAACGTAAAAGATAAATTGCCGGTACTGCTCGTTAACGGCGGACAGCCCAATGCTTACCTGCGTGCTGCATTTAGCTCTGATAACTTTTTTTCGCCCGTGTTTACTAATGAAGGTAGTGTAAACTACAGCCGGTTAAGTGCCTATCCGCTCATTGTAATCAGTGATGTTAAATCCATCTCAAGCGGTTTGGCCCAGCAACTAAAAAGTTATGTAAGCAAAGGTGGTACACTGGCTGTTTTCCCGGCCGATGGGGCCGATCTTGTAAGTTACCAGTCATTGCTGCAACCGGCGGGGGCCGCTTTTCCCCAGAAACTGCTAACCGAGGCAACGCGTGTAAGCAGTTTAAATATACAAAACGCGTTATTTAAAACCGTTTTTGAAGACGTGCCACGCAGTCCGGATCTGCCTATCGTTAAAAAGTACTATCAACTAAGTGCCGCTACGCAAACCCGAAGGGAAAGTTTAATGGATTTACCCGGCGGGCAACCGTTTTGGAGTGGTTATAAAAGCGGTAGTGGCAAAATATACGTATCGGCCGTGCCTTTACAGGAAGACTATAGCAATCTGCCAAGGCATGCGTTATTGCTTCCTATATTGTTTAGAATGGCGCTGTTAAGCGGACATGACCAGCCCTTGTTTTACACGCTTGGCAACGATGCCGTTATTGAAACGGTACCCTTGCAAGTTGGCGAGAAACAGATCTTGAAACTTACAAAAGACAATCAGACAATTATACCGGATGCACGCCAGCAGGAAGGCACTACATTGCTATACCTTGCCGATCAGCTGCAGCAACCTGGTAATTATCAGCTTAGTAAGCAGGATAGTCTGGCGGCCATCATTGCTTTCAATAACAATAAGCTGGAGTCGGATTTGACGTATATGGACAAGTCGGCGTTAATAGGACTGCTACCAAAAGGCAGCGAAGTATGGCAGCCTGGTAAGGGTTCAATGAGCAATACGGTTACCGATACAAATTTTGGCCTGCAATTATGGAAACTTTGTATAATTTTGGCACTGATTTTTGTGGCTGGCGAAATACTGCTTGTTCGCTTATATAAAACAGGTAAACAACAGCAAAGCAGCCCAGCCTAAAATCGTATTAATAGCGTAAGCATAAAGCCTCCTTTACATGAATCTGCTCATCAAATCTGCCACTGTTCTGTACCCCGGCTCGCCATTCTACCAAAAAGTTGCTGATGTTTTAATTAAAGATGGCTTTATTGCCGAGGTGGCCGAAAGCATAAATGCGGATGTTGATGTGTTTGATGCAGCAGGCAGTTACATAGCGCCCGGCTTTTTTGATTTAAACTGCAACATGGGTGAACCTGGTCTGGAAACTAAGGAAGATTTTAGTACAGGCCTTGCAGCCGCAGCGGCCGGAGGTTTCACCGGTTTAGCACTCATGCCCGATACGCAACCACCTATTCACTCCAAAACCGAGGTAGAATATGTTTTAAACACCACCCGCAATAAACTGGTAGATGTGTATCCGCTGGGCACGATATCTTATAAGCGCGAGGGTAAGGATTTAGCCGAGATGTATGATATGTACCGTAGCGGTGCCAAAGCCTTTACCGATGGCAATAGTCCGGTTAAAGATGCCGGATTAATGGAACGTGCTTTATTATATGCCCAGGGTTTTGATGCGCTGATATTTTCTTATCCCGAGGATGTAGCTATAGCCGGTAAGGCAAAAGTACACGAGGGGGTAGTAAGTACGCTTTTAGGTATGAAAGGCATTCCCTCACTGGCCGAAGAACTGATGATAGCCCGTGATCTGTACCTGGCTGAATATACCGGATCGCCTATACACTTTAGTACCATAACCACTACTCGTTCCGTAGAGCTTATACGCGAAGCTAAGCGTAAGGGCCTCCGTGTAACCTGCGATGTGGCCGCACATCATCTGGTACTAACCGATGAGGCGCTGCTGGGCTTTGACAGCCAGTATAAGGTAAAACCGCCACTGCGTACACAAAGCGATATTGACGCCCTTTTACAAGGATTGAAAGATGGCACTATTGATGCCATCGTATCGCAGCATACACCCCAGGAAAAAGAACTTAAAGAAGTTGAATTTGAAATTGCCGCTTTCGGGATTGTTGGGTTGCAAACTGCATTCTCGCTGGCTTTACAAGCGGGCCTTTCTGCTGAGCTGATTGTAGAAAAAATGGCCATCAACCCACGTAAGGTTTTAAACGTACAAACGCCTGATTTAACCACTAACAAGCCAGCAAATCTGGTTGTTTTTAATACCGGTCAGAGCTGGACTTTTGATAAGCAAAGTAACCATTCAAAATCATGTAACTCCCCGTTTTTTGGGCAGAACTTAAAAGGTAAAATACTGTTAACTTGTAACAACAAACAAGTATTTACAAACTAAGCATTCATTAAATGATAGATCAACACATAGAAAATGCCATCAGTGCGGCATTGCAGGCATACACAGCTTATACACCCATAAACGTTAACCAGCTAACAGAAAGGCTTACCACTGTATTTACAGCCGATGATGAATTTTTAGACAAGGCGAACGCACTGGATAATGTGTTTAACGATTTTCCGCAGGCAGAACACTTACGTGAGGTGTTCTTTGATTTGCTGATGGTGAACTTTTTTAGTGCTGATATTAACCGCCTGGAAGAAGATTACCTTGATACTCCAGAGTGGGCTGCGATTGAGGAAGAAACACTTGAGCGTGGTACCGAGCTTTTAAACCTGTTGCTATACTTGAACGAGTGCCGTGATGAAGGTATTGAGCCATCACTCGAAGACTACTTAACGGAGTTCCTGCTGGTTGATGATGATGAGTTTCAGGATGAGCACCAGATTTATGAACCTATTATAGCTAACCAAATCCTGGTAGAAAGTTCGCCTGAGGAAATTCAGAAAGTGGCTGTTAAACTATCAGAAGATGCAGAGCTGAAGGATTTGTTTTATCCAATCATGAGCTTTTTCCAAAACACCAAACCCGGCAACAGCGACAAAGAGGAAATAGCGCAATTCGCAGTTGAAAAAGGCTTTGACATGGCTGTAATTGCCATTTTGGAAGCTTTTAATCAGGACTGAATTTAACCAACTGAATGGAAAACTTAAATCAGGCTGTAAGAAAAGAGGGCGCGATAAGGGGCGTATTATTTGGGATACTTATGCTGGTAGTAGATATACTAAAACTCTACTATCTGGCTCATGCATCCACGTCGCCTATCCTGACCTTTGTTGTTCTATATCCGGTTTATTATATAATACTTTTTGGCGCAGCGCTGCTCTTTATAAGCGGACTCAGAAACAAAATAGGCCGGTACTGGAACCTTAAGCAGGCCATTACCGGCATATTTATTATGCTCATTTTTACCACCCTGATCTGGAACAACGGCATCGCCTTGTTTTCGGGAAAGATAAATCCTGAGCTGGCTGAAAAAGCGCACGTATCATTTGTCGCATCACGTAAAGCGGCTATGCAATCAAGCCACACACCAGCCAAAAGAATTGAACAGGAAGTTGTTAGTATGAATCAAACCTTCGCCGCGGGTAGTAAGGTAACGGTTCAGAGCTTTTTCAGATCGCTTTTTGTTTCGGTTATATTAGTTTTTGCAGTATCGGCCGTGTTGGGCGTTCTATTTAAGCGCGAGCGGCCGGCACAGCCGCAAGCTTAATACCGACCTAATAAGGCTGGTTTGGCGGCGTAAATGGCCGTACCGATAATACACTGTCCACAACAAAATTACTTACACCACGCCAAGGTAGGGCATGCTTGTATTCTTTATAATGAAGTTCCAGGAAAGCGCCAGCACTACGGTTGAGTTTTTCAGCAACTTTTTCATCAGCAACTGAGAATCTGAACTCATTAGATTGCACGCTTCCCTGCGTAGGTGTTCTGATTCCCGATTGTATTAACCTGCCCTCGTAGGTTTTAAACATATAGCCTTTGTGTACAAAGTAATTCATGGTACCGGCTTTGGTACCGTCGCCAAACACAAAATAATAGCGGTAGTAAACTACGCCACCTATTACTAAAAGAACTATCAAGGTTACTATAAGCAGTATTCGTCTTTTCATGATTATGAGTACAACAACTTAACAGGCAAATTGTAAGTATACTGGTCATAAGAAAAGTTTACACCGCAATAGGCTTGTTTTTAACAGCCATATAATGCCTACAAGACTGGGCGTTAATTGACAAATGCTTGCTAATATTAGTCGTCATATTCACGACTAATATTAGCAAGCATTTGTTACTGAATTTCGAGCTGTGCTTTGTGCTTTGGATAACCCTTGCCAAAATTTGACCGTTGTTACTCTACTAGCACTTAGCCTGGCGGGTTTTGGTTTATTGAGTGTGCTAACTACTTTTTAATGATCTTAAAAATATCGTTACCAAATACAAAAACCATTAAGGTAATTAATATTACAAACCCTACCATTTGCGCACGCTCTAAAAATTTATCACTTAGCGGTTTGCCTTTAATCATTTCAATGATAAGAAACAGCGCATGACCACCATCCAGCGCCGGGATTGGCAGCAGATTCATCAAAGCCAAAGCCATTGACAATAATCCTACCAGGCTCCAAAAACGTAACCAGTCAACCTGGCTGCCAAATAAACGGGCAATGCCAATTGGGCTTGATAGTGCTTTATTTGCCTTTACCTGCCCGGTAAATACTTTACCAAGGCCTTTTGCATTATCGCTAAAGGTGCCCCAGGCTTTTGACGCACCAACAGGCAGCGAGCCAAAGAAACCAAATTTTAATGTTTTTTCCTCTGGTAAGTCGGTTTTTACACGGATGCCGAAGCGACCGTCTTTAAAACCAAGCATGCCATCCTTGTTTACCTGTGCAGTTAGTGGTAAGGTAGCTTCATTGCGTTTTACAGTTAAGCCAACCGGCTTATTTTTATACTGCATTAACTGCGCCTGAAACTCATCATAAAAGCGTACTGGAGTACCGTTTACAGCTAGCACGCTGTCGCCTGGTTTTAAGCCAGCCTTTTGTGCATTGCTACCTGCCACTACCGAATCTACCCGGAAAGTGGTACGCGGCATACGGCTAATAAATTGCTCGATGCCCAAATCCGAAACATCATTAAGGATATTGCCGGGCACTTTTATGTTTAATGTTTGGTTGTTACGCTCTACTGTTAAAACGCTGTTTCCCATTAATACTTTTGAGCTTACGAGGTCTTCGAAACGATCAACTTTTTGCCCGTTAAGAGCAACAACTTTGTCGCCGGCTTTAAGGCCAATCCCTTTTCCAATACTGCCAGGTACTATACCGTATTTTAAGCTTTCGTTAGGAATATAAGTTTCGCCGTACTTAATGGTTAGTACCCAAAAAATTAATATACCGAGTACAATGTTCACAAAAATACCGCCCAGCATTACAATTAAACGCTGCCAGGCCGGTTTGGAACGAAACTCCCAAGGCTGCGGCGGACCAGCCATCTGCTCAGTATCCATTGATTCATCAATCATACCGGCAATTTTAACGTAGCCACCCAGCGGCAGCCAACCCATGCCATACTCTACGCCTTTGTAATTGAATTTAAACAGGCTAAAGTTCCAGGCATCAAAAAACAGGTAAAATTTTTCAACTTTTATGCCGAAGGCACGGGCCGCTATAAAGTGACCAAACTCATGCAAAATAACCAAGATAGAAAGGCCCAGTATCAACTGGCCTACCATTATCACTATATCCATTCTGTAAATTACGTTCTAAACAGTCAATGCCTTTAACGGCATTTGTTCAATTAAATTTTGTGCTAAGATGCGTGTTTCTTTATCAGTAGCCAAATAATCGGCTAAAGTTGGTTGTGTCATGACCGGTATTTTCTGCATGCAGTGTTCAATTACATCACTCATGCCCAAAAAGCTCACCTGATCGGCCAGGAAACCGGCCACGGCCACCTCGTTGGCAGCATTTACTATGCAAGGCATATTGCCGGCGGTGCCCAATGCTTCATAAGCAAGGGCCAGGTTACGGAAAGTTGCCATATCGGGCTTCTCGAAACTAAGATTCGGGTAGGCGGTAAAATCAAACCGCTTGTAGTTGTTTTTGATACGCTCAGGGTAACCTAAGGCGTATTGTATAGGCAATTTCATGTCGGGCAAACCCATTTGTGCCTTCATGGAGCCATCCTCAAACTGCACCAGTGAATGAACGATAGACTGCGGGTGAACAATCACTTCAATTTGCTCCAGCGATAAGTCGAACAGCCATTTAGCTTCTATCACTTCCAACCCTTTGTTCATGAGCGAGGCCGAATCAATAGTGATTTTGGCACCCATTACCCAATTAGGATGCTTTAGCGCCTGATGGCGGGTAACGTTGGATAAAAAGTTTTTATCCTTGCCCCTAAAAGGGCCACCAGAGGCGGTTAATATGATTTTTTCTATAGGGTTCAATTCCTCGCCCGCCAGGCACTGAAAGATAGCCGAATGTTCGGAATCAACCGGTAGCAACTTTACGTTGTGCTGCTTAGCCAGCGCAGTAATCAACTCACCGGCTACCACCAAAGTTTCCTTGTTGGCCAAGGCAATATCCTTACCTGCTTTTACCGCGTTAATGGTTGGCTCAAGCCCGGCAAACCCTACCATAGCGGTAAGCACCACATCAATTTCGGGCAAGGTAACTATATGTTTTACCTCATCATAACCAGCCAGTACTTTGGTTTGGGTATGCGCAAGAGCCTGCTTAACCTGTGCATAAAGGCTTACATCACATATTACTGCATAGGCGGGGGCGTATTGTAAAGCCTGCTCAATCAGTAAATCGGCATTGCGATGCGCGGTAAGCACATGGGCCTTAAACCGGTCTGGATTTTCGGAAATTACCTCGAGCGTTTGTGTGCCAATGCTGCCGGTTGAGCCGAGAATAGCTATGTTTTTAATTCCTGTTTGGGACGAACTGTGCATTTATACTGAGCTATAACGGACCAGGGCTAAAGAAGCTCCGCCCGATATTACGTAGATGGATTTACAATGACCTACGATGTTTAATTTATAAAAGATTTAAAATTAAGATTAAATAATATAACCAGCAAGGGCATCCGCAATCTTACGATCGTTTGATAGCCGGGGTACTTTGTTTTGCCCGCCAAGCTTCCCTTGCGAGCGCATAAAATTAATAAAACTATCCGGTTGCAGACATCTGACTACCAAAGGGCGCAAAATGTTACCCTCAATGAGGTCATAGTAATAAATATTTTTTTGCTGCAGCACCCTGTCCACCTTTTGTGCAAAAGCCGGCATATCTGCAGGTGTTTTGCCAAACTCAACAAACCATTCGTGGTAGGGCAAACCATCGGCCGGGTTAACCTGCGGTGCTACTGTAAATTCTACTACATCTACACCTTCTTCACGGGCTACACTCATTAAAGCATGTTCTACTTCCTCGCCAATCACATGCTCGCCAAATGCTGATATATAGTGTTTAATGCGGCCGCTTACTACAATTTTGTAAGGGTTAAGGGATGTGAACTTGACGGTATCGCCAATGCTGTAACCCCATAAGCCGGCATTTGTATTGAGTATAAGGGCATAGTTCTTATTTAATTCAACCTGACCGAGGCTTAGACGGCTGGGATTTTCATTAAAATATTCTTCTGAAGGGATAAACTCGTAAAATATGCCCGAATCTGCCAGCAAAAGTAAGCCTTTGTCTTTTTGAGAATCCTGAAAGGCAATAAAGCCTTCTGATGCAGGGTAAGTTTCTATCGTGTCTATACCAAAGCCTATGCTTTCTTCAATTCGTGCCCGATAGGGTTCGTAATTTACCCCACCGTAAACAAACAACTTAAAGTTAGGAAAAATGTCTTTGATCTTTTTACCGCCAGCTTTCGCCGAAAGCCGGTCAAAGTACATTTGGCACCAGGGCGGTATGCCCGATATAAGGCGCATATCGGCATCGTAAGTTTCTTCCACTATGGCATCCACTTTTTGCTCCCAGTCGTCAATACAATTTACTTCGTAACTGGGCAGTCTGTTTTTTTGCAGATATGCAGGTACATGGTGCGCCACTATGCCCGATAAACGACCTGTAGCAATACCGGCTTTTTTGCTCATTACCGGGCTGCCTTGCAAAAATATCATCTTTCCGTCTACAAAATCCGCCTTGCCGGTTTCATGAATGTAACTAAGCAATGCATTGCGTGCGGCTTTGATATGCTCGGGCATGCTCTCTTTTGAGATTGGTATATATTTAACGCCCGATGTAGTACCCGATGTTTTGGCAAGATAAGCAGGCTTGCCCGGCCACATTACATCCGGTTCGCCATGCGTAACCCGGTCAATGTACGGGCGCAAGTCCTCGTAATCGCGCACGGGTACGTTAAGTTTAAAATCTTCGTAGGTATGAATGTTTTGGAAGTGGTGGTCTTTGCCAAAGGCGGTTGCTGACGCTTGTTTAATTAAGTGCAGCAGCGTTTGGTGCTGTAGCTGCACGGCATTTTGCCGCATGTGGTTTATGTGGCGGTTTACCCGGGCTGCAAAAAGTTTACTTAAAACGGATTTTAACCCCATGGCTTATAAAGTTTCTGACACGTCATCATCTACATCCTTATGGCTGTAAACTAATTTACGGTATGATACCATGATCATCACCTGTACGAGCGGAAAAGAAACCGCAAACCAGCATATTGAAGCTATTTTAAAGATGTAACTGCTGCTATCCACATCAAATAAAAATGTAATAATTAAATTGATGATAATTAGAAGTAAGGCAATAAAACCTACTACAATGAGTATAAGGCCCAACAGCTTGAAAAAGTTATTCCAGGTGATGTAAAAGCTTTGTTTAAGCGACTCAATAGGCCCCGAATCTTCATCTACAATAAAGCAAAGGCAGTATATAGAGCGTACCAGAAGGTAACCAACTGCTATTATTTCTAACTTATCAACTACATTACGTACGGTTGGTGCAATATCCAATTGTAAATTCAGAAATATAATAGTACCGATCAGAATAGTGTAAAGCACCCCGATTGTGACAAAGGAAAGAGCCATCCGGAATGATGGCAATATATCACGAAACTCAAATTCGTAATACTCCCTATCCATAAGGGTTAAAATAAGTTTGTAAAAGCTCAGTACCAGGTAGGATTGTACAAGCATCATGAAGAAAACGAATGCTACCTGTTTATACTCATTATCATATATAACTACAAAGCCAGTGAGAAATTTGATGATCTCGTAAAAGATCAACGATATCATGGAGTAAACAATCAGCGTGATATAATTTTTTTTGATAACATTCCATGCTGTTCTTATAGTGTCGGCTATGGAAAAAGGATGATACATAGGTGCTTATGATTGTTTTAAAATAATGCGCTTACCATAGTCCTGCATAAAACCCAGGCCGTAAGCTATAAGTTGAATGAAGGCTGCGCCTATGCTCAAAAATGCAACTTTTAACGATTTGTTTTTAGACAGCGAATGAAAAAATATTAACAAAGTGAATATCACCAATACCGCATTGCCCAACCAGGCAACAGGCCAGCCAAACAAATTAGCTATAAGCGTAAACATAACCCCAAGTGTAAATACTGCCGGGAAAAAATGCACGGCCTTCAACTCTGACGGAAAGAATTTGTAGATATTGATGCGCGACCTACCAAAAAAATGAAGCTGCTTATAAAACTGGCTGTAACTGGTGCGCCGCTTGTGGTAAACCTTGGCTTCGGGTATCAAGCCTATTTTAAAACCGGCGGTATGAATGCGGATACTGTACTCAATATCCTCACCCAAGCGGGTAATGATGAAGCCGCCAAGTTTTTGCCACACCTGTCGTGATACGCCCATATTAAAGCTGCGCGGATGAAACTGGCCAATACCTTTTTTATTGCCACGTATGCCGCCTGTAGTAAATGGCGAGGTCATGGAATAACTAATGGCCTTTTGCATGGGCGTAAATGATGGATGTGCATCATCAGGCCCGCCATAAGCATCCAGGTAATCGGTTTCGAGGCGATTGTTGACCACCTCAAGGTAATTTTCAGGCACCAGTATATCTGAGTCGAAGATGATAAAATAGTCGCCTTTGGCTCGTTCAAAACCAAAGTTGCGGCTAAAACCCTGGCCTTCGTTGGGCTTGAAATAATAGTGTACGTCCAGATCTGCTGCAAATGCGGCTACAATGTCTTTTGCATCTTTAACCGAACCATCCTCAATTACTAAAACCTCAAACTGCCGGTAAGTTTGGCGCATAAGGCTTTCCAGCAGTTCTTTAATCTCCTGCGGGCGGTTATAAAGTGGTATGATGATGGAGAAAAACATTATTTAAACGGGCGAATGTGCAAATATGCAGATGATAAGTTTATCTGCAAATAATATGGATTATGTCATTTCGAGTGTTAACGATAAATCGTTTCAAAGCCATTACCAGGTACTTCCGGAAATACTGCTCGCTATGGTTCGGAATGACAGGGGCTTAATTCGAAATTAAACTTTGTCTTCTATTTGATAATTGTTTCGCTCAGGCGAATTGCGTGATACCAGTTCGGCCACAAACCCGGTTAAAAATAGCTGCGAACCTACCACAATGGCCACCAAAGCAAGGTAAAACATGGTGCTATCTGTTGCATCGCGATATTTTTCATTGTGCGCAATGTGAATCAGCTTTTCCGCAATAATCCATGTGGTCATTACTAAGCCGATGAAAAAGCTCAGCACACCCATTGAACCAAAAAAGTGCATGGGGCGTTTGCCAAATTTTCCTACAAAAAAGATGGAAAGCAGGTCGAGGAAGCCGTTAATAAAGCGGCTCATGCCAAATTTGGTTTTGCCGTATTTGCGGGCGCGATGTTCCACTACCTGTTCGCCAATTTTAGTGAAGCCGGCCCATTTGGCAATTACCGGTATGTAACGGTGCATCTCGCCATAAACCTCAATATTTTTGACCACAGCTTTGCGATAGGCCTTTAAGCCGCAATTAAAATCGTGCAGATTATTAATGCCAGACATGCTGCGTGTAGCCGCGTTAAATAAACGGGTAGGTATGGTTTTGGTTAGCGGATCATACCGTTTAGCTTTCCAGCCTGATATCAGATCATAATTTTCTTCACTAATACGGCGGTATAGCTCGGGTATTTCGTCGGGGCTATCCTGCAAATCGGCATCCATAGTAATCACCACATTGCCTTGCGCGGCCTCAAAACCTGTATTTAAGGCGGCAGATTTTCCATAATTGCGCCTGAATTTGATACCCTTAACGTGCGGGTTATGGCCGTGCAGCTTGCAGATCATTTCCCATGATCCGTCCTTACTGCCATCATCAACCAAAAGTATTTCGTAAGTAAAACGGTTTTCATCCATTACCCGGCTAATCCAAGTGGTTAGTTCGGGTAACGATTCTACTTCGTTAAATAAGGGTACAACAACTGAAATATCCATGCATAAATTTTCAAGCTATGAACTAGCTTTACTCGTAGTGTGCAAAAATAGGAAAATAGTTTTGCTTTGAGAGGGGTAGAGGCGAGAGTATAGAATCAAGAACGACATGAAAGATAAAAGGGTTCACTCTTGCACGTGACTGCGTGTTAAACGCCAAAAAACTATTGCACCCTGTTCCTGATTGTGTTTAAATAAACGGATGTACCGGCACCTATAAGCGTTCCGGTGGCAACATCGCTGGGGTAATGCAGGCCCAGGTACATTCTCGAATAACTAACGGAGCCAGCCCATAAAAATGCGGGAGCTATCACATACCATTTAGGGTAAAGCATAGAAAGTGATGTAGCCGTGCTCATGGAAGATGAAGCATGCCCTGAAGGGAATGAATAATCGCCGGCAATATATACAGGTACAATGCGGAAATTACCCCTGAATGGCCGCGGGCGCTTAAAAATTCGCTTGATTAGTAATATAGTACCATATGAAATAGCAGAACTGCTGGCAACATACAATGCATTTTGGCGCATGGCTTTATCATTGCTTATGGTGCCGCCTATGAGTAAGCCCGCCGGTGTGAGTAAATTTCCGTAAATATTGGTTTTCGACATGAAATAGTAAAAGCCGGTGCGTTCGGGTGTGCGGTTTTCGGCCAAATGAATCATGATCCGGTCGTCCAGGCTTCGGCCAAACGGCTCTTGCATAACCTGGGCTTCTAGCCGCAAATTAAAAAGTATAAAAATGGCTATTACAGGCAGTGTCTTAAAAAGAATGATGCTCTTCATCAGGTGTTGTAACATTTGTTTGCAAGGTAGGCAAAAAGTGTTTCTTGATGTTTATCAACAGTAAAAAGCAGCTTAAGTGTTACCCTTGTAAATATTTACTGGTAATTACTAACTTTAACAAGCGTTAGTTTAAGGTGCGCGCCTGCAAAGATGTTAAAACCAAATGCATGTATTTTAGGTATTATGCAGTGGATTAATTTATTGGAGGCGTCCTTTAACCAGATACTTATCCATATTTCGCAACGTTTTTAAAATCGCCTATGAACTATCAACAACTGCTGGAAAAAGTAAAACAGCAGGTCTTATCGTATTTTAAGCTTCGTAACAACGAAAGTTTACTCTATCATAACCGTACCCATACAGAGGATGTGGTTGCAGCGGCAGTGCAAATAGCCAATCATTACCAGCTGGATGATCATGATTTTTTTGTGGTAACGGCGGCGGCCTGGTTTCATGATACCGGTTACCTCGAGAACATGAGCAACCATGAGGAGCGAAGCGCACATTTAGCCGAAGAATTTTTAAGGGCACAGTACGCCGACGAAGCGGTGATACAGGAAGTGAAAAACTGTATTATGGCTACCCGCATGCCGCAAAACCCGGTAGGGCTGTTGCAAGAAATTATATGCGACGCTGATTTATTTCATCTGGGCACCGAAGGCTTTGATGCTAAGAACAAGCAATTGCGTAAGGAGTGTAAAACAGCTTTAAACTACGATTATACAAAGCAGGACTGGCGCATAAAGACCATTAAGTTTATGGAAAGCCAGCATTACCATACAGATTACGCACGGATGCTGCTTGCCGATCAAAAAGAAAAAAATATTCAGGAATTAAAAGATAAAGTTGCTGCCTGGGAAGAAAAAAATAAAGCCGCTGAAGCAGGGAGTAAAGAAGAAGTGCAGGAGCCGGCAGTGCCCATACAACAAGCGCCAGCCCAACAAGGCGTAAATCTGGCCGATATTGGCAAGAAAACAGAGACTCCCGGTGCAACCGACAAGGAGGCTACTATATTTCAAGAAAAGACCGGGAAAAAGAAAGAGCGCCCTGATAAAGGTATTGAAACCATGTTCAGGGTTAGTTCGAGCAATCACCAGCGTCTTAGTGATATGGCCGACAATAAGGCGCATATCATGATTACGGTTAATTCGATCATTCTGTCGGCCATTATTAGTTTACTGTTGCGCCGCCTGGAGGATTACAGTTACCTGATTATCCCTACATTCATTATTCTGGTGGTTAGTTTAACAACCATGATTTTTGCCATACTGGCCACCCGCCCCTCTATACCCGAAGGCCGGTTTTCTCAACAGGACGTTAATGATAAAAAAGTGAATTTGCTTTTCTTCGGTAATTTTTACCGTATGAATTTGCCCGAATATATAGCCGGGATGCGTAACGTAATGGCCGATCGTGAATATTTGTACGGCAGCCTTATTATTGACGTATACTCGCAGGGCGTTGTCCTGGGCCGTAAGTACCGGCTGCTGCGCATATCCTATAACATATTTATGTTTGGTTTAATAGCCTCAGTATTGGCATTCATTATTGCCTCTGCTGTTAATGGCGATGGTGGTAAACACTAAAGAGATATGCATCCAAAATTCTTTAACCGCGATGTAAGCTGGCTTTCGTTCAATGAGCGTGTGCTGCAGGAGGCTGAACGCAAAAGCTTGCCATTACTGGAAAGGATTAACTTTTTGTCTATCTATTCCTCAAACCTGGATGAGTTTTATCGTGTGCGGATGCCGGTACTATCGGCCTTAAACCGTTTGCACAGCCGCAATAAGGAAACAGGAGGGGTAAATGTTCAGGCTGATGATTTGCTTAAAGCCCAGCAACTTATACAAAAAAACCAGGAGCAGTACGGGCAGATCCTTACCCAGAGCATTCTGCCCGAATTGAAAGCACAGGGTGTTAATCTGCTTTATAAAGAAGAATTCCCACCACAGATTGTTCGGCAAATAGCCGACTACTTTTTGAGCCAGGTGATGGCATTTTTGCAGCCGGTTACACTTACAGCGGGAGGTAGTTTTTTCCCCGAGAACAATAAGCTTTACTTTTTAATTGAACTGGGTAATGAGGGTGGTGGGCAGGAACGCATTGTTGCCTTAAATATACCATCTGATGAACTACCGCGCTTTTACAGCCTGACCGTTCAGGGAGCATATTACATCGTTTTATTGGATGATATTATACGCTATAATCTCGACAAGATTTTCTCAGAGGAAATAAAAGGATGCCACAGCTTTAAAATTACCCGCGATGCTGAATTTGATTTTGAAGACGAGTATACCGGCGATTTAGCCGATCAGTTGGAGCGGCAGTTGCGCAAGCGGGATTATGGTTTTGCTACCCGCTTTTTACATGAACCTGGCCTATCCCTCCGGGTAATACAAAATGTAAGCAGCATACTCAACCTGAATGAGAGTAGTATTGTTGAGGGAGGACGTTACCATAACTTAAAAGATCTAGCCTCGTTACCGGTTAGTAACCCAGCCCTGAAAGCCGAAAAATGGCCGGCGTTGCGTTTTGATGCGTTGTCTGAAACACAATCATTGCTCGATATGATGGGTATGAAGGATTACGTTTTGCATCCGCCGTATCACAGCTACGATACCATACTGCGTTTTTTTAACGAAGCTGCCATAAGGCCCGATGTGGAAGAGATTTATGTATCCCTATACCGGGTGGCCAGCGATTCTAAAATCGTAAATGCACTCATCAGTGCGGCCAAAAATGGCAAAAAGGTAAACGTAATGGTGGAGCTGAAAGCCCGTTTTGACGAAGCTAACAATATTAAATGGGCCAAAAAACTGAAGGCGGCAGGTGCAAGGCTAATTTATAGTGTTACCGCCCTTAAGGTGCACGCCAAAATAGCCCTGGTTAAGTTACGCTCGGGCGAGCGCATGCAGTACAGAGGCTTGCTGGCCACAGGTAATTTTAACGAGAACACCGCCCGGTTTTATACCGATCATATCTTACTCACAGGCAACCGCGACTTGCTGCGCGAAATGGAACTGCTCTTTATCTTTCTGTCGAAGAGGAAGAAGCCTGCCGAGGTTAGTATCAGGCCGTTTAAACATCTGCTGGTGGCACAGTTTAACTTGCAAGAGCGCTTTATGCAGCTTATAGACCGCGAGATTGAAAACCATCAGCAAGGTCTGCCATCGTCCATCATCATTAAGATGAATAACCTGGAGGAAGAAAAGCTGATTAATAAACTTTACGAGGCCTCAAACGCCGGGGTTAAAGTGCAGTTGATTGTGCGTAGCATTTGCAGGCTGGTGCCTGGCGTTCCTGGTCAGAGTGAAAATATTACGGTAACCCGTATTGTAGACCGCTACCTGGAACATGGCCGAATATTCATATTTGGCAATAATGGCAGTACAGAGGTTTTTATGGGCTCGTCAGACTGGATGAACCGCAATATTTACCACCGTATTGAGGTATGCTTTCCTGTATACAATGCAGATGTAAAACAGGAGATTATGCAGCTGATTGATCTGCAATTGCAGGATAACACACAGGCTGTATATATAGACACACAATTAAACAATATACCTGTTATGCACAATGAACCGGCTGTAAGGTCGCAACAACAGATATATGCCTTGCTGCAGAAAAAAGCGCAAAGCGTTTAGCCATTTTAAAACTTTTTCAACCATGAAAAATATTGCATTATTTATTTCTATCGGCCTGAGTTTGATGCTCTGCTCTTGTGCGCAAAGTCAGCAAAAACAATATAAAAGCCCCAAAGGATACAATTTAAAAGAGGGAACTAAGTACAAAATGCCGGAAGATTTGCTGGAGATATCGGGGCATACTTTTAAAGACGGCGACGGCCGCACATTGTACGCTATACAGGATGAGGACGGCAAATTGTATTATGGTAAGCTTACCGAAGACATGAAAGTAAGCCACACCAAATTTGGCAAACATGGCGATTATGAAGATGTAGCCATCAACGGAGACCAGGTTATTGTACTTAAAAGCAATGGTAAACTTTACATGTTTCCCATTAGCGAAATTGGTGAGCAAGAACTGTCGAACGTAAAAGAGCTGGTTAATATTCTCCCACCCGGCGAGTACGAAAGTATGTACGCCGATGCAGCAGCGCATAAGTTGTATGTACTATGCAAAAATTGTGCAGATGAAAAAACAACCAAAAGCAGTACAGGTTACGTGTTCAACATTCAGCCTAATGATAGTTTGCAAATGGCCGGCAACTTTAAAATTGAGGTTAAACAAATTACTAAGTTATTAGGCGATGATAAGATCAAGTTCAGGCCATCGGCTATGGCTAAAAACCCGATTACCAATGAGTGGTTCATCGTATCGGCTGTAAATGGCCTGTTAGTGGTAGCTGATGAAAAGTGGCAGGTTAAAGAAGTTTATCCGCTTAATCATAAAACGTTTTTGCAGCCGGAGGGTATTGCGTTTGACAAGAAGGGTAATCTCTACATCTCAAGCGAAGGGGATGAGTTTAGCAAAGGCAGTGTTATGAAGTTTACCCGATTTTAACAGGTAGTTACCTGCAATTGTAATATTCTTAGAAATTTTTAACAAGACGTAAACTTTTGGTTAACGCTGTGTTTTCTAAATAAAGGGAAAAAGCAGTTCAATGCAGAAAAAATCATTTTATATTAATAAACATCTGGCCGGGCACGACCTGGTAGAAACTGCTTTATCATTCAAACCATTTGTAAATCATTTACAAAAGCGACGGCCTGCAGATGATACCATCAAAGCAAGGTTTTACAGCTTTGCGCTGGAGCATTTTGAATCGGAGACTGAGGATATAAAGGTGTCTTCTGACGAAGGGGTACCGCCCAATGAGCATGCGCTGGAATTAATATACAGCGCACTGTCGCCAGTGTTGCTTAACGAGGAAGAATGCTATTGGGCGTTAAGTACACCGGTACCTAACCAGATATTGTATAGCACCGACTCTTTTTATAAGCTTATTACCAGTAAGGATATCCGCGAGGCATCATCATCCATTATCACTAATGATGATATGTTTCGTAAACAGCAGCTGGAGTACATTTACAGGCTTATTTTAAAGCGCCTTTATGGCTTTACCTCTGCACTTAGCAACAATATATACTACTCGTATGTAAACGCCGATACGGGCCTGAGCAGGTACTATCATATTAATATTGATACAGCCTTTATTGAAATTGAAGTAAAAGGCAAACTGCCCGAGCTCGATTTCGAAACCATAGAAAATTACCTCCACGAGGACACCAGTGTAGAGGTACTTACAGAAGTATTGCCTTTAAGCTTGTTTAAGTTTGAAGGGTTTTCGGTTATTAGTTTGGAAGACGTAACCGCACGCAAGGCTATCGAAGATATACGCGATGCCATTACCGATCCGGTGGAAGACCAAAAGGAACTTTATCGCAATGTTATTCAATCGCTCAAAACGCTGAGCGAAAGCAACCATGTTTGTTTTGGTTTATTGCCATTTATAAAGCTTAATGGTCAGCCGCTGTTTGACTTGTCGTCTTGTTCTGAGAGTATTTTGATGCAATCGGCCCGAAAATATGGTGTAGCCGAAGAGACCTATAATGCGCTGGTAAGCCGGTACGAGAAAGAGCCTAAGGCCGTATTTTTCAGTTCTATTTCGGAAACCAGGCAGCAAAAATTTTTCTTCCTGAAAACGCTACGTGATGCTGGTATTAAGTCTTACGCGGTTATTCCGGTGTTTTATAACAAGCATATTGCCGGGGTAATGGAGGTTTATTCTGAAAAGGAACTGGTGTTTTATGAAAACCTGCTTTCCAGGTTAGAGTTTGCCATTCCGCTAATTGCACAACTCCTGCAAAACAGCATTGAGTATTTTAATGCTTGTATTGATGATGTAATCAGAGACAAGTTTACCTCCTTGCAGCCAGCCGTGCAATGGAAGTTTAATGAAGTGGCTTGGGAGCAGATCAAGAACCCTAAGGCCAGGCGCAGGCGTACCTCACAAACACTTATTGAGTTTAAAGATGTTTATCCGCTGTACGGAGCTATTGATATACGTAATTCCACCATCGAGCGTAATATAGCGCTGCAGAATGACTTGAAACGGGTAATAAAATTACTGCTTAAAATACTGCATATTTTGGAAGACCGGTATCCCGGAAAGCAGTGGCAACCGCTGACTGAAAAAGCTAGTGACTGGTTGCAGGTAGTTGAAAAGCAAGTGAACACCAGTGATGAAATGCTGATCAACGAGTTCCTGGAAAGTGAGGCGGGACTAACGCTGGCCAATTTGAGAACGGAGCATCCCGAATCGGGCGAGATTGTTGACCGTTTCCTGGAGATGATTGCACAGGATTGCGAAGGGCCTGCTTTTACGCAGCGTAACCGCCTGGAAACAGCCATGCAAATGATTAACGCTACTATAAGCAATTATTTTGAACAGGCCGAAAAACAGCTGCAGCAGATATACCCTTGCTATTTTGAAAAGTTTAGGACGGATGGTGTGGAGTACGACGTATACGTTGGTCAGGCTATAGCACCTAAGCAGCCTTTTGCCCCCGATTTTTTGAAGCAGATGCGCATGTGGCAACTCACTTCAATGGTTGAGGTATCGAGGCTTACGCACAATCTACTTGATCATATGCCGGCTTCGCTGCAAACTACCCAGCTTATATTCATACACAGCGTACCTATTGATATCAGCTTCCGTAACGATGAGCGTCGGTTTGATGTGGAGGGGGCTTATAACATCCGTTATGAGGTTATAAAAAAGAGAATTGACAAAGTGCTGTTAAAGGATAGCGATGAGCGCCTAACCCAACCCGGCAAAATAGCACTGGTGTATTTTACTGAGGCTGAGGCCGATGAACAACTCACTTACATTAAACAGCTGCAAGCTCAAAAGATGCTTCAGCCCGAGGTTGAAAAACTTGATTTGGAAGAACTGCAAGGTGTAGTTGGCTTAAAAGCTTTAAGGGTTAGCATAAACTTTGAAGAATAAACTTTACCTGTTGCTAACACCGGTAAAAGCAAAAGAGCAACCCATTGGGTTGCTCTTTTGCTTTTATGTAGAGTTTAAACTTAATTGCCTGAGATGAAAACCGGGTTAGTTTCTTGCTGCGATAATGCTAATGCTTTGGCACGGCGCTCCATGCTTTTACGATACATCATCTTTTGCAGTTTGTGTGTTAAATAAGCTGAGCCAGAGCCAACCAGCATACCGCACAATACATCACTTGGATAATGAGCGCCCCGGTACATACGTGAGTAAGCAGTTGCCGAAGCAAATGCAAAGCTTGGCGCAATCACATACCATTTAGGGTAAGCTAAACTTACAGATGTAGCTACTGAAAAAGCGGTTGATGTGTGTCCGGATGGGAAAGAATAATCGCTTGGTGAGGTATTACCCTGTAGCATCACTTTATCTCCCCAGGTAACAAATGGCCGTGGGCGTTGTATGCTGTTCTTCATAAAGAAGGTAATGGCTGTATTACCCACTAAAGCTACACCCGTGTTTAAGGCGGTTTGCTTTAATTTTTGATCGTGTGTGGCTATTCCGGCAACAGCAAGTGCAAGCGGCGTTGCCGCAGACATATAAATGGCATTGTTTGAAACAAATTTCCAGCTCGAGCTTTGGTTGCCGTTGTTAGGGTTAAACTTGTTTAATAAGCTGATGTCCCAGTTTTGCGATTTAACGAACGACGCCTGGAGTACGAGCATCAACACAATAAGTTTAAATTTCATCTATTTTAAGTAAAAGGGGTTACTAAGTATATGTACTATCAAATAACGACTTACTATAATAATGAAAGGTTGGTTAGCGTAACTTAGGTTTTCAAATCAACCTATAAAGGTTGTGTTTATAAAATTAACTAAAAATTAACAGTTTCAAAATATATTTTCAAATAACCTGAAGACTGTAAACGATTAGCGCTGCGTTTAATTGTGCTGAATCTTACTATTAAGCAGCGCCATCAGTTTTTACCTGTGTACGGTGTTGCTGTTGTGTTTGTTTCCTTAAAAGATTAATTACTGTATAAGCACCTATTATGGCCGGGAAAAAGAGTAGGAACGAACGTTGCAATAATGTAAATATAGACAACAGGCCTGAAGGTACGATTTTGCCGAATAGTACTGATATACTTACCTCAGCAAAGCCGCTGCCGCCAGGGCTGGGGGCAAAGTAAATCATAAACTGAATAAGAATTTGTATCGATATTACCTGAACTAAACTGGCGTTTACCCCCAAACCTAGCAAAATTACATACTGCATGCAGTACTTATTCATGTACAGCAGGGTAGTAATAATTAAGCTCAATGGAAAAAGGAAAGGATGTTGCTTAATAATTACGCTACAAGTTTGCTGATATTTAGAAATATTTAAAAAAGATCTTTCAGCCCAAACTTCGAGTTTTTCACGGCGTTTAGGGAAGATAGCTGATAGCCCGTTTGCAATTTTTTTGATGATAATACCAACCCAAACCGGTTTCCAGAAAGCTAAAAGAAAAGCCAGCAAAAAGATGAGGAAAAAGCTGAAACCGTATTTTAACATGGCAGGCACTATACCGCTTACGTAACTGGTATCCATTAGCATAATGGCCACAAAGCCTGCCAGCGGCATAAATATAAGCGTAGCGCCCATGTTAATTAGGCTTACGGCAAAGGCATCAATAAAGGTAACACCATTGCTGGTGTATACATAAATCTGCGCCGGGCCGGCACCGCCGTGGGCGGGTGTTACTGCACCCATAAACATGTTGGCCACATTGGCTCTAAAACTTACCCAATGTGATACAGCCGGATTAAGCTTACGTATATAAATGTGATTACGCCAGCTGCCCAGCATCAAATCAACAAACAGCATTACCAAACAGATGGCAATGTATTTATACGAGATGTGTTTTAACGCCTCAATAGTTTGGCCCGTGTTGTTGTAAAAAAAGATGCCGGCTATGGTTAATACCGTAATTAAGGCAAACCATAAGCTGCCTTTAATTATTAACTTTTTATTAAACACCGACTGTGCTTCCTGCTTGCCTTCGGCTTCAATTTGCGTTTCTTGCTGGGGCGTTAGCGCAACGGGTTTGGCTTCGTTTGTGTCCGACATATGTAGTCGCTAATATATTACAATTTTAGTGCAGGTTAATATAAAGCTTCACCTTCTGATGCTTTAGGCGTTATGCCTTTCCATTTTAATATCGAGTTAAATAGATCGGCAGTACGGGCAGCGTGTGTGTTCCAGTTTTTTTGGTTGTAAATAAGCGGCACGTTAATGTGTGATTTATGCAGCGAACCATGTGAGCCCAGGTGTTCAGGGTATTCCCAAAAGTCGCGCAGGTCATAACCCACACGGGCGCTTATCACAATATCGCCGGCGCGGCGGCTCTGAAACAACTGGTAAATTTGGTATAACGAATCAGGATAATCGCTTTCGAAAGTTTCCTCAAGAGCAGCCCGATGGCCATTTACGCTGATGTCTTTACCTAACTTTAGCGGATCGGCACTTTCAGGCCGGTAATTGAACGTTTCGCCATCAACTTCTATAGTGGCTTTTCCGTCCGAATTATGTACTACAAAGCTTTCTTCCCGGTTGCCGCGGTAAATGGCAAAGTCTACCGCTTTTTCGGCAATGAGGCTGTTTAAACGGGTGCTGCCCATGGCAGTCAAAATCTCATTCTCGCGCAGTACATGATCGCCCTCATGGTTCAGCAGGTGAATACTGCCGAATGAGTTGCCCGATATCATTACGGCCGATTTAGGATTGCTTTTCCATATTGTTGGATAGTAAACAGATTTTAAGCCATGGTTGGTCATCCAGTCGCCAAGGTCTAAATGCTTATCGGTAGGGGTAAGGCCATGGTCTGAGGTCATGATGAATAAGGTATCATCCCACCATCCTTTCTTCTCCAGCAGCGCACGCACTTCGCCTAAGCTGTTATCTACAATCTTATAAGCTTCGATGGTACGCTCATCACGCACATGATGATAATGCGAATCCCAGTCTACACTCGGAAACACGGCAAATAAAAAGTCGAAATCCTTGCCCGAGTGCAGCATATCCATAATACGCTGGTGGCCTTGCAGGTCAACCGGGTGATGCCGTTTCCAAAAATGTGCGCGGGTGTATAATAACCCTTTTCCCATCTTACCTAAATCATACTCGTCGGGTACGTTGCGCGTAATCATGTTGTACAGATTGTACGATTCGCCCATCAATTCAAATAGGGTAGGCTTATCGGCCGGCATATCGGTGTTGAACCAGGCCGCTTCAGGTCCGCAGTAGGAACGCATGGCATTTTTGTTCCAGCGTGTACGTTTAAACTCTTTTTTATCAAACCAGCGTATACCGGTAATACCCATAGTGCCTGGGAAATGCCCGGTTAAAAATGGCAAATAAGCAGGTCCGGTAGTTGAAGGAAAACAGGTGGTGGCTTTGCGGATAGTGCCCTCGTCAATAATCCTTTTTATATTGGGTAGTATACCTTGGTTTATCAGTTCGGGCATTATTTCGCTGTGGGCGCCGTCCGCCAAATAAAACAAGGTTCGTTTTTTATTCTGCATTCAATCAAAAGTTCTTAAAAGGATTAAGCGTATCTGCGCTAATTAAGCCGTGCTCAGGCAATGTTACAAATGTAAATTTATCGGCTCAATAATAAAGCCCATAAGTTTGTTTATACGTTATTTGTGTTAGTATATTACAGCACGTCTAAAATTTTAATGAGTTTTTAATAAATTTTTTACACATCGTTGCTTCGGCTCTCACAAAATCAACCTTTTAGTGTTAATGTTGAAGTTTACAAGCAGCTAAACATAAATTAACAGATACTTACAAACGGTTTATCACTAAGATGCCCTCATACAGACATTATTTACCTACTTCGTTATTAATTTTGGCGGGTGCCATTATAGCGCCTGTTACCAGTATTTCAGCACAAAGCAAACCTAAAGCCGACAGCATAACCATCGCCGTAGCGCCGGACTATAACCGCGTGAGCGGAGTTCATCGTTTCCTTCTGGGCGAAAATTATCGTAAAGAGTGGGGCACACCCGTTAAACTGCGTATTGTTAACCTTGCCACCGAAAAGGGCGGATTGGTTATTGAAGAAAAAGGAGGCGGCATGCAAACCAAATCGCTGCGCTTAAAAGACAAAACAGGGCAGGAGTGGGTGTTGCGTTCGGTACAAAAGTATCCGGAGCGTGTTTTGCCGCCGCAATTACGTTCGGGCTTAACCAAAGCTATCATTCAGGATCAAACATCTACCGCTAATCCTTTTGCCTCGTTAACGGTACCGGTTTTGGCCGAGGCGCTGCAGATAAAGCATTCTAACCCGGAAATAGTTTATATAGGCGACGATCCGGTACTGGGTAAGTTTCGTAAAGATTATAAAAATGCGGTATATCTGTTTGAAGAACGTGAACCGCTCGAATCAGACAATACCGATAATACCAAAAAGGTACAAAAGAAGCTACGCGAAGATAACGACGTTCGCGTTGACCAAAAGCTGGTTTTAAGGGCACGTTTGCTTGACCACGTTTTGGGCGACTGGGACCGCCATGATGACCAGTGGCGCTGGGATAAAGCTAAAGACAAAAAGGAAACAGTTTATACACCCATCCCACGCGACCGCGACCAGGTCTATTACAAAACATCGGGCGTGCTGCCCTGGATTGTATCACACCAGTGGTTAAAAGCTAAGTTTCAGCCTTATAGTGACAATGTACGCGATGTTGGTGCCTGGAACTTTAACGGCCGTAACTTTGACCGGTACTTCTTAAATGAGCTGAGCGAGAAGGATTGGAAAGAACAGATTGAGTACGTACAAGCGCATTTAACCAATGAGGTGGTTGATAAAGCCATGCACCGTATGCCGCCAAAGGTATATGCCCTATCCGGTAAAAAGATAACCAAAACTCTTTTGGCACGCCGTGATAACCTTAATAAGATAGGCATGGAGTATTACCGTTTTTTGTCAAAAACAGTGGATGTGCCGGCAAGTGAAAAGGATGAGTTGATAGAGGTAAAAATGCGCGACAGCGGCCGGGTTAAGCTGGTTGTTCGGAATATTAAGAAAGACAACACGGTGGGCCGCGAAGTATACGAGCGTACGTTTAACCCCGATGTAACCGACGAAATAAGGGTTTACGGTTTCGGTGGTGGCGATAAGTTTGAGGTAACCGGTAGCGTTAAGTCGCCTATAAAGGTTAGAATGATTGGGGCAACTGGCAGCGTAGATACGTTTGTGGTAAGCAAGGAGGTTGATAATAAACACAAGCTCTATGTATATGACCGCAAGGATGAAACTAATGTATTGCCAGACCGCAGCTTGGCACGTGTACGCACCGGAGCCGATACCACAGTTACGTATTTTGACCGCAAAAACTTCAAGTATGACCGGCCCGAACCCATTGTATTTGCCCGGTATAATAATGATTATGGTGTTATACTAAGCCTAGGGTACGCCTATACCAAGCAAGGTTTTAGGAACGATCCTTATGAATGGCGGCAGGAAGTGATAGCAAACTATGCGTTTGGCCGTAAATCTTTCCTGATACGTTATAACGGTGATTTTAAGAATGCAATTGGCAATAATGACATTATAGCGCATCTTACTTCAAGAGGTCCGCACAACATCAGTAACTTCTTTGGTGTTGGCAACGAAACTTCGTTCAATCCGGATAATAACGGTATCCAATTGTTCCGTAACCAGTACGACCATATATATGGCGATGTACGGCTGGCACATACTTACAATAAGGTTAAGTTAAGCGCCGGTGTAACCGGACAATTTTATTACGCAGATGCTACCGAAAATGTAAATCGTTACTTGGGTATTTACAATTTGCAAAATCCGCAAGAACAGGTGTTTGGTACTAAAACTTACGCAGGTTTAATTACCGGTGCAGAAATAGATACCCGGAATAACCAGTTACTAACCTCAAAAGGTGTTTATTGGAATACTACTTTAAGAGGATTGCAGGAACTAAGCCACCGAAACCAGCGGTATGCGCAGTTGCAAACAGAGTTTAGCTTTTTCGTTAACCCCGATCGTGATTCGGTATTTGTAATTGCAACCAGGTTGGGTGGCGGAACTACCTTAGGCCATGCCGAATATTTTCAACAGCTAAAGCTGGGCGGGTCAGATAACCTTCGTGGTTTCCGTACGTGGCGGTTTACTGGTAAGAGCATGGTATATAACAATATTGAAGCGCGTTTAAAAGTACTCGATTTTAATTCGTACCTGTTTCCGGGCAGCTTGGGTATTATTGGCTTTAATGACGTAGGCAGGGTTTGGACACCAGGTGAAAAATCGTCACAGTGGCATGATGGGTATGGTGGCGGTATCTTCCTGGTTCCGGCCGAATTGTTATTGATTCAGGCAACCATAGGCCACTCTAAAGAAGGGAAATTTGTATACGTTAACTTAGGTTACAGGTTTTAACAGTAACGAATCATAAGGGCATACAGGTTGTTAAAGCCTGTTTGCCTTATATATATCCAATAAGTAACAAACTAACCTTTGATTAATTTAATCTCAGGCAGTTGTTAACAGTATCTATAAATTCGTTAAGATCAAAAGGTTTTGCGATCACCGCATCACAACCGAAACTAAAGAAATCGAGTTTGGAGGTGTAAGCCGAAAAGATAATGACCGGTATTTTATGTAAGGATTTGTGCGATTTAAACATGCGGCATATCTCGCCACCATTGTCATCCATCAGTTTATAATCCAAAATAATTAGATCGGGCTTGTAGTCTTCAGCTACAGTCACTATAGATTTACTCTCTGATGTGCTTTTAACCTCAAATTGCTCGTAGGTAAGAACTTCATGCACTATCTCCAGGATATCCATATTATCGTCAAGTACCAAGATACGTTTCAACATATTGTCAGCTTTAAAATTAAAAAGGCTGAGAGGTTGTGCATAAGCATAGTGTTACGCTACGCTGGAGTACGGGAAGTGCTAAAATGAGTCAGATTTTTTAATTAAAACAAAACTACTAAAATTATTAATATTAGGAAGCTTAGTTTAAAATTAAGAGGTATGCGCACAAATTTTAAAATTGTAAGCTAGTACTTTACGCATTGCCTTATTAATAGGGATGTAAGGCAGTTATAATAGCCTTTTATACAAACGAAGGCTGGTTAGAAAGCATTTCTATCTTACTCACTAGCTCCTCCATATCAAAAGGTTTAGCTAAAAAGTCGTTGGCTCCAGCTTCCAAAGCCGATTCCTTAATGTCTTTACTGGCCGACACCATAAGCACCGGGATATGGCGGGTGTCTGCTTTAGATTTTAACTCCTTACAAATATCGCGACCATCACAGCCCGACATCCATATATCCAATACTAAAACATCCGGATAATCATCCTGAATAGCCAAAACATCGATACCGTTATAGGTAGAAGACACCTCGTACCCGTAAAATTCAAGAATCATTTCTACCGCATCTACAATTCCCGGATCGTCGTCTGCAATCAGTATTCGCTTTGCCATGTTATCATTAGGTAACTACAAACTTAAATAATTGTAAAATCAGTTAAAAAATTATTTAAAAATAATTGTTGCAACTTGTAAAATAAGTAGTAGAAGGCTTTTGTGATATACGTTTGGGACTATATCAGTCCTAGCGGTGTAATGGTAGTGAAATGCAAAAGGTGGACCCTTCACCTACAACAGAGTTAACCCAAATTCGTCCTCCCTCGCGCTGTATAATTTCTGACGATATATACAGCCCAAGGCCCAGCCCCGGAAAAGTGTGTTGCTTATCGCCGCTTACACGATAAAATTGCTCAAATACTCTGTCCTTTTTATCGGCACTTATGCCAATACCAAAATCTTGCACGCATAAATTCAATTCATCACCTTCAACGGTTGTTTTGATAATGATTTTATCTGCAAGTGGCGAGTACTTAATGGCGTTGGTTATTAAGTTAGTAATTACCTGCCCTATACGGTCTCGGTCAGCGTAAACTGTAATTCCGGGTTGCAGTTCGGTAATTATTTGGTGTTTTGTTGTAGTACGTTGTAAGTCTTCAATCAACTCACCGGCTAGTGCACCGAAATCAAAATAGTCGTCATTAAACTGCAGGCGGCCCGATTGTATTTTAGTGACATCCAGCAAGTCGCCAATGAGGCTGGTTAAGCGGTCAACCTGGGCATTCATTTTGTTGAGCATGTTTGCCTTCTTTTCATCGCCCTCGCGCTGAAAAACAGCTTGCAATACTTGCGTATAAGCCTTTATGCTGGTTACCGGTGTTTTAAGCTCGTGGCTGGCTATGCCTATAAACTCGTCTTTTTGCTGCTGTAATTGCTTTTGCTCGGTAATATCCACGCAAGCGCCTATATAACCTTTAAAAAAGCCTTCGGCACTATACTGCGGGTTGCCCGTACATACCACCCAGCGGGTAGTACCATCTACGTGTTTAAGCCTGAATTGACATTCGTGAAATCGCTGTGCCTGAAAATCCCCCTTAAATTTATTGGATGCAAATTCAAGGTCTTCAGTTGCAATAGAATTGAGCCAGCCGGCACCAAGATGTGCACTCAGTTCTCTTCCCGTCCAATTGATCCACACTTTATTAACGTAAGTAATGCCGCCTTCATCGTTACACATCCACAAAGCGGCAGGCGAAGCAGTGGTTATAGCCCTAAATACTTCTTCACTATCAATAAGCGCCTTGCGAGCTTCAATCTCAGGCCTTAAATCGCGCACTACCGACGCGTTGCCAACAGGTTCGCCCGTTGCTGTGTCTCTTAAAAGCAAGGTTGTTGCAAAGCCGGGAATAGGTTCGCCGGTTTTAAAGTTGCGGTACATTACCTGCCCTTCCCATCGCCCCTCTTTTAACAAAGTAGGGTTAATGACCTGATCAATCCTTTCAACCTCAGCCGGCATTACATATTCTGCAAGATGACGTTTCGCTCCTTCCAAGCTGTCAAAGTCCATCATCCGTACGCCTGCATGGTTAAGGTAAGTTAATTTGCCGCTCCAGTCGCTCAGGCTAATAAAATCGTTGCTGTTTTCAATAAGCCATAAAAGTTTTTGTTGCTCCTGTCTGGCTTCGGCTTCAGCAGTTATATCCTGTACAATACCTGCAAAATGCACAGGCTTACCGTTTTCAAAGGAATATCTGCCCAGCACCTTTGCCCAATGTACCGAGCCATCGTTCCATACAAAGCGTGCCTCGTAAAGTAACTTGCCGGTTTTCATCGCTTCATCATAAGCTGCCTGGCGTAGTTGCCGGTCATCGGGATGTACGTAATCTATAAAGGCATTGCGTGTAATGCCTGTAGTGTCGTTTCCGGTTAAAGTTTTGGCGAATAAGGGTGTGTAGGTAATATTATTAGTAGGCAGGTGAATTAAAAAGCTGCCCGCGTCAATATTTTCTAAGGCGAGCTGAGCCAGTTGCTCGGCAGTATGAGCTTTTTCATCAGCTATTACCTGACTGCTAATATCTTGGGCAATACCTGAAAAACGAATAGCTTTTCCTTCTTCGTTAAAATAAGCCTTGCCTCTGCAATGCAGCCAGCGCAGCTGTCCATCCTCCACGCCAATGGTTCTGAACTTTATGTTATACTGACCGCCCGACTGCGGGTTGAGTGCCCAGTTCACTGCCCCGTCAACCATGAGCTGGTCATCAGGATGCATGCAATTTAAAACCTCGTCATAAGCAACCACATCATCTTTCGAAAACCCGAAAAGCTGTTTAACCCGGTCGTCCCAAGTTACTAACTGATGTTGAAGATCTAAATCCCAGGTTCCGATACCGGCAGCTGTAAGTGAGAAAGCCAGTTGCTGCTCGGCTTCATCAGCACGCTTACGGGCCAGTACCAGGTCCGTTACATTGGTAGCTGTATTTAATATTGCCCAAACAATGCCGTCTTTATCAAATAAAGGCTTGTAAGTAAAATTGTAAAAATAATCTTGCAAAACGCCATCTACAACAAGCTTAACTAAATCTTCCTTAGCTTCATAAGTAGTACCGCTGCTGTAAACGTCTTGCAGGAGCTGATGAAAGGGCTGGCCATCCAGTTCGGGTAGGGCTTCATGCAATGTCTTACCTATAACCGAAGCCTCCTTACCCCATGTGCCAACAATCATAGCCTTGTTAGCAAAATGTATGCGCATCTCGGGGCCGGTGTAAAGCCCTATAGGGGTGGGCGATTCCTCTATTAACGCACGAAGTGCAGCAATATCATTCTGTAGGGATTCCATCTAATAGTTTAACAGGGCATGTCTGCATTCTCACTTTATCAGAGATAAAAAGCATGTCCACATAGATACGGATAATATATTTTGGGGGCTTAAAGAATTTTAAAATAAAGAATACTGCATGGCCCGGGGTGATAACGGCTGATAGTTTTGCACTGCTATAGCAGCATAATTGTTATTGGTGATCATAAAAACCGGCGATTCCTCATAGCGGCTGGCCACATGTACCTGCGTAACACCTGCATGTTCAACAAAAAGGTTACGTGCCAGTTTAGGGCAGTTATTATCTTTAGATAAATGCGACAACAACACATGGCTCATAAAGTCGGGTTTATGATTGATGAACAAGTCCAGCGCCTGCCGGTTGGATAAGTGACCGCGCCCACCGGTTATACGCCTTTTTAAATGATAAGGGTAATTACCCTGTGCCAGCATTTGCTCGTCGTAATTAGTTTCTAAAAAGGCAGCATGGCATTGCTTAAAATGTGTGATAAGATGCTGGCAGGGTGCACCTATATCGGTAAACACGCCTACATTAATATCATTGTAAGACACAACGAAACTATGCGGCTCGGCAGCATCATGGAATTTAGGGAATGCCGATATGGTAAGGTTGCCTGCCTTTACAGGCTCGTAGCCTCTAAAAGTGCGTACCAAATGCTGCTCTAAAAATAAGCGGCCATATTGCATGGTGGCATGGGTAATATATACCGGCAACTGGTATTTTTTAGAAAGCACAGCAACGCCGCGAATATGGTCTGAGTGCTCATGCGAAATGAATATAGCTTTCACTTTTTGCATAGAAAGGCCCAGGCGTTGCATGCGTTTTTCGGTTTCGCGGCATGATATGCCTACGTCAATCAGCACAGCCTCATGCTGATTGCCCACATAGTAACAGTTGCCGTTGCTCCCTGAGTTAAGTGAAGTAATGTATAAAGCCATTTGCAATTACAAAGTAACCGGTTTTTGGCCAAAGTAATTAAGGTTTGATTAATTTATTTTCAGAATGGATTTTAGAAAACTGATTTATAATGGTTTATTTATTCTAAAAAAATTAGTATGTCTATTACTATAAAATGTTCACTTTTAACATCTCAAAATTAACCTCATCATGTATCATACCATCAGCGATTTTTTAACCGACTGGCAAAACGAAGCAGCTAACACCGCCAAGCTGTTTTCTTACATTACCGAAGATGCCAAGGCCATTAAGATTCACCCTAAAATTCGTACGCTCGAGTTTTTGGCCTGGCATATTACCGAAACCATAACGGAGATGGGCAGTAAGGCCGGGTTGTTTGATGACGACTTGCTCGAACACCAGTCCATACCTGCCACCTTTGCCCAAATTGCCGCCGCTCATCAAAAGTACAATGCGCAATTAGCCGAAAACGTGAGCAGCCGGTTGACAGATGCTGACTTACAGGATGAAGTGAATATGTACGGCCAAACCTGGACTAAAAGTACCGTACTATCCGTACTGGTACAGCATGAGGCGCATCATCGTAGCCAAATGACGATTATTATGCGCATGGTAGGCTTGCCTGTACCAGGCTTATACGGCCCCTCGCAAGAGGAGTGGGAAGCAATGGGCATGCCTGCAATGCCGTAACCAAGGGCAAACATTTTGCGGGCTGATGCGTCTCTGTGTAAGTACCAATTTATTGCTATGGAAACTTTTGAAATACCAGTTGGCCCAAGCCAGCGCCTGCTTAAAATTGAACCGCAAGGAACTACCAATACGTATAAAATTTTTGCTGCCGACAGGGCACAGGATTGGATTGACCACGAACAGGCCCGCTCGGTAGATATACCAGATGATGGCTTATTAGGAACCATAACTGTACGCAGCGACCGCGATTTTGATTTTGAAGGCGGCGGCGCTTTCTCCGGAGATGAAATATTGGGTATTGCCGCACAAATTACGTTGCATCCATCTTTCCAGCAACAATAGCTTTAGTGGCTAAATATCTTTTCGTTTACTTTTATTAAAAGCATTAGCCGCTGGCCTTACTTTGTGTATATCAGCAGCGGCTAATGCTTTACTCTCCATTTTTCTGCGTAAATGCAATTACGTGCGCAGGTGCTAAGCTTTCAACTGTCCTGCTCTTAACTGGTTTGCTGGCTAAATAAGTACACCAAGTATTTATATTTACCATCAACCAATCATAAACGAGTTTTATGCAATTTAAATCTTTACTAATCCTGGCTGGCTTGCTGTTTTCAGGTATGCCATCAGTTAGAGCCCAACACAAACCCGGAAAACCGGTTAAGAAACCAAACATCATTATTATACTGGCCGATGATATGGGCTATTCGGACATTGGCTGCTTTGGAGCTACCACACAAACGCCCAACCTTGATAATATGGCCAAAACCGGGTTAGTGATGACCCAGTTTTATAACGCTTCGCGCTGCTGCCCCTCGCGCGCCTCTTTGCTTACGGGGCTTTATCAGCACCAGGCCGGCGTGGGCGATATGGTAAATACACGTAAGGAACCAGCCTATCAAGGTTATCTTAACAACAACTGTGTAACCATTGCCGAAGCGCTGAAAGGCAGTGGGTATAATACCTATATGGCTGGTAAATGGCATGTTGGTACAGCGCCACAGAACTGGCCTGTAAAACGCGGCTTCGACCATTACTTCGGGCTTATAGATGGAGCCGGAAGTTACTTTAATCCCACTAACCCATACCGGCCCAACCAGCACCTTACTGTGGCGTTAGATGATCAGCCGTATACGCCCGAAAAAGGTTTTTACGCTACCGACGGTTATGCCAGCTATGCGGTAAAATACATAAGGGATAATAAAAGTAGCGGTAAGCCTTTCTTTTTATACATGGCTTTTACCGCCCCGCACTGGCCGCTTAATGCATTGCCCGAAGACATAGCAAAGTACAAAGGCAAGTTTATGGCTGGCTGGGACAAAGTGCGCGAGCAACGCTTTAACCGCATGAAACAGTTGGGCGTTATCAATAGCTCAACGCAGCTATCGCCACGCGATAAGAATGTACCCGACTGGAGTAGCCTGAGCGAACAAGAGAAGCAGGCCTGGGATGAAAAGATGGCTGTTTACTCGGCCATGGTTGATCGTATGGACCAGAACATTGGCCGCATACGCCAGGCATTGAAAGAAACAGGGCAGGATCAGAATACAATCATCATGTTCATGTCTGATAACGGCGCCAGTAGCGAAAGTATTCGCGGTAATGGCTTTACACCCGAAATGATTGCCGCCAGTCAAAAGCCGGCAAGTGATCCATCATCATTTACAGCCTATGGCTTTACCGGTGCTAACGTTAGTAATACCCCACTAACATTATTTAAGCACTGGGTTTATGAGGGCGGTATAGCTACGCCTTTTATTGTAAGTTATCCTGCGGTTATTAAAGCGCACAAAAAAAGCGAACAGCCCGGGCACATTGTTGATTTAATGGCTACCTGTTTGGATTTGGCAGGAGCGAAATATCCTAAAACCTATAACAACAATGCAATTAAACCAACCGAAGGCATAAGCCTGTTGCCGCTTATAAAGGGGCAAATCTGGAAAGGGCATAACGCACTGTTTTTTGAGCACGAGGGTAACCGGGCCGTTAGGCAGGGCAACTGGAAACTGGTGTCGGAATACCCAGCCAACCAGTGGCAATTATATAACATAGCGCAAGATCGCTCTGAGACAAATAATCTTGCCGCAAAATATCCTCAGAAAATGAAAGCGCTGGAAGCACTTTATGAGCAGTGGGCTAGTCGTATCGGCGTTATTCCTTTCGAGAAATTGGATAAGCGGAAAGGTGATGAGTTTTAATTAATAAGTGCACTGAAAAAAAAGTTTCAATAAGTTTTGAAAGTTTAATAAGAAGTTCTACATTTGACTATGGAATTAGCGGAAGCGAAGCGGAAGTTTATTGAGGCCTGGGGCAAGTTAGGATCAGAGTGGGGGATTAACCGCACCATGGCACAGGTACACGCGCTGCTGCTGATGTCGCCCGAGGCTATGACCACTGAAGAAATTATGGAGGCGCTAAGCATATCACGTGGTAACGCCAACATGACCCTTCGCGACCTGATAGGATGGGGACTTATAGAAAAGCAGCATAAAGCGGGTGAGCGAAAGGAGTACTTTTTTGCCGAGAAAGACACTTGGGCAATAGCCAGGCAGGTAGCTCAGGAGCGTAAAAAGCGGGAGCTTGATCCGGTACTTAAAATATTGAATGAATTATCCACTGTAAAAGGCGATGAAAAGGATCCGGAATATAAGACCTTCAAAAAATCTGTTGGCGATATTAGCAAGCTGGCCGGCAACGTGAACAAGACGTTGGAAACCATGCTCAAGGCCGAGGAGAACTGGTTTTGGGGATCAATTTTTAAGATCTTTAAATAGGTCTTATTTTTTTGACTCAATATTTCATAAATTACTGAAAATACAATATATATTATCTTAACTTAAAACAATTAGATCATGAACTACTTCATTTTAACTTATGCCATTTATTTACTGGTTAGTATAGCCCTCACCGTATGGGTAGCCAAGGTGCTGTTTAAAAACGGCCGCATATTTTTAGTCGATATTTTTCACGGCAACACCCCCCTGGCCGATTCTGTGAACAAGCTTTTGCTGGTAGGCTTTTACCTGGTAAACATAGGTTATATAAGTTTGGCGCTCAGAGAGGGCGGTTCTATAACCGATGCACGGGTTTTAATAGAGGTGCTGAGCCGCAAACTAGGCTGTATCATTCTTATTTTGGGTGCCATGCACTTTCTTAATCTTATCGTATTTTTTAAACTGCGCAACAAGGCGCAACTTAACAAGCCGGCTAAATTAAGTTATGTAAAGTTGTAAGGTATCCTTGGGCTTAATCTTGTTATACGCCTGAATTAACTAAGCGATCATGAAAACACTGCAAAACCACATCATTCTTTACGATGCCGAATGCCCTATGTGTAAAGCGTATACCCGGGCCTTTACACAAACCGGTATGCTGAATGCCGACGGCCGTGCCAGCTACCAGCAAATGCCCGAGGTTGCCTGCCCGGTAGTTGACCGTCAGCGAGCCGTAAATGAGATAGCCCTTGTAAACACGCAAACCGGCGAGGTAACTTATGGGGTCGATAGTGTGTTCAAGGTATTAGGTCATGCCTTTCCGGTATTTATGCCATTATTTGCATTCGGGCCGTTTGTTTGGTTAATGCGTAAAGTATACGCCTTTATCTCTTACAACCGCCGGGTTATTATTCCGGCTCCACATAAAGGTGAGCAAGGTTTACAGCCAACGTTCAGGTTAAGCTACCGGTTACTATACCTGCTGTTTAGCTGGCTGGTGGTTGGCTTTATATTAACTATTTACACGCACCGGCTTACCGGTCTCGTTCCGTTAGGTAACGTGTATCGTGAGTACATGATATGTGGTGGGCAAATCATTTTTCAAGGTTTGATCGTTAGCCTGTACATGCCCGCTAAACGGTGGGACTACCTGGGTAACATGATGACTATATCACTGGCAGGTGCATTATTATTGTTACCTGTTTTATGGATAGGCAAATGGTTGGCATTCAGCGCATGGTTATATACAGCAGGCTTTATGGGCGTAGCCGGATTGATGCTTTTAGAGCATATTCGTCGCACACAGCTACTTCAATTGGGCTGGCTGCTTACCATCACGTGGGTAGTTTACCGGTTACTGGTGTTGTTTCTTATCTTTAAACTCAACTAAATCATTATGTATCATAAAATAATATTGGCAGGTGGCAACGGTTACCTAGGTACTGTACTCGCTAATTATTACCAGTCATTAGCTGAGCAGGTTATCATTTTAAGTCGCAAGGCCGCCCCTGCAAAGGGTAACATTACAACGTTGGTTTGGGATGGCAAAACCGAGGGTGCATGGACTACAGCTTTACAAGGCGCTGATGTAGTGATTAATCTTTGCGGCAAAAATGTGAACTGCCGCTATAATGAGCGCAACAAGCAGGAAATTCTATTATCCCGTATTGTGCCTACCACTTTGCTGGGTAAAGTGATTGAAAACCTTGCACAGCCTCCAAGGTTATGGATCAACGTCACATCTGCTACTATTTATCGCCATGCCGAAGATCATCCGCAAGACGAAGCTACAGGAGAAATAGGCGAAGGATTTTCTGTAGATATATGCAAGCAGTGGGAGCAAAGCTTCTTTAACTGCCATACCCCGGCTACCCGTAAAGTGGCTCTGCGCATGGGTATTGTATTGGGCCGCAGCGATGGTGTTTTCCCGCGGTTGCTTAACCTGGTAAAGCTGGGTATGGGCGGCAAACAAGGTAACGGGCAGCAAAAAGTAGGTTGGGTGCATGAGCACGACGCAGCCAGCATAACCCATTGGCTTATGGAGCATGATGATTTAGATGGCACAATCAATTGCACCGCACCTAATACTGTTGGCAATGCCGAGTTGATGCGTATTATCCGCAAAACCTATGGAATGCCGTTCGGTTTGCCGGCCCCTGCATGGCTGCTAGCCATAGGTGCAGTGGTTATTGGTACCGAAACGGAGCTTATCCTTAAAAGTCGTTGGGTGGCGCCTAAACGTTTGTTAGACGCGGGATATCGGTTTCAATTCGGTAACGCTGAAGCAGCAGTTAGGGATATAATATAATGAAGTCATCAACAAAAGCTTTTTTGGTTATAGCAGTGCCCTTATTGTTCGCATTTGGTGTGTATGCCGTTTTTTTGTTCAAAGGTCTTTCAGCTTTAATGGGTATAATGACGGTAAGTTTCCTGCTGCTCGTTCCCTGTGCACTACCTTTAATTTCTACGCCTCCTAGTGGGCAGGCCGGATCATGAAGGATATTCAGAACAATATATTAAAAGTGATTAAACAACGCGTAGAGTAACCATGCCAGTAATTACGTTACAAACCTTTATACAAGCGCCCGTTGAGGGATGCTTTGATCTGTCGCGCAGTATTGATCTGCATCTGCAATCTATGCAGCAGCATAGCGAGAAAGCAATAGCAGGTGTAACCAGCGGACTGATTGGACCTGGAGATACGGTTACCTGGAAAGCCCGGCATTTTGGCCTGCCTTTTACCATGACTGTGCAATTAACCGAAATGAAATATCCGGTTTATTTTGTAGACCAGATGGTAAAAGGGCCCTTCAAGTGGTTCAGGCATTACCATGCTTTTCGGGCGCAAAATAACGGCACCTTGATGACCGATGAGTTTGTTTTTAAATCGCCTTTAGGCTGGCTGGGCAAAATAACAGACAAACTTGTGCTCCATAGCTATTTGCAAAAAATGCTGCAGCAACGAAACGATTTTATCAAGCGTGCGGCCGAAAATTCACCAGTAAATCTTTACCATCATGAACTTAGTACAGCAACAACTGCGTAGCCAAATCAAAACATACGTATGGATCATTATCATTGGCTTGGCCATTAGTGGCCTAACAGCCTTCCCGCTAGAGAGTGAACTGGCCTGGCTAACTCATCATTCAGGCGCTTTGCCGGTGGGTATGCAAAAATGGCTCAACATGATTTATGAGGCTATCCGCCAAACAAACCAGCAATATCCTTACCTGAGTTATGGTACCGATTGGCTTGCGTTTGCACATGTGGTACTGGCAATTTTATTTGTTGGCCCATTGATTGACCCGGTTAAAAACATTTGGGTGATACAATTTGGTATGATTGCCTGCGTGCTGATCTTTCCTTTAGCTTTTATTGCAGGCCCCATTCGCCACATACCCGTTTTTTGGCGTTTTATTGATAGCTCATTTGGCGTAATATGCTTTATACCGCTGTGGTTAACCTATCGGTCGGTTAAAAAGCTGGAGAAGTTGCCAGCTAATTCCCAATCAATGTCTTTCCTTTAGTCAGGTTTATAAGTCTGATCACGATTAGCGTAATGCCATACGTAACCAAAAAGAATAGAAGCTTATACGCTATATAAGCGCCCAGCCCTATCTCATTTGCCTCAATATGTAACGGCCTTAAAATCTCGGGCGTTAAAAAAACCAGAATGATGGGATGAATCAGATAAACGCCGTAAGTACTTTGGCGGGGTTGTAAGTAATTTAAACCTTTTATGGTTCGCACTTTAAGCAGTAAGGTGAACACTGCTAAAGAATATAAAATGTTACTAAAGCGCAAAGTGTTAGTGGCATGTCCGCTATGGATAGAAGTTAAAGCATAAACCTCAAAATTAGCCGCCAGGTAAGTAACTATTATTGCTAATACAGCTACAAAGTAGGGTAACCCGTTTACTGCAGCCTCAACCTGAGGCCAGTACTTGCGCAACTGGGCACCTAACCATAAAAAGAAAACGTAGCCCAATATAGCGGTTGTATGAGCAGGGTTAATCCACGCGTAATAGGCGTTTACGCAATAAAATAAGGTGCATGCCAGTAGCGCTATGCCAAACCATTTACTATATAAATGCTTTTTAAAAATAAGCAGTAGGGTAATGCTCACCATAAAGTTAATAATAAACCAATAATTGGTATACAGATAAACCTGCTGTATTTCCTGCCATATATTAGGCCAGTTAAACCGGTCATCATGATACATATTGGCTTTTACTTTCAGATTGATTGCAAAGCACACAATAAACAGCACCGACCAAAATAGCCACGGGCTGAACGTGTTACTAAAACGACGTTTTAAGTATTGCCAGGGCGTGTAATCGGTAAATTTATCGCCAATTAAAAAGCCAGCCAGCAAAAAAAAGGTGATGGTGCCAAATTTGGTTAACTGCGTAAGCAAGTTGTAAGCCGTTACCTTAGCAGTACCCGGTGTAAGTGCAACGCCGGCGCCTAAAACATGTTCCGCTACAATGGCCATCATAGCTATACACCTGATATGGTCAATAAAATCGTAATTGTGCTTTTTAGGCGCTTCGTTAACTAAGTTTTGCATAAATGTAAAGGCTGTGCGGCACGTAAAGTATCTGGCCCGGCAAAAATATAATCCTTTAACGCATTTTCATCGCTTTTAAGTTGGAAGTGTTTAAATAAAAAAGCCGCCTGCAAGGCAGGCGGCTCGAGGTAACGGCTAATATATATAAGGGATTAGAACTTAAAGCCCAGGCCAATTTGCCAAACCTGGTTACGGTAATCCGGAACGCCCGAAGATCCGTTCGGATTATTCTCTTGAAAATCTATGGTATAACGGCCGCGCAAATCTACATTGCGGTTCAAATCAAGCTGAATACCTATTACGCCGCCTACAAAGGTTTTATCGCCGTTGTAAGAGTATTTTTCTTGCTGTATTACATCAAAACCGTCATAATAAGTATTACGGGTATTCATCAGGAATGACACCTGCGGTCCAACCAGTACATTAAAAGCAGGAGCAAGCTTCAGTTTTGCTAAAATCGGCACGTCGATAAAGTTGGCGCGTTGAGCAAAATCGCCATAAGCGGTATTAGCACGGTAGCCTTTTTGCGAGTACAATATCTCGGGTTGAAAAGACAGTGGGTAAACAATGGGAATGTCGACAAACAGACCAAAGTTAGCGCCCAGCTTAGTATCGGTACTAAAATCGGAGTTGCGTGAACTCACCGTGTTGGCAATGTTCAACCCACCGGTTAAGCCCACACGCGGCTGATAAAAATCGTCGGATGAGCGCTGTTTGCGATAACCCCGGCGTTGTGCATCGGCAGTGCCTACTATAAGCAGCACCATGGCTGCCAGTAATAATTTTCTTTTCATGAGTTAGTTTTTAATTCATACTTGAATGCTTTATAGATTCAATTAATACGCATTGGTTTATTTGAGCGGTAAATAATTTTGTTTAAAATGTTTAAACATTAAGTACGTTTGGTGCTTATCAAGGGCAGGTTACTTATTTTTGACTGAGCTTATTTTTATGATCAATTTGAAAAAGCGTTTGGCATTGCTGGCGTTTATAAGCCTTACCTCAGGCAGCAGCTTTGCACAGCAAACCGATTATATATCGTTACTAAATACCCAAAACCATTGGGTAGATTCGGTATTCAGTAAGCTGAACCGCAGGCAAAAAGTTGCGCAGCTGTTTTTTATACGCGCCCATACCAACAAAGGCCAGGCTTATGCCGACTCGGTTGCCGAAGTAATTAAGAAAGAGCAGCCAGGCGGTTTGGTGTTTTTTCAGGGAGGGCCGGTAAGGCAGGCCAACTTAACTAATCAGTATCAAAAACTGGCTAAAATACCTTTACTCGTAGCTATGGATGGCGAGTGGGGGCTGGGCATGCGTTTGGATTCAACTATATCCTATCCCTACCAAATGACCTTGGGCGCCATACAGGATAACGCGTTGATTAACCAAATGGGGCAGCAAGTAGCTTATGATTTTAAACGCCTGGGTATGCACCTTAACTTTGCCCCGGTTGTAGATGTAAATAACAACCCAAACAATCCTGTAATTAACTACCGGTCGTTCGGCGATGATAAGTACAAGGTTGCCTTACGCGCTGTAGCTTATATGCAAGGCATGCAACAAGCCGGCTTGCTTACCACAGCCAAACACTTCCCAGGCCATGGTGATACCAATGTAGATTCCCACTACGATTTGCCTTTGCTGAACTTTACCCGCCAGCGGTTAGATACTTTGGAGGAATATCCGTTTAAACAGGCCATACAAGCCGGTATTAGCGGTATTATGGTAGCGCACATGAGTATCCCGGCGCTGGATACTACTAAAAACCTGCCGTCATCATTATCAAGGCCAATAGTTACCACTTTACTTAAAGACAGCCTTGGCTTTAAAGGACTGATCGTTTCTGACGCTATGGAAATGAAAGGTGTGGTGAAATATTTTCCTGAAGGGGAAGCAGATCTGCGGGCATTCATGGCTGGCAACGATATTATCGAGTTATCTGAAAACTCTTTACGGGCGATCAAAAAAATTAAAAAGGCTGTTCGCAAGAAGATGATAAGCGAGGCAGAACTGGATGCCAAGGTGAAAAAAGTTTTAGCCGCCAAATACTTTGTTGGGCTGCACCACTACCAGCCGGTTAACACACAAGGCATTCCTAACGATCTAAACCGTTCTACCGCTAAAGACCTGGTACAGCAGTTAAGCGATGCATCAGTTACCTTGTTGCAGGATAACGGCCTTTTACAGCGCCTCAATTTTGCACAAAACACAGCTTTGGTAAGCATAGGTACATCGTCGGCTACGCCTTTTCAGCAGGAACTGGCTAAAACTTACACCAACAGCAAAATCTTTAACCTAGATAAAGGGGCGTCATCTGCCGAGGTAAATAGATTATTGAGCGAACTGAAAAGTTATGCACAAGTAATTGTTGGTGTGCATGACACCCGTTTGCGTCCGCAAAGTAAGCTCGATTTTAATGCTGATGTTAAAAATGCTGTCATACAACTGGCCTCCTTTCCAAACAGTGCTATCAGCGTATTTGCTAACCCTTATACCTTGGGTAACATGCCGGGTATAGAAAAAGCAGGCATTGTGGTAGCTGCTTATCAAAAAGATGAGAGTATGCAAAGGGCCGCTACCAAAGTATTAACCAGGCAACTTACCGCCGCTGGCAAACTACCGGTAACGGTTAACACATTTTACGTAAACGGCTCGGGTATTACAGTTACCAACCCTGCTTTATGAAAATGCGGGTGGCGCGGCATACGGCCAACCTGCAGCCCCTCATACACTTTTATCACCATGTGCTTGGCTTGGAAATACTGGGCCGGTTTGATGGGCATGATGGTTATGATGGCATATTTTTAGGATTAGCCAACAACAACTGGCACCTCGAGTTTACTGTGTCTGATAACTTACCCCAGCATCAGCCCGATGAGGATTATCTGTTGGTATTTTATCCGGAAACCGAGCACGCTTATAATGAACTTAGAACAAAGTTTGCTCAACATAACATTTCTCCGGTGAGGGCAAAGAATTCTTACTGGAACAGCGATGGAGTAACCTATACAGACCAGGATGATTACCGCATGGTGATTGCTCGGGCTCGAGAGTAATTTAAATCTATAGCAATCCTATTTAATGTTGTGCTGTTATAAATAAACATCTTTTATTTGCACTAAATTTTTTGCCGATGATTCGCCTTTCTGTTAATGTAAACAAAGTAGCCACGTTGCGTAATTCGCGCGGTGGTAATAATCCCGATCTCATTCAGGTAGCAAAAGACTGTGAACGTTTTGGAGCGCAGGGTATAACCGTGCATCCGCGACCCGATGAGCGGCATATACGTTACGACGATGTATATGCGCTTAAAGAAACCGTAACCACTGAGTTTAATATTGAAGGCAACTGTGAGGAAAAGAAATTTGTTGACCTGGTACTGGCGGTAAAGCCTCACCAGGTTACCCTGGTGCCCGATGCGCTTAACCAGCTTACCTCAAACCATGGCTGGGATACCATTACCCACAAGCGCTACCTGCAGGATATGGTAAAATGCTTTAAGGACGAAGGCATACGCGTTTCATTATTTGTTGACCCGATAACTGACATGGTTGAAGCCGCCGCCGAAACCGGTACAGATCGTATTGAGCTGTACACCGAAGCGTATGCCTCTCACTACCATCAGGGCATTGAGCTGGCCGCTGCCCCGTATGTACAGGCCGGCGAAATGGCTCAAAAAGTTGGCTTAGGTTTGAATGCAGGCCATGACCTGGACTTAAAAAATTTAAAATACTTTGCCCAGCACATTCCTGGTTTGCGGGAAGTAAGCATTGGTCATGCTCTTATATGCGATTCCTTGTATTATGGCCTGGAGAATACCATCCAAATGTACCTGCAAAGACTGGCGGTATAAAACATGGCTTTAGAGCGTATAGGCAGAGCGTTACGAAAGAACAAGCTGCCTTATTATGCCTTAAACCTATTGCGGCAGCTTTTACCCAGGGCTTTGCATCAAAAGCGTTTGCACCACAAACTGCAATCTATAAAGCATTACAACAAAGCAGAGGTACTGGATAGGGTAAATTACTACAATAAGTTAACAGAAAACACGGCGTTGGGTGCAGAGGCGGTTGTGCTTAAGGATATGCCTGTTTTTAAAAGTCCGAAAGCGTACGGCTTTGACACTTTTGAGTACACCCGTTACTTTAAAGAAACGCTAAAAGCATGCTTTCTTTTCGGTGATGTGATACATGTGCCCGAAGTGCCCACTCTTCAAAAAAGCCGCCCCATTAATGGTAATAATGCTAATGCCATACTGCTAAAACTCGACAAAAAGCGGCACTTTGTATTTGTAAAAGATGGTAAGCCGTTCAATGCCAAAAAGGATATGCTCATTGGCCGCTCGGCGGTAAACCAGCCACATAGGGTTAAGTTTATGGAGATGTATTTTGGCAATACTTTGTGCAATTTGGGCCAGGTAAACACAAACGGAGGCCGGGCCGAATGGATTAAGCCTAAATTGTCCATCAGCGCTCACCTCAATTATAAATTTATTTTGAGCTTGGAAGGGTACGATGTAGCCACCAATTTAAAATGGATCATGTCATCCAACTCTATAGCAGTAATGCCCAAACCTACTTACGAAACCTGGTTTATGGAAGGTCGGCTGATGCCCAACGTACATTATATAGAAATAAAAGCGGACTATTCCGACCTGGAAGATCGACTGAAATATTATATAGCACATCCACACGAAGCTGAAGCCATCGTCAAAAATGCCAATGTGTATGTAAAGCAGTTTCAGAATAAACAGAAAGAGGATCTCATCTCGTTAATGGTATTGCAAAAGTATTTTGACTGTACCAGGCAGTGAATACTTTTGCATCTGCTGTTAACGGCTTGCGTCAGCGATAGATATGAACATAAATGATCTCCCATTTTTGTTGTTAAGAACTGCAAAATTAGAGAATAGTAAAATGCCTTAGCCACTTTTATCACCTAGCAAATTACTCTTGCCACACTATTACCCCGGCAGGTTTAAGTACTTTATCGCCAACCAGCACCTTAGCTTTAACAGGTAAGTCAACCGTATACAGTTTGTCAGAATAATTTACACCCACCCAGAAACCGTCACGCCACTCGAGTATTACGCCCGCTGGTAAATCTTTAACTGGAATACCCGCTTGCTTATACACCCGGCGCAGTGCTGCTTTTTCAAGGGCGCCATCGTCTGTATCGGGGCCTACATAGGTAACAGAGCCCTTACCCTGTTTATGTGATACCACAGCTGCACGACCGGTGTAAAATTGATTGGAGTAAGTGGCCCATACCTGCGTATTGGCATCGGGTTCTATAATATCGGCCCAGTTGTTCCAATTGAATGTTTGGTTATTCATCAAAATGGTTCCCTTTACGCTATCAGGCATCAGATCATAAAACGGAATTTTGGCCCCTATGAGGCTGTAAATAGGCTCGGCCCATTTCATCTCCCATAACTTGCCGTTGCGGTTTTTTTGCCCTGTACGGCTTGTTAATACTAAATGTCCTCCTTTTTCAACATATTGCTTCCAGCGTTCAACCAGTTTGGCATCCAGCAGTTGGTAGGATGGCGCTACCATCACCGGGTATTTCGAAAAATCTTTGTCTTCTGTAATTACATCTACCGGCACATTTAATTGCTTTAAGCTGCCGTAATAGCGCATTAAGTGCTGCATGTAATCCCACTGATAGCTTTGTGGCTGGTTGTCTTCTTCCCAGCGGCTGTCGGGGCTGTACAATACTGCGGTTAAGCGTGCAGCATAATCGGCCGGGATTTTAGCGTTGGGGTTATAATACGGTTTGATGCTGTTTAGCTCCTTTATTACATTAGTATACTCAACACCACTGGTGCTTACCGTAACCCCATCTGTGCTGATAATGCCATAATGGTATTGCTCGCCGCCGGTTAAGGGTTGCTTGAAGCGGTAGTTGCATACAAACTTGTTGCTGCCGGCAAAGGCATGCCATATCCACATACGTACGGTGCCGGGTATGGGCTGTGGGTTGAACTTGCCCCAGTTTACCTGCCCGGGCTGTAGTTCCATTACGCCTGTGGTACCGTTAATTGAGCGAAACAAATCATTGGCATAAGCAATACTGGTAGGCGATCCCATTCTGAAGCCCTGCTGACCTAAGCCCTTATCGTACCCTGCTACCAGGTATTTAGTGTAAGTAACAAAGTCGAGATTGGTCATGCGAGTAGGTTCAACCGGTGCATGCTCGGGCATAAGGTTAGTGGTGATCCACTGGTTAGCCGGAATGTATTTACGTAATATTTTGTATTGTAAGCCCAAAAAGTCGGTTACTTCATCACTACTAAAACGCTTAAAATCAAGCACGGCATGCGGGTTGGGCTGTGCAATTAGCTCTTTGCCGTTTGGGATGCGTACTTGCTCAAAGTTGTCATAACGCAGGCTCCAGAAAGCAGTGCCCCAGGTGGCGTTTAGCGAATCAATTACCTTGTATTTGTTTTTGAGCCAGCCGCGAAAGCTTTTCTGTGCGGCGTCGCTGTAATCATATTGGCCGTAGTGTGACGGCTCATTGTCCAATTGCCAACCCCAAATGCGTTTATCATTAGCATAATGTTTGGCCAGTGCTTCTACCATTTTGCTTACATACTGTCTGTACACCGGGCTGCTCCATGATATTTGCTGACGCGAGCCGTGCTGCATGGTGGTGCCATTATCGTTCACCATTAAAATTTCGGGATGCTTTTGTGCCAGCCAGGCGGGTGGGGTAGGGCTGGAGGTACACATGATTACCTTTATGCCGTTTTTATGCGCCAGTTCAACAGCCTCATCCAGCCAGGCAAGATCAAACTTACCTTCCTCCGGCTCAATAAACGACCAGGCAAATTCGCCATAGTGCGTAAAATCAAAACCCAGCTCGGCCATTTTCTTTAAATCGCGTTGCCAGTAGGCATGTGGCCACTGCTCGGGGTAATAGTACGAGCCAATAGTCATCAAGTCTTTTTTAGGAAAGAAATGATCGGCACTTTGCGCATTGGATGGCCTGATGCCGGCTAAACAAAGCAGTATCAACGCTATAAAGTGGACGTAAAAAGGTTTGCGCATAATTTTAGGATTGGTGGTACTAAAGTAGCACATTTTTCACAGTCGCTTCTGCATATATAACCCAGAGCATTAAAAATGCAAAAGCCTTCCGGCTTATGGAAGGCTTTGCGTGTTTAGGTTAATTAGCTTTGTATGTGGCTGGGATCCATCCAAGTGTATTCCCAAAAGTGGCCGTCCAGGTCGGTAAAGCCATGGTTATACATAAAGCCGTAGTCTTGTACAGAGCTGAGTGCAGTAGCGCCGGCTTGTACAGCTTTTTTTATAATCTCATCTACCGCTTCCCTGCTATCAGCCGACAGGCAAAGGATGCATTCGTTAGCCACTGCTGTATCGGTAATTTCTTTTTTGGTAAAACTTTTAAAGAAGGGTTCGGTAAGCAGCATAACATATATCGTTTCGCTGACAATCATGCAGGTAGCTTTTTCATCGGTAAACTGTGGGTTAAAAGTATAGCCTAGTTCGGTAAAAAAAGCTATTGATTTGTTCAGATCCTTTACCGGAATATTCACAAAAATTTGAGTTGCCATGTTTTTTGGGTTTTTAAGTTGTTATACAAACATAGCTCGATTATAGCTAATAAGTACTGTACATAAACGACAAATTAAGGTGCCAAATCCGACATTCTACTAGTTTTTTCTTTCCTCTCCATCTACTATTTCACTTGCCCAACAAAAAATAAATAGAATAACACTTTGAAGGTAAGGGTATTTCTATTTACTTTGTTTTTGAAAGTACTTTTTAAATGAAAATATATAATTATGAAGACAAGTGCTCACTGGATTAACCATTTTACCACAAACCTAACCAAGCAAAGGATAAACTGGGATTTGGCCCCGGCATTAACACCACAACAGGTGAAGGTAATATTGCCATCGCTGCAAGCCTGGCAACTAGGCGAAACATCAGACGGGTATACGCTCATTAAGGCGGCTAACCGGTATGCCTGGCGCACCAGCGATGCCGATTATGTAAAAGCTGTTGAACTTTTCATCAAAGAGGAGCAGAAGCATGGTGAAAACCTGGGTCGTTACCTGGATGCGCTTCACCAGCCGCGTATTAAAAAGAATCTCGGTGATTCGCTGTTTCGATGGATGCGGCACTTTAACACCAGCATGGAGGCCTGGACACTGGTAGTGGTAACAGTTGAAAGTACGGCACAGATATTTTATCAGGCTTTAAAAGATGCCACTAATTGCGAACTGCTTAAACAGATATGTACCGATATTTTGATTGATGAGGCTTACCACATTACTTTTCAAACCGACAGGTTAGCTGTTATTTATGACAACCGCTCTGCATGGGGTAAAACCTGGCGTAAGTATTTTTATCAGTCGTTTTTTTACGGGACGGCCATAGTAGTTTGGGCCGCTCATTACCAATTATTCAGGGCGGGCGGTAACACCTTTAAGGGCTATATAAAAAAGATGCATCACAAGTATTTAAAAACGCTTAATCAGATTACCACCCTGCACCTGTTTGAGGTAGCATGACGATTCCCTTTATATTTATTTTAAACCAACTAACGTTTATTAACTGATGAAATACTTTGTAGATGAGCACTCCATTGTGCGGAAGATATGGGGCAAGGCTGATACGGTGCTGTTTATTTTTGCAGGTGCATCGGCCGAGTTTGCTTTAAATAAGGCGGTCGACTGGCTATACTTTACTGGCCGTTTGCCGGCCGATCCGCTCGGGCGTTTGTTTTCTACAGTGGAATACGCCCGGTTAATTCTTTTTTCGAAACATGACGATGCCCTTGCCGCCATCGATAAAATAACGGCCATACACCAGGGCGTTGAGCAGGTGCGCGGTGCAAAAATACCCGACTGGGCCTACCGCGACGTATTGTTTATGCTGATTGATTACTCCATCCGCTCGTTTGAGCTGTTGGAAAGAAAGCTGACTGCTGCAGAAAAACAGGAGATATTTGATACCTTTTACAAGGTTGGCAGCCGGATGGGCATAAGCGGGCTGCCGCTAACCTATACTGCATGGAAACCGATGCGCAAAAAACATTTAAAGGATGACCTGATCAAGAGTACTTACAGCGTGGATTTGTATACTAAATATAAGCAGCACCTGGGTAATTTACGTTACTTACTGCTCAAACAGGTACAAATGCTGCTTGTGCCAACACCAATCAAAGAAATGCTTCCGTTAGGCAAAACTTCGCTATTAAGGCCGGTTTTGTGGGCCTACAAAGTGGCCAGGAGCGTTAAGATAGACTGGTTGTTGAAAGAAGCCATATTGCCTACCCAGTATAAGGCGCAGATTAGAGGCCTGGATCAAAGTTTCTGAACGCACCAGGTGGTCATACAGCGGAGATTTTGCACGTTGGTGGTTTTAATTGGTTCATGAAGTTGGCCGTTGAGTTCGCTGGTATAGCGTAATAGCATGGGCTTGTTCACTAAAAAGCGCTCTGAACCATCAGGAAGTAAGTAACGGCCTTCGCCTATATCCATTACAAGATTTTCAATGCCAATATCTGAAGCTAAACGGGCAAAGAGGTAACCGCCCGGTTTAATTACACGCCAAACGGAGCGCAGCATAGCATCAAAGTGTTCAGGACTTTCCGCAAAGTGAAGCACAGCGCTACAAATGGCCAAATCAAAAGCGGCGTCGTCAAAAGGCAAGTTTTCAGCAGTGGCTACTGCAAAATTGATAGCCGGATTGTCTGGAGCCAACGCGGCCGATAAATCTTGTACTGCTTTTACAGCTTCGGCATTAGGGTCAATACCGTAAACATCAAATCCGTTTCTTAAAAAATAGAACAGGTTGCGGCCAGCCCCACAACCTACGTCAAGCACTTTACGGCAGTCGTCATACCGGCCTTTCAATAACTGATCGAACAGGTATATATCAATATTGCCGTAAAGCTCTTGTAAGGTATTAAGTGTCATTAGTCTTACTGTACTTTGTACCGGTAAATAAAGCGGCCTAAGTTCCCGTCTTTATCTAATCCCTCAATTACAGCACGGTAGCTGCCCTTACCATCTGCGTTATAAAATTCTAACGATGTTGCACCTGTTTTATCAGTAACTACTCTGGGGTTCCAGTAAATGGTTGAACGTAAATCCAACCCCACTGGTTTGGGCACATCATATTTAGGCGAGTAAAACTCACGTGTAAAATTGTAGCCTTTGGGTGTCATATTTACTACGCCTGGTTGCGGTAGTAAGTCCTGCAATTCGGCAAGGCTTATTTTTGTACCTGTAGGTTTCTTTTTACTGTTAATAACAATAATCCCATTAGCCTGATATTGACTGCTAACCAAACCTAAATCATCTCTTAAAAACACCTCAACCGATTCTACGTCGGTAGGTAATACACTATTTAGGTAGTTGGCATCAACCGGCATTCCGGTAACAAAAAGCTGCATAGGTACTTTCTTGCCGGCGTTATAATCGCGCGTTACATAAAAGTAATTGTTATCATAGGTCACGCCAGGTATACTGCTTTGCAAACACAAAAACATGTTGCTGCAGCCCTTAAACCGGTCGCTTGTCATGAGGTGATCTGGCATATTGCTCAGGCCCGTAAGGGAAGGATAAGCAGAGTGATCTATCTTAGGCGCTTGTTTTTCTCCCCGTACAATAACTTCCTTTAAAACGTGCATGCTGTTGAACTGCTTTTTGCTGTTTTTAAGATAGGTGTTCAGCGTACTGTCTATATTGACAACCTCGTCTGGATAAGGCTGATTTTTAGGAATGGCGGGATAGGTTTGGCCTTCCATCATTACCATCATATTTTTAGCGTTGTAATTATTTTTGGCCGAAATAACCACTTTTGCCGAATCCGGAAACACCAGGTTGGAAAATTTAAATCTTCCTTCAGGATCACTTACCGCGCTTGCCGAAAAATATTTATCGGGGATAAGCAAACGCACGTTGCCGCCTTTAAGCGGCATACCGTTTAAACTACGGAGCGTTCCGGTAAGCTCGATACCCTGTTCGGGCAAAAAGGCTACTTGTGGGTATCTGTTGGCCACCACGTCTGCATAGCTAAACCGGCGATAGCCTTGGGTTAGCATGAGGAGGTCAAGATCAGCCTCAGTTTTATCATTTATTTTTGAAAAATAGTAGTTCGGCTTTTCTACATAACCTTTCAAATCCGAGGTAAGTAGTAAGCTGGAAAGGATGGTTGTTTCATTATCTTCATCAACTAACACTTTACTTTCATCAATAACCGATACCGAAAAATGGCCTTCAACGGGCGCCGTTTTATTTTTAGCGGTAACGGTAAGCTTCACTTTCTGCCTAACACCATAGCTTGGTTTGTCGCTGTTAAGACCCATGGTGAGTTGATCGTTATGCTGAACAAATACCAACCGTTCGCTTATAGGGACGCCTGAAGAAGACATAAGTGTAAACTGGACAACACCGGTAGGGAATTTATTTTTGGGTATCGTAGCCGAATACACCTGCTCTTTAAGCGCCGTTTGCGCAGCAAAACAAATGGTGTTTACGCTTTGTGCAATGATGTAAAAGAACTTGCCCTTGTTGGCCTGAAAAAATGCCGGACTAGCCGATAGCTTAATACTTAGATTATCAGCATCGGTATTATTTACGCCTATGCTCAGGCCATTAGCCTGTACCTTAGGCAAATCAACGGTTTCCTTGGTGCCATTAGCAAAGGTTATATCGGCCTTGTAAGTCTTATCCGCTTCGGGCGTTACTACAAACAAGCCCATCCCTGCGTGTTGCGAACTAATGTTAGCCAAAACTGTTCCTGCGTTGTCGGTTACTGTACCGGTAAAACCCATGCCGGTACCGGTAGCACCTACAGCTTTTACGGCTACTTTTGAGCGTACACCAGCCAGTAGTTCGCCACCTTCAGGAAAAAATTGTACATCTGTTTTTCCCAGAACTGGTTTAAGCGAAAAGGTGCGGCCGGCTGTTTTTTTGTTACCTAAGTCGATAAATGCTACGATGGAAGCGCCAGTTAGGTCGGTGCCTTTGCTGTTTACAAAGCTAATAGTCATGGCGCCGTTGGCATCAGTGTTACTTTTGCCCTTCGCTATATCATCAAGGGTGCTCACTACCTCCCAGGTTACACGTTTATTGGCTTGAGGATTGCCATCCGGATCTTTATAAACTACGCGTAGGCTAATGCGCTCATTTTTGCCGCTACCAGTTTTGCTGTACGTTACATGAGAGCTGGTTTCCCGGTCAATCGCGTTTCCAACGGGAATGCTTTTTGTGAAAAAGTAACCTGCATCGAAATTACTCATCCACCTGGTGTAAGCCCTGATGTGATAGTTATCCTGCCTGTACTTCAACTCATTAAGTGCAATGTTGCCATAAGCCATACCATTAGCAATCGGAAGCTTTAAGTTATCCACTAACGAGTCGCGGCTGTTCATAATCTCCACATAAACAATTTTGCTGAGCGGTGTAGGCTGTCTGTAATTGTCGGTAACATAGGCTTTAAACCATATGGTGTCATCAACCGCATAATACGGTTTGTCAAAATGCAGGTATACCTTTTCCACAGGGCGCGCGCTGGAGAGTTTACCGGTTTTTTCGATAACAGAATTTAAGCTAATGCTGTCTTTTTGAGCCATGGCCGGCAAAAACGATGCAGCTAAAAATATTAAAGTAACAACGTAACGGTATATCATGTGTAAACCCTTTGGGTAAGATGCGGTAAATATAATACGCCAAACCCATGGAGCCATACTTTAGCGCTTATGTTTAACATATTTTTACATTAACATATAAATAGTTGTGTTTAGTATCCCTGTAATGCAAAACTTAAATGATTAGTAAGGGTAACACATTAACATTTGCGCTTGATAATTTAACATTAAGCAAATACAAACATTTACTAACTTACGGGCATAAACCTTTGGTCCTATGCCTTTCATTCGTTCATTCTCCTGGCGTTCAATATTGTTTGTAACAGTATTGGTTTTTGCGTTTGTTAATACCCGTGCACAAAACACTTACCCTGCAATAATTTCACGTATCGATTCATTAACTGGCATTGGCCTACCCAAGTCGGCTTTGCTTGAAGTGGATAAATTGGATCAACTGGCCCGCAAGAGCAATAATACCTCTCAAATTATACGTGCGGTTGTTTACCGGATGACTTTGCAGTCGTATCTGGAAGAGAATGCTTTGGTTGCCATCATTAATACCCTAAAGGCTGATATCCAAAAGTCGGCATTTCCTACCAAGCCGGTACTGCAATCGCTGCTGGCCGATATTTACTGGCAATATTACCAGCAAAACCGCTGGCGCATAACGCAACGCTCAACGCTGCAAACGCAGGACGCTGATTTTACCAACTGGGATCTGCAAACGCTAATAAACCAAACCAGCCAGCTGTACAAAATTTCATTACAGCAGGCCGACCGGCTTCAACATACAAAAGTGGAAGTACTTGAAGGTGTGTTAATTGGCGATAAAGAGACCCGTTACCTGCGGCCCACCTTGTATGACTTGCTGCTGCACAGGGCCTTAACTTTCTTTTTAGCCGAAGAACCCTCATTGCCCAAACCGCTAACACCCTTTAATTTGAACGATGTGCATTTATTTGACGTTAGCCATGCGTTTGCAGCTCAATCTATGCGTACAACAGACACTACTTCTACTTACTATCAGGGCATTAAGCTATTACAACAAGGTCTTCAGTACCACATCAAAAAGAATAACACAGAAGCACTGATAGATCTTGATTTACGTCGTTTGTCTTTCTTGTACAGCGAATCGCACCTGGCTCAAAAGGATTCATTATACCTTTTAAATCTGAATGCCATTACCCAAACCTACGCTAAGAAACCTATCAGCGCCGAAGCATGGACGTTAATTGGCCACTTTTATAAAGCCAAGAATAATTTGGTAAAAGCGCATGCAGCTTACAGCAAAGCAGTAAACGCCTATCCGCAAAGTTTGGGAGGCAAAAATGCGGCTGTGGCTATTCAGCAAATGGAAGAAACTTTTGCATCTGTAACTATAGAACATTTAAACGTACCAAACAAACCATTGCTGGCAGCCATAAGGTATCAAAACGTTAAGCGTGCCGATTTAAAGATTTACAAATTAAGCACAACACAGTTAAATTATTATGAAGACTTGTATAAGTCAACATTAAGCCAGCGTTGGTCTGCCGGGGAAAGTAAAAACGGCTACAAAGAGCTGCAGGCATTTTTTGATCATTTAGAAATCTATAGTAAGCAAAGCACAAATTTGCCCGAGCTGAATGATTACAGCATGCATACTACCGAAATAAAGCTCGAGCCTTTGCCACCGGGCAATTATGTGGTACTGATTAGCCACAAAGGCGATTCATTATCAACGCAGGTAGTCAGCTTTGCCATAACCAGGTTAGCAAATGTTGTTCGTGTTAACCCTGATGAGGAAATTGAGTTTAGGGTGATGGATAGGCAGACCGGCCAACCCTTAAAAGGCGTAAACGTACATGCATCAGGAAAGGTATATAAATATGATAGCTTAAAACGGGATGGCGAATATGTAGATGCGGAAGAGGATGGTTTGACAGATGCACAAGGCATGTTTAAGGCCGAAAGGTTGCACGCAGGCCAGGTGATGGTAAGATTAACGCTGAATGGTGATACGCTGGTAGATAAGTCAAGGTATGTGGGCGGCCAAGCGGCCGATGATGAAGATGATGAACCGGAACCTAAGACTGTAATATTTACCGACAGGCAAATTTACCGCCCAGGGCAAACTGTGTATTTTAAAGGTCTGCAAATGGAAACTGTTAAACACAAAAGTAATGTTGTGGCTAATAAAGAAATTGCAGTAAAGTTTTTAGACGCAAACCAAAAAGAGCTGGGCTTGCAATACTTTGTAACAAATGAATTTGGCACATTTAGTGGGTCATTCATTTTGCCGCAAAATATGCTGAATGGTGCAGTTAACCTTCAAGCCGATAATGGCAATATAAATATACAGGTAGAAGAGTATAAACGGCCCACCTTTAAGGTAGAATATGCTGCGATAAAAGAGAGTTACAAGTTAAATGATAGTGTAAAGGTTAAGGGCACAGTGATGGCTTTTTCGGGCTTTGGCCTTTCGCAGGCAAGAATTGCTTACGAGGTAAGGCGTACTGCAAATTACAATTATGCCGCCATGCGGGCTATTTACGGCTCATCCTACTATTATTATGAAGAACCGGCCTTAATTGCAACCGACACCATAACGTCAGACAGCCAGGGCGGTTTCAGTATAAATTTTAAGGCTATTACAGGCGATAAGCCCTTACTTACAACAATGTATCGTTATCAGGTTACAGCAACTGTTACAGATGCTGTTGGCGAAACGCATAACGGGTCTATTGATGTAACTATTGGACATACAGACATCAGGTTAACAGCGGCTGTGCCTGCCACTCAGTTGGCAAAAGAACCGGCTAAAATTGAAGTATCACTAACCACATTAAATGCGCAACGGCTAAAAGGCATTATAAGCGTACACATAAACGCCTTGCAAAGCCCCAAAAAATTATTCAAGCGACGACTGTGGACGTTGCCCGATCAGTATTTAATGAGCCGGGCTGATTATCAACAGTATTTTCCGGAATATACGTACGCTAATGAGGACCGGTATGCTTACTGGCCCTTAAAGAGTAAAGTTGCTGAGTTGACTGCTGCTGCAACTCCTGAATCAACAACAGTTGTTAACCTGGATGTTTTGCGCAAACAGCCGTCAGGTATGTACGAGATAATGGTTCAGGCAACGTCTGCAAAAGGGGATACTGCATCGGTTAAGTATTACATGAACTTAATTAATGAACCTGCTACGCTGCCAACGCTGGCCAACTGGGTGGTGCCTGTATATAACGGCGTTAAAGCTGGTGAAAAGGCTGAGTTTTGGGTGGGCACTGGGCAAAAAAGTTATATACTGTCAGAGCACTATATCGGTTCAAAGCTCAATTATTCTAAATGGATTACACCTTCAAAACAGCAAAAAATAACCGTTCCGGTTATTGCTGCCGATAACAATAGCGCTGTGCAGTTTATGATGGTTTATCAAAACCGGTTATACAGCAGCTACCAGCCTATCCAAATTCAGCACCCCGAAAAGCAACTCAGTTTAAAGATGCTGACCTTCCGGAACAAACTGCAACCGGGCCAAAAGGAAGAATGGAAATTGCAGGTATCAGGTTATCAGAATGAAAAGCAGGCTGCCGAAGTATTAGCCGGTATGTATGATGCTTCCCTGGATGATATCAGATTTCCGAATGCCTGGGGAAACGGCTTGTTTCCATATGAGCGTAACCTTCGTTATTTTAATTGGAATGACAGGGCTATTGCGCAACAGCAACAGTCGCAACAGCTTTTGTACATTTATAAAAATTACCAAACACTTAGCAGGAGTTATGAGCGTATTAACTTATTTGGCTATAATTATTACGGAGGCAGTAATTACGCCTATCAGCAGTATTTGCAACGTATTAAGGATATTGGAAAGAAGGCGCCGCTTAATAGTCAGTTAGAAGAAACTTACAAAAACAATGCGGCTCTGGTTAAAAACGGATACGATATAACCGGCGTAGTTGTAAGTGCTGGCGATGGCTTGGCATTGCCAGGTGTAACCGTAAAAATAAAGGGCACTACCATAAGTACTATAACTAATTCTAACGGAAAGTTCAAAATTAAAGTGCCTAAAGGCGGCCAGTTGCAATTCAGTTTCGTGGGTTATATTACACAGGAGAAGGCGACCAACAAAGCTGATGTGATCGCCATTAAGTTAATAGTTGATAGCAAAGCATTGAAGGAAACGTTGGTTTTACGACGTGAATTAGCAACGCGCAGGTTTACAGGCTCTGATTTATCTGCAGCTACTATACGCATCAGGGGATCGTCAAGTTTACATGCAGATGTAGTGAGCACTGTGCGTATAGACGAACCTGTGGGCAATGCGCCGCTAAGTATGGCATTACAGGGGAAGGCTGCCGGTATCTCTGTAACAGAATACCAACCAAACGAAATTTTCACTTCAGTAGCTGTGGCTTATCCTGATGGCTCAAGAAGGGTTAATGGCCGCCTCATACCGGCCCAACAGAGCGGCCAAATTGCAGTGCGGAGGAATTTTATTGAAACTGCCTTTTTTTATCCGCAGTTGCGTACCGATGAAAATGGCCAGACACTCATCAACTTCACAATGCCTGAGTCGCTCACTAAGTGGCGCTTCAGGGCTATGGCCCATACAAAAAATTTGGCTTTAGGGTACATAACCCAGGATGTTATCACCCAAAAGCAACTGATGGTAAGTGTCAATATGCCACGCTTTTTGCGTGAGGGCGATACCATTACTTTTTCGGCACGTGTGGCCAACTTAACAGCCCAGCCGCTTAAAGGAAGCGTGCAGTTACGCCTGTTTAATGCGCTTAATATGCAGCCCGTAAATTTACTGCTTAAACCTGCAGAAGCAAATCAGCAAATTGAAGTGCAGGGTGGCAGCAATAAAGCGGTTAGTTTTTCAATAGTGGTTCCACCGGGGCTCGATGCCTTGACCTACCGTGTTACTGCCGCCAGCGAATCTTATAGCGATGGTGAAGAAAACACACTGCCGGTACTGCCCAACCGCACCTTGATTACCGAAAGCATGCCTATGATGGTGCGGCCGGGCCAAACAAAGGAGTTTAGTTTCGATAGGTTTAACAATAACAAAAGCAATACGCTCGTTAATAAAAGCCTTACTTTAGAATATACACAAAACCCGGCGTGGTATGCCGTGCAGGCTATGCCTTACTTAATGGAGTTCCCTTATGAATGTTCGGAGCAAACTTTTAGTCGCTACTTTGCTAATAGTTTATCGGCTGCTGTTGTAAGCCATAATCCACAAATAAAAGCGGTGTTTGACAGTTGGAAGGCAACGGATAGCAAAGAACTGCTTTCAAACCTGGAAAAGAACGCTGGGTTAAAATCAGTTTTACTGGAAGAAACACCCTGGCTCAGAGATGCTGCAAATGAACAAGAACAGAAAAAGCGTATTGCTTTACTGTTTGATCTGAATAAATTAAGTTATGAGCAGGACGCAGCATTGGAAAAACTGCAAAAGCAGCAACTTTCAGGTGGTGGTTTTCCCTGGTTCGGCGGTACATCCCCCGACCGTTATATTACACAACATATTATTGCGGGTATTGGTCAGCTTTATAATTTAAAAGTGATATTGCCAGCCAATACCAAGCTAGCCAACATTCGCAACAATGCCATACGCTATCTGGACGCTGAATTAGTGAATGATGACCAGCGCACGGCCTTCAATCAAAGTGAAAAAGAGCTTAGCGCTACCGAAATACATGCCTGGTATGCGCGTAGTTATCACTTAGGAACTAAATTGAGCAGCAACTTGTATACAATACAGCAGCAATACCTGCAACGTGCTGCTAAGCAATGGCCTTTACAAAATGTGTACAGCCAGGCCTTAATTGCACTTACTTTGCAACGCTACGGCAAGCACGAAGATGCCAAAGCTATCGTTCGGTCGCTGAATGAAACTGCACAACAATCGGCCGACCTGGGTATGTATTGGTCCAAAAACCAATTAGGTTGGTATTGGTACCAATCGCCTATCGAAACGCAGGCACTGCTTATTGAGTTGTTTAGTGAAGTTGGCAATCAACCTAAGGCTGTAGAGGAGATGAAGATATGGCTGTTGCGCAATAAGCAGACTAACAATTGGCGTACTACTAAAGCTACAGCGGCTGCATGCTATGCGCTCCTCATGAAGGGTGATAGCCTGCTTACACAAGCAACAACTCCCACAATTACACTTGGTGGTAAATCTTTAAATGAACTTAAACCAGAACTGAAGACCGAAGCAGGCTCCGGCTACCTGAAAACCAATTGGATTGATGAGCAAGTGAAACCAGCGTACGGAAAAGTGAAGGTAGTAAATACTGGTAAGCATATAAATTGGGGAGCATTGTACTGGCAGTACACCGAACAATTAGATAAGGTTACCCCATCGAATACAGACCTTACATTGCAGCGAAAGTATTTTGTTGAAAAACGCGATGTAAACGGAAGGTTGGTTTTAATAGCCGTAGATGCTGTTCATCCACCCAAAATTGGAGATGTACTTAAAGTGTTGGTATACCTCAAGGCGGGGCGCGACTATGAATATGTTCATTTAAAAGACATGCGCCCGGCTGGCACTGAACCGGTTGATGCATTATCGGGCTATAAATATCAGGACGGATTGTATTATTACCAGGTAACCAAAGATGTGGCTACCAACTTTTTCATCAGTCGCTTAAGTAAAGGTAATTATGTGTTTGAATACCGGTTAACGGTTGTACAGCCTGGTAATTATTCAACCGGCATAAGTAGTGTACAAAGCATGTATGCGCCAGAATTTAACGCGCACAGCCAGGGAAATAGGATGGTGATTGGAAAATAATTTCTTTAAAGTAAAAAAGCAACTCTTAACAAGAGTTGCTTTTTTTGTGCCCAGAACGAGATTCGAACTCGTACAACCTTACGGATGCCACCCCCTCAAGATGGTGCGTCTACCAATTTCGCCACCTGGGCTTAATAAATTACAGGTTATGTGTTGTGAACTGAGCGTATTTCAGAAAACGGTTGTAAGATGTGTACCTTCAACCTACAACGTATAACTTATATTTAAAAAGGTGGTGTGCCCAGGGAGAGACTCGAACTCTCAAGAGACAATTCTCAACGGCTTCTGAGACCGCAACGTTTACCAATTTCGCCACCTGGGCTGATACTTGTAGGCTTTAAGTTTTAAAAACGCAATGCCTTTATCAGTATGAGGCTGCAAATATAGAAGATTATGCTAAAAGCCATCAAATAAATAATAAAAATCTTTACGGGTTTGAAATAGTGATTTATAGCTGATACTTTCGGGTAATCAATTTTTAAATCTATGTTAAAAAAGTTCAGTTTTTTTATAACACTATTGGGTGTGCTTTTATTTAGCGCTTCATCTTTTGCGCAAAGTGCCGATGCTATTTTAGGTAAGTGGATCAATCCGAGTGGGGAAGGGCAAATACAGATTTATAAGAAAGGTAGCTTATTTTATGGCAAGTTGGCTTGGTTAAAGCAGCCCAACGATGAAACAACCGGTCAGCCCAAAACTGATAAAAACAATCCGGATAAAAATTTACATTCTCGCCCGATATTGGGATTGGAAATACTGAAAGATTTTAAGTTTGATGGAGAGAGCGTGTATGATGACGGCAATATCTATGACCCTAAAAATGGCAAAATTTATAGCTGCAAAATGACGCTGAACGGGAATAAACTAAAGATCAGAGGATATATTGGCATTTCGTTATTAGGCCGATCTGAAATCTGGACACGGGTTAAATAATAGTTATATGAAGAGTGCCCTTATTATTTTTTGCTTGCTTATTACTCACTGCTTACAAGCGCAAACTATTACATTAATTGAGCAGGGCAAATCTACCAGTATCCGTGGTTTGTCTGTTGTAAGCGATAAAGTTGCGTGGGTAAGTGGCAGCAAGGGGCATGTAGCGGTTACTACCGACGGTGGGCACACCTGGGCCTGGCAACAAGTAAAAGGATTTGAGCAGAGTGATTTCAGGGATGTTGAAGCATTTTCTGACAAGGAGGCAATTATCATGAGTTCGGGAACACCTGCGCTTATTTTGAGAACCGTAAATGGCGGTGCTAGTTGGAATATTACATTTCAGAATAACGATAAAGCATATTTTCTGGATGGAATGGGCTTTTTTGACGCAAAGCATGGTTTATTGATGGGAGATCCGATTAACGGAAAGTTTCTATTGTTGGAAACCACAGATAGCGGCCGGACTTGGAACGCACTTAAAACCTTGCCCGAAGCTTTAGCAAATGAAGCTGCTTTTGCTGCTAGCGGTACATCGCTAAGGGTTTTAAATAGCCGCAACAATGTGTTACTGCTAACGGGCGGAAGCACATCAAGGATATTGTTGGGGGTGGGCTTGAAAAGCTGGAATACCATTGAAGTGCCACTAATACACGGACAGCCAAGTCAGGGTGGATTTTCAATTGCTGTGGGCGGTGGTGGCACCGTTGTAGTAGGGGGCGATTATCAGCAAAATAAAAAAGCAGATTCTGTTGCTTGTTATTACAGTGGTAACGAAAGCAGGATGAAGTTTCAGTTGGCTAAGCAAATGCCAGGCGGTTATCAGTCGTGCGTTACCTATTTGTTTGATCACACTTTTTTGTCAACCGGAACCTCGGGCTCCAATATAACTAATGATGGTGGCGCAACTTGGAGGCCTATAGACACCGCAAGTTATAACGTTTGTGAGAAGGCGAAATCTGGAAACTTGATTTTACTAGCAGGAGATAAGGGCAAAATAGCAATATTTAAAAATTAGTACACTGACAATAAAGCCCTTACTATATGTTATAAAAATATTTGTAGATTGCACTTGCGCCGAATTGTATTTACTTCTATATTTGCACCACTTTAAAGAAAACGCTTAAACGTTTTCACTAAAGCAAAAATAAAACGATTCCGTAGCTCAGCTGGTAGAGCATTACACTTTTAATGTAGTGGTCCTGGGTTCGAATCCCAGCGGGATCACAAAATCCGTTTAAGGAGAGATAAAGCCATTCAAGTTGAATGGCTTTTCTCGTTTTGAACCATTCTAAGGCACTTTTTCATTCAGGCAGGGTCAAAACAGTTTAAGCCGTTCGGTATACTATTCGGTATACTAGCAAAAAAACGGAATTTAGTATACCGAATTTATTTCGACAGTTCAATTTGGGGTTGTGGTGGGGCCATGGTTTAACCTCAAATAACTGGCTAATGAAAGTAAATCAGGAACTTTCAATTTTGTTCTGGCTTTGGAAAGCCAAACAAACCTCAGATGGGATGATCCCCATCTATGTACGCATCACCGTCAACGGATTAAGAGATCAGTTCTCATCCGGAAAGAAAATTATGGCAGATCACTGGAATGATGAAACCGGGTTTGCCATCAGGGCTTGCAAAGATGCTGCTACCATTAATACCTATATCACTTATACCACCAGGGAACTGGAAAAGTGCTATAACCTGCTTTGTGAAGAACATGAAGACGTTACCGCCAAAATGGTCAAGGACGCTTACCTGTTCAAACCGGAACCCAAACCGACCCTGATGCAGGCTTTTAAAGTGCATAACGATGAGTTTGCAGAAAAGGTAGACAAAGGCAAAGGAACAAAGGGTACGCTGGGCCGCTACGAGCGCCTCCAGCGAAAAGTAGAAGCCTTTCTGAAAAAGAAGTTCAAAGCGACAGACATTAACCTTGATCAAATCCAGTATTCATTTGCTTCGGGCTTCTATCATTATTTACTGATGCAGGATATAGATGAAAACACATCGATGAAATACGTCAAAACTTTAAAGCAGGTAATGACAAAGGCCGTGAATGACGGTATGATCGCCCAAAGCGCTATCAACAACTTTAAGTGTACCTACAAAGACCCGGATCGCGATTACCTGGAAATGGATGAAATCATTAAAATGTACACCAAGAAAATAAGCTGCCAACGGATCGCTGAAGTGAGGGATGTCTATGTTTTCTGCTGCTTTACCGGCTATGCCTTTGAAACGGTGTATGCGCTTGAACCTGAAAATATCTTTACCGGTGTGGATGGCGGCTTGTGGATCACTAAAGACCGGGCCAAGTCAGGTACGGAAGAAACCGTACCCCTACTGCCTATCCCATTGGAGATCATCCAAAAATATAAACGTCATCCTTATTGCGTCAACGAAAACAAATTGTTGCCGGTTAATAGTAATCAGCGGTTTAATTCCTATCTGAAAGAGCTGGCTGACATCTGCGATATCAATAAACTATTGACCACACACACCGCCCGGCACACGTTTGCAACAACAATTACTTTGGAAAACGATGTACCAATTGAAACTGTCAGCAAAATGCTCGGTCATAAGGATATCAGGACAACTCAAATTTATGCAAAGATGACCAAAAGGAAGATCAGTAACAATATGAAGGCATTGCATGATAAGCTGTATGAAAATAACGCCCCCCTGCGATTAGCTGTAAGTGCTTAAAATTTGAGGGTGCCACCCCGAAAGGACACAATCAGCGTTAAACAGATTAGATAGGTTTGTCTTCTCTAATTTAAACAGATGACAGTAGAACTAATAACAAAGGATGATTTAGAGCAATTCAGGCAATCCATGTTGCAGGATCTCAAATTACTTTTAACCAAACGAATCGAGGAACCTCAGAAATATTTAAAAAGTTACCAGGTAAAAAATATGCTGAAGATTTCCGGGGGAACCTTACACACGTTGCGCGCAAACGGCACTTTGAAATTCACGCGGATCGGGCACATCATTTATTACAATTATGAGGACATTATGCAGCTCATGGAAGGCACCACAAAAAAGCCCAAAAGGTAAAATAAAAGCCGGTCACCCCGGCTTTTATTTCAGGCATTTTCGTCATCCAAACGCTTTAATATCGCTGCCTTCATCTGATCGAGATATTTAACCTGGCTCACCCGCTTCCTGCCGGAGATAGATTGCCACCTTCTGAATGGCCGCCCAATGTTTACCTGAAAATTTACTTCCAGCCAACCCATAATTTCAGCAATCCCAGCGTTGCCATGGTTGACCTGACCAGTCAGCCAAATACCATAAGCCATTTCTGCCAGGTTAATCGCATCGCCCGTCCACTTTAATGTCACTCTCTTCTTAGTCATTCCGGATAAAGCTTCGGCTTCTTGTGGGCTATACAAGCGATCTGTCAAAAATTCCTGTATCCGCTCATTGGTTATAAACCTTGCAAATACGTAATCACCGGCAGTTGAAAATTGAGGATCAAAACCCTGCACGTCATGGATGAGCGAACCCGGCGGCTGAGCATTGCGGACAAATAATAAAGCATCGAGTTCAGTGCCGTCAAGCAGGTAATACTGATGCATAAATTTATTCTGATCGTAAAATTTCCTCATATATCTTAATTCCTGTTCAAAGTAATTTTTAATTACTTCAGCTGTATCAACCGGTGTACCTGCTTCGATGGTAAAAACATCCAAAGCAAATAACTGCCGTGCGATGAACTGCGGTTTTACATATTTAAAAAACTGGACTTCCTCTTCTGTTGAGGAAAAGGACTGCTGGATTAACAACGCTTTCAGGTCGGCAATTGCCTGCCTGATACCATTTAGCTTGCCATTTAATTTTTGCCCGGCTGGAATTCCCATTTCATCAAATAATTCCAGGTCTTCATCAAGTTGCACTAAGCGTGCTTTTGCTTCTTCGATTATCATAACTTTAAATTATTTTTGACACCATTTTTTAAAACCTGCGACAAACTTGGTATTTCAGGCTTATGATGTAAAGTGGCTAACATGGCACATAAATGTGTCATACACAGTAGATATGAACGCATTTGAGCAGATAATACGTAGATTTAGATGCAACCCTTTTTAGCAATATTTTTTTATTTTTTTCAATAAATGCCAATTGTTAAAGGATGCTTAACTTTGAAGTATGAAATAGAAAAAAGGAAATTTAAAATATAATACGATACTATTAACCTTGTTACAGGGAATCGGCTAAATTCAAAATTAACACAGGGGGGTAATAGACTGATCGTCCACGCATGCGTGGGCATTGGTTTACCCTGTGTGTAGGTTCTTAGCCGTACCTCCTGTAGCAGAATGACTGGTGTCCCACGCTATTTTTTTATGGAGGAAAATAAATTGAAAATACTTTGTCAGTCACTTGACGAAATAAAATTAAGCGACGATTGCAAGGTCTATCTTAGACAACAAGGGTTCAGCAATCTACAGGAAGTGATTGCTAAGAAATGGAATGGATTAAGAGAGATGGACGGCTTTGATTACAGAAAATTTAATGAATTGATTAAATTCCTGCAATCCCAAAACTTACTTTCATTGATGGAAAATTAACCCTAAAACTTGTAATGCTGATCAATATGGTCGATCATTTTTTGTAGCCAACTTCTTATGCTTTGAACGATCCGATCCGGGAATGGCTTGTTACTAAAATGATTACGCTGGCTTTTTTTTGAAATGTTCTCCGCTCTTTCAGTTTTGATATGATTATTCACGAATTCGTATAAATAAGATTTGAATTTTGTTTGAATAAAAGCGACCTCCAGCAATATTCTGAAAAAAAACATCAGTTCTGCCAGCGTAACCGCCACGACAAAATAAAATTTAGAAGGCTCATTTGGGCTTGTAATCTTAAAGTTTTGCGTGTAAAGTTTTTCTTTCTGTGCTATATAGGCCAGTTCTGCCTCAAGGCTTTCAATAACGGAGAGTTTCAGGGATTGGACTTTAGGATCGTACAAGTGCCGGGCTTCTACTCTTACCTGCTGAAATATTTTTAATAGATAAATCAAGTCCTGCTGCTGCTCATGAAATTCGGCATCACTCAAGGTAATCCGCTCGATATATTTCAGAAAGTAAGCATATACCTGGATACTATTAAACTCCTTGCATATCAACAATTTCAATACTTCGAGATCAATATCCTCCCTCGGTGGATTTTCCAGATATTGAGAAATGACATTAACAGTTTTTACCAGGTAATCCCATTGACGCCATGTTTTTATCTTAAACCGCCCTGTCTGGTTTGTTGCTTGGCTATACCCTAAAATTAACGCTGCCAGCTCCGGATCCACATTATTGCTTGTCAGTCGCTCATTGATTACGTTACAAAAAAGCGAGTTTGCGGCTCCGAACCGGTCAAAAAAATGCGATGGGAGTTCGGCGTCAAAATCGAAGAAGTCGCTAAAATATTCACGTACATGATCTAATAACTGATAAATGCTTATAGACAGCCACTCAAGTATTCCTGAGGCTATTAACAAATTACTGTCATCATGTTGAAACCCGTTAATCCCATCAGCCATATAGGTCAGCTGGAATTGTAAGGCATGTATATAGATGGTTTTAGCGGACTGATCTTTCATGGCGCTTATGTCCTCTTCTATTTCCCATCGGATTGTGAGAATGGCCTGAGTTATGAAACTTTTTATTTCGTCAAGTTCACCTTGCGAAATATTCGTAAACATCAAACTCGTATAAGTTTGAATAAATCCTTTCAGTTTAGTTAATGCAGCGGCCATAATCTTTCACAGTGTTAGGGAAAACATTTACATGGGTAGTTTATTTTATAGGGATTCTTAAATGGAGTAATTGAATAAAATTAATTATAATTTTCCCTCATTGGGGAATTTTGCATTGCCTTTTGCGAAATTTTTACAAAAAAATGCTTTACGTTAAAAGGTTGCATTTTTTCTGCAACCTGCAGCCACTTGACGAGCACTATAAGTTTATGCTTATTTGTTAAAAAATAAGAGTAATAATGAGCAGTGCCGCCAATTTCATACAGCGCTTAAACCGTACAAAAACACTTTCATTAAAACTATCTAACACATTAATGGAAGCTTTTAAAGTAAACCGGTTTGAGGCCCAGGAGACCTTTGTTTCACCCGGCAATCACGCCAGTTCCATTTACTTTGTTGAATCAGGCATAGTGCGGGGAGCGATTGAGGGCCCTACTGAAAAGTTAAGTACCTGGTTCAAGCAGGATGGCGATCTGATTATACCGCAAGGCATAGTAAATCAGCAACCAAGTGACGAATATATCAGCGCAGTTTTTAAAACAAATCTTATTGCGCTTTCTTTTAAAAGTTTAAAAAAGATCGGTGAAACCACGCCTGAGGCTATGGAATTAATGATTTTATTAATTGCCGAAACTGCCGCCGAATCCCGATACAGGGAGAAGTTACTTAGAATTGCAACCGCCAAGGACAGATATAATTTCTTAAATGAAAACGAAGATTTTGTTTTAAAAAGAGTGCCTCAATATCTTGTGGCATCTTATCTGAATGTTACAAAAGAGACATTTAGCCGTTTGCATAAGGGGCTACCTTATTGATTTACCGTAACTTTCGCTACGGTTTACTTTAGTTTATTCCTTACGGTATATTGCTAAATTAATATTGTAAATCAATTTATTCATGGCTCTGATTGATGAGATTAGCTCTATTTTGGCCATGCCAAAAATTCACCGGTGCATTGCCGGTGCCCGCCGACAACCTATATAAATCGAATAATAAATAATATCCCATATTTTAATAATGTCAGGATTGTTGACATACCGTAACAAATATGGCGTGGTAACCGTGAGAATTATTTAAGGTAAATGACCCTTATTGATATGTTTCCTCAACGAAACAGAATTTTTCGGTGCGTAGGTTTAACCTATAATTAAAGCCGTATATGGAACCATCATTATTGAATAGACAAACCGGGAACGCAGTTTGCGGAGTTAATACAATATACAGCAGTTCCCAAATCCTTGATTACGATTGCTATCTGAACAACTTTAGTCTTGACTATAAACATGAGGGGTCATATATAGTAGTCGGTAATACACCGCCCGCGTCTGGCTGGGTTATCTATCTTTCAGTTATCAGGCAGCAAATGTCACTCTTTATGGTTGAATGCCTTGAAACACTGGTTAAGTTTAAAAGTTCATTTATTCTGCCAGCAAACAGTACGACGCATACTTTAATTTTAGACGGCGGATTCGGTTATTCTGAGATCGGAAAAGTTATTACAATTTATCCGCACAGTCAGGAAGACGCGGCAGTCATTGCCGGTCAATTGATCGAATTAACCAAAGGATTTGTTGGACCTGAAATTCCAGCCGCCTTTCATTTACGAGGTATCGTTTATGCAGGTGTTAAAGAAGAACAAAGTGTAAACTTAAAGTGGCCGTTCGATTTAATTACCAGGCGGCTTAGTCCCAAAAAAATTAAGTGGCTAAAAGGATATTTTATCGTGCATCTGTTAAAAGGTGATGCCAAAGGCAGCGTATATAAATGTCTGAATGTAAAAACATGGACGGATGTTCACTGGTGTTTGATCAAACAGGGCCTGGCATACCAGTGTTCAGATGATCATGGTAGAAATATCAGACACCGGCTTGAATGGCAGCATGAACTACTAAAGAAATTGCAGGGTGCAATACCGCTACCAAAACCATTGGAATATTTCGAATGGCAGGGTAATGCTTACCTTGTGACCGAGTTTGTCAGCGGCCAAAACATTAACGAAACGATCATCGCGACACAGGCGGGTCTTGTCTGGCTCTCCATGCCAGTACTTCCGAAGCGCCAACTGATTAAAATCCTACTGGCCATAATTGAAATCATAAATCAATTTCATATTAGTGGTTTAGTGCACAGAGATATAAATCCCGGCAACTTCCTGATCCGGGAGAACGGAGAAATTATAGCTATTGACATCGAATTGGTTTATGACTATTGCTCAGGCAAACCAGATCCGGCTTTTGCCTATGGAACACCCGGCTATATTTCGCCGCAACAGCAACGACAAGAAATACCCTGTGTTCAAGATGATATTTATGGCCTCGGAGGGTTAATGATCAAAGTTTTTACAGGGCTTTCCCCGACAAAATTTCTAAAGGCGGATTCCGAGATGCTCTTTGAAAATCTTACGTTTTTTACGGGAAACGAGCGGGTGGCTTTCATGATCTGCTCCTGCTTAGAAGAGGACAGCACGATGAGGCCTGATATAAGATCCATAAAACATACTTTGGAGGTATATGATGCCTTATTGCTGACCGAAGCCTCGAATCATAAGCTCAGGGCAGAAAGTGAAACTCGCGTCAATATTAATGATATTATTCAGAAAGCTATAAATGGTTTAAATCTGCCACAGTTACGCAATGCAATGGGTTATTGGGTTTCGAGGAACACTCGATCTGCCGATCAAATATTAAACGAATTCAAGTTTTCCGAATCTTCACTCGGATTTGCAAATGGCGTCTCAGGGATAATTTATGTATTGGCCAAAGCAGATAAGTCGGGATTCGATATAACAGGATTGCACGACCTTATCTATCATAATTATAAGCTGCTGGATACAAACAGCGATACAGGTATTGTTGACTATGGTGATTATTTTTTTGGAGCCGCCGGTATCACGGTCGGTATAAACGCTATGATAGCTTCCGGATTATTGGAAAACAGCGTGAATAATAACAATATGATTTACAGGGCGCTCAATGGAACGGTAAGTGGCCTGAGCATTGCTGCTGGTCTTGCAGGGAAAGGCTTAGCCATATTGAATTGCCAGTCCGGTTCCAAACTACCCAACCTGTACGCAATGGTTTCAGCCATTGTCGGCACCATAATAAAGGAGCAAAAACCTGATGGTTCCTGGGACATCAGGGAAGATGAAAGTCAAAAGAAAGGGATCAAGTTGTATAGTTTATCTTATGGTATTGCAGGAGTCATTTACTTTTTATTGGCGTATTATGAGAAATACGAGGATACGAAAGTAAGATCGGCGATAATTAAATCACTATACTGGCTCAAACGCCAGCGAAAAAACATCGACGGAAAACCATTGTGGCCGGTAAGCAATAAAAATAGAAGTGTTGATCCCTGGTTTGAATTTGGATTTACGGGAGTAGCATTGACTTATATTAAAGCTTATCAGGTCTTAAAAATCCAGGATTATAAAGATGTGGCAGCATCAGCACTACATCATCATCCGAAAAATATTTCCAGCAATTATATTACGTATGCCAATGGCTTGTCGGGTCTTGGTGACGTTTTTTTGTATGCCTACCGGGTTTTTGGTGATGAAGATTGGCTAAATCGGGCCGGTCATATTGCAAACCTGCTATGCCATCTTTTCCGGCAACCTGATGACAATTCTATTTACTGGTTAGAGTCTAACCACACAGATCCGGCAAGTGACCTCATGGCTGGCAATGCCGGTATCATTCATTTTCTGATAGGCTATGCCGACCATGAAAGGATACGGACATTGTTATAAACATATATACAACATGAAAAAAATAATAATCATGGATATCATAACGGCTCTGGTCATTCTTCTGTTCCTGTATGCAAGCTTTAGCAAGATATTCGACCTGTGGTATTTTAAATATGACCTGTCGAAACAGCCATTTCCTAAATGGCTGCAAAATATCCTGGTATGGGCTATTCCCTTTTCGGAAATTTTCATAGCTGGATTATTAATGCTCAAACGCACAAGGGGACTTGGTCTTTATCTTGCCTTGTCCCTGATGCTGCTCTTTACAGGATATACAGCGGCCATTCTGTTGCATGTTTTCGCTTTTGTGCCTTGCGGGTGCGGCGGCGTGATCAGGATGTTGTCGTGGCCGCAACATTTGATTTTCAATATATTTTTCGCAGTCATCATCGCCGCTGCGATCCGGCTAAGACATAAAACGTTACAGGACAAACAGCTCCGAATGCAGGTTTAGCATTTGTAAAGATATTTCACGCGCGAAGTCAGGTTAAAGTACTGATCCTGGATAAAATCAGTCATCTTATTGAACATAATTTTTATCAAAATGAAAAAGATCAGAATGGGCTTTATAGCCTTAGCAGCAATTGCTGGTGTTGGCGGCGCTTATGCGACCAGCCACAAAACACGTTTAACTGGTACTGTGTACTATTCACAAAAAATCAATTCAACACAGAGTGTTTGGCGGGCCGTGCAACCGGGTACAGCCTGCCAGCCGTCTGCGCTCGATTGTACCATCACATCGACCAGCGCCAATGTGACCTCGTTACCGCCAAATACCTACCCGGCTCAATTTACGGTGGTTAATAATGCCGGTAAATCACACGGTATGTAATTGCGGAAAAATTAAAGAGTTAAACTGCATGAAAGTGTAGTTTAACTCTTTATTCACTATTCTTTTAAAGCTTTACTGATCAGGCTGGTAAGTTTTGCGCCATTATCAGCTATTGGACTTCCGGGACTTACCATCAATTTTCCGGCTTTATCAATCAAAATAAAAGTAGGGCAACCGTCAATAAAATAGTATTTGGCTATAGGATGATTGAAATTCTTTTCCTCCGTGAACAGGTCTATGGTATTTTCAGAGGTGTATTTGTGGCTTTTGATCGTTTCTTTCCACACCTTTATTTTATTGTCGAGGCTTACCGTTATCACAACAAATGGCTCTTCCTTAAAATGTTCTTCTATCTTCTTCAGGAACGGCGCGGATTGTAAACAAATGCCGCATCCGGTAAACCAAAAATCAAGTAATATCACCTTTCCTTTAAATTCCCCGAGTTTATGGAATTTCCCTGATGTGTCCGGTAGATTAAAAGGATAGGCATCTGCGCCAGCAAGCCGGTTGGATTTTAATGAATTTAATATCTTTTTAAAAGGGGGATAATCAATACGGACAATCGCACTGTTTACAAGCGGATAAAGGTCATTTCCGGAATCTTTGTCTAAATAAATAATACCAAGTAACAAACGTTGCCGAATCGCCCCTGAATGATGTTGCAAAAAGAAATTATAGCTTTTAAATATGGAAAATGGTTTATTTACATAGGCGCAGGAGTCGAATTTATACCTGGTAATTATACCCGATGCATAATTACCTGAAAGTTTTGTTATATCATGCCGGTCAAGTTGCCTAAAGTTTAATATTTCTTTGGGGACAATGCTTTTGTACCCTTTTAAATTTTGCCTGGCTGTATTGATCAGCGATTTCGGCAGCATCGAATTAATAAATTCCACCCGGCTTAAATAATCCCCTGTGACATCAGCTTCCAGCAGATAAAAGACATTTTCCGAAAGGGATCTTTTTTCAGATCGGATCAGCCGCATTCTTTCCAACAGTAAAGTATCGTGCTTTAAAAAATACCGTTTCGTTTCGGAGGGATCGCCCCATTTAATGCCGGTATATACCTTTTTCTGTAAGTCATTTAAAGCATTGATAAGGCTGAATTTTCCGGCACCACTGCCATGAAAACGATATTTTTCATTATCCTCCGAAATAAAAATATTGTCACCGGTTTCAAGGTAATAATTATCCAATGCCAGCCTGTTTAATTTATTGGTAGCATGTCGGTCGTCGTTATTCCTGGCAATGTAACTGATGCTTAAATGCATTGGAGTTTTGCCGGTTGGAATTTTGAACGAAAAAGCTTTTTTTGTAATCGTGGCCTTATAAGAGATATTGTTTGAAAGAAAAGGGTCACCCACATCATTGGTCGTCAGTAAAACAGTATCTCCATCCGCTAAGCTGTTTACTTTACCGCTAATCCTTGCTTGTTGTGCCAACGCAAAGCTGCTTGCTGTTATCAAAAGGCAACCTATCAATATTATTCGTCTCATACTTTTATCTGTTGAGTTTACCGGGGGTTTTGTTGGATGCCGCTGTTACTGATCTCATTATCCGGGATAGGCATCGCATAGCGTGGATCATTGGGCGGCAAAGTATAAGTAGTTCCATTATAAGTCCGCGTCAAAGTGATGGCGAAACGTGTCTCTTTATTCAATCGTCGTAGATCAGTCCACCGGAGTCCCCTGAACAACAGCTCTTTCCGTCTTTCGGACAAAATCGCCGTCAATGCCTGATCCGGCGAATTGGCGGTATAGGCGATAAATGTGCCCGATTTCCACCGTGTGGCGAGCAATGTGTTTAAATCCTTTAAGGCCCCACTGGTGTTTCCGGCCCTGGCATTGCATTCCGCACGGATCAGATATACTTCGTCCGTTGCTATACCGCTGTAGTTACTATATTGCAGGTCATATGTTCCCGAGAAATAAGGCAGCGCACCGTTCAAAACAAAACAGGCCGTTTTCCTCAGATCGTTGGCCGCATAGGATTTGTATAATGTTGAGTCAGCGATTCCCACATAATTCGGAAAGGTCAGATCCCACCCTTGCTGAGACGTATGGAAAATATCATCCGATAAAAGGGATGTATTGATAGCATATGGTGTCGGGTTTAAGGTATTATAATCCGTTAAGGTGTTAAACTGGTTAAGGCAGGCATCGGCATGTTGGAGCGCCATAGGATAATTTGCCATCGCCAGGTAGGCCCGCGCCAGCAATGCATTTGCCGCCGGTTGGGATGGCAGGGTTTGGTATTTCGCTTTTAAAGGCAATAAGGGAAGTGCGGTTTGCAGATCGGCAATGATTTGGTCGTAGCATTGCTGCACAGTTGCCCGGACTGACTTTATATTTAAATCTGAGGTTAAACGCAATGGAATGCCTAAATCAACCGATGCTGTTTTCACATCGTAAGGCATCGCAAATGTTTGGACAAGGTTATAAAACGCCATCGATCTGAAAAACAGTGCGCTTCCTTTGATTTGGTTTGCTTCGGCAACCTGTGTAGGGCTGGTTGAAATTTTGGGTAAATAATCAAGGATCGTATTGGCATGATACACCTGTTGGTATGGCACACTCCAGTCATTGACGTTTTGCCCAACGTTGTAAAGCTGTTTGGCCCATATGTACCCATTCCGGTCTGTAATGTCTTCATTATTTAAGATGTCAGAAGTTACGTAATAATCATCCGAGGCAAGTTCGCCTAAGCCAGGATCACCGGTATTGAAAATATTCTGATCATTCAGAATATTTTCAAGGTCTTTTAAAGTAGATGGTACAAATAGCGCCTGATTGGGCTTGGCATTCAGGAAATCATCCTGTTTTTTACAACTAACCATTAAGAGGCAGGCGGCTATTATTAATATGGCGTAAATGTTCTTTTTCATGTGATTAAAAGTTAGCTTTAAAACCGAATGCGTAAGTTCTTGGTAACGGGTAGGCGGAAAGTGACGAGCCGATCACCAGATCAGGGTCTAAATGATCCTTGTTGGCCCGCCAAAGGATGCCTATATTATCTAAATAGCCATAAAAGGAAATATGTGCAAAAGGCAGGTGCCTGAATTTTGATTTATCCAGTTCATAGCTTAACCTGATATCCTTTAACCGGATGTTATTGCCTTTATCGACCAATGCGGACGAGTACTGGTAAAATGCATCCCGGTCAGTTGTATATGGAGGCAGTTGAAAGGAGGGCACATTGGTATTACCTTCATCACCGGGCTTTTGCCATCTGAGAAAGTAATCCGAGTTACCCTGCCAGGGCAGGTTGGAAGACGTATAAGAGTTTCTTCTGAAATAGTAATTAAACTCGTAGCTGAGGTTTACTGAAAGAGATAATTCCCTGTAAGAGAAGTTATTTCTGAATGCGCCAAAGGTCGTCGGCCTTGCCGGGCCATTATACTCCATTTCCTTTAACGAGGTTTTAGATAAAATTGAAGAATAATCGGTACTTACCTGGCCGTTGAGATAACCCTGCGGATCACCAGAATCATGCGTCAGTCCCGCCCATTTATAACTGTAAATGCCATAAAGGGCTTTGCCTACTAAAGGATTTAAGGCGCTCGCATTGCTCAGCTGGATAAAGTTGTTTGGGCTGATCGTTGCATCATATTTAGTGACCTTGTCTAAAACATAAGAAAATAACAAATTGCTTGTCCATGAAAAATTGGGTGTTCGCAGATTACGGCTGTTAATGACAATATCGATTCCATGCCCTTTAATATCTGCCGTATTGCCAAAAAAGGTATTTAACCCGGTTGAGGGAGCCAAAGGGGAATTGCCAAACAGATCATGCCCTGACTTTAAGTAGTATTCTACGCTGCCGGTAATCATTTGATTTTTAAAACCATAGTCGACAGCTAAATTGATCATCCGGTCTTTTTCCCACCGCAATTCAGGATTACCAGGATTAGCGATGAAGTCATAAGGATTGCCGTTAGGATAAGAGTTGAAATTTGCCGGAAACTGGCGGAGCGTCGTAACCGCAGTTGCATTGGTATTGATATTGCCGTTATAGCCGTAGGTCGCCCTTATTTTTAAATACGGCAGCCATCCGACATGATAGAAATTCTCCCTGCTGGCTTCCCATGCTATTCCCGCTGAATAGAGCGGGACTGCCTTTTGGTTGGTATTTACGCCAAAAAGGTTTGATTTGTCGATCCGGCCACTTAACGAAAAAGTGTATTTGCTATCATAGGTGTAAGCCGCGTTGCTGTAATAGGAAATAAAATTATTGGTTGTCTTGCCGTAAGCTAAAGTCGTTGGAATGGTGGCGGAGCCATTAGGATTAAGCGGATAGCTTGTCGCGTAATTGATATTCGCGTTGCTGATCTCTGTACTCTTATCGTACCCGTAAGCTGTGTTTGCATCAGATTTGGCAATGGCCTGGCTTATTTCAAATCCCGCAATGGCTGTGACCTGATTCTTGTCGTTCCAGTCATTGTTATAATTCAACTGTCCCCGGCCCTGTTGGGAGATCAAAAAGCTATCCGAAGTCTGTAATACGCCGCCAACCGGTATCGGTGTATTTAAATTCCCTGAAGCATCAACGGTTGAATAGGTATTGATCAGATTACGGGCATAGTAAGTGTTTGAGTTGTAATAGTCGTTAAGATTTAAGGACGAATTCTGATATTGGTATTTAAGATCGGCGCTGAAGTTCTTTAAAAACTTATAGTTCACACCAAAATTTATCCGGTTGTCCAGAGATTTAGAATTATTGTCTGCATTTTCCAATTCCTGCAAAGGATTGTAAATCCAGTTAAGGAACTTACCATTGCCAGTAGAGTAAACATAATCGGATGAATAATCGTGAATGATAGAAAGACCGCTACCATTATCGGCAGCGAGTCTGGCATAAGGGTAAATAGTATTTTTACTGGTTGTTATGATTGAACCAACCGGACTGTTATTCTTTGCGTCAGTTTTTATCAGATTGTAACCAATGTTAATGGTCAGGTTTTTTACCGGGTTAAAGTTATAAAACGAGTTGAGCGTGATCCGGTTATTCGAATTACCGACCTGGGATGCTAAACTGTTATCCTCACCCAAAGAAAAATAATAATCGCTTTGTTCGTTTCCCCCGGAAAAGCTTAGGGCGTACTGTTGCGTTATGGCATGCCTGTAAAAATATTTAGTAAGATCATTGCGTACATCATTGTTCCTGAAGGCGTTAATTTGCGCGGTGGCATCGGATACCGATATAGTACCGGCTTTTTGCGCCGCAAGAATTTGCACAACAGGAGAAACGGCTTTATAACCGGTACTCAGGTCGCTGTTATATGCGCCTGCGTCAAATAGCTGTTGTTCTAAATCTATAAAAGTACCGGACGGGAGAAAATTAGGGTTGTAGTAAAGGTTGGGTTTCTCACTTAGGGTAATATTCGCATTCAGGTCGATCTTCAGTGCCCCGCTTCGTTTCCCTTTCTTTGTTGTAATTACAATTACGCCGTTCCCTGAGCGAACGCCCCAAATGGAGGCGGCTGCCGCGTCTTTTAACACCGTTACGCTTTGGATATCATTCGGATTTAAATTGGACAGATCGCCATTATAGGGAAATCCATCTATAACGACCAAAGGCTGATTATTGGCAAACAAGGTGCTTATTCCGCGTATGCTGATGTCGCTTTGACCAGCCTGACCGTTGACAGTATTCCTATTAAAAAGCAAACCCGGAACTACACCATCCAGCCTGCTCAGTACATCGCCACTAACCCTGCGGGAAATTAACGTTGAGTCCAGCTGGACAAAAGAACCGGTGGCCCTTTCTTTAGGCAGAGTCTGATAGCCGGTCGATACCAAAACTTCTTTCAGCATGGCAGTTTCGGGATTGATCAAAAATCGTAGTGGCTGGTGGTCTCCGCGGCCGAACCTTATTTGGGTCGTCTTAAAACCGATGTAAGAAATTACCAAATACCCACTGGTATCTGCTGTGTTAAGCTTAAATCTGCCATTCACGTCAGCCGAGGCTTTATTGTTGGATTTAACGTCCAATATCGTTGCGCCGGGTAACGGTTTCTGATCTTCTGCAGATAGCACTGTCCCTGTGATCGTAAAACCATTTACCTGCTGGCCATCAGACCGGGTAGCTAAAAAGGACATAAATAATGGCAACAAAAGCAGGGGAATTTTGGCTTTTATATATTTAAAGTAGGGACATAGCAATGCCACTACGCTTTGAGGCGTTGTTTTCATTTAAAATTAATTGCAGAATTAGCGGATCGGTCAATTAAGGCATAAAAAGACGGCAACCGTTGCAGGGATTAACTATTAACTGATTCAGGTTGCCGCCGCCCTTTAGTCATTCCGGTGAACAGATGACATTTTTGATCGGGTCTTGTAAGGGGAAGGAATAACCTCTGCCTCGCGCAAAGGGTTTAACCAGGTATTCATTAGCCGTTTGAATATTAACTGGAGAAAAGGATATTTTAGACGCAACAGCGAATGCAAACCGGCAGTTAACTCGACGGTTAAGTACTGCTTTTTGTTGGTCGGCGCTATTGACTATATTGCACATATTTAATTGTCCGAATTAACTCAATTTTCCCTATGAAGGGAAAATTATTCGGTTGACCTTTACTTTATTCAATTTGATTTTTACTAACTTTAAAGCATAAAATTTTCTGATGGAAGAAGCCATATTTAACAAGAAGCCATTAAGCATAGGACAGAAAGTCGAGCGTATTAGAACATTCAGGGGGTATAAGCAAGAATACCTTGCGAGCAAACTCGGTGTTTCGCAACAAACTGTTTCCAAAATTGAGCAACAAGAGGAAATCGAAGACGATTTATTGAAGCAAATCGCTGAGGCTTTGGGTGTAACCCCGGAGGTAATTAAGAATTTTGACGAAGATAAGATTACCTATATAATCAATCATCAATACAATATCTATAACAATGAAATTAAGGACAATGCGACAAATAATTTTGTTTTTAATCCCATTGAAAAGATTGCGGAATTATATGAGCGCCTGTTAAAAACTGAACGGGAAAAAAATGAACTTTTAAAAAAATAAGTAATCAAATCTGATTCTATTGAATATCTCACATGGAAACTACTGCTAAAGGAAAACTTTTACATATTGGACGAAAAATTGAAAGAGTTCGCAAATTACGGGGTCTGACCCAAGAAGATGTGGGAACTGGATTGGGAATTACCAAACAAGCAGTATCCAAATTGGAGCAAAGCGAGTCGATTGAAGAAGAAAGATTAGAACAAATTGCCAACGTTTTAGGGGTTACTTTAGAGGGTTTAAAACGCTTTAACGATGAAAACGTATTAAATAATTCGCATAATTTCTACGACAGCAGTTCTGTTACACATTCATCAATAAATAATGGCTACGAGTTTACCATCATCAATAATCCTGTCGAAAAAATTATAGAACTTTACGAGAGCTTGCTAAAAGTTGAGCGTGAAAAAATCGAAATTTTAAGAAATAAAAATAGTGACTAACATTGCCCGAGGTTGAAACTGTACGATAGATTTTAGATTGTTGCTTAAATATTGCAAAAATTCGGTTATTAAATTATTGAAAATCGTTAAATTTGTTACTATGGAAACCTTACTGATAAATGTTCCCGAGCAAAAAAGCTCATTAGTAAAGCAACTGTTAAAAGAGCTGGGCGTAACAATAGAAAACAAGACTAAAGCTCGCCAATTGGCCGAGGAAATCAACAAAAGCGTTAAGTCCGGTCCAAAACCTGATCTTGATGAAATCGTTGCGGAGATTAATACCTTTCGGTCTGGACAATAATCATGATTGTTGTTATTGACTGTAATATTTGGATTACTTTATCCATTAATGGCCAGATAGATTTTATTGCCGATTTGTCAGACAACGGAATTATCGTAGCTACGTGCTCTACGTTAAGAAATGAAATTACAAATGTTTTAGGTAGACCAAAACTGGCTAAATTCCTTTCACCAAGCACCATCTTAAAAGTCGTTGATTTACACGATACAGTAACCACTATTTATCCTATTGGAAAAATTGAGCATGTTGTCGCTGATCTTAAAGATAATTACCTGTTTACATTATCTGAAACATCAAAAGCTGACTACCTTATAACAGGAGACAAATTGTTATTAGAGGTGAGGAAGCATAAGAAAACAACAGTAATTACCTTGGCTGACTTCAGAATAATTGCCCAATAATTTAAAATGCCATATCTAATTTTCTTGCAGCTTAGCCCGCCTGTAGGTATCGGAAAGGATATTGCCAATTGCATTTTTTATGCGATCAAATCCTGCTTCAGTATTAATATCAATTTCGCAAAATAAGCTGTCATTAGATTTGGCATGCAAAACCATGTAATAAATGCCACCTACAAGCAAACCAGCTACCGCCCGTAAATCTGCTTTTTCTTGATTTAATTCCTTATCAGCCAATTCAAAAAATTGACTCCCGACCTGCTCGCGAGTTTCTGCAACTTCAAACATAATCTGGCTCCTTTCACTTATCTGCCAAAGGATTATTTTTTGCATTTCTTCATTATTGTAGAAATGCTCTAACTGGCTTACTAAAATGGACTCTAATAATTTACAAGTTCCTGACCCATTATTCTGTTCTAATAATTGATCTGCACCGTTAGATGCACCTGCAAAATAGTCTTTGCTTCTTACATATTTTTCAATCAGATTATCAACACTACCAAAATAGAAATAGATCAGTCGCTTATTTAAGCCAGCCGCTTTAGCAATGTTTGTTGGGCCAAGTCCGGCGTATCCCTTTTCTTTTATTACACATCCAACCGCTTCTAATAATCGATGCATGGAGCGTTCTTTGTCATTGGTTTCTCCCTGGTATCTTTTTTTGGTCATTATCATTCCCTTTTTGTTAAGGAAATATGCAACTTTTGATCCACATATTCAAATGCATTTAACGCTTTATCCAAATGTTCGCGCGTATGCGTTGCCATCAGACTTGTTCTGATTCTTGCTTTTTTCTTTGCAACACCCGGATAAACAATAGTATTGGCATATACTCCGGCTTTCAATAGCAACCGGCCAGCATCACCTGTTTTGTGTGCATCCCCAATCTTCACAGGTATAATTGGCGATTCTGTATTACCTATATCCATTTTCAAATCCAATAAGCCTTTTTTGAAATAAGCAACGTTGTCAGCAAGCATACTTCGCCATTTTGGTTCTTCGTCGATAAGATCAATAGCTTTTAGCAGGCCGGCTGCAGCCGGTGTGGATGTTGAAGAAAACACTTGTTGCCGTGATTGAAATTTTAAGAAATTAATAATTTGGGGATCAGCGACTATAAAACCACCAATATGCCCAAATGCCTTACTAAGAGTTCCGGCTATTATATCAACTTTATCAGTCAAATTAAAAACTTCAATTGCTCCCCTGCCATTTTTTCCTAATACGCCTATCCCATGTGCGTCGTCAACCATTAGGAAACCACCATATTGTTTCGTTAATTTATATATTTCATCCATTTTCGCCAGATCTCCATCCTGTGAATAAACACCATCGATGATAACCAGTCTTGTCAAGTACTTATCTTGGGCATCCTTTAAAATCTTCTCTAATGCATAAAGGTCATTGTGTAAGAACATTTTTAAGTTTGTTTCTCTGCAACCCTCATAGACGCTTGCGTGAACAGCCATATCCAAAATAGCAATGTCTTTATCTTTTAACAAGGCTAAAAGGCTTGCACTGTTTGCGGTATAACCCGTTGTGTAAATTAATGCAGAGTCTTCACTTCTGTTGAAAAAGCCGGATATTTTGCGCTGTAGCATTTCATGATAATCATGGTGTCCACCAATTAACGGCGATGCACCTGCGCCCGTTCCATATTTCTCTATACCCTGAATTGCTGCCAATTTGACTTTAGGATGCTGCGTGAAATTCAAATAATCATTGGATACCAGGCTTACACATTTTTGAGGAGACTTATTAAACGGTGAGGTTACCCACATTTCAGGCCCACATCCTTTCTTACTGGTCATAAAGCGGAAATTCATTTGGCCGCTTTCTCCCATATAGTTTGTAAATTCCTGAAATACCTCAGCTCTTTGGAACGCATTTAAATCAGGGATGTTTTCAAAATCTTTAAAGCTTGCTTTTAAAAAGTTAATGTTTGTTTTCATAGTATAAGAATTTAAGATGTTTGTCAAGGCAATTTACAAATTTAACCACATAGGGAAATTTACAACCTATGGTTTTAACTGTATGTTTTACAATTAAATGACAGTGATTGACTTTTTAGGTAACGGTCGAAAAATACTTTACGCTAAGTATTCAATGGAATTTTACCAAACATGTTAGGAATTGAATTTTACAAAATCTTTTACTAAACGATTTGTATTAATATTTGCCCCAATTTATAAGACAGGGCTGATTTTTTGCATAAGAGAAAATGATTTTAGTGGATCATCAACCGCAAAATATTTCAGTATCGCAAGTCTTCTATCCAATCCCGGGATGAGGTTGATTATTTCTTTATTCTTATTAATGAGGAAAATGGTTAACCAGGATTGCCCTATACCTTATTGAAAATCAAATAATTGATAATTATTTAAGGGTCCGACCCTTAAAGGAACCCGGTAAAAATCTGCACTCTCCGAACCTTTGTACCGTCGATCAGGCAAGAACAAGTTATCCTAATTCTACGGTCTTTGACATCGGGGAACGAAGCATTATCCACCTAAGAAATGGAAATTTTGCGAAGCTGAGATAGTATCAATAAAGCGAACGCGCCTTGGCAGCCGGGAGGCCGTATTGTAGAATACGACGTGAGTAGTTCCGAACAACATATTAATAACCTGAAGGGGCCTCGTGCCCCTTTTTTTATGCCCGAAATTATGGAAAAACAACCACTAAAAGCCAGCGAGATCAAAGAAAATTATTCCCTTGTTGACCTGTTAACACACCTGGGCTATGAGCCGGTCAAGCGCATACACAATGAACAGCTTTATTTGAGTATGCTGCGCGATTCGGACACGACACCCTCCTTTTCGGTCAATGATAAGCAGGGTACCTGGTTCGATTTCGGCGAAGGCAAAGGCGGCAACATTATAGATTTTGGTTTGCAATATTGGAAAGGCTTGCCTTTTCCCGAAGTATTGGAAAAGATCGTGTTGACCTGCGGCGGTTTAGTTCCGGTCTTAGGTCCCCAGATTTATAAAAGACAGCCGTCGGCTGAAAAAGAACCTAATTATGAAATCCTTGATATTAAAAACCTCGGCAGCAATGCCGCCATCCTGAATTACCTGGAAAGCCGGGGTGTCGGTCAGGTGGCGGAAGGCAGGCTCAAAGAAATATATTATTACGTTGAGGATGAAGATAAAAAGCGGAATAATTTCTTTGCTGCAGGCTGGCAAAACGAACATGGTGCCTGGGAAATCCGCAACCTGAATTTCAAAGGCTGCCTCGGCCATAAGGCGATCAGCTTTATTCCAAATTCGGAAAAGAAGCTGGCGGTGTTCGAAGGTTTTTTTAATTACCTGAGCTGGCTCACAGAAAACCCATTCGCAGCGGACAGCGTGCTCGTTCTGAACTCCCTTTCTTTGCTTCAGGCAGGAATATTTAAAGCTCAGGATTTCCGGGACATTGCGCTCTACCTGGACAATGACCAATCAGGACGGCAGGCCACGCTTGATTTTACGTCTGCACTACCCTGGGCCAAAGATCGCGCCGGTATATATAGAGGCTATAATGATTACAACGATCTGATCGTCGCTGGGCGAACCAACTATGAGCTAAACCGATGAAAAACGAACAAGTTCCCTTTTGGTTTTTCCCCTTGCAAGATGTGCTCCTGTCCGACAAAAAACCGCTCCGCTCGTTTTTTGCCAGCCAGTCGCAATCTTGCCCTGGACTTCGCTCCGTACCTGCGCGAAGACCAGGGAGTATCGTAAACTCGCAACTCGTTTACTCTGATGAATGGTAGAGGCAGAACAAAGGGAAGGCCGCAAATGCTGGCCGGTAAAAGGAACAAAAAGATTGATGCCCGCTTTACCGAAGATGAATATGCTATCATCTGCAAATTGGAGAAAACATTAGGCGTGACCAAAACAGAGCTGGTCAGGCAGCGGCTGTTAAGCAATGCCGGTTTGCTGGTCGTGAATGCAAAGGAACTGATTGTTTTACTGGATCAGGTGGGTGCCGAGATGGGACGCTGCGGCAGTAACATTAACCAGCTGGCAAAATATGCAAATATCCTGAAAAAGCGAGGTATGTTATCGCCTGTCGTGATCGAGCGGTTTAATGTTTTGTTTGAGCAATACCTCAAAAATCAACAAGCATTGGATGCCAGCCTTCGCAAAGTATTCCGGATGACCGGAGCTTAGTTCGGTGGGAACTTGATTGCTGCGAATTTGTTCACAACGAATTTGGTTGGAGCGAATTTGTTTGCACTGCACTTATTCAGTCCGAATTTGTTTTAAGTGAACTTGTTCGCAGTGAGTTTGTGCGCAGTGAAATAGTTCTGAATACACAAGTTCACTTAAAACAAATTATGATCGTTCATATCCTGCCGCCTGCCGGTGGCTTTCCCGCTGTTAGCTATAATACTGATAAGGTTGATGCAAATAAGGGCGAGTTGATGAATGTGGCGAACTTTGGCGCTTTGCAGGGCCTAATGAACGTGCGCCCGGAGGATTACAAAAATCACCTGGCAATGGTATCGGCTACGAATAAGCATGTAAAGCGGCCGCAGTTCCATGTGGTTATTTCAGCAGAAGGCCGCACTTATGACAAGAAAGAGCTGACCGCCATAGGCGAGGAATGGCTGGCGCAGATGGGTTATGAAAAACAACCCTACCTGATCATTTTTCATAAGGATACCGCCAATAACCACGTCCATTTGGTGACAGCGCGCATCGACCGCACTGGTAAAAAGATCAGCGACCGCTTTGAAAAGATACGGGCAGTGGAGACATTGAACCGCGTTTTGGGTATTGATGCCAAACATAACGCTAAAAGCGATATTGAAAATGCGCTGGCCTTCCGGTTTGCCACTGAAGCGCAGTTTCGGATGATCCTGGAAAGCAAGGGCTATGTATTGCGGGAACGGGACGGGCTTTACGAGGTGATCAAATTCGGAAAGTTACAGGAAACCATCAACCGAAATTTGGTCACGCAAAGACTGAACAAGGATGCCGATCAGCAGCGAAAGGTACAATTAAAGGCCTGGTTCCATAAATATTCAGCCGCTCATGATACCTCTTTAGTGAAAGGGCGAAAAGGGTACCAGTCTGAATTTGACGCTATTATGAAAGTCAGATTCGGGGTCGAATTGATATTTCACGCTTCCGGCAATAAGCCGCCTTATGGCTATTCCGTGATCGATCATTCCGGTAAAAATATCTTCAAGGGTGGTGAGATCATGCCTTTAAAGGAATTATTGGTCATGCACGTTACAGAAAGTGCTCAAAAAGAAAAGCCACGGGTTCGTTACGAAAATAACACGAACCAACTGAACTACTATGCCGCATTATTAAAAGCGGCGATGTACAATTACCCTGATCTGACTCAGGGTTTACAGCATCAGGGCCTGATCATAATTAAAAACGAAAATGGCTTTACCCTCCATGATCCGGCAGCCGGTGTATTCATCAACACTGATGAACTGCTAAATGAAAAGCAGCAGCAGGTGTTAACCAATCACTTTAGCACCGAACAACCGCAACGACAGCATCCGGCTATTCCCGGTATCAACCTGGCATCAGACGTAGACGATGATGCGGTATTAGGGATGAAGCGCCGTCGAAAGAAAAAAGCAAGAACTAATCTCCGCTGACAATTAAAACAAATCTTATGGTCATTATTATCGGGAACCAGAAAGGCGGTGCCGGAAAGAGCACGCTCACACTTTTGCTGGCCAATTACCTAACACAAACCAAAAAGTGCAAGGTCACGGTGCTGGACATGGATTACCAGCAGTCGATCTCCCAAAAATTCGAGAAAGCAAAAATACTGGAGAATGCCGAGCCTTACGAAGTATTGGCATTTGGGCTGGCAGACTTTCCAATGATGGCGGACACCATCAGGGATAATCCAAAGGACATTGTGCTGATCGACCTGCCGGGTAAACTGGATGATGATGGGCTTATCGGCGTCTTTAAAGCAGCCCAGGTAGCGATTTGTCCATTTGCCTATGATGAGTTCAGCTTTGATTCAACGATCCCTTTTGCTTTGGTACTGAAGAAGATTAACCCGGAGGTGCATTTATTATTTGTCCCCAACCGCATTAAGGCCAATGTGAAGTACGAGATCAAGGTAGATGTGAACGAACAATTGAACCATTTGGGGCATGTGACCGAGGCTATTGCCGACCGTATCGATTTTCAGCGCACCAACACTTTCCAGACGCCAATCAACGTGCAGGCGCTTTTGCTGCCGGTTTTCGACAGGGTTTTTAAAGACTTTATCCAACCTTATTTATGAGCGAGATCAAAACGCTGGCCGACCAGTTAAGGAGTAAAATGGCCAAACCGGACACGCCGGAAAAGCCGGTAAAAGTGGTTAAACCCAAATCAGCAAAGCCGCCGGACATCCCGGAGATCGTTTCATTGATGCGCGGTCTGGATGTCAGCGCGAACAAGACACTGATCCATGCAAGAGTGGATGCGCAAACTGCGCAAATGATCCATCACCTGAAAATCGCCACCGGCATAGAGGTGACGCGCCTGATCTGCTTTTCTATAAGGCAGCTATTCGAGCAGAACCCCGAACTCAAATCATTAATCAAAGCACACTTAGCCAACTTCGAGCTATGAACCCAAAAATCCTTCGCCAGCAGCGCGACCCAGCCTTCAATGAGATATTAGACCAAATCAGGGCCTATGATAACAGCGACCATCACAGCGTCGTGCACATCAGGCTCGATGAATACACGGTCGTAATCCTCAATCAGCTGAAGCTGGCCACAGGCATTGACATTACCAAGGTAATGGCCTTTGCCATCAGCGACCTGTTGAAACAGCACCCGGAACTGCGGCTGGCTATTGACCAATTCTTAAAACAACTCAAAACATGAACTGGACCCATTTTTTACTTTGGCTGGCTGGCGGGTATGGCCTTTACTATTTAATCGTCATCCTGACAGACCTGGCGCATAGCAAACGGCAGGACGTAGCCAGCGGAAATCCGCATGAACTGACCTTTACCGAACAGGTCACGCCGGTTCAGCTGGCGGCCCAGGCTGTACAGCCAACAAAATCCCCCATCAAAAGTGAAGTGATCGGTTCCGGTGGGATACCGATCACCGATCTCTTTCGCCTGGCCAAACAGGAAGCCATCATCTATACACGCTCTGTCAGCTTCTAATATGAAAGCATTTTTATTGACTTTTTGCTGCTGCCTGCTGGCATTGGGCGCAAGCGCGCAGCCTGGCATTTCGGAAATGCAGCAGGCGCAGCAAAATTTAAGATCGACTTTCTTTTCCGCGATGGACTGTTCGCTGGTGCTCGCCGCCGTGTTTGGCATTATCGGCGCAGTGCGTATTTACCATAACTGGCAAATGGGCCACCCGCGTATCGACGAGCAGGTTGCCGCCTGGTTTTTTGCCGCCTTTTTCATGGTGCTGGCAGGTGCTTTCCTGCGCGGCGTATTCGGCCTCTAAATTCTTTAATACCCCTCCATAACCCCGGCGGTTCTTCCGATAAATCGGGAGGCCGCCTTTTTTTATTCCACTCAATTTTTAATACCCCTACAATGAACAAAATCAAAAAAATGTGGGCCACAGCCGTGGTCCTTGCCCTGGGCACGGCATCCGCCTTTGCCCAGAACGGTGTTACCGGCCTGAACTCTGCTACCACCTCCTTAAAAACCTATGTCGCCCCGGTGACCAATGTCACGCTGGTCATTGGCGGTATCGTCGGTATTGTCGGCGCTATCCGCGTCTATTCTAAATGGAACAGTGGAGATCAGGACATCAATAAGGAGTTGATGGGTTGGGGAGGAAGCTGCGTTTTCCTCGTGGTTTCAGCCGTTGTGATCAAAGCCTTTTTTGGCCTCACCTAATGGCCAGGCAATTCCAGGTATACAAGGGGCTCCAAAGGCCCCTCGTATACCGTGGGTTTAAAGGCAAGTTTATCTATTGGGGTGTCGGCTCTTTACTGGCCGGCCTGGTATTGGGCGCATTAACAATGGCGCTGGTCAATATGTGGCTGGGCCTGATCGTCCTTATCGCCGCCGTTGCAGGCGGGCTTGTCTTTATCGCCGCTAAACAGAAACAAGGCCTCCATATCAAAGCCCGCCCGACGGGCATATTCATTCACCAGGTCAACTTCAAAAATCTCTCCCGTTATGGCCGGAAAACAAGTCTTTAACATTCCCTATATCGGTATCGACCATTATAATGGTATCGATATTTTAGTCGGTGCAGGCGGTGAATGTTCGGTGGTTATTCAAATCACTAACCCAGTTACCCGCTTCTCGGCTGCCTCTGCGGCTTACGATGAGTTCCACGCGCTGATGATAAACGTGGTCAAGATCATGGGCGATGGGTATTTACTGCAAAAATCAGATGTGATCAGTAAAGAGGAATACCCGCTCAAAGATGGCGGCGAGTATTTGCAGCAGAAATATAATGAACATTTTGCCGGGCGCGATTATATCAGGGTCAATACTTATATCACACTGACCCGCCAGGTACGCAAGGGTGCTTTTTATGTTTTTGATAAAAAGATGCTGCGGGATTTCAGCCAGCAGTTGGACAAGGTCATGGACATTTTGGTTGCCGCAAAGACGGCACCTGTGATCCTGATAGAACAGCAGCTCAATTTACTGATCATGCAGTTCCTGGCGATGGATTTTAAGCCGGAGCATATCGTGCTCAACAACTTCGCGCCGAACGATACCGAGATCAAAATGGGTGATCGCGCTATCCGCAATATCCCGCTGATCAATATCGATAACGTGGATTTGCCGCCATCGGTAAGTACGCACATCGAAATGAATGAAAAGGAAACGTTGCGGGGTTTCCCGGTGGATTTCCTTTCGTTCCTGTTCCGGGTGCCCGATTTCGAGGTAATCCTGTTTAACCAGGTCATTGATATACCCAGCCAGTTCATGACGCTCAAAAAGCTGGAACTGAAAAAGAAGCGGCACTCCGGCATACCAGACCCGGCAAATACTTTATGTGTCGAGGACATTGATTTGCTATTAAATGATGTGGCACGGGAGAACCAGTTATTGGTCAACTGCCATTTTAATATTGTGCTGGCAGCACAGCAGGACAAAATACAGAAAGCGGCCAATTTTATTGAAAGCGCCTTATTTGGCTTGGGTATTATGGCCAGCAAGAATGGCTATAACCAACTGGAACTTTACCGCTGCGCCCTGCCGGGTAATGCGGTGGAACTGAAAGATTACGACTGGTTCCTGACCACCTGCGATGCCGCTGTTTGTTTCTTTCTGAAAGAATCGATGCCGCTCGACGAGCCCTCCGATTTTTTGGTACGCTTTACGGATCGGCAGGGCGTACCGGTAGGTATTGACGTAGCCGATCTCCCGATGCGGACGAACAGGATCAATAACCGGAACAAGTTCGTGTTGGGCCCCAGCGGTTCTGGTAAATCCTTCTTCATGAATAGCCTGATCGAACAGTATATGCTGTTCAATATGGATATGGTCATTGTGGACACCGGCCATTCTTATTCCGGCTTATGCGCTTATTACAAGGGCAAGTACATTACCTATACTGATAAAAAGCCGATCACGATGAACCCCTTCCAGATTACCGTGGAAGAATTCAATATTGAGAAAAAGGATTTCCTGATCACACTGGTCGGCCTGCTTTGGAAAGGTGCCGATGGTACTTTCAGCCAGGTGGAGCGGGATGTGATTAGCAATGTGATCAATGCCTTTTACCTGCAATACTTTGAGCAGGGAGAACTGCCCCCGATCTCCAAAAAGGACCAATTCGCCATCCGCAAAAAAGTACTGGAAGAAATGAAAGGCGGTAGCGGCATTCTGCCATTTGCTGATTTTGAAATTGAAGTGCTGGACAATGATCTGGCCGGTGAACTGTCGCGCGATGACCAGGTTTTGATAGATGGCCTGACCCATTCCGGCGATACGCTGACACCGAACGAAGCCAATCCATTCCGCGTGGCCTATGATGAAAAGTTTCACCAGGCCGTTAAGGAAGAACAGTTGCGCCGCCTGAAAGCCGAGGGCAAGCCGCATATCGAACACTTAAACTTCAACAGTTTTTATGAATTCGCGCTCTGGAAGATCCCGGAGATCAAGCAGGAAGAACGCATTCCGTTCGATGTGGATGAGTTTCGCTATGTATTGAAGAAGTTTTATAAGGGCGGCGAATTTGCACAGATCCTGAACGAAGCGACAGACTCATCGCTGTTCACCGAGCGCTTCATCGTCTATGAAATTGACGCCGTGAAGGAAAATCGGGTTCTATTTCCAATCGTTACGCTGGCGATAATGGATGTATTCATTCAGAAGATGCGTTTCAGGACATCACGCCGAAAGGCTTTGGTCGTCGAAGAGGCATGGAAAGCGATTGCAAGCCCTTTAATGGCTTCCTACCTTTTATACCTCTACAAAACAGTCAGAAAGTTTTGGGGAGAAGCCATTGTGGTTACCCAGGAATTGGGCGATATCATTGGTAACGCGGTAGTTAAAGACAGCATTATTAATAATTCAGATACCATCTGCCTGCTTGACCAGACCAAGTTTAAAGATAATTATAACGAGATCGCCGCCCTGTTATCGATAAATGAAACTGAGCGAAAAAAGATATTTTCTATTAACCAGTTGGAGAATACCGATGGACGCGGGCGCTTTAAAGAAGTGTATATCCGGCGCGGTGCGGTTGGCGAGGTCTATGGCGTAGAGGTCAGCCTGCACCAGTATTTGACTTTCTCCACGGAGAAGCCGGAGAAATCGGCACTCGAAGTTTACATCGAATATTTTGGCAGGTATCAGCACGCGTTAGACCTTTTTGTCAATGATTTTCACGCCAGTAAACTGTCCCTCGCACAGTTTGTCAGCCATATTAATCAAATCGATCATCCTTTTTTCTATGACATCTATGAAGATAACATTAATGCTCCTTATCCTCCCGCCAGTATTGCTGTGTAAAGCCGTGTTCGGTCAGGAAATCGTCGTTGACCCGGCGACTTCGGCAGCTATTGCGGTCAACAGCGCCGTGATCAACGGCCAGTTAAATACAACTAATAATAATCTAAGTGCGATCCAAAAAGGCCAATTGGCCGTGACCGGGCAACTGGTTATTGTCAATGACCTCCAAAACAAGATTTATACCGGCCTGAGCCAGGTAGCTTCGGTTATTAATAACCTCACCTCCATCAAAGAGATCGCCAGTTGCGGAACTGATATTGTAAATGATGTGGGCCAGGCAATAACCATCGCCAAATCTGATCCGGTACTTCTATTGTTTGCCGAGGAAGGCGCGCGTGAATTTCAAACGCGCGCCGTAACACTTGCCTCGGATGTCAGCGCTTTTGTGCTCAAAGGCGGAAATAATATGATGGATGCAGGCGAACGCGGCAAGCTGCTCAACCATATTGAGAGCGAAATGCAGATCCTGCGCGGCATTGCTTACGGTATGGGACGCGCGATGTACTGGGCGAAAATGCGCGGGATATGGGCTTCGATCAATCCCTGGGCCGAATGGAAGAACATGGATGTCCAGATCGCAAATGATGTAGTAAACAACGCCAAATACTTAAAGAAATGAAGTTATTTATAGTATTGCTGCTTTCAGCTTTTTGCTTTTCCCTTTCCGCATCCGCACAGCAAAGCACCCTCGACATTGCAGGCATCCACCAATTGATCGATCAGTCCAAGTCGGAACATTCACAGCAGGTCAAGGCACGGAACAACCAGGCGACAGTTACGGCCAATGAGCAGGCGAATTTAACGCTGCTTACTAAGATGAAGAATATGTACCGCACCCTACAAAACAGGTACAATACTTTAGGAACGGCCATTAACATTGCGGACATAGGAATTTACGCGGTGCCTGAAGTGAAGCAGATCGTAAGCTACCAGGCGCAAATCATCAGTCTGGTGGAAAAGAACCCGGCACTTGCATTTTTGGGTTATCAAACAGAGATTGAGTTTGTCGAAAAAGCACAGGGGCTGATCGGTTATGTGACAGGACTGACCTTGTCGATTGGCGATGTCAACCAGATGAAGGCTTCAGACCGGAAACTGTTATTTGATTACGTGCTTATGCAGCTATCTGAAATACAGGAACTATCCGGCAACCTCGTCACTACGCTAACCTATTCCAGCCTGAACTCCCTGCTGCGTTCCATCAACCCATTTCAGAATTATATCGATCAGGATAAAAACGTCGCTGAAAGTATTATTCAAAACGCCAGATACCTCAAACAATGAAAAAGCTATTTCTTTTATTCCTTTCGGCTTTCGCCTTTTACCTTTCGCCTTGCTCCGCACAGCAATACGTTTTCGACCCGAAATATTTCGCTTCCGTCGAAGCTAATCAGGCGGTTCGCAGCAGCGCAGAAGAAACCCACAATCAGTATTTGGGCAAGATCAACAATAACATTGAAGACCTCAATACCAACGTAGGTTCGGTAGTGCTGGCGCAAGAAATGATTTATAACGGTTTGTCCAATGTCAACTCCGCTTTAAAGGATGGCTTGGAGGTCAAATACATGGCGACCATTACCGCCGATATGATCAGTTATCTGAACCAGGCATTGGCTTTAGGCAAATCCGATCCTTACTTATTGTTATTTGCCACCAATATAGCCAACGAAATGAAGGTGCGGTCATTGGCGCTGGTCAGCGAGGTATCGACCTTCGTGCTGAAATCCGGCGATAATATACTGGCCGATTATAACGGACGCGACCAGCTATTGAAAAAGGTCACGACTACCTTACAGATTTTAGACGGTCTGGCCTATGGTGCCTGGCGCGCCATGTATTGGGCCAAACAGCGCTGCATTATCGCCACGATCAACCCCTGGCAGGACTTTATCAATAAGGACAAATACTTCGTCCAGCAAATTATTACTAACGCTAAATACCTCAAAGAATGAAAAAAATATTAATGCTTTTTGCCTTATGCTTTAGCCTGTTCGCAGCTAAAGCGCAATCCCTCATCAAGGATGATGCGGTGGATAACCAAAGCCAGCGCATGGTGTTCCAGCAATGGGACCAGAACAAGTTCTATCCCAAAGCGGGATTTTTAAGTTTGAACCCTTATTACTGGCTGGTTTGGGGACTGTTTGATCCGAATTACCATAAAACAGACATCCGGCCTTTGAGCGCCAATGGACAGCAAACACAGCGGCTGGCATTAGTGGCGACCATGAACGGTATCGATAACCGTTATAAGCTGCAATCCGATACGGCACGCAATACGGCGCTATCGCAAATAGCTTTGCAGTCGGGTTTGTTGTCAGATGCCGACCCCTTGTGGCTATTATATTATAAGCAGCAATTTAACCCCTTACTGAATTATACGCCGGTTTCCATTTTAGGGGGCTTGTCCCCGCAGGTAAGCGGCAAATTAGTATCCGAAGGACTTTACGGGTGGTACACCGGGGAACTGGATAAATTAAAGGAGAGGCTGAACGGCGCACGTTCCACCGATATGGATCGCGGTTCACGGATCATGGCTTATTACCGGATGCTGAACGATTACAAAAACCTTTCATCCGTTTGGGCGATACGGACCTCGACTGCACAAATGACTTTGGATATGGCCGCGCATCAGCAGGCCTTGCAAAAAGGCACGGTCATTATTCCCAACTGGACGCCGAACAGTGATGTGCAGATCGCCAACAAAATTATAATGAACGCTAAATACTGATGAAGAAGAAATTATCCATTTTATGCCTGCTGTTCACCCTTTGGGGAACGGCAGGCTTTGCCCAGACGGCTACCGTCGATACTGCCATCAGCCGAAAGTCACTGCAATACTTACAGGGAGATGCCGTCTATGAAAGCGGTGTTATGGTATTTTTAAAAGGCCTCAAAAATTCGATCTGGACACATTTCGATTTGTTCATATCGGATGCGCAGGCGCTGGCCGCGATTTTTATGATCATCTTTTTTGCCATTAAGAGTTACGAAATGATGGTGGGCGATAAGCGTATGGAGATCATGCCGCTGTTACGGCCTTTTGGTTTAGCGATGATCATTATCTGGTGGGGCGGGTTCGTTAAAATGATTGCTTTCCCTACGGATTTAGTTGCCCAGCAGACCGAGCAAATGTTTGACAGCGTGCAGAGCGATGTAGACGGTTTGCGCTTTACACGCGCTAACCTGATGCTTCAGGTTGCTAATTCACTCTATACCTTCCAGGCGCAGGCCGATGTTGCCGAAAAGGAAAGCGATACCTGGTACGGGCAGGCCTGGAACACCGTGACCAGTACGGTCAAACAGGGCATTGCCGATGTAGTGTCCCCACTATTGGAATTGAAGAACCGGCTTACTGTCGGGATGCAATTGCTTTTTACGCAGCTGTTGGAATTGCTCGGCATCTGGATTCTTAGGATAGCTGTGTACATAATTTTTATGATTCAAATTATCTATTCCTCGATCCTCATTATCCTCGGCCCGTTTTCGGTGGCGGTCAGTATTTTACCTGCTTTCCGCGATAGTTTCAGCACCTGGGTCGCCCGTTTTGTTTCGGTCAATTTGTATTCGGGGATCGCCTACCTAATCATGTATTTATGCGGACTGATGCAGCAATACGCGCTGACTTCCGAGATCAGTAAATACCAGGAACTCGTTGGCAAGACTGGTGCGCCCGCCGATATGGCTAAGCTGGCGGTTTTTGCCGGTAATGGAATTTTATCATTTGGTACCGTGATCATTGTTTTTGTCATCGGCGCGATCTGTATGTTTACCGTGCCCAGCATTTCTACCTGGATAATTTCTACATCAGGAATCAGCTCGGCAGCCTCCAATTTCGGCCGTGGTGCCAGTACAATGGCGGGAGCCACCCGCATCGTCGGCAGTTTCATCTAACCTTTTTTCCAACCTTTTATGATCGTAAAAAATATCGAAGCCAAAATAAGGCTGGCGACCTGGGTAGCTGTGGGCAGTTTTTTGACCTCCATCGTTTTGTCGGCTATTTGCTGCTTCTATGCTTACCGCCAGGTCAGCGATGCCCGCAAAAGCATTTACATCCTGAGTAATGGTATTCCATTGCAGGCTGGTCAAACGGATATGCAGGTTAACCGCCCGGCAGAGTACCGCGCAGACATCGACCTGTTCCATGCCCTGTTCTTTTCGCTGACACCGGATGATAAGTATATCGAGTACCAGTTAAAAAAGGCGATGTACCTCGTAGATGAATCGGGCGTTGACCAGTACAATAATTTGAAGGAGAATGGTTTTTTCAACTCCATTCTGTCTTCCAGTTCGGTCATTACGCTGCAAACGGATTCGATCTCATTGGATATGACCAGGCGGTATTTCCGCTATTTCGGCAAGCTGAAGATCGACCGCCGCAGTTCGACGGTCATCCGTTCGCTGATTACCGAAGGATATCTGAAAGATATTCCCCGTAGCGATAATAACCCGCATGGGGTGCTCATTGTGAACTGGAAAACACTTGAAAACAAAGACCTCGAAAATGTTCAGAAGAATACGTTCTAACCGCGATCCCAGGGATACGCTGTATAGTGAATTGAAAAAGGAATTTTCGGTCTATGCGGATAAAGGCAGCCGGTTCAGTCAGGAGTTGGCTGCCAAATATCCGCGCTTGCTGTTTTGTTTAATGACGGCGCTATTATTGACTTCGGCTTTGCTGGCTATCCTGCTTCATCCTAAAATGGTGTCACAGGAAAAGCCCAAGGCCATGCCGCAAAGCGAAATGTTAAACAACGGTTTTGATAATATCCTGGCAGCAGGTGCGGCACTAAAGACAACCATTCATTTAAGGCGGCAGGTAGATAGTATTACCGCTAAACAAGTTTTGAATAAATCTGACAGTATCACCCTGGTGCGCGATCTCGACAGCCTGCAGCACATCCGTCTCACCTTACCCCATTAGCATTATGCAAATCAATTTAAAACAACCCAAATACATCCTGCCGCTGATCCTGCTGCCTTTCCTGTGTTTGTTCTTCTTTGTTTATCACAGCGGCTTTGCCGCCAAAAAGACGGAAGATAAGCCGGTAAATGGCATCAACACTTCCGTAGGCCAGGTATCCGGCGATGTACAAAAGAAACAGCTGGAAGATAAGCTGGACGCTTACCGAAATACTTATAAAGAAGGCGACGGCATGACCGCCGTTAACCCATTGCCCTCCGAGAAAACAAGTAATCCGGCCTTTCAAAGCAGCTATTCAGACAAGGAAAAGAAAATGCTGGATTCGATCAATGAGGCGATGAAAGCCAAATACGCGCAAAGTCCGGCAGGCGCATCGGTGCACAAGCAGCCTGTTAATAATGACCAGGCCATGCTGGCAGCACTGAACGGTTTAAAAAACCGCCGTCCCGCTGAAAACAGCGCAGCCAATGATCAAAAGGTTAAAGACCCAATGGAAACCTTCCGGCAACAGATGGCCTACCTTGATAGTATGAACAAGGCTAACGACCCGGCTGTCAAAGCCGAACGGCAGCAGTCTGAGGCGCGGTCTAAAGTTGCCGCGCAAAAAGCAGCCGAACCCAAATTAGCGGTGAAGCTGGCAGATGCCTCACCATCGGAATTTAATACCGTGCTGCCTGAAAAACATCCGGACTTCATTAAAGTGGTGATCGATGAGAACCTGACGGGTTATGCCGGTTCGCGTATTCGCCTGCGGCTTTTGGATGATATTGATGCCGGGAATTACCGCATCCCCAAAGGAACCTATTTATATGCGCTGATCACCGGCTTTTCCGGGCAGCGGGTGGAACTGACGGTCAAATCCATTTTGTACGAAAATAAAATATTGCCGGTCAAATTGCAGGTGTACGACCTCGACGGGCTTTCCGGGCTATATGTGCCTGAATCGGCTTTTCGGGATTTTACCAAAGACCTCGGCACCAATACCGTGCAGGGTGTGACTATTGACGGTGGCGGCACCGGATCGGTTGCCAGTCAGTTTGCAATGAGCACGGCCAGTAAAATGTTTGAATCCACTTCATCTGCCATTGCCGGGCTGATCCGTAAGGATAAGGCCAGGATCAAATACAATTCTTACCTCTATTTAATCGATAACGAAGCGCTCGAAAAAGCGCAGCAACACTATTAACCATGAAACGATTACACCTTTTTCTTGCCGTATTTATGGCAAGCCTGCACAGCTATGCCCAATTAACGCCATTCGCCGAGGGCGTTAAAAAGAATTCCCTGCCAATTGTTTACCTGCCCGAAAACGTATCCGTGCAGTTTATCTCACCGGAGCCGATCCAGTACGTAGACATTTCCGCCAAGTCGGTTATCGGCGACCTGCCACTAAAAAATGTACTGCGCATCCGCTTAAAGGATTCAGTGAATTCGGCAGATGCGGTGATCACTATAGCGGGTGAAAAATTTATTACCCAATATCATGTGATCAGGGCGGATTCGATAACGGCCAGGGATGCCAGAACGGAAATTGCGATTGATCCCGGTAACACTCATCCACTGGATATTTCGGGTATCGGGCTTTCGCAAAACCAGTTAAAGCAAATGGCGCTCAACCTCTTTTGTAAACGGCCGTGGCGGGCCATTGAAAAAACGAAAGCTTTCGACTTGAAAGCAGAACTATACCATATCTATACAGCCGGGGATTATGTATTTATCGACCTGGGTTACCGGAACAAAACGAACCTTGCCTACAATATTGAAGACTTCCGTTTTCACATCGATGATAAAAAGATCACCAAGGCTACAAATGTGCAGTCAGTGGAGCTCAAGCCCGAATTCATTTTATTTAACAACCCGCTTTTTCAAAAGACCTACCGCAACATCATCGTCCTAAAAAAAATAACCTTTCCCGGAAATAAAGTGCTGCATATCGAATTGAGCGAAAAGCAGATTTCCGGCCGGGTGATCAATTTGAATATCACTTACCAGGACGTGCTCGATGCGGATACAATCCCCATCTGATGAACCCATTAAAGCTACTGGAGCCGGACGAACGCGAGCGATACGATTATTTGCAGGAGGTCTTCGAGGAGGAATTTGAGCAAACCCACCTGGCTTTTCATGTCAGCGGCATCCTCATTTATGAGCTGCTGAATTTGCTGGCGGTATGCAAGTACTTGTTTGATGAGTTCGGCTTTCCCGAAAGCGAGGACAGCCGCCTGCTGCGCTACGCCGTTACCGGCACCATTGCCGAATACCTGGAAGGAGATCAGAATCATGGCTTTTAACAGTTCAAAGAAGCTGGCCGGGAATATCGCAGCCCTGCGTATTGCCTTATCCGGCCAGGAAAGCTACAACGATAAAGAAATTGAAGTGCTGAAAAGCTACGCGGGTTTCGGCGGTTTAAAAGCGGTCCTGTTTGGCGCGGGGCCGGTGGAAACCTGGGTGGAGCAGAACGCCTCTGCAAATGACCTTCGCTTGCACCCGATGATGGTGGAGCTGCACGGACTGTTGCAGGAAAAACTATCGCCTGCCGATTACAAGGCGGCCATTGATGCGGTTAAAAGCAGCAGCGATACCGCATTTTACACACCGGAGTTGCTGCCTGCTGCTTTATATGAGGCCATGCAGCAACAGGGCATTATGCCTTATCGTTTGTATGAGCCGAGCAGCGGCGCGGGTATCTTCATCACCGAAGCGCTTAAAGCCTTTCCGGATTTGCAGGAGGTCAACGCGGTCGAAAAGGACATCCTGACCGGCAAGGTGCTGATGGCGCTCGCCTTGACTTTGCCGGTAAACAATATCGTTCAGGTTCGTGGTTTTGAGGAAACAGCCCCGGACGAAAAAGGCAAATATGATTTTATTACCAGCAATATCCCCTTTGGTAATTTCAAGGTATTCGATCCGGCCTACCAGGGCAGCGCGGTAACCAACAAGATCCATGACTATTTCTTTGCCAAAGGCCTGGATAAATTAGGTGACGGCGGCCTGCTTGCATTTTTGGTGACGGATGCTTTCTTAAATACGGCCTCCAATACCCTGGGGCGCAAGCATGTATTTACATCGGCAGATTTTATCAGCTTGTCGGTTTTGCCGGATAACCTGATGAAGGATACCGCCAACACGGAAGCGCCAAGTCATTTGCTCCTGGTTCAGAAGAACGACAACAAAGGAGCTTTTACCCCAACCGAATTACTACTGATCGATACCGTCGAACAGGAAAATAGCTTTGGTAAATTTTCCGTCAATGCTTATATCGACCGGCACCCTGAACTAAGTTTGGCCGATACTATAGGGGAAGGCAAAAACCAGTACGGCAAGCCAAGCCAGCGGATTTGGCAGAAAGGCCCGTTGGAGGACATCAGGCAGCAACTCATTGAACAGGTCGCGGAAGGTTTAGCTGCAAATTTTGATCTGGACAGGTGGAAAGCCTTACAGCAGCGGTTGGCTGATGAGCAATCGAAAAGCAAAACTGAAAGTAAAACCGTGCCGAACGCACGGTTTTTTACTTTTCAGGATATGCCTGCAGTACAGGCCTCAGCAATTTCCGGTCAGGGACAATTGGGTCTGTTCGACGCCCCGACCCTGAATAATGACCAGGCGCAGGGTTATTTATCTGACCTGGATAAGGCCTTTGTAGATCCGGCAACCGGCAGGCAGATAAGCACTATCCGCACTACCACCAGGCTCGACCATGACAGTATTGTTTTGATTACCGCGCAGGCGAAACAATCCGGCCGCTACCTGTATAAGTTATTCAGCAATGTCCAGGAATTAAGTTTTTCCAATAAATGGGTCAGCGGCAATACCCTGACTTATGAACTTAAAGCTTTATCTGCAAAACTGAAATATTTCGGCCATGATTTCCGCTATGAAGGCGACCGCAGTTTGGAACCTGCTTTTGAACTACTGCCTGACAGGCCGGTGCCATTTACCGCTATCAAACCGTTTTATAAGCGGGATACCTTAGTGATTCATGAAGGCAAAGCCGGTCTGACCGGACTGATCCAGAACGCTCAGGCAGATTTCCAGCCTTTTGATCAGCAAACCGACCTCCCTTTTTTTAGGCAATACATTGGTCTGCGCGACAGCTATATGGAACTGTATGCGAAGGAAGCGGAAACTTTACAGGTGCAGCCGCACTTGCGGTCAATACTCAACCGGAACTATGAAAGCTTTACCGGCAAATATGGAGACCTGAATAAGGGAAACAACCGGAAACGGATATTACTGGATGCCGCTTTGGGTTTCGTGGCACTCTCATCATTGGAGCGCCGGGAAAACGAGACCTGGACCAAAGCCGATATCTTTTTTGGCCCTGTATTCCCGCAGCAGGAAAACCTGCATACCGATGATCCGACCGAAGCATTGGCACGTAGCCTGAATGATAAGGGTATCGTTGACCTGGATTATATGAGCACCATGACCGGGCTGGATGATTTCGCGATCATCCGCCAGCTGGATGGCAAAATATTGATGAACCCAATCAACCGCACCTGGGAAACCAACGATAGTTACCTGTCCGGTAATGTGGTGCAGAAATTAGCGTTGGCGGAAAGGGCAGCCGAGACGCATCCCGATGATTTGCAAATTGCACGAAGCCTGACAGCGATCAGTCGGGTACAGCCGGAAAAGATACCCTTTGAATTATTGGATTTTAACCTGGGCGAACGCTGGATGCCGGTGAGCTATTACCAGCAATTTGCCAGCGACCTGTTTGGCCTGGACACGCATATCGAATACTTTTCTTCTGCGGACAGTTTTAAGGTTACCTATAAAAACGGCAATGCCAAAACCGACGAGGAATTTGCCATCATGCCGAAGTCCGGCATCAAAATGAAGGGCGCGGCGCTTTTGGAACATGCGCTGGAAAACACCAGTCCTTATTTTAGCTATAAAGTAGGTTCGGGTGATACAGCGGTCAGGCTGCCGGACAACGAGGCCATCCAGTTAGGACACCAGAAGATCGAGTCTATCCGCAGCCGGTTTGAAGAATGGCTGCGCGAATTGCCTGGCAGTGAAAAGAACAAAATAGAAGCGCTGTACAATGAAACTTTCAACTGTTATGTGCTGCGTGAATATGACGGCAGCCATTTAGCTTTTCCGGGGCTTGACCGAAAGGCACTGGGCATCGAAGATTTGTACAGTTCGCAGCGAAATGCCGCCTGGCGTATTATTCAGAACCGGGGCGCGCTGATTGATCATGAAGTGGGTTTGGGCAAGACCCTGACCATGATCGTTGCCGCGCAGGAAATGAAACGTTTAGGTATCGTCCAAAAGCCGATGATCCTGGCGCTCAAAGCCAATGTGGGGCAGATCAGCGATACCTACCGCAAGGCTTACCCACAAGCAAAAATACTGGCACCCGGTGAAAATGATTTTACCCCGGTTAAAAGGCAAACGCTCTTTCACCAGATCAAGAATAATAATTGGGACTGTATCATCTTAACACACGACCAGTTCGGCAAGATCCCGCAGTCACCCGAAGTTCAGCAGGAAATATTAGAAGCCGAGCTGGATAATATTCAGGCCGACCTTGATACCCTCAAATCCCTGGGCGGCGAAGTTTCGCGCTCGATCCTCAAAGGGTTGGAACTGCGCAAGAAGAACCTCGAAGCCAAATTAGAGGGTGTATTATATGGGCTTGAAAACAAAAAAGACACCGGCATCGACTTCCTGGAAATGAATATCGACCACCTCTTTGTGGACGAATCGCATAAGTTCAAGAACCTGACCTTTACCACCCGGCATAACCGGGTGGCCGGTTTGGGCAACCAGGATGGCAGCCAAAAGGCGTTGAACATGCTGTTTGCGGTAAGAACCTTACAACAAAAGTTTGATGCTGACCTTTGTGTTACTTTCCTATCAGGTACGCCGATCTCCAACAGCCTGACCGAAATGTATTTGATCTTCAAATACCTGCGGCCGAATGAACTTGAACGGCAGAGCATCAGCAACTTTGATGCCTGGGCTGCGGTATTCGCCAAGAAAACTACCGACTTTGAATTTTCGGTCACTAATCAGATTACGGCTAAAGAACGTTTCCGTCATTTTATCAAAGTACCTGAGCTGGCGCTTTTTTATAACGAGATCACCGATTATAAAACGGCGAAACATATAAACCTCGATAAGCCGGAGCTTTCTGAAACATTAGTAAATATTCACCCCACACCTGACCAGCAGGACTTTATTAAAAAGCTGATGAAGTTTGCGGAAACGGGCGACGCGACCTTATTGGGCCGCCCGCGCCTGACCGCCGAGGAAGATAATGCAAGGATGCTGATCGCCACCAATTACGCCAAGAAAATGTCGGCGGATATGCGGCTGATTGACCCGGAATATGAAGACCACCCTGATAACAAAGTGAATGTTTGTGCCCGTAAGGTTGCCGAGATCTATCACGAAAGCACACCTCATAAAGGAACCCAACTGATTTTTAGCGATATCGGCACCCCTAAACCGGATGAGTTCAATATTTATGATGCGCTTAAGACCAAACTGGTCAATGATTTTAATATTCCTGCTCACGAAATTTCATTTATCCATGACTGGCCGGACAAGAAACGGCCCGAGATGTTTAGAATGATGAACAACGGCGAGATCAGGATACAGATCGGCAGTACCGAGAAATTAGGTACGGGAACTAATGTGCAGGCAAGGGTATTGGCTATGCATCATTTCGACACCCCGTGGCGTCCGAGCGACCTGGAGCAGCGCGATGGAAGAGGCGCGCGGCAAGGGAACTGGCTGGCGAAAAAGTTCTACGATAATAAGGTACTGAACTTTATTTATGGCGTTGAGCAATCATTGGATGCCTATAAATTCAATCTGCTCAAAAACAAGCAGACCTTTATTTCACAGATGAAGAACTGCGAGCTGAATGTGCGCACACTCGATGAGGGCGCGCTTGATGAAAAGAGCGGCATGAACTTCTCCGAATACATCGCCATCCTTTCCGGCGACACCACACTTTTGGAAAAGGCAAAGGTAGAAAAGAAAGTAGCGCAACTGGAGGGCTGGAAATCGGCCCATTTTCGCGAAGTCGCCCGTAACCGTTACAGCCTGGAAGCCGCCGGGAAAAGACTGGGCGAAATCAAAGGCACGATGGATAGCCTGTTCCGGGACGAAGCCCTGTACAATTCGCAGTTAAAGCATAACAAAGAGGGCAATAAGCTGAACCCTATACAATTGACCGATTTTCCATCTGCAGATGCCGAAGCTTTGGGCAATAAGATTATCGCGCTCTATCGTGGCTGGCAGCCCGGTAAAGGCGAACCCGAGGAAAAACGTATCGGGACTTTATACGGGTTTAACCTTTATATCCGGCAGCAGCGCGAAGGTTATGAAGATCAGGGTTTATTTAAATACCGGATGCAAAATCACCTGTTCGCCGAAGGGCCTGGTGGCATCAAATACCAGAGCAATGGCGGGAACCCTAACATCGATAATCCCAAGCTGGCCGCGCGCTATTTCCTTAATGCCATTGATAAAGTCACCGGCTTACGGGAAAAATATGAAAAAGAACAAACCGAATTGCTTACAGAGGTTCCGACCTTAACGGAACTCAGTCAAAAGACCTTTGAAAAGGAACAGGAACTGGTTGAACTGAGGGTAGACCTGCGCAGGCTTGAACAGGAGATCGCAGCCAAGATCAGGGAAACGCAAATGAAAGTGGTGCCAGAAGAAGAACAGACCGAAGAACTGACCGAAGAGCAAACACCAACTGATACACTTGATCATTCCGAAAACCTGCGGACCCTGCGCGCCGATGCATTGGGCCAGGATGATTATCCCGCCCAGGGTATTTTATAAACCATTTATTTTCTATGATCTTATTTGAGCATTTGCGCTGCCCTCTGCACCGCTATACTTTTTCAGTTAAACCGGTAAGGCAATGGGTGGAAAAGCGCTGCGAGGGCCGGGTGCTCAACCTGTTTGCAGGCCCGACCTTGCTCGATGTGGATGAGGTTAGGAACGACCTTGATCCTGTTATGCCTGCCGATTATCATCTCGATGCTTTAGAACTTTTGCGAAACTGGTCAGGAGAAATGTTTAATACGATTTTACTCGACCCTCCCTATGCAATAAGGAAAAGCATGGAGTTGTATAAAGGCAATATTTGCAGCCCGTTCCGGCAACTGAAAGACGAAATACCCCGCTGCCTGTCGCCGGGCGCTATCGTAATCACCTTTGGCTACCACTCAATCGTGATGGGGGCGGGTAGGAAATTTTCACTGGAGCGCATTGCCTTGTTTAGTCACGGCGGCGCGATCCATGATACAATTGCAAGTATCGAACGCTTTAACCCTTGAATTTTACTTTTTTCAATTTTTGTTATGGAAGAAACCCACGAGCAGCATAAGCTTCATGGTTTTATGCAATGCCTCATCTATGTGTCCATTGCGCTCGAAGCCGCCATCTTTGTTTATAAGCAAGCCCCGTTCTGGGGCTTTTTTTATGGGCCAATTGAAAAGCTGAGCCATGTCGTCATTTACAGTAATTTGCTGTACAGTAAGCTGGCGACTCTCTTTTTGATCTGCCTGGTCAGCATTGGCACTTTAGCCAAGAAGAAACAGGAACTTGACCCGAAACTTCATATCCTTTACCCGCTGGCTTTAGGGCTGTTGCTGTTTTTTGGTGCGGCGTTTTTGTACGGCCGGGTTGGTGCCTTAGCATTCATATATACCAGTTGGTGGGATCTGGCCTATATGCTTTGTTCGCTGTTCGGGGCTATTCTGATCAGCGTTTCCATGGATAATGTTTCCAAAATGATCCGGTCCGGTTTAGGTAAGGATATCTGGAATGTCGAGGGCGAAAGCTTTATGCAGCCGGTAAAGCCGGTGGTTACGCCTTATTCCGTCAACATTCCGATGTTGTTTTATTTCAAAGGCAAAGTCAGGGATGGGTGGATTAACATCGTAAACCCGTTCCGGGCTACGATTTTAATTGGTACGCCGGGGTCCGGCAAATCCTTTGGTATTGTCAACCCCTTTATTCGGCAATTTATCGCCAAGGAATTTTGCTGCTGTGTTTATGATTACAAATTTCCGGATTTAGGAAAGATCGCTTATTACCATTATTTGCTGGCCAAACAGCGGGGCAAGTGCAAAAAGCATGAATTCCATGTGATTAACCTGAATGACGTTGAGCGAAGCAGGCGGACAAACCCCTGGCGGAATGATTATCTGAAGACCCTGGCGGATGCTTCCGAAAGTGCGGAGGGATTGGTGGAAGCCATGAAGAAGGGCGACAAGAGCGGTGGCAGCGACCAGTTCTTTACACAGTCTGCGGTTAACTTTTTAGCGGCTTGCGTGTACTTTTTCAGTAAACATGCCGGTGGTAAATATTCAAGCTTACCGCATGTACTATCATTTTTGAACCATTCTTACGAGGATATTTTTAATACGCTGTTTTCGGAACCGGAACTGGTTTCCTTGTTATCGCCTTTTAAAACCGCTTATGTCGCCAAAGCATTTCCGCAATTAGAGGGGCAGATCGGTACGCTGAAAATATTTATATCGCGTTTGGCCACAAAGGAAACCTTCTGGGTTTTCTCCGAGGACGATTTCAATTTAAAAATATCCGATAAGGATACGCCGGGTATGGTCGTATTAGCCAACGACCCCAGCACACAAAATATCAATTCGGCCTGCTATTCCGTAGTGATGAACCGGCTGACAAAACTCATTAACAGTAAGGGTAATCTGCCGTCGGCCTTAATCATTGACGAAATTCCAACTTTATATATTTATAAAATTGACAACCTGCAAGCAGTTGCGCGGTCGAACAAGGTGGCAATTTTGATGGGTTTACAAGAATTACCGCAGTTTAACCAGCACTACGGTAAAGATACTGCTGCTACCATTACCGCAGTAGTAGGCAATGTGCTTGCCGGTTCCGTCCGGAATAAGGAGACCCTCGATTGGCTGGAACGGATATTTGGTAAAAACAAACAAATTGGCGAAAGCCTGTCCATTGACCGCAATAAAACATCCACTTCCTTACAGGAAAAGCTGGAGCCATTGATCCCTGCGGGAAAAATGGCCTCCTTGAATACAGGGGAAATGGTTGGCCTGATCGCGGCGGATGTGCAGGAAGTGTACACCGGCAAGTTTGAAACATCGGCCATTAACTGTAAAGTGAATTTGAATGCCGCTGAGCTTTCCGCCGAAGAAGCGGGATATCGCGATTTGCCCGTCTATTATGACTTCGGGGGGCGCAAGGACGAAATTCTGCGGGAGAACTTTATGCGCATCAACAGCGAGGTCGATGCCATAGTCGAAAGCTTCCGCAAACCGATCCCGCAAGTACAGGTGCTGCCCAAAGGCAGCATGAAGCCGATCCCACGGCCTAAATAATCCAGTCGATCATTTTTAAACCATTTTCTCATGAACAAACACGACGAACTCTCCGGCACCTTAGTGCTGGTACACCCTCAATTATTGACCGACCCCGCCGAAAAAAAGAACCAGATCGGCATCATTGCCTCCGCAGAGATCGAAAACGATAACGTCATCGTCAGCTTTGGCAACCATGGGCAGGCATTGTTTTCAGCTGATGCATTGCTGGTTTTGAAAAAACCCGCCAGTATTCATTTTGACACCATGCAGGACCATCTGAAAATGAATACACAGAACTTTAAAGACCTGCTGAGGGTCGGTATGCTCGCCAATTCAAACTTAACGAAGGATCACAGGCAGGCGATTGAAATTTCGCGCGATAACCCTGCGGTGCTGGCCTACAGCATGGTGTCGCTGGAAGAAGAACTGGGATTGAAGCAGGACTATAGCGTGAGCCGCTGAATGACATGAACGATTTAGATTTCTTTAAAATTTCTGGTGCAAATGACAAGCTGCGGGGCGAGGTGGTATTTGTGCATCCTGAACTCTTCGCTGATCCTTTGGGCAAGCGCAACCAGGTAGGCGTGATCAGCGAAGCCGACATCGCCCTTGATAATATTTATGTTGACTTCCGGGATAAGGTCGGGCTTTTTTCCGCCGATGCCCTGTTTACTTTTCTGCGTTCGGATCAAATACAGGATAACCTCGTGAACCTGTTACAGGATAAGACGTCCGTGGAATTCAGGGCATTGCGGAGTGTGGAGCTGCTGGTGCGCTACGGCGATGTGACTGAAAAAATCAAAGCCATGCAGACGGCCCGTGACTTCCCGGCTATTCAACCTATGTGCGTCGAAGTCTTAAAAGATCAGATTTTCCGCGACATCTCTAATCAATACGGACGGTGATTAAATTATTTTACTGCTGCTTGCTGGCGTTGCCCCTGCGGCACATGGTATTAACATCAGGCTATGGTTACAGGGTTCATCCCGTCACTGGGCAGTTCTGTTTTCATTCTGGCGTTGATCTCCAGGCCAGGCATGATACCTTATTTGCGGTGATGCCGGGCCACGTCGCCTTTGTTGGCTATGACCGGTTGACGGGGTTGCATATCCGCCTGGCAAGCGGTGACTTTACTTTGCTGTACGGCCATTTATCGCAGGTTTTTGTCTTAGCTGGGGATTCCGTTAATTCCTATACCCCATTGGGCATTACGGGTTCATCTGGTCGCGTGACTGGCGAGCATTTGCATTTCAGCGTCAGCTATCGGCAGGTTCCTGTCAACCCGCTGCTTTTTTTAAATAGATTATTACATTAACCCCCCCAATTTGTTCCCAGCCTGTCATTTTCCAGATTTGCTGGCCGTTTACGCTTTCCCGCTGATAATAGACCTGGTAGCCCTTACCTGCCAAATCTATATTGAATTTTAACTCTTTAATGTCGCCCTTACCCGCAATCATGTTGCCGATCATACCATCGGCGGCTTGTCTTAATAAATCAAATTGTTCCATCATCAAAAATAAAGAAAAATGAGTACACCTTTTAAACCTCTGTCCGAACAGATCACAGGAAAAATGATCGCGGACCTGAAAGCCGGAACTTCTATCTTTCAACGGCCGAACAACAATTTAAACTCGGCATTGCCGTTCAACATCGAAAGCGGCCACCGTTATGCGGGCCCGTCGGCGCTGATCCTTTTAATGCAGAAGCGGGACGACCCGCGCTGGGGCACCTCTAACCAGGCTAACCGTAACCATACGGCGGTAGTCAAAGGCGCGACCGGCTCACTAATCCAGTTTATGTCCAATTATGAATACCAGAAAATGGTGGACGATGAAGGCCAGCCCGTTTTAAAAGAGAACGGCAAGCAGCGTACCGAACGGATCAGGCTGGAGGAACCCAAACAGGTCGATGCCTGGCTCTTCAACGGCGAGCAGATGCGCAATATTGAAAAATGGGAAAAAGAACCTAACATCCTTTCACCCGCTGAACGTGCCCAGGTTATCCTGGATAATAGCAAGGTGGTGATCGAAAATGGCGGCGAGGATATGTTCTATGACCGCCAGCTGGATGCGATCATTATCCCGGAAATGGAGCAGTTTGCCAGCCCGGAACAATATTATGCCGAAGCGCTGCACCAGTTGGCGCACCGCACCAATGCGGTGGAAGCATTGGACCGTCCGCCGGCTGGTAATGATCCGGGCGGCATGATCAGTGAGGAACTGCGCACTAATTTAGCTTCTCTGTTTTTGAGCAAGGAACTGAATTTACCGTATGGCCTGAATGACCATGTTGGCTATGTGCAAAGTTGGTCGGTGATGATGAAAGAAGACCCTGCCGAATTGTTTAAAGCCGTATCTGATGCGCAAAAGATCGTGGATAAAATTTTAGGATTTGAGCAGCAGATCGAGGAAAAACAGGAAGTCGAACAAACTCAGCAATCAGAAACAGAAATTGGAAGAGTAGCAGAAAATCAAATAGATACACCAAAGATTGATCTCACCAAACTCACCGAAGGCGAGGTAATCCCCCATAACGGCACCGAGTTTAAAGTGGTTAAGGCCCAGAAGAACAACGTTTACCAGATGCAGGATTTAGGAAGTGAGCGCAAATTCAAAATGAGTTCCAAAGATGTACTGTTTAACGAGTTGCTGGATGCCCGGAATAACTCACAGGAAGTGTCTTCCAGCCGGGGTATTTCCGCTGAAGAAGCTGCATATCATGAAACCGAGGCCGTTGATCAATCCCTGGATGAACAATACCAGATAGAACGCTAATCCGCTATGATAAAACAACAATTCAAAAGAGAGGAACTCCCGATGGAGGAACTTCAAAAATTAGGGCTGGCCGATTGGAATGTCCTGCACATCGACGATGACGACCTGGCCGCTTTGCTGAATGGTCGCCGGACGGATATGCTGCGTTTGGAAAATCTGGAACAGCAGGGTTTGCATATCCCGGCATTGGATGCGAAGCTATCGCTGCGCCGCAATGAAAGTGGTGGTGTCGAACTGTTGGCGCACCCGATCTATAAATTCGCCGAAGGGCCGGAATACCTGACCGACACCGAAATTGAAAGCCTGGAAAAGGGCGAAGCCGTGAACGTCGTAAAGACCATTAGTGACGGCGAAGGCGATAAACGCGAAGTGCTCGTCGAATTTGATAAGGACACCAATGAGTTTATTACAGTTGATACCGGGAAGATTTTTGCACCAGATGAAATTAACGGCATCCCGCTGACACAGCAGCAAAAGAAAAATTACCGTAAAGGTAAAGAAGTCGAAACCGAAGACGGTACGACCATCCAATATTCTGCAAAAGACAAACAGGCTATACGTGCCGATCGTTTGGCTTTGATCGCTTCTGTGCTGATCGATGGCGGTGTTTCTTATATATTGTTCAAAGGGTTAAATGCCTTGTTTAACAGGAAGCAGGAGGCAGCACCGGGCAGGAACTTTCATAAGGCTTTGGAAAAACTCAAAGAAGCGGAAGCAAGACAGGCCGCGCCAACTGCACACTCAGAACAAGGTGAGGACGAGGAACAGGCAGAAACGATCAGCCGCTGATGCACCCTTATTTTACCCGTTTAGGTATCAGGCCGGAAGTGCAACGGTTCTTCCGGCCATTTTATGATTCGGACGCTTTGGGTAACCTGGTCTTTGCTTATAGTGACGGAATGGAACACTATGGTTTTGCTTTTCATCGGGTACCAGTGACGGATGGGTTTTGGCTGGCGGGAAATCTGCAATTTTCGCAAGTCCGGCTGGTCATCCTGTCCGCTTCGGCACTCGACGCCGTTTCCTGGCTGAACAAAAAGGCGGCTGCCTTTCCGCAAACCGAAAATTTGCTGTTCGTGAGTTTGGGGGCAGGTGTGAGTGAGGCAGTTTTGTTGTGGATCAGGGCGCATTTGGAAGGTAAAGCCTTCCGGCTGTTGTTTGGGCTGGATGTTCTGGGCGGCATAGCTGATGTGAAGCTGGCAGCTGCAATAAAGGGCTGGCCTTTGTCGGTCTATTTAGGTGCAGGTGAGCAAGTGACTGTCAGTTTTCGTTCCCGCATTTTTTCTTTCAGACAGGAAAACTTCAGCCTGGCCGCTTTCGAGAAGGCAGCCGGGATACGGTTTGGCGTGGCCACCGACAAACCCAAAGTGTATAATTCTTTTTTTGACGAGCTGAAGGCGGAAGCCGGGCTTTAGATCTGATTAATCTTTTTAATTTATATGGAATCATTGATAATTGATGAGCCGCAGGTGATCATGATCCGGCCGGCGGCGATTTTCGCCTTTGTTCATGTTTTGGCTTTTATGCTGTGCAGCCTGGGCTTTTTGTTGCTGGCCTGGCGTTACTGGCCGGGGCTGGTTTGGATCAGTTTGCTGTCGGCTATATCCGGACTTTACCGCTTTTGGTTTATCCGCTCCGTTCGTTATACCATCACACCGGAGATCATCCGCATTAAGCGGGGTATCTTTTTCAAACGCACCGACCAGGTTGAGTTATACAGGGTCAAGGACTACATTTTAACGCAGCCATTTTTATTACAGGTTTGCGGATTGATGAACCTCACACTGAAAAGTACCGACCCGGAAAACCCCGTTGTCTGGCTGCGCGGTATTCCGGCTTCCAACCTCGTAGATACCCTGCGCGGCTATGTACAGCAGGCCCGGCTGAACAATAAAATTTACGAGATCAATTAAACTTTTTTGTTAAAATCCTTTCTAATAACTAATTAAATTAGTATCTTTAAATATAAAACATGAGGGTATTTTTGCCAATTTGCCCGAGGTTGCTTAGCAAGGAAATCCGATCATTTTACTGTAATGAAAACGTTTGTTTATTTGGTATTTACCTGTTTTATTTCTACCGGTGCGTTTATGGGTGCCCTGTATTCCAAAACACCCTTCCTGCTGTATGCCGTTGGCTTTGGGGTTTGGGCGCTGTTCCTTTGGGGCGTTTATCGCCGCATGAAAAAAAATGATGAGCGCCGTGATATGGAGCGTCAGTTTCAGAACTATATGCGCTACCAGCTGCGCAAGCCCGGACGCTGAAAAGATAATTAACAGGACCCGCTGCCCCAGCGGGTTTTTTGTTTTCCCAAATTTCAGGATATATGCCGAACTGGTGCTCGAATAGCGTAGTGTTTTCCGCAGCAGAGGACAAGCTGAAGATGATTCGCCAATTATTTGCGGAGAAATAGCGCAAAAAAGCAGCGACGACATTTACCAGCGGCTGCGCTGATCACTCATTTAAAGGAATTTTTGCTATTTTTGTACCATTATATGCTTGCATCCTTGCCGGCATTGTGATAAGGTTTAGGTTGAAAGCCCCGGGCAGCAAGTGCATCGGGGTTTTCTATTTTAATACCGTTCCCTTTGAAATTCGTCCGGTTGCGAAATCACCAAATCTGTTTTCTTAAATGCTCGCCTATAACATGCAGATCCTGCGCAGTATAATAAGGAGTGCCAATCGGCTGATAGGTGCCATTTTTTTGCCTTGAGATATAACCCTTGAAGCAGCCGCCTACGGTGATCATAAAACAGGGGCCGGCTTCACCCGGCATTGCCTTTTTGTCAAATTGCAGTTCTAATTCCTGGCCTTCTATCGGGCATTTTATATTGATTCTATCCATTTTATATCAGGTTAAGAAATGACGGGATTGGGCAAAATTGGCAGCTTGGCAAATTTGAGTACCTCCAGGCTGGCAAACCCGAATTCAGCAACCACTTTACCGAGTATTAAATAACATCCTTTTCCACGAAAAGGGTAAACGGGTGTCCTGTTTGGAAAATGTACGGTATCAAAGGTGTTCCCCTCAACATCCAAAAAATTGCCGAACCACATTTTCTGATTGTTTTTGGTATGTACGGTTTTCTCACAGATATACTGTCCGACCATTCTTACGAGCTGACCCACATGATTGATCAGATCATTGGCACCGACTTCGCCACGATATTCGGTCTGCAACAAATCAAACATGGTCATACTTAAGGGAAAACCGAGCAGTTCCAGTTCATGGTAAGCATTTTCCAGTTGGGTATTTACCAGTACAGGTAAGGAATAGTTTTTTGCCTCCAGGCAAAACAGTTCCGCATTATTGTTGGGTTTTGCTTTAGCGCCCAGTAAAAGATGTATCGCCCACAATAATTCCTTTTTGCTTTTCCCGGTAAACCGGAGCGCACCTACGCGAATAAGGGTAATCGCATGTTCCAGACCGATCCCTGTTCTTTTTACAAAATCCTCCAGGCTCTGATAGAGTCCATTCCTCCGGCGTTCTTCAGGTATTGATTCGATGAAGGTCTCATTCAAACCGTGAATACCTACAAAGCCGAGGTAAACGTCCACCCCAATTATATTGACAATACTGTCGCTGTTATTTACACATGGCAGATGTACGATCCCTCCCGACCGCTGCAACTCCTGTACGTATAGCGCCCGGTCATAAAATCCCCCGTAATTATTTAAAACCGCCACCATGAACTCCCTTGGAAAGTAAGTTTTCAGGTACAGACTTTGATAGCTTTCCACCGCGAAGCTGGCAGAATGTGCTTTGGAAAAGCTGTAACCGGCAAAAGAGGATACCTGTCGCCATACCTCTTTCACTACGTCTTCCGGCCTCCCTAGCGCCATCGCTTCCTGGTGAAACCTTTCCACCAGTCGGTCAAATTCTTTTTTTGACCGGTACTTGCCGCTCATTCCACGTCTTAAAATATCGGCATCTGTCCCATCCATCCCTGCAAAATGAATACAAACTTTAATTACATCTTCCTGGTAAACCATCACGCCATAGGTTTCCTTTAATATTTCTTCCATGACGGGGTGCAGGTATTGCACGCTATCGGGGGCATGATGATATTTGATATAGGTGCCCATCATGCCCGAACTGGCCACACCCGGCCGGATAATAGAGCTGGCGGCAACCAGCACCAGGTAATTATCGCAACCCAGTTTCCGGTTGAGCTGTATCATCGCGGGCGACTCGATATAAAAGCAGCCCTTGGTATTCCCGATCTTTAAATTGGCATTTACTACCGGGTCTTTCATAAAGTTTTTGACCTGGTGAATATCGATTTTGCACTGCTGATTTTCCGCCACCAGCTGAACGGCCATCTTGATATGACCGATACCCCTTTGGCTCAGGATGTCATATTTATCAAAGCCTATTTTCTCAGCTTCGTACATATCCCACTGCACTGTCGCCATACCTTTAGGCGGCAGGTCAAGCGCGGTATAGTAAGTGATCGGCTCTTCCGTGATCAGCACCCCACCCGCATGAATGGAACGCTGGTTGGGCATATTGGCCATTCGCTCGTAGATTGCGGTTATCTTTCTAAAAGCTTCGTTATCCCTGTTAAAGGCTAATCGCGTAGTGTCCGTAAAGCCGTCGATCTCAGACTTCGGTAAACCCATGACTTTACCGATCTCCCGGATAATACTGCGGTCCTTAAAAGTCGACATCGTACCGAGTAAAGCGGTATGCTGGCTGCCATACCGCTTAAAAATATAATCCTGAACATCTTCCCGCTCGTCCCAGGAATAATCAATATCAAAGTCAGGCGGAGAAGTACGCTGCGCGTTCAGGAACCGTTCAAAGTAAAGGTCAAGTTCGATAGGGTCAACATCCGTTATTTTGAGACAATAGGCTACTATGCTATTGGCCCCGGAACCTCGCCCGACATGGTAATAACCCTGCGAACTGGAATAGCGGATAATATCCCAGGTGATCAAAAAATAGGCACAAAAGTCAAGTTCATAAATGACCTTTAGTTCATGCTTAACTCTCTTTAGAGCTTCCTTGTTGGATTTACCATACCGGTATTCCATACCGCTAAGTGCCAGTTTCTCCAAAAGCTCCCGGTCATTTTTCTTGTTACCGGTAAAGGTTTTTCGATTTAGGTTTACCCTCCCTTTCGGGTAATCCATCTCACAGCGGTTCATCAGGTTGCGGGTGTTGTCCAGTATAAAGGCATACCTCGAAAATTTCGCTTCCAGCTGACCTGGTGCTAAAAACATATCCGTCGCGGCACATTTATCCTCCGGCGTGACTTCTGTAAGTACCACATTCAGATCAATACCCCGCAGGTATTCATGTAACCGGTATTCAATTTTATCTGTTATAAAGACAGGCTGCAGAGCCAGCAGTTTATCCCGGATTCCACTGAGATCCTTGTTGAATAAACTATTGAGCTGGTTATAGCGGATGCCCAGGTATTCGTTTTCATTCAGTGGCTCCTGATGCCCATAGGGATAAACAATAAAGGAATTTACAAACACCGGCGCAAGATCAGGTAAGGGCTTTTGTTCCAGGTTATGCTCCGTCAGGAAATCATTCAACTCCTTCATGCCCTCCTTATTCCGGGCGATCCCAAAATAAAGCAGCCGTTTATCCCGCCTGAATTCCATGCCTGCAATGGGCTTAATTCCTTTTTCTTCACATTCCCGCATAAATTCCATGATGCCGGTCGAATTGTTGATATCCGTAAGCACCATTTGGGTCACGCCCCGCGCAATAGCCTCTTCCACCAATGCCGGGATCGACATGGTGCCATAACGAAGGCTATATTGGGAGTGAACGTTGAGATACATAGCTACTTAAAGATTGATATTAATACCGGAAGCGAGTTTGATGGAATCAGGGCCGAAACGTCGGCGTATCTTGTCCATTGCCTGGCAAAGACTATATTGTTCTTCAGATTCAGCATACAGGTCGATCTGTTCGAAACCATTCACGAGATTAGACAAACGAATGCCCACCAGCCTGATCAGTAACCTTTTTTGGTAAGCCGCCTTAAACAGCTCTTTCACTTTTTTGATCAGCGGCCCGTCTAAGGCGGTATAGGGAATTGTTGCCTGTTTGGTAACATCCTCGCGGGTGGAATATCGAACGGTCACGGTCACACAAGCGGTTTGTTTCTTTTTCTGACGCAGTTCAAAAGCCAGTTCCATCACCATCGAGGTCAGCAGGTCGTTGATGGCTGCAAGGTCGATACTGTCATTTTTGAAGATGGTTTGCGTTCCGATGGATTTTTGCTCCTGATAGGGTATGATTGGCGAATCATCGATGCCCTTAGCTTTTTGTAAAAGCCAGATGCCGTTTTTCCCCAGGATACTGTTCATGTATTCCGGGTGAACCTGTGAAAGTTCATAGATCCGCTTAATGCCCATATCGCTCAGTTTGACAAACGTTTTGTCCCCTATGCCGGGAATTTTGCGGATGGATAAGGGGTTCAGAAAGGGGCGTACTACTGCCTTTTCGATATTCAGTTCGCCGTTTGGCTTGCATTCATTGGTTGCCATTTTGGAAACGGTTTTATTGACCGAAAGCCCGAAAGAAATTGGCAGTGCGGTTTCCTTCATCACCTTTGCCCGTAATTCTTTGGCGTAACGCAGCGTACCGAAATGCCTGTCCATGCCGGTCATATCGATATAATGTTCGTCTATGCTGGCTTTTTCAATGAGCGGCACATTCTCTTTAAGGATTTCCGTGATCTCGTGGGAGGCTTTGGAATATTCATCCATGTTGCCCTTGATCCAGATGCCGTGAGGGCAAAGCATTCGCGCCATACGGGCGGGCATGGCAGAGTGGATACCAAATTTACGTGCTTCATAACTGCACGAGGCCACCACACCACGATCCGACAGGCTTCCGATGATCACCGGTTTGCCTGTTAGTTCTGGGTTTTTACGGACTTCAACGGATACAAAAAATGCATCCTGGTCCATGTGGATGATCTGGCGGTCTGTGCTCATTTTGCCTCGGATTTTAGTATTAAAACTTCAGTGTTTAATCATTATATAACTTTGCTTTTATTCGTTCCAAAAACGGATAACAAAACTAATACTAAAAATATTAGCATTTTGTTTATATTTGAAAATAATTTTAGAGTTGGGCTAAATGACTGATAGCTTGTTTTATAATCCATTTCTGCGCATTAAGGAAGACTCCTTGAAGAAACTCATGGATGCAGGTAATCCTTATGTGGTCATCCAACGCTTTCCATGGCCGGGCCAGCCGTTGCAAAAAACTTTTTTACTGTCGGCATATGCAGATGAGCAGGAAGCGCAGTCTCATGAACAGGAATTAAGACCGAATGAAGGTAAAGCACAAAACCTGCTGGACCTGAACCAGTACCAAACGGTTGTTAAGCTCTTAAAAAACGAATCCGGCGTTACGATGTTCTTCAATAAAACAATAGATGTCCGTCATGAAAAACGGCTGCAGAAAGCCTATGTGAAAAATGTTTCTGCGTATATTCACTATATCCGCATGAAAAAACAAGATCACTATGATGTGCGTATATTTGTGGTGTACGGCCGACTGAAAGCAGAAATCACCTCTGGTGACCAAAGCCATACGGCCCTTTTTTATGATATGATCAAATAGCTTATGTGCAGAGATATCAGCTTTCATTCAGAAATACAAATCGTCACCCAGGATTTTAAAGGCATTCAACTGGCCCCCAGTTTGGCGCATTACCCTAATGAAATGTTGCACGTAACCTGCGAGGTATTGCCTACGCATCCTATCGTTGTTAATAGGAAGGCTTTAGTGTTAGCGAATATGAGTTGGGGCGTGGTACCAACCTTTATTGACGAACCTAACGAAAGGCAAAAGCAGCGACTCAACTACGTTAACGCCCGGTCGGAAAGAATTATCGGTGATAAAAAATCTTACTGGTATAGGATTCGTAATAACCGTTGCCTGATTCCGGTTACCGGCATCTACGAACACCGGGAAGTTAAAGGCTTTAAAAACAAGATCCCTTATCATATCAGCCTCGAAGGCCGCAAGCAATTCTATGTGCCCGCACTTTACCAGGTTAGCCAGGAAGTAGATCAGCATAGCGGCGAGTTCTACAATGTCGCATCTTTCACGATGATCACCCGGCATGCCAACGATAAAATGCAGTGGATACATAATGCCGGCGACAATAAGCACCGTATGCCATTGTTCCTAACACCGGAAATGGAACATGCCTGGGTACTGGATGACCTTGGTGACGACGACATGGATGAGTTCTTTCATTTTGAAATGCCATCCGATGCTGTCGCACATCATCCCGTATACTCCATACGCAGCCGTAAACCAAAACCGGAAGGTATAATACCGGACGCGTATTATGACTGGGGTAAGAAGTTGCCAGTTTATGGGCAGGAAGAACCACCGGCGGACCAGGTCAGCCTCTTTTAGATAATGGAAGTTATGGTAGACCATGATTGGTTGCTGTGACGGGTTTTGGTTGTCATGCCAGGTTAACGCCATATATCATTACGTAAGTGGGAAACGGTCTGACTTATTCAACCCGTAACGAATCTTTTGCTCCCACTTTTGTTGCTCTTCGGATTTTGAAAGGCTCTATAATCAAATCGCCAATTTGCTAAATAAAATCCTTTATCATTAGCTTTAGCGCATGATTGAAAATACCATCGGTCTCATGCCCGTTAGCGAATTACTTGGAAGATGTTTTTTTGTACCGGCTTACCAACGCGGTTATCGCTGGACAGAAAGACAAGTAACCGATTTACTCGAAGATATATACACCTTTGCCAAAAAGACGGAAAAGACTCCGGGGGAATTTTACTGTCTCCAGCCAGTCGTCGTAAAATTCGATGAAGAAAAGAATTACTATGAGGTAATCGATGGCCAGCAAAGGCTGACAACGATCCGGATACTGCTGGTCTATCTGCAAAAGGAACATCACCACGGCCAGCCGCTTGAAAAATATTATGGCAAAAAGTTGTTTAAATTAGTTTACGAAACGCGTCCAGATCTAACACCTTTTCTGGATAACATCATTGCAGACGAAACTAACATTGAATTCTACCACGTCTATAAATCCTATGACTATATAAGTAATTGGTTCGCTGAAAAAGTCCAGTCCGGCGAAATGTTTTATGAACTGTGCGACACTATTATTAAAACACTGGTCTACAATCAGAAACATAACAAGCAGGAAGGCGTCGTTCAGGTGATCTGGTATGAAATGCATCCCGGAAGCACCAATGCTATTGATACATTCATCCGTATTAATCTTGGCAAGATTCCGCTGACCAACGCGGAGCTGATTAAAGCACTTTTCCTGCAAGAGCGTAATTTTGGTTCAAGTGAGGCTGCCAGGCTTATGCAACTGGAGATTGCTCAGGAATGGGACAACATCGAAAACCAGTTACAGGATGAAAACTTCTGGTGGTTTCTGAACAAATCCGGTAACAGCGCTTCATCTCATATCGAATTCATTTTTGATATTATGCAAACCGACATCGTTGGAGAAAATAAAGAACTGGATAAAGAGATCGGCAATGATAAAGACCGCACCTTCCGCTTTTTCAGTAAACTTTTTGGTAACGAGCCGGACTATGAGGTGATCAAGGCGAACTGGGATCGCGTGAAGGAATACTTCGCTACCTTTAAAAAATGGTTCGATAATCCTAAATGGTACCATTACATTGGCTTTTTGATCTATACCGGTAAAACTGTTGAGGAAATTCTTAAACTACTGAACAAAAAAAATATTCTCACCAAAGAAGATGCAGACAGAGAATTAATCGACACGATCAAAAAAGAGTTCGAACACCTCGATTGGGAAAAAGTTGACGACGAATACCACCTGAAAGTAACCTATAAAGAAGGTAGCGAACTTCTAAAGCGCTTTTTCCTTTTGTTTAACCTTGAATATATCGTCCGCAAAGCCGGGCAGGAAAATCTTGTTTACCGTTTTCCCTTCAAAGCTTTTAAAACAGTAAAAAAGAAAGGCGAGGAAAATAACTGGGACATCGAACACATCAACGCAGCTACGGATAACCAGCTGGAAAAATGGGAAGATCAAAAGACTTGGTTACTGAATGCCATTGAAGATGTAAAGGAGATGCCGGAACCCCTGCAAACTACGGTCCGTCACTTTCTTAACGTCGCTAATGGGGAAGGTTTCGAGTCACTCCATGAACAGGTATTGTTAATCTCCGGGGAAACGAATATGGAAGAAAGATTAAAACACAGTCTCGGTAACCTCACTCTGCTGGACGCAGGAACTAACCGCGGATACGGCAACGCGCTTTTCACCTCAAAGCGGCGCATAATTATCGAAAAAGATAAAGCGGGCACCTTTGTGCCGATCTGTACAAAGCATGTTTTTTTGAAATACTTCGATGGCAACCCCAAAGCCACCTGGACAGGGGATGACGTAAAAGCTTACCGCAATGCCCTGGAAGATACTATGTCTGTTTTTCTAAAACCCAAACCTCATGAAAACGCATAACCTGCTCGACCTGTTAGGCGGCACAATTATAATAACCACACCGGATGGTGACCATCCGCGAAAGATAGATGGCATTACGATCCCGATTATACAGCGCGATTACGCCCAAGGACGTCCGGATGAGGACCTGATCAGAGGACGGTTCCTTACCGCATTATTTACTGCTCTTGAACAGGATAATGGGTTGGAGCTTGATTTTATTTATGGCTCAGTCAAAAAAGGAACGGGTGAAACAGAAATGTTCCTTCCACTCGACGGTCAGCAGCGCCTGACCACACTCTTCCTGCTTTATTGGGTCGTCTCCAACAATGAACTCGGCACACATGACCGCCAGCTTTTCTGCGCACAGCTGGCCAGATTCAGTTACGCCACCCGCTCCACAGCGAGAGACTTCTGCCAGAAACTTGCTCACCTGACTTTTACGAGCGATGCTGCAGGACAGATCAGGAAAGCTTACTGGTTCCACAATGGTTATGCGCAGGATCCTACAGTGAAAGCCATGCTGCGCACCATTGCTGACATTGAGGCGCGATATGCGAACTGCGGGTCACCTCTTTTCGCAAGTTTGGCCAGACTGTGCTTTTATATTCTGCCGCTCGATGGGTTCAGACTCACCGATGAACTCTATATCAAAATGAACGCGCGCGGTAAGCAGCTGACGGGTTTCGAAAACTTTAAGGCCGATCTCATCGGCTGGATGAAGTCGGACGAAAACCCCGATGCAACGAAACTTGCACGGCAGGTTTCCTATGGTAAAACGTTGATGCCGCATTACCTTGCAATCGCCTCCAAGACTGACAACAGCTGGACCGACATTTTCTGGCCGGTTGCAAGGGCGCAGCCAAAAGAAGAAGATAAGATCGTCGACCCCTATTACTTTCGTTTTATCAACCGTTACGTACTCAACGAATTTATAGTCCGTTCCGACCGCAGTGCGGCACAAATTGAAACGTCAGAGACCTTTACCCAGCTATATGGCGATAAAGGCAGCGACGCTTTGCCGCGTTACCGGGAGTTCACCTATTACCGGCCTGTCTTTTCCGGGGATTTTGCCGGCCGTTTCGAGCGGGCTATGGACCAGCTGGCAATTCACCAGGAAAGCATCCGTGCAGCCCTGAATACATCCCTGAACAGTACACCCAATTGGTTTATTTATGATGAAAGCATCAGCCAGGTGCAGCGAATCCTGTTAGCGGCGGTTACCGGATATCTGGAAGAACACACTTATGACATTCAAAAATTCAAAGAATGGATACGGGTGGTCTGGAATATCATAATCGACCCCGACATCAGGAGCATCGGTGCCATGATCGCTGTTATGAAAACAGTAGCTTCCCTCGCAGCGGGCAGCGGGGATATTTATGCTTACTTTAAGACACCGGAGTTTACAGCGCTGGCAGAAAGAAGCGGTAATATCCAAAAGGAACAGCTGGCAGAGGAGAAACTGAAAGCCGGATTATTCGAAAACGAAGGGTGGGAACAAATTATCAAAAAAGCCGAAGCCCATCCGCTTTTCCAGGGCAATATTGGCTTCCTGTTGCTCGGCGATCCAACCCTGGCCGAATTCGAACACAGATTTGCCACCTCGGCTCTGCTGTTTAGTCATTACGGCGCAAACAAGGCCTTCAGGCAGGATCGCGGGCTGTATCGTTACCTTATAAGCGCGTTGCCGGACTGGTCAGCGTTGTATGCGTTTACCTACGCTGATGACTTCCAGAACTGGCAGCTAATTCTTCGCAGAAATCAAATTGCCAAAACAATCATCAATGAACTTTGCGGCTGTGAAAGTGAAGCTGCCATGCAGCATGTAATCAACGCTGGTATTAACCGGTCATCAGCGATATCCGGCTGGGATAACGGGAACGCTAAATTAAGGCTTATCCATACGAACCTGTACTTTGACGAGCGTTTTGTCGACTGGACGCAAAAGGAGAATAAGCTTACTAAAGTAAAGGAACTTTACGGTCATCGTTATTTGATCAGGCCGAGCGCCTGGTTTGATAAGGTCATGATCGACAATCGCAGAAACGAGGTCATCAACCTCTTGTGCCAGCACCACGGGGCAAGGACCGAAAATCGCTGTGGTTCTACACAGTTCTTCTGGGGCGAAGACATCAATGTTTACATTACACGTAACGGCCATCAATATCTGCTGGAATTCACCCGCGACATAAGGCTCCGTATCAGGATCGCCGCCGAGGCAGACGGCCTGACCAAGTGGACGCCTTATAAGGCCTTTGACGAATTAAGGCTGGGAAGCACCGAAGAAGCTGCAGAAACAACTTTAGAAATTGTTAATAGTCTGGAATGAGATTCATCGGCCACGGCAAACAAGTCACTTATGTTTTTTAGTATCATATTAACTGATGGAAACAGCTGATTGTTGTTGCAAAAGTTCAGGTGGCAGTATTGTCAATTGCAGCAACTGAGCAAAAGCTTATCTTTATCTTCGCTGAAACATAGTTATGAACGACAATAAATCTCCGGAAACTGAAATCCTTAAGGCCGCTGAAACTAATAATGATATTGTTGACCCGGCGAAAGCCGGGGATAAAACCGAACAGGATGAAGTTATTACAACTACTCCTGAACAACCGGAAGATAAACAGGAAGTTCCCAATGATGAAGGTAGTTCGCCATGGGATATCGCTAAAGCGGAAAAGGACTTACTTGCCTCCTTTGCTAATGACTCAGAAACTGATCTTTTGAAAGTATTGAAAGATAACAGCTTTCTCTTTTATGATCTCTACGACAGAAAGTATGGGATACAGCCGGTCTTCAGGGAATTAAACTTTGGAGCCGAATTCCGCTGTGATTTTGCATGGTTAAATGATAAGTCTTCCGGCCCGGAATGGGTGCTTGTCGAACTGGAAAAACCCAAAATGTCCTTATTTAATGCAGATGGTAAGCCAACTGCCAAATTGCAGGGAGCATTGGAGCAGGTCAAAACCTGGGATCAGTATTTTGAGGAAAATAAAGGAGAGGCAAAACGCATTTTCGGTGCGGTGGCAGAATTCAGGTTTATTTTGGTTGCAGGTTCCGGTGAACATTGGGGAACTGAACACGCACAAAAATGGCGTATTTACAACCATAAGAGGTTTCACATTGAGATCAGGTCAATGGACACTTTTTTAAGAGCAATCAAAGTTGCAAAAGAGCATCCTGCGGAACTCTGGAGTTTTAAGGAAAAGCCCGTCACTTTGCCCCATACTCGGTTGGAGAGTTACTGGCGCGACTACGACTACATGGACAGATGGCGGCAAGTCATTGATTAATATGATTAAGTTATTGTATAGTAATTTTAAACGCTTACTAAACTATTAATCAATTTATGCCCTGGATACCTGAACCATTGATGGCAGAAATATGTCAGATATTTACTGACGCAGACCATCGCACCCGGAATGATTTTAGTATAAATGAAGTTGTTAACGAACGTGATTACCTTAGTCGTTTTCTGACCCTTGCAGCTTATCCCCGTGTTAGCGGCGGCAATAAATATAAAGGCATTTACAACATTTCATGCAGCGGTGACAGCGTTGAAAGAAAGCACGGTATTGATGCGCTGTTTGCATTCAAATATAACGGGGAAATTAAACTTGCTGTCTGCGAATGTAAAATTGAAAAACCCAATTTTGACAATGGCCGTTTTGCCCGTCAACTCAATAAGCAGCGCAGATTATTAAGAGCCAACCCGGAAATTGTTGCCTTTGAAATGTTTTTTCACCGACAGCACAGGCCCCCTTACGATCCTCACTTAAGTTCTATCTGTCTGCTTGATCAGATTGACAACTATATTCGTATTGCGCGCGGCGGAAGGCCCATTACTCATTGGGTTCTGGCTGATTTGGATAGTCTGTTTACCCATCTTGTTCCATGGCCGGGTTTTCTGAATATTGGCAGCCTGATCTGGCACTTACTTGAATGCAGAATTGGGATACGGATACCTGAAAGTAATTATGGCGCAAGAGCTGCCTCTGCTGCCTTTAACAACAGGGAGGACGGCTTTATGCAGGCGACCAGAAATCTGATAAATAACATAACTGGCCGCGATTACAATTATACTCAGGTAGTGGAATATTGCAGGACATTTGATTTTGATGCAATTTGCTGCATTGATTTAAATCAGGTCTCGTCAGACCGGTCACTATAAAGCTTTTGTTAATAAACCGGTTAATGATGCTAACGCAGCAAACGGATTTTGATCCGCAGGATATCTGCTGTCGCATAGTATAGCTGCAAAATTCCGTGATCCTGCTTTCAAAACTATAGCCGTTACCGGGATTTTTGGCTTTGGCTAATGACTCTTAATCAGCATACCGATTATGATGCCAAGGATTACAGCGATGATAACCGCTGTCCAGTTAACCGAGGATTTGTTCTCGAGTTTGGATAGCTGGGCTTTATAATTGTTAACCTGGTCATTAAATATCGCCTGCTTTTCATTTTGCAGCTTTTGGCTTTCGCCCAGTTGCTGGTTGTAGGTATTAGTCAGCAAACTGATCTGGCTGTTTAATCCGTTAATTTTTTCACTATACACCTTTTCGAGGTCCTCGTTGTTTTTCTTTTTAAGTTCTTCAACTGCTTTAATCTGCTGTTTCAGATTATTGATTTCTTTTTCATAATTAGCTGTTAGCTGTTTCTTAACCGACTCAACTAATTGCGCCCTTGAATTTTGCACTTCCTCAATAGTCTGATTATAAGTATCATTCAGGAACTGACCAAATTCAGATGGTGTAATGAATGCCTTGTCAGCAACTTTTTGAAGCAATGTTACATCATCTTTATGTCCAATAGCTGTTATCAGCAAGGCATTTAATCCGGTCGCTTTTTCGGCTATCGCAGGCTTATTAAAAATTTCGAGGTTTTCTCCGCCACCCCGTGAAATAACGATAATGTCTGTTCCCTGTTCGTCCAGCTGATTAAGGGTCTTGATAATTTCAGTTTCCGAGCTTAGGTTGATGCGGTGAAAATCGAGTTGATAAAAGGCGATAGATTCTCTGAGCTGATGTTTAATGTCGTTGTCAATAATTGCATTTTTGCCGACAACCACACCGATTTTAAACGGATGTTCCTGAATGATCTTCTCTTTTATCCAGCTTTGCACATCCCGGAAGCCCGCTGCTGCTTTTTCCTGCTGGATCTCTATCCGTTTTATTTCTTCTGATGAATACTTATTTAAGGTTTGGTCAACCAAATCAGTTACCGTTAACTGAATATCGATGCGGCTGGCGTTGTTAACCACCCGTCGCGTTATAAAACCGTTTATAGTGATTGTTTTGTTATGCTGCATCTCATTACGGATAAGAGCAGGCACAATCAGGGTAATCTGCGCATCGGAAGATTCGTCGCGGAGGCTATCATAATAAGAACCATTGTAAAAGGCACCTTTACCTAACTGGAAAATACCTTTAAGCTGTATGATCCTTTGGGTTTGTTTTAGGGAAATTGAATTATTAAAAAGATTAAGCACCGCAGCGGGTGAGTAAATAACAGGTGCCTGGTTTTCTGCTTCCATTACCGTAAAATTATTAAAATTATCGGTTAACAGTCTTGGGTGGTATCAGGGAAGCATCCCGGTTAGCTATAACTCATCAAGCTTTCGTTCTTCCTCATCTGAAAAGCGGACATGCTGTGACAGGTCCTTAACCATTTTACGGGCGAAAACAGCGCCGTCCTCTTCGCTTTTCATTACATCGTCATCTCCAAGATCGGCATTTTGGCCGTATATAGCCTGTTTCAAATCGCGGCGCTGCTCCATCTCTTTCACCTTATCATCAACCTTCTCCACCATAGAATAATCAGAGGTACCGTTTTCAGCAAGGTCGCGGAAATCCCGGTAAGGATTAAGGTTAACCTTCATCACCTTTTGCATCACCTCTCCCCATTGCAACAATTCTTCTGCGGTATAATCAGGGTTATTCTTCTTTGCCATGTATTGAACCATAGCCAGATATTGTTCCGGTGTGCCGTTGAACCTGCGGCCAAAGCCGAGTATTTTGCTGATAAATGACAGGAATCCCATAGGCGTAAATGTTGGCTAATGTAAAATTAGCGATTTTTAGGATAGCGCGGTTATCTCTTTTAAGAGATATTTATCGAGATGCAAGCTCAATTTAAGGGCCAGCCACCAGGTATAAAACCCGGCGGGTGCAAAGAATTGTCCAGTGGCGTATTTTCCGTGGGCCACCAGGTTCCGGATATTGTTGCCGAACGATTCATTGAGTAAGCCTTCCAGGTCAAAGATCAGATCCTCGTGTAAAATACCGTTCAAGTGGTTGAAATAAAATGCCAGGCTATTTTCGGTTTGAATATCTTCAGTCAGCTTTCTGGTGATGACCCCATAGGTTTGCAGCACATGACGCAGCCCGTTCTCTATTTGGGGGATCAGTAGATGTGCCGCAACCGCAAAATTGCCGCAGAAACCATGATAAAGGCCGTGGGTGTAGATATCCAGCCGGTCCTGCGGGATAAATTTACTGTGGCTGATCAGCCAGAATACTTCGGGTTCGCTGATTGCACATTTATCCGAAAATTTATCGTAGGCTGGACGAAGCACCATTTTGCAGTGAATGTCTCTGATCATTGCGGCATCTTTATAGATCAGATCGCTATTGTCTGCGCTAATGGCAACAGTATTTCCCTCTCCATCAGTCATTGTTGATCCCATAAATTTAAGGTGCAGGAATTGGTCGGACTTACCCTTCAGATCTTTGACAAGTTCCTGCTTAACAGGAAATTCGCGGTCGATCATCCAGTAAACGGCCTGGAATAAATGGCTGAATTCTGGCATTTCAAATTCCGGCTTATCTAATGGAATGGCGGGTAATGCACCGATCAGCTGGTGCTGGGCTGCCGCTTTCTTCAGGATTTCAACCAGCTTCTTCCGGAGTGTTTCCGTTTCGGCATCCTTAATTCCCAATTGCTGAAAATGACGGATGCCTTTCTTATACAGGTCAGCCACCATATATTGCAGGGCATTCATACGGTGGTCGTAATCGTCTGCTTCCAATATATAGCCCCTGGCAACTTGGGTACCATAGTTAACTGCATCTGCAGGGATCAGTAAAGCCAGCACATGGTTACATTGCCGGTAACGTTCAAGTTCACGTGATTCAAGGAATGGCTGAACCGCATCCTTTACCTTTTGAATGAACAACTGGTACGTGGTCGGTTCCAGTTGCAATGGGATCATTTCTTCGGCAAGTTTGGTGATAGAGTAGCAATCTTGCGGCATATCTGCGGCAAGTATTTCCTGTTGGATTGGCAGCACATATTTATCCAGTAGAGCCAATCTTCCCCTACCTAAGCCAACTAATATGCGTAAGATGCGGATGTACCGATCTCTTTTGGTGCTTAGTGTATTGTCTTCTTCGATAAGCGACAGGTAGGTGTCAATGGCCTTTTGAGCGTTGTTAAATTTGTCTTGCTTGTTGACCTGTAAGATGTCATAAAAGTAGGCCCGGATATAAGGGTTGATGATCCTGGGGCTAATGTCGGCTAACACCGCCAGTGTTTCTTGTCCTGGCCGGTGTTCATTGATCTCCTTAACTTTGCTGTTGCCGTTTAATAAACCCAATTTGAGTATGGCATCCAGGTAAGCGAATAAGTCCCGTTCAGGGCCTTGCAGTTCATGATCTTCCAGCTTTTCTTCGGTAAATAACTGTATATAGCCAAGCCCATGGCTGGCTGTAAAATGATGGTTCAAAAGGCTGGCTGCATCGGTCATATCAATCGGTAAGGTTTTCCTATCTTTAAATTTCTAAATTTATATGAAGATCGCTGCAATTTACATTCCGGAGGGCAACTTATCGATAATTTTTGGTGAGGGGCATCAGGAAGTCACTATTAACCTGGGTGGCCGCAACCTCTATCAATTCAAAAACGGGGAACTGAATTCCGTAGAGCTAAACCGGTATTATATTGACGACCTGCTGAGCAGTGACATCCCCCTGCTGAGTTGTTTAGTGGGTAATAATGGCGGCGGCAAGACGACCTTGCTGCAATACATAGCCAACGCATATTATTGCACTTATGTGCTGGAGGAACAGGATGGCAGTTATGAGCTGACCCGGAATATCGAGAAGATTCACCGAATTTATTTTACGCCTTATCTAAATTACAGTTCATTAGATGCTGCCCGGAATAATTACAAGGATCTCACTAAACTCACGCTGATGAAACTGGATAATCACGGCGACAGTGGCTTACTGGATGATTTTTTAGAAGCCCATAATTCAGAAAACACCAAACGCTGGATCAAATTCAACCATTTTTATAAGAACCGCGAGTTTACAAAGATAACTTTGCCGGTATTCCATGAGGTGACTTTAAGCCTGGGGTATTTTGATACCAGTATTCATAAGCCGGATAAATTTAATGATACATCCTATCAGCTGCGACCTGCCATTACCCTGATCTATGAAAAGATTAAACAGGAAGCATCCGAACGGGAAATACAAATGGGCAAGAATTTTACAGGCGATATTCGTGGAGAAGAAGCCAAAATTTTTTCCAATGGCATTCGGTTTGAATATGACCTGTTTGAAACGGCATTGGGTAAATTGGTGTCCCTTTTGGAAAGGGCCGGAAACCATTACCTGGATGAGGGCATCATCCCCGAAGATTTTTAAAATGTGCTTGAAAAACTGACCGTTAGGGAAGCTTTTCAATGGTTCCTGGAAAACACCGGGGTATATGCAGGTAGCGAACAATACCTGTTTGTACAGCACCTGACTTTACTGGAACTGGTGGATTACGTGCGGTCGCTCGTAAACGAAGATACTCTGACGGATAATTGGCGGACAATAGTGATCAACGAAGCCCAGGCTTTACGGGTGATCCAATTATACGATGCTTTCAATGTTTCTTTTATTGGAGAGTGGTTTAATTTCGACACCAAACCGATGTTTAAGTTCAAACCCGAGATCAATGTCAGTTCCGGCGAGCAGTCCTTTTTAAATTTATTCAGTACCCTATACGATCATGCCGATAATATCAAAACGGGCGTTGACATTGATAGATATTCTTCCAATTCACTGGAAGGCATTGAAAAGGACATCCTGTTACTACTCGACGAGGGAGACAATGCCTTTCACCCACAATGGAAAAAGGAGTATGTAAAATACCTACGCGAGATCATACCAATCATTTTCGAGGGGTATCAAATACAGATCATCATTACTTCCCATGATCCGCTTACCTTATCCGATCTGCCAAAAAATAACGTGGTGTTTTTGGAAAAAACTGACCAGGTAACGAAAATCGGCAACTCTGGTTTTAAACGCACCCTTGGTGCCAATATCGCGGATTTGCTGAAGGATTCCTTTTTTATGCAGGATGGGCAGATCGGCTCGTATATTGCCGAAGTGATTGACTTCATTATTGAGGATATTGGCGCTGGTCGTCTGACGGAGGAAAGGCAGATCGCTATTGAACGGATAATTTACTGTATCGACGAGCCCATTATTAAGTTCAAACTGGCCGAAATGTTATCCGAGGCGTTGGGTGATCAAAGTTTTGAGGCGCGCCTGATCGATGATGAAATCAGCAGGCTCCGGGAAAAAAGGAGGCAAATCTGATGTTTTATATCGACCAAACAACGCCTTCTTTTTTGCAGGCCAGGGACGAACATTATACCAATGTCCGGTATGTGATCAAAAAGAAGTTATTGGGCAAAAGATTTTCTGAGGACCATCCGAAAGGACTGGATAAAAGAATAGATGAGGTAACTGGAATTCATTCTACCGTTGCCGCATTTTTGAATGATGAAACGAACTTAAAAGACCTGCTTATCGGTTCTCCTGATGTACTTAACCACTTCAAAAAAAGGTTTTCCAGTAAGAAAGCTATTGCCAGCATTAAGGCATTGATCAGGTATGATGCCTTTATTGACAAAAGCGTTGACAAAACCTTTGGATTTTATCATGGCTACCATCTGGCGGAAAATTTAGGGATACAAACCTGCATCTATTGTAACCGGCTATATACCCATACAATCATTACTGAAAACCGGGAATTTATAGCCCGGCCAACCTTTGATCATTGGTTCCCGCAAAGCAGCTATCCGTTATTGGCTTTATCATTTTATAATTTAATTCCCAGCTGCAATGTCTGCAACAGTAGCATTAAAGGCGCTTTGCCTTTAGCGTTAAAAGACATTTTTCATCCTTATCTGAAACATCCTGAAACGGAAAAATTGCTATCGTTTAAATTTTCCTACACGCTGGAAGATCACCTGGTGGCAAAAAGCAAAATAGTTTCCGGTAATGATTTTACAGCTAATAGTATCAGGGCCATGAAGCTAAAGGAGATATATGCGGGTCATCTCGATGAGATCAGGGAATTGATCTACCTGAAGAAAGCTTATTCAGCCTCGTATATCAGCTCCCTAAATTCTATTTTAAAGTTAACCCTTTCGACAGACGAGATTTACCGCCTGGCTTTTGGCGTTTACCTGGATGATGATCAATTGAATAAAAGGCCGCTGAGCAAATTGAAAAAAGATGTGCTGGCCGAATTGGGTATCATTCCCTGATATTCAGCTTCGGCGATTGCGTTTGCGTTGCTAATACGTGTCTTGCACTTCTTCCTTACTCTTAAAAAATTGCTTCAGCTTTTTCGTGACCTGTTTATTGATCAGGCAGTAGGTTGGGGATAGTTCAAACAGGAAGTCCAGCGTTTCCACGCTTACCGACAGGATTTTGTAATGCACGCCATTGAAGTCGCAATCCCATTTTTCCATTTCAAACCGTTCTTTCCGGCTCACCGGGCAGACCGGATCACTTTGCTTAAAGAAATAGCTTTTGGGAACTACTTCCGTGTCCGCATTGAGTTTATAAACCTCCAGAAAGGGTTGTTTGGCCGGGTCATCATCAAATACCAGCACGTAGAAGATCGTATTAATTTCGTCGTAAAAATCCAGTTCCTGCTGTAAATGCCGGAAATTCTGGTAAACATATTTTTGATACAGCCGGGTGAAGTTTTGAAAGAACAGCTCCAGGTTTGCGATGATTGCAGGCATTTTCCAGTTGGCCCAGTCGAATTTCATATTGATCTTCGGTCCCATTTCCGGCTGGTACATTCTGATGGCATTTTGCTCGCCGGATTGCAGCAGCAGGTCAAGGTAATAGTAGATCAGTTCCATATGATACAATTCTGAACTGACGGTTACTTTAACTGCGGGTACAAAATCGGCTTTAAGCAGGCTGATAGCATTCTCCTTACGCCTGGTCAGATTCGGATGTGGTCTGGTATTTTTAGTGCTGTCGATATTATAATTAAAATCTTTAACCCAATCCGCGAAGTTGTAGTTCTGCGCGATCTCCACCGGCAATGCCTCTTTCAGTATAAAATTTAACTGCTTCAATGAGTAGGTATCTTGCTCCGGCTCAAAGCCCAAAGTTACTTGGAACGAATCGATGAAATTGACCAGGTATTCATGGGCAATCACCGGCTCATTTACCGGGAGATTATATTTTTCCATGATGCGGAAAAACTCCGATTTGATGAGTGAATAACTGAGCGCTTCGGGGTTATTCCTGATGGTATTTTGGCTGATATGGGCAGAATAACTCAGTATGGTACCATCAAACAGCGCCTCATGCCGTTTAAAAAATGAATCAGCTGCTAATTCCCGGATGATCGGATCGTTACGGCCCGAATCCAGCGGAATCAATACAAAGGCACAGCGATCTACGGAATAGGAAGCAATGCCGATACCAATTTTCCAATAACGGGCGTACAGGGTTTGTTTCATGACCGCAAACTCGGTATCCAGTATCGTGTTATAATGATTTAAAAAGATATGGATTTCTGTCAGGGCCTCCGGACTTAAGCTGGACGGACGCAAGCCTTCCTCCAATTGTTTTAACTTGGTTTCCAGCAAGCCTTTTTCCTGCAATAAGCCGTTATAACCCTTGACCTTCGTTTGTGCCGCCCGGATTAGTTTTTCCCATGCCGCTAAATAGGCATGGTTTTGCCCGTCTAAACAATTTTCATAAGGTATCTTAATACTTACACTTTCACCAGTAATACGTTGGTTGGCATCAATGATGACATCCTCGTCTACAGAAAGCCAGAAAGCTTTTTTTTGCGCATTATTTACCGCGACCAAAATAACCGGTAGCACGCTGTCACTGCAATACTTCAGGAAATGTTTAGCACACTGATATTTAGGGGTGATCAGGTCATCATCCGCCAGCGTTTTCAGCTGAACCTCGATTTTCCCGATAGGATGCTGGTGCTGATCTGTTAATTCGATATGCCCGTCCGTATTAGGGTACTTGTCCATAACCCGGAGGTCCGGCTTAACATAAACCGTACTGAGTAAGGACTCGAAAGTGATTTTAGACTGCAGTTCCGTAGGCGAAGTTTTTGGATACGGCGCAGGGAAACTATCAGCTATCGGTTGATCATCATTTTGCAAAGTCATTATAGGTTTAAAGATACAAAATGATTTAGATGGTCATTCCTTTTTAAAAACCTTCATACCTCCGTTAACATTATTCAGTGGGTTCGGGCATTGCCTGCGGCCCGCGCTGTCCGCTGTATCTTTTTTTCCTAAAAAAGGATGCCGCTTTCATCGCTAATGCGGCCATGCCTGCAATCAGTTTCACTACTGTTCAACAGATTACCGGCCGCGCAGCAAAAGCCAGCCCGCCGTTTAGCCACCGCACAGTCCAAATCGGTCCGTACGCTGCGCTTTACCAGCCGATTTTGCGCGCCCAACGGCATGCTGGCCCTTGCTCTTGTCCCTTTCATAATGGGTTGCTTCATTTTTCGATTAAACAGGCTTCCCAACAATTTCAGTTTTTTAACCGCAAAGGTAAAGCCCCCTGCGCCGCCGTCAAGGGTGTATGAAACCCAGCACCAGGCCGGGCCCTTGACAACTGCGCACTGTGCTTTTAAAACCCTTGCATTAAAAAACTAAAATGTAATGTTATGGAAAGCCTGCTATTAAATCTTCAATCAAAAAATCAAATCACCGATTACATGAAAGACAACCACATGGTTGCTTACGAACGGGGTATCTTTCAGGAAATGATCGCTGCTATTAAAGCGAAAGATCAACAACAACTGGATTGGTTCCGCAGCTTCGGTGATTCATTCAGAAAAATAACTATGAATGTATATGCTTATCGTAAAGGCCTTGAATTCGGGTTTACGGAAATCAGCTTTGATAAGTACGATTGGTTTACACGCCCCGTGTTTTTAGATAGAGAAGAATTAGTATTTGGTGATAAACTCCATTGCGGTAACCACAGCCTGATCTATTTAGGCAGAGGTGCAAACCACATTTGGACATACGGTATGAACTATAGCTATGGTGTAGCAGGCGGTTGCTATGGCCTGTCGGTCTACGGCAAACAATTTGGAAGCCGTGATGCTGCCTTCAATCATGCATTGAATGAATTAAAGTCCATGATGACAAAAAAGCTTGGTAGTACCGACACCACCAATGATAAACAGCCAGTGATCATTGCTACGTTAAGAGAAATCGAAAAAACACAGGTAAATATGATCCAGTTGAGCCTTTTCTGAAAGGAGGCTTTTCCCGGTTTTTATTCCTGCCTGAAAAAAAGGACGGAATCTCAGGTGTTAGAAAAATTGTTAATAAATATCACTGATAATGAGTTAATTACTTCATATTTTTTTGGTAAAACGAGGGATATTTGTTATATTTATTGTAAAGATTTAAGAGGTTTATAGTGATATTTTATGCTGATATGTAAATCACCAGTGATAAACCCGGAGGCATTCATCATAATTATTTAATTTTGAAAATGGACATTTCATTAATCCCGGTAAAGCCGGGGCAGATATGCAAGATTGTTTCGGATGTGCCGGACATGGAAGAGGAAGAAGTTTATATCGTTGCGGAAGATCCGGCTGACTTTAACGAAGACGATGAGATTTTAGTGGTCGGGCTTAAAGAACTGCAGCGCAACGCCAGAAACCCGGATAATGCTGAACGAATTGGGGTTAGAAAAGATCAGCTTGTGGTAGTTGCGGTGGACCTTGAATCATATATTCATTCCTGGAATGACAGGGACAATAAAAAATAAATTTCATTGAGCATGAGCTTCTGGAAAAAAACAGGATATTCTTATCAGTCGGTCGTCGAAATTAGCGAACCTGCTTTGCTGCAACTGGTAAACGGACTGACCAGAACTGATATTATCGAGTGGCTTATGTGGAACGATCCGAACGGCGTTTACAGTGATGAACAGTCACTAAACGAATTCGGGGCAATCATGTCCAGGGAAGAAGGCCTTGAAATTATGCTGCGGCAGGCGGAAGAAAACCGGATAATAAATTAAATAATCAACTATGATCACCAAAATAAAGACCCTTGAAGACGTTAAGGAATTTGTTCATCAGCTGATGGCTGAAGGCCTGAACTATCATCCCGATGATGATTTTGACAATTACGTCAGTATGCAAACCGGCGACCCTTCCTACACACCAGCAGAGGCATTGCTGAGAAATCAGTTAAATGATAAGTGTTTTGAGGTTTGCGAAGCTGCCGGGGCTGATATCTATGATATTTCTATGGAGATATTCCTGAAAGAAACGGGACTTGATGAATTTATCCCCCTGCCTTCCCAGGCATTGCCCGAATAGTGGCACTGTCGTTGCTGTGATCTTTTTATGACGGATGTTCACTCCAGAGAAACCAGAAGTTTTAATATGTCGCGTATCCGCAGTAAGGATACCAAACCCGAACTGATCGTCCGCAAATTTTTATTTTCACGCGGCTTTCGCTACAAACTCCACGATAAATCACTTGCCGGCAAACCCGATATTGTACTTCCGAAATATAAAACCGTCATCTTTGTTCACGGTTGCTTCTGGCACGGCCATGAAGGCTGCCGCTATTTTGTGGTTCCGAAAACCCGCACGGAATGGTGGCTGAATAAAATCAATACGAACATCAATAAAGATGCGGCATCCGTTTCCAGACTCCGTGAGGCAGGCTGGAAAGTGCTGACCCTATGGGAATGTGACCTCAGAAAAAACACCGCTGACAGCACGCTGGATAACCTTTTAAAAGAATTGCACACATGAGCCTGCGCGCTGCACACACAATATTATTGTTGTAAGCATTAATATTTCTATCTTAGATTTTTACTTTAAAAAATCTATGCCTTTCCCCATCATTGATTTGTTTGCAGGCCCTGGAGGACTGGCTGAAGGATTTAGTTCACTGACTGAAACGGATAATGAACGCGTATTCAAGATCAAACTTTCTATTGAAAAAGATACCCATGCGCACGAAACACTGACGCTGCGTTCATTTGTACGCCAGTTTCCGTTTAAACAGCTGCCCGAAGAATATTATAAGTTTCTTCGCCGCGATATTTCCATCGCAGAATTGTATCAGTGTTACCCAGAAGAATATAATGAAGCCACAAATGAAGCGTGGCAGGCTACACTCGGCGATACACCGGAACCGGAAATTGACAGGCGTATCGAAGAAAGTCTTAATGGTGAAACAAACTGGGTACTGATTGGCGGCCCACCCTGTCAGGCGTACTCCCTTGCCGGGCGCTCGCGTGTTGGCGGCATCCAGGAAGGTGATCACCGCGTACATTTATATAAGGAATATCTGCGGATCATTGCCAGGCATCAGCCTTCTGTTTTCGTAATGGAAAATGTGAAGGGCTTGCTTTCTGCTGAATTAAACGGTGAGAAAATATTTACCAAAATATTAAATGACCTTCAGCATCCATCATCAGTTTTCCCAGAATTCAACTCGTCAGGCTATAAAATATATTCACTTATCAGATCAAATATCAAAAGTGATTCCGACTACCTGATTAAATCGGAAGATTATGGAATTCCCCAGAAACGTCACCGGGTAATTCTGCTCGGCATAAGGGAAGATATTCAAATCAAGCCTTCGACACTGAATCCTTCAAAAAAGGTGGATCTCAGATCGGTTATTGGAATGCTGCCGGCTGTACGCAGCGGAATTTACCGGGAGTTCACCCATACTGACATCGTGGTTTCAGGAAGCGTACAGAAAAAGAAACGTAACTATAATAACCTGGAAGACTCTTACCCCGCATGGTCTGAAAGGATATCAAAATATACGGAGGAACTGCTTAAAACATTCAGCGGGCTGAAATACGACATCGAATTCAATCCGGTTTACCCGCAGATAACCGGTAAAGAATATTATGAGGTGTCCGGTGATACCTTGCCGCAAAACCACCCGCTCCACGACTGGTACCTCGATCCAAAGCTCAATGCAGCGGTACACCACATATCCAGAGGGCATCTTACCCTTGATCTGAAGCGTTATTTATTCGCGGCCCTGTATACCAAATTCTTTCATAAATTTCCCAGAATGGAAGATTACCGAAAATTTGGTGAAGATCTTATTCCCGACCACGAAAATGCAGAGTCCGGTAAATTTAACGACCGTTTCCGGGTCCAGCTGCCAAATGAACCGGCAACTACCGTGACCAGCCATATTTCCAAAGACGGCCATTACTTTATTCATTATGATCCTGATCAGTGCAGAAGTCTAACGGTAAGGGAGGCTGCGCGGATACAAACTTTCCCGGACAATTACTTTTTTTGCGGCAGCCGGACACAACAGTTTCACCAGGTTGGTAATGCGGTGCCGCCGTACCTTGCCTACCAGATCGCAAACGTGGTCGAATCTATTCTTGTTCCTGAAAAGGCAGCAGTAAACAATGATCTTGTCCTGTTTTAAACAATAACTATGAAGAAACAGGAAGAACCAAACCAGCCCGGTGAAAGATATGAGGAAGTACCCCCAAACCCGGAGTATCTTATCAAATCAATTGCAGAGCAGGGCTATTCGCTGGAAACCTCACTTGCTGATCTTATAGACAACTCCATTTCAGCAGACGCACGTCATGTCGAGGTAATCATCAATACAGATGCGGAACCATTTGTACTGTTCCTGGCGGACGATGGCACAGGCATGGACGAGGAAACGCTCAAAAAAAGCATGCACTTTCCGAGTTCTTTTCTTGAAAATGTACGCTCAGTTAAAGATCTGGGCAGGTTTGGTCTTGGCTTAAAAACGGCCTCATTTGCACAGTCCCGCAAATTTACCGTATTATCGAGAAAAAAAAGTGCCACGCACTTTTACGGTCGTACCTGGGATGTAGACTTCCTTAAGAAATCAGAAAAATGGCGGATAATCGTTAACACCCCGGAAGAAGTAAATGAACTGCTTGAACAATACTATGGTTTGAGCAATAACTTTCTGAACCGGCCTGAAAACTTTGACGCGAATACGATAGTTGTCTGGCATAGTCTTTATAAGTTCGAGGAATATCTCGACGAGGAATCGCGGAGGACAACGATTAAACATCAGATCAGTGAAATCACAACGGAATACCTTTCCTTGGTATTTCACCGGTTTCTGGAACGCAAAAACAGCCCCCTTCTGATCCGGGTAAACAACAGGGTCATACAACCGTTTAATCCTTTTCCCGGCGAACAGGATTTCCGGCCGATTCCGAATAAACAACGATGGCTGAAAGAGGATGTTGTTAAAATGGAAGGATTTATCCTGCCGTCAAGAAGTATAGATGAAAGCAGGGAATACGGTTCTGTGTGGGCAACAAAGTCAAGGGGCCTTATGGACCTGGAAGGTATCTACGTTTACCGGGCTGACCGCATAATCGTTTTCGGCGGCTGGAATGATGTGATCAGGAAATCGCCTATCCTGCGGCTTGCCCGCTTAAGGGTGGAGGTAGGAAATAAAGTAGATCATTTGTTCCACCTCAATGTCGCCAAATCACAGATCGTTATTCCTTTTGACCTGAAGAGCGCATTTCTACGCTATGTTGTTCAGCTGAAGGCGGAAGCGGAAAGAGAGTACTACAATCGGGGCATTCAGCAGTTTGCAAAAAAAGGCAAAAAGGACAATTTGCAGCTTTTTGAGAAAAAAGCTACTTCCAAAGGAGTTGCCATGGAAATCAACTTCGATTTCCCGCTTCTCAAATCGCTGAGAACCGGTTTGAACAGTGAACAAAATTCGATGCTGGATTTCATTATCAAAATGGTAAACACCACGGTTAATACCGTCAGACATGCGCATGATGCAAACGTATTTACCGGTGAAAAGGAGAAAGATGGGATTTCCGCAGATGATATCATTAAATCAATTACTGTCCTGAAGAGTAGCGGAGTATCGAATAAATACATAAAGGATAACATCCTGAATGGGTTGGGTTATACCGAATCCTCACTGCCCGAAGAAATACTAAACCTGCTGAACTGATGATTAACCGCAATTACACCGACGAACTCCTAAAATTCATTGATTCGGAAGTAGCAGAACTGCGCGAAGGTAACAATCCGCTGACCCGCGCATTTTTTGACAATCCGGAATTGGAAACAAAGGCCAGATCGGCAATAGATATCATTTCGGGCTTATACCGATGGACGAAGCTGACGGATGAAGCGTTTAAGAAATGTTTTCAGACAGCAGTCAGCGAGTACCGCGCTAACAACGCTACTGACATCACGGCAAGCATGTCCCTGCAAAAATCCTGGAAGGAATCCTGGCTTAACGAAACAAGGATAAAAAGCACGAATTGGCATTACAGCGACCGCTATTTCCGCTATCTTAAGGATGATGGCAGACCGGATAAGATCGTAGCCGAAACACAAAGATCATCCCTCGAAATTCTCAAAAAAATTGGCGACCCGAAGGAGGACAAATCCTTTTTTATCAAGGGGCTGGTGATGGGCAGTGTGCAATCCGGAAAAACTGCCAACTTTAATGCGGTTATCAACGGTGCCATTGATCTGGATTATACGCTCATCATCGTGTTGTCCGGGATAATGGAAGATCTCCGGGTGCAGACGCAGCTCAGAATCGAAAACGATGTGATTGGCTGGGGCGTCACCGATCTCGAAAAAGGAACCGTTGATTTTAAGGGGGTCGGAAATATTCTGAAGTTCGGGGAACTTGGCGATAATTCTATCCGGCAGGTTATCATTCCTACCTCGCCGAAAGCTGATTTTAACAAAAATATCAAAGCTGCCGAATTTACGCTGAACTACAAAAATGTACTGGTATGTAAAAAAAACAGCAGCGTTTTAACTAATCTTCTTTTATGGTTGAGCGACTACCTTAGTGAAAACAATGACAAACACGGCATTCCTTTCCTGCTGGTTGATGACGAAGCCGACAACGCATCATTGAATAATATGGGGCACCAGGGTCGCGAGTATGCCACTAAAATTAATGGTCATATCCGGGCGCTGCTTGGCCTGTTCAAGCGGAAAACCTATATCGGATATACGGCAACCCCTTTTGCAAATGTCCTTCAGGACAGAAACGAAGCCCCCGATGGCAAATGGCAGGTAAAGACTAAAATAAATGGCTTGCCGGTAGTGAAGGAATTTGCAATGGTGCCGAACTTGGCACCAGATGATTTTATCGAATTACTGTTTCCCCCATCCGTTTACGTGGGTGCGAAACACTTTTTTGAAACGAGAATTGAGGAAGTCAAAAAAATTGAGCCGCTGGTCGCTCCCCCGGTTACCGATCACCTGGATGCTTTTCCATCACGTGTCTTTAAGGAAACAGGATTGCCCTCTTATAATTATGAACCCGACAGCCGCGCGTCAAAAAAGGATGATCCCTATCCCCAATATCTGCCGAATTCGCTGAAGGAGGCCATCATGTGCTTTATTATCTCCACAGCGATTCGGCTGAGCAGGCGATCCGAAATGATAGATTCCAAATTGTTCCAGCCGCATAATACCATGCTGATTCATATTTCAAGGTTTACAAACTGGCAGAACACCACAAAGGATCTGGTAAAAAAATATGCAGAGGAACTGTTCACCAGGCTTGATACCGATCTGCCCAGCAGCGCTGGCTCCATCTACAGTGAATTTGAAAGGATCTGGTTCAAATACTATGCGGAGGTAGTCAGAAATATCCGTACCTATCTTGCCGAAGATTACGAAGATGAATTTTTAACCGTCAGGGAGTTTGACAATATTAAGGAACTGCTGATTTCGGCAGCCAGCGGCATTCAGGTGCTGGCTATCAACAGCGCCACAGAAGACGAACTGGTTTATACCAAGAAAACGGAGAAAAAATACATCGCCATCGGTGGTAACCGTCTTTCGAGGGGGTTTACCCTGGAAGGATTAACGATCAATTATTTTATCCGCAGCACGGATTACGCCGATACCCTGCTTCAGATGGGCCGCTGGTTCGGCTACCGTCCCGGTTATCTGGATTGCTGCAAACTGTTTACCACCAGGGAAAATATTCACAAGTTCGACACGGTGACGGTAACCGTGGAGGAACTGGAAGAAGTATTTAAAGAAATCAACCGCAAAAAAGGGCGGCCCTCAGATTTTGAAATAAGAGTGCGGAATAACCCGAAGGTAATTAAGATCACCCGCGCTTCTATTCTAAAAAATGCGGAAGATGTCAAGCTCAATTACAGTTCGGGAATTGAGCAGTCGACAAAATTCATCATCAATAAGCAAAGGATCGAAAAAAGCTGGGCAGGTTTGTCGGCGCTAATTAGATCGGTGAACTGGAACTCCCGCGATGATATCGATACCTGTTTTTATTCAACTGATTCTGCCGGGTTGTTTCAATTTCTTGACCTTGAAAACTCCTTTTTCGATTTTGATCTGCAAGGGGTTAAAGAGTATGTAACGCTTTGCAACGCCCAGGGGAAACTGACGAACTGGACGATTGGCATAAAGCGAAACCGCCATGCAGTCACTAAAATCCCCCTGGATAAAGCTGTTTCAGGCCTGCCCGCGGATGTCAACCTGTCCATCAGACGGGGGCCAAAAGAAGGTTCACCTTCAAGAGACGAACTGCTGTTCAGAGAGGTATTTAAAGTATCAGGCCGCTCCGCACAGATCGTAACATCAGGTGCCGATTTTGCACTGACACTTGACCCTGGTCAGATCGCGAAGGTCAAAAAGAGTTTCCTGAACCGGAAAATTAAAGAATTCACAGATGCGGGAATGTCACCAGCTGATTCAAAAAACAAAGCGGAGGAAATTCAGACCATACCGGATAAGGATTACCGCTATGAAATGGATGAAAAGGACGGTATTCTGATGATCTACCTGATTGATTTGGAGCGCGTTTTTGAATCGGAACGCAATGTCTTGGATAAAGAACTGCGGGACAAAGCTGCGGAACTGAACCTTGACCTTAAAATACCGCTCTTTGGCTATGCCCTGGGTTTCCCTGACGTGGGAGCTGATATTGGCGGAGATTACCTGCGGTACAGGGGAATGAATGAAGAAAACGAAGAAGAACAGGAAGAAGAATTTATTGACGCACTTAATGAAGAATAATCTGGATGATGACGACAGAATTTCTTGAAGAAAAATGGAATACAATTGTTCAGGACGGCAGTGCTGAATTCAGGTTTAAAAAGATCAGCGCAGATTGTATTCCGGAACTGAATATCGGGATTAATAAATTATTTAACCGGTGCCTGATCCTGGAATTACCGCCTGCAAACAATGTTGATTTTCAGGGGACTGTTAAACAGAACCTTTCTATCGAATTTTACAGAGGATCGAACTATATTGTCATTCAGCTCACGGACAATTCCTACCATGATTTATTCAACGATCTCATTATTTCGCTCTACCAGAAAATAAAGGATATTTCTGATGTCGATGTTTACTCAAGGGAATTGATAAAAGCGTTCTACAAATGGAGCGGGTTTTTTGATGATAAACTTTCTGACCGGATTTCTGCGGACATCATCAAAGGACTGTTCGGCGAACTCACAATACTAAAATCGCTGGTAGCAGCTGCCCCTTCTGCAAGCATAAACGATGTGCTTAATAGCTGGCAGGGGCCTTATGATAGAGCACAGGATTTTGTGCTTGACGACCGCAATTTGGAAATAAAAACAAAGGAAGTGGCAAAATCCGACGTGCGGATTTCCAGTGAATTTCAACTTGAGCCGGAGTTTCAGAAAGGTCTTGAACTGGTCGTGGTTGCTGTTGACCCTGACCCCGCAGATGGCCTATCTTTGCAGGATCTGGCGTTGGAAATCAGAGGGCTGATTGTTGAACGACTCGGCGACACTTCCATATTCCTTAAAGCCCTTGCGCAGAAGGGACTCAACCTCCGCAATATCGAAGCATATAATGACATCAGGTACCTGCTGATAAGTGAAACTTTCTATAACTGCCTGGCAGAGGGCTTTCCCAGGCTGGCCGTATCCGGCATACCGCAGGAAATTAATAATTTAAAATACAACATTCGGATTTCTGCACTTGACGACTATATTTTAACCAGGAGGGATTATTAAGCATGGAAGTTCAGGAATATTTACGCTACAGAAAAGACCTGCTCGTTCTCGCCCAGGACGATGACAGCTTTATTTCAGAAACTTCATTTATCGATGCGGTACTGCCTTCCATGCTGGATGCCAAACTTATCGACTCTGAAGAATGGAACGATACCGGTTTCTTATCGGAAACCGAAAAATTGAAGGTAAACGGTTACCTCATCAATGAATCAGAAGAACGGCTTCAGCTGATTATCCTGAATGAATCCTCCATCGACATTAAAGTTTCTAATGCCGAACTTCAGATTTCCCAGAAAGTATATTACGAAACGCAGTTTGCAAGGACGACCAGATTTCTGAAGAAAGCAATGAACGGTCACTTAAATGAAAGCCTGCAGGATTCCGATCCGGTAAACGCTCTGGTAGCTCACCTTTCTTCCTCAGAAGGCGCCGATCAGTTTGACGTGGTTGATATATTCTTAATTTCGGCAACGGCAACTGTGGAGACGCGCGGTAGTATTCCGCAACCAAAAGGGCTTGAATTTGAAAACGAAAATCTGACAGTAACCTATACTAAAGACCGGCAAAGATTATCAAAGGAAATACTGATTGTCAGAAGGCTTATTGATCTCAACTTCCTTTATGATATTTTAATTTCACAGGGGAACCGGGAGGTTCTGACCGTCAATTTTGAAAGTATATTTGATTCGCCCATCAAAGCGATAAAGGCTGCAAACGAACAGAATTTTGAATCGTACCTGTGTGTACTTCCCGCCCTGCATCTTGCAGAACTTTATAAACTTCACAGTACAAGACTTCTCGAAAAAAACGTCAGGTCATTTCTTGATTTCAAAAATGAGGCAAACAAGGGGATGTTTACAACCCTCAGAAAAGACCCTGCCAAGTTCATAGCATTTAATAACGGGCTGACGATTACCTCGACATTATCCGACACCTTTGAGTCGGGTGGCCTGACACTGATCAGATCGCTGACGGACTTTCAGATTGTTAACGGCGGCCAGACTACCGCCGCTATCTATTTTGCCAGAAAAAGCGGTATTGACATCAGCAAGGTGTTTGTGACGGCAAAGATCAATGTAGTCAGTGAAGCCGCTGAGGACGAACTGAACAAATTTATAAAAGAGATCAGCCTCTACTCCAATACGCAAACCAAGGTAACAACCGTCGATCTGGATTCGCAGAATCCGCAGCTCGTTAAGTTAAAAGCCATGACCGCCAGCGTTGTTACACCAAGCGGCAAAAAATGGTTTTTTGACCGGGCAAAAGGCGAATTCAACACCATGAAACGCAAGTCTGGAAACAAAACAAAAATCGAGAAGGACTATCCGGATGAAAGACGGTTCTCCAAAGAGCAGCTGGGTAAGTATTATTCATCCTGGGGTGACCAGCCTTACATGGTAAAAAAAGGTGGAATCAAGGTCTTCAAATATTTTATAACCGCTATCTGCGGCGATGGCGACAAGAAAAAGGGCGTTATTGTGGACCGGAACTTTTATGAAGAACTCATTGCCAAAATGATCCTGTTTAACAAGCTGGAAAAAGTTTATGGCGCGGGTAAGAATTCAATAGGTCAGCTCCGTTCAGCCGTGGTTCCGTATTCCATTTCTATTCTTTACAGGTTTACCGATGGATCAAAATCAGGCAGCAGTTTTGATCTGACCAAAATATGGGTGAAAGAAGGCCTTGAAGACGACCTGACCCTTTACCTGGAGGACATGATGAAGCTGGTAAATGAACTGCTGAAAAAATATTCCGACAGCGACGACGTTGGCGAAAATACCCGGAAAAAGGAATTATGGGATAAGGTGTCGGAATGCCGGGAAATTGCTGCATTCATGGCCACTTCCAATAGTCTGAAAATAATAAAAAAGTATTCCATCAGCAATGAGGAACGTAAAAAACGTAATGCCAGAAATTCAAAACTTGCTGAGGTCGATTTCAAGTTGTTGAAAGACAATATTGAAATTTACACCAACGGCATTGGTTTTTACGACAACGTGCTGACAGGTTATGGGAGATCTCTCACAGTAGCCGAGATGAACAAGCTGGGAATTATCAAATCCTCCATTTCCAATCTCGAAAACATTAAGGAAGCGCATGTTGATTTTGAACGGGAACTAATAAGGCGGATAAGGACGGAGGCACCGGAAGTCTTCGACCGGATGGTGAATAATGAGATGGTATTCTGGCAGCAGATTTTTGATTTTATCGTACAGATATATAACAACGCCGTAAGCGAGGGAGAAGACGTTGGAGCGGCATTTAACCGTGTTCAGGAATTCGCAAAATCAAAAGCGGTCAAATACCCTTCTGTATTCGGGCAGATCGGCGAGTTACTCAAAAACGGGGACACGCCGACAGTTAAACAGGTTTGGTATGCTTCGCATATCCTGGCGCTGAAAGAACATACATCATTAGCCACTCAATCTTAACCGGTAAGCATGAGTTACACTGATAGAATTCCACCCGCAGATCTGGCCGGTTATAAGGTTATTAAGGACTGGGAGAATTATTACGAAAATTTCCTGCAAGCCTTTGAAAAACATAACCCTCACGATGATATTTCAAATGCCAAATTAACGGTTGAGAATAAAATATTTGAATCGGACGTATTCTTTACAGGGGAGTTCAAACCGCATATCAAGTTCCTCAACTGCTATTTTCAGGGTGACATTAAATTCTACAAATGTCAGGTGCAAAATGACCTTTCGATCAACCATTCACTTTGCGATGGCGAGTTGTTTGTTTTCGGCACGTCGGAATTTACTGACGAATTTAACCTGATCAACCTGATACTTGGCCGCCAGATCTACGTGGAAGGCGGCACTTTCCATAAATGCCGCTGGAATTTTCTTGAAAATGCGACTGTAAAAATTGCAGGCGGTGACTTTGATGAATTAAATATTGGTTACTGGGGCGGAGCAAAACTTCGCGAGTTGACGCTGCATAATCTAAAAACTTCCGGCTATATCAAAATATCGGGGGAGAACACAGACATTGAGCATCTTTCGATTTTTCAGTCTTCGAAGGATCTTGAAATTTCTATAGAAGATATCAATGTTAATGTCCTGTCTGTGTACCGTTACCGGAACGAGGACGGGTTCCGACTGATCAATATTAAACCTTTACCAGGGCCGCAACCGTCAGAGATTTCCATTGCTGAATCTTATATGGGAAAGGCCGAATTCTATTCGCTGGATTTAACATCGTTTGAAAGCGTAACGTTCTACAATTCGCATTTGATCGATACCACATTTGTAAATATTAAATGGAATTACAAAATCAGAGCGCTAAAAGGTTTCGGAATTGGCCTGAATGCCGAAGAGCAACTCCTTCCAGGTAAGTTAAAACAACTCGAAGAGGATTGGTTTGCTAAAAACATCAATAGTGAACCGTTACGCGAAGACCCTGTTGTGATCGGCTATTTTATCAATTTGCGCGAAACTTTCCGGCAGTTAAAATTCGCGCTGGGAAAGCAGGGTGATTTAATCAATGAACAAAAGTTTCATACGCAGGAAATGCTGGCGTACGATAAAAGCCTGCGCCTTGAGGATGACTTCTGGACGACGGTAATTATCAAATTTAGTTACTGGTTCAGTGACTTCGGGCAAAGCTTTACGCGCCCCCTGATTGCTTTGCTGGTCGGTCATTTCGCATTATTGATGGTGTTAATATCTTTCAACGGAATAGACGGATTGCATATTTCTTTTATTGATGCTGATTCAGATGGTTTCAGGATCGCAATTGACAAATACTTATTCCTTATCAACCCACTGAGAAAGCTTGATGATAGCTTTTCAGGCTATACGATTATTATTGATGTACTGATGAGAATATGGTCATCATATATGGTTTATAATCTAATCAGGGCGACAAGACGATTCATCAAATAAGAAAGTTTTTATGCCGGTTTTTCCTGTCTGAAAAGAAATCCAGCCTTTTGCTTGCCTGCGCTATTTTATGCCAAACTGAAAAGCTCAATTCTGACCAAATATATTTTCTTATTTAGAAATTAATTCGTATACGTAAGTATTAACGTTCTAATACACTGTCATATAGTTCTAAAGAACTCGGTATATACTAATTTGTGTATGTCTTAAATATAATGACATACATATTGATAATAATTTAGTTATTTCTACAGGTTCGGACTCCCCCAACTCATATACCAATCCAAAGCCGGTACAGCTCTCATTTATAGGATTTTTTCATTTTGGATGTTTGCCCTATTATTTTATACCTTTGCATGAGATGAGATATATTGCTTTCATATTCAGTATCTACTTTGTTCTTCTGGCATTACTACCGTGCCAGGACAGGGAGGATATGATCGCAAGCATTACTCATACAACCGTTCAAAAAAGTCACGCACCAAATGATGAGCGCGGTCAGGAAACCTGCCCGCCGTTCTGTACCTGTTCTTGCTGTTCTACGGCCAGGCACTTAACAGAAACAGTCAGAACCGGTATTTTCACTAAAACGGTTTTTACAGAATATCCGCACTTAATAATTCCTGTCCTTCAGGAACAGCCGATCAATATCTGGCAGCCCCCTCAAATAAGCTAATACGATTTTTAGATGTTTCCGCCTGCAATCAACTTTGCATGGCTTTTCCGTATCGTATTAATTTTTACAATTTATGTTTGACAAGATTATCGCGTTCTCTATCAGGAACAAGGTAGCTATCGGGATCATGACACTGGTTTTAATACTGGTAGGCATTTATTCAGCGTATAACCTGCCGGTTGATGCGCAGCCCGATATTACCAATAACCAGGTACAGATCATTACACAAGCGCCGAGCCTCGGCGCACAGGAAGTGGAGCAGTTCATAACTGCTCCCATTGAATTAGCTATGGCCAATATTGCCGGGATCATCGAAAAACGTTCGATCTCCCGTTCCGGCATATCCGTGATCACCATCGTATTTAAAGATAACGTGGATATTTATTGGGCAAGGCAACAGGTGAATGCCCAATTAAAGGAGGCTGAAAACAGCATTCCAGAAGGTTTGGGCGAACCATCACTGGCACCGATCACTACAGGCCTTGGGGAGATCTACCAATATGTGATCCACACCAAAAAAGGTTACGAAAATAAATATACGCCAACCGACCTGCGTACCATCCAGGACTGGATCGTCCGAACCCAGCTGGCCGGAACGGTTGGACTGGCCGAAGTAAGCGGCTGGGGCGGTTACGTGAAGCAATACGAGGTCGCTTTGGACAATGATAAGTTGAACTCTTTAGGCATAACCATTCCGCAGGTTTACGAAGCCTTGCAAAAGAACAATGAAAATACCGGCGGCTCTTATATCGAGCAGCAGCGGAACGCCTATTTTATTCGCGGTTTAGGGCAAGTGCAGAACCTCGACGACATTCGCCGCATCGTGGTTGCCAATACCAAAGGCTCGCCGATATTGGTGCGGGATATTGCCACCGTGCAGTTCGGCAGCGCTACCCGCTATGGAGCGGTTACCCGCAATGGTGAAGGCGAAGTAGTGGCCGGTGTTGCATTGATGTTGAAAGGAGAGAATTTCAGCGAGGTGATCGAAAACGTAAAAGAACGAATGGTGCAAATACAAAAATCACTGCCCGAAGGTGTGGTGATCGAGCCATTCATTGACCGCACCGAATTGGTAGGCCGGGCTATCGGCACGGTGAAACGCAACTTATTGGAAGGTGCATTGATCGTGATCTTCGTATTGGTCTTGCTGTTGGGCAATTTAAGGGCAGGTTTAGTTGTCGCTTCGGTGATCCCTTTGGCCATGTTGTTTGCATTTTCCATGATGCGGCTGTTCGGCGTTTCGGGTAACCTCATGAGCTTAGGAGCAATTGATTTCGGGCTGATCGTAGATGGCGCGGTGATCATCGTCGAAAGCGTCGTGCATCATATCACCACCGGCAGTTACCGGCAAAAAGGCGTTGAAAAATTAACCACTGAACAAATGGATGTGGAGGTGCGTGACAGCGCCAGCAAGCTAATGAAGTCGGCGGCATTCGGGCAGATCATCATCCTGATCGTTTACCTGCCCTTATTATCCCTCGTGGGTATCGAAGGTAAAATGTTCAGGCCGATGGCGGAAACAGTTGCATTTGCCATTTTAGGCGCTTTTATTCTTTCGCTTACTTACGTGCCGATGGCTAGCGCTTTGTTTTTAAGCAAGAAAACTGCGCACAAGCGCAACATATCAGACCGCATTATCGAGTTTTTGCAGCGCATATACCAGCGGGCATTAATTGCCGTATTAAAGATCAAGGTCATTACCGTGACCATAGTGTTTATCGTATTTGGGATAGCTATCTGGGCATTCAGCCGCATGGGCGGCGAGTTCATCCCGACTTTGGATGAGGGTGACCTTACTGTTGAAATTTCTATGATGCAGGGCACATCCCTCACCGAAGTGGTCAAAACCTTCGGTAAAGCGGAGAAACTGTTAAAGGAACGGTTTCCTGAGATCAAACAGGCGGTTACCCGTATCGGCAGTTCTGAAATTCCAACCGACCCGATGCCGATGGAAAAGGGCGATATGATGCTGGCCATGAAGCCAAAAGGCGAATGGAAAACGGCTTCTAATAAAGAAGAAATGATCGAAAAAATGGAAGACGCCTTATCCGCTATTCCCGGTATCAATGTGGAAATATCACAGCCTATGCAGATGCGTTTTAATGAGCTTATGACCGGCATCCGGCAGGATGTGGCTATCAAGATCTATGGCGACGACCTTGATATCCTGGCGGTGCAAGCGAAAAAGCTGGCGAAGCTGATCGCGCCGGTCAAAGGCGTTAGCGAGCCCTATATTGAAAAAGTAAGCGGCCTGCCGCAAATCCAGGTGGCTTATAACCGCGATAAAATGGCGCAGTACGGCTTAAACATCAGTGATGTGAACATGATCCTGAAAACAGCATTTGCCGGTAGCGTAACCGGTGTCGTATTTGAAGGCGAAAAACGCTTTGATATGGTGGTACGGCTAAACCGTGACCTGCGGGAAAATATTTCAGGGGTTGAAAACTTATTGGTTCCCTTGCCGTCAGGCAATAAGGTGCCCTTAAGCCAGGTCGCTGATATTTCCTTCAAAGATGCGCCTGCGCAGGTTTCCCGAGAAGATGGTAAAAGGCGTATTTATGTGGGCTTCAATGTACAGGGCCGGGATGTAGAAACCACCGTCAAAGAGATCCAGGGTAAATTGGACAAGGCTTTAAAATTGCCTTCGGGTTATTACCTTACCTATGGCGGCCAGTTCCAAAATCTGCAAGCTGCTAAGTCCAGGTTAATGGTAGCTGTACCTGCAGCCTTATTGTTTATTCTGGTGCTGCTGTACGTTACTTTCCGCTCGGTGAAAGAAAGCCTGCTCATTTTCACGGCCGTGCCATTGGCCTCTATGGGCGGCGTAGCGGCATTGCTATTGCGCGGAATGCCTTTCTCTATCTCAGCCGGTGTTGGCTTTATTGCATTATTCGGCGTGGCAGTTTTAAACGGTATCGTGCTGATCGGCTACTTTAACCAGTTAAAGGAAGAAGGCATGGACAATATTTATGATCGTGTTTTGGAAGGTACGAAGACCAGGCTTCGACCGGTGCTCATGACCGCCTCCGTTGCTTCATTAGGTTTTCTACCTATGGCCTTATCTTCGAGCGCCGGTGCCGAAGTGCAACGACCTTTAGCAACTGTGGTGATCGGCGGGTTAATTACCGCCACCTTTTTAACGCTCTTCGTGCTGCCTTGTCTTTATCTGCTGTTTAACCGTAAGGAAGCCGGGCAGATCAAAGTGCCCAAAGCATTAGTCACGCTATTGCTGATCTTTAGTATTGGTCTGCTCCAGAATAACAAAGCAACGGCTCAAAGCCGGATGCCGTTAACCTTAGACAGCGCGATCAGTAAAGCTTTAAAAAATAACCTGCAAATACGCTCGGCACGCTTATCCGTCGAACAGGCCAGGGCATTGCAAAGGTCAGGCACAGACATTCCTAAAACCGAGGTCATGGTCACGCAAGACCCAACCAGCGGCGGGAACATGGATAATGCTATTGGTATCACACAAACCATCGCCTGGCCCGGTGTTTACAAAAATCAGCGTAAGCTGCTTAACCAGCAAACTTTATTAGCGGAACGAAACGGACATTTAACCAAAACGGAGATCATCCGCCAGGTACGCAGCGCCTGGTATGCCTATCTGCTGAACCGGGAAACACTACGCGTACTGGACTATCAGGACAGCGTTTATAAAGGCTTCGTCAAAAAAGCGGAGGTCAGGTTTAAGACGGGCGAAACCTCCAACCTGGAACTGATCAGCGCCCGGAACAAGTACCAGGAGATCGTTGCGCTGCAGATCGGTGCGCAGGCAGACCTGCGCAGCAACGAACTGGTGTTACAGCAACTCTTGAATACTGCGGAACCCATTATAGCCGCCGAAAGCAAACTGCCGATCCTCTTACCGATGACTACAGATTCGGTTAATGTTAGCAATAATCCGCAGGTCAATATTGATCTGCAAAACATTGAGGTGGCTAACGCCAGGATAGCTTTAGAAAAATCAAAAGGTTTACCTGATTTGACACTGGGTTATAACCAGCAATTAGTGATCTCGGGCTTTAACCCTGCGGGCATTAACCGGGATTATTCACCCGGTACCCGCATCGCCGGTATACAGGTCGGTGTGGCCTTACCGCTGTTTAACGGCGCAAACCGCGCAAGGGTTAAATCGGAACGCTTATCCGCCCAGGTGGCTCAAACGAATTACCAGCAGACACAATCACAGGTACGTTTGCAATATGAGCAGGAAATGCAGCAATATCAAAAATTCAAACAATCCGTAGATTATTATATGTCTGAGGGATTGAAACAGGCAGATGAACAATTACGCATCGCGCAGGTATCGTTCAACCTGGGTGAGATCGGCTACATTGAGTATATCCAGAATATGTCGGCCGCCGTTCAGGTGAAGTTAGCCTATATCGAAGCGGTAAGCCGTTTGAACCAATCAGCCATCCAGCTACAATTTATTAAAGGAGAATAACCATGAAAATTCAAAAATATAAGTACTTCACCATTGCCCTTCTGCTGGCCGCAGGCTTAACATCCTGTACGGGAAATTCCGCTAAAAAGGAAGCAGACACCAAAGAAAACAAGGAAAGCGCCGAAGCGGAAAAGCCAAAACCCGGAGGCTTGGAACTAACCCCCGAACAAATGCAAACGGTCGGTATTGTCACCGGGCCAATCGCGCAAAAAAACCTTGATTCCGTGATCAAAGCCAACGGACAATTAGCGGTTCCGCCGCAAAACAAGGCGGATGTGAGCATTCTCTCAGGTGGTATCATTGCGCACATCAGCGTTATTGAAGGACAGCAGGTCAGGCGCGGACAGCTACTGGCCACTATCAAGAACCAGGACCTGATCAAGATCCAGCAGGATTATCTCGCCGCTAAGAATAATTTCACTTATGTGGATGCGGAATATAACCGTCAAAAGCAATTGCAGGCGGCTGGTGCCGGTACCGGTAAATCTTTCCAGTCGGCGGAAGCCACCTATAATGCCGAACGTTCCCGCTTAACCGCTTATGAGAGCCAGTTGCGGCAATTGGGTATATCCCCCGGAAGTATCTCGGGTGGTAAAATTGTTTCGCAATTCCCGGTACTTTCGCCTATCGGCGGCACGGTCGGGCAGATCACGGCCAACACCGGCGCTTTTGTGCAGCCCGGCACCTCCATTATGGAAGTGGTTGATAATTCCAAAATACATTGCGACCTCACGGTATTTGAAAAAGACCTGATGCATGTTAAAGTCGGCCAGAAGGTAAGCTTCCAGTTGACCAATCAGGAGAACCAGCTTATTACCGGCACCATCAACGGGATCAATAAATCTTTTGAAAATGAAAGCAAAGGGGTCACAGTACATGCGGTCATCAACAACAAAGAACAAAAGAACCTGATCCCCGGTATGTATGTTACCGCGCTGATCAGTACCGGCAGCAGGTTAACTTCGGCAGTGCCGGTAGATGCCGTTGTTCGCGCCGAAGGCAAACAGTATATTTTTGTAGTTGTTCCCGGCGAAAGCACCGGCGGCAAAGTCGGATTCAAAAAAGCGGAAGTGACCACCGGGGTTACGGAACTTGGCTTTATTCAGATCAGGCCGGTTGATGAACTGCCCGCTTCAGCGAAGGTCGCCTTAAAGGGAGCCTTTTATTTGCAATCTAAAGCCACAGGTGGCGCGGAGGAAGAATAGTAATGAAAGAACTGGAGAACATTTTGCTGCAAAAGCAGATCAATCCAACCGCTATGCGGTTGGTTGTGCTGGATTATCTTCTGAAACAAACCAACGCGGTAAGCCTGACGGATATGGAGCTAAGCCTCGAAAAGACAGACCGGGTAACCTTGTACCGCAGTATAAAAACATTTGAAGAACATGGATTGGTCCACCGGATAGATGATGGCACTGGAATTACCAAATTTGCGCTTTGTCAGCCGTCCTGTACAATTGATGGTCACCATGACCTGCATGTTCATTTCTACTGTACTAATTGCGGGGAAACGCATTGTTTGCCCAGAACACACATACCGGAAGTCAAATTACCGGGAGGCTACGAACGGCAGGAAACAAGTTTGCTGGTAAAGGGCTTATGTCCTGAATGTCAAAAATAAATGCACTACGATTGCAGGGTATACCTGCTTAAATTTGAATAGGTTGAAATGAGTGAACAAAAATTTGAGGGATTCGATGATCAGTTAAAAGATCTGCGCCCGGAAGTAAAAGAAAAGGCATTGGAACTGGCATCAGCCTACGTTGCTGCTGGAACTCAACCGGAAGTCGCTTTGAAAAAAGCGACCGCAGAGGCGGAACTATGGTTCTTAGATTCTGAAGGATAATTCATTTAGCGTACAAATAATGAAAAAAGAAAACAAAAATAAGCGGGCAATACCGACAGCATCCGGAAAGGAAGCTATTCTTGAAAATGATACACCACAGGTGAATATCATGAAAGAGCAGGACAGGGAATTGAAAGAGGAAGAAGACGATGATGAAGTGCTTGACCTGAATAAACCAGCGGAAGAAGAAGGCTGGCAAAGCCACTGGCCGCTGCTAACCGCGCTGGCGATTTTATCAATCATGCTAACCCTTGAATTTGGCTTTAAATACCAGCCAGCTTTCCCACTTAACCTGATCATTTTTTCGGTGGCATTCTTATTGGCGGGATATAATGTTTTGGGAATGGCCTGGCGCAAAGCGAAACACTTTGATTTTTTCAATGAGTTCTTTTTGATGAGTGTTGCCACCATTGGCGCTTTCAGCATCGGTTCTTACAGTGAAGGCGTCGCAGTAATGGTGTTTTATTCCATTGGCGAGTGGTTCCAGGATTCGGCCGTTAACCGGGCGAAAAAAAGCATTAAAGCATTATTGGACATCCGGCCTGATAAAGTAACCGTGATAAGGGATGGCAAAACCTTGATAAGCGATCCGAAAGAGATTAAAATAGACGAGATCATCCAGGTAAAAGCAGGCGAAAAAGTTGCGCTCGATGGCGAGCTTTATTCGGATACGGCAACATTTAATACCGCTGCCCTGACCGGGGAAAGCAAACCGGATACGAAGAGAAAAGGTGAAAAGGTACTTGCGGGTATGATCAACCTGGACAAAGTAAGCGAAGTGCAGGTCAAAGCTTTGTTTAAAGACAGTAAACTTAGCCAGATACTCGACATGGTGCAGGATGCTACGTCACGAAAATCGCAAACACAGCTATTTATCAGCCGTTTTGCAAAGATTTATACGCCGATTGTATTTGCGCTGGCGCTGTTAGTTTGTTTTGCGCCTTACTTCTTTACAGACCCTTACAACTTCCATCAATGGTTTTACCGGGCGTTGGTGTTCCTCGTAATCAGTTGCCCTTGTGCGCTGGTCGTTTCTATTCCACTGGGCTACTTTGGAGGGATCGGGCTGGCCTCACGTAACGGTATTCTTTTTAAGGGCTCAAATTTTCTGGATGTAATGACCACGATCAATACGGTCATCATGGATAAAACGGGTACGCTGACCAAAGGCGTATTTAATGTGCAGGAAGTAGTGACCGATAACTTTGATGAAAAGGAACTGGTTAGCGTTGCGGCAGCGATTGAAAGCAATTCTACCCATCCGATAGCTAAAGCGGTAGTTGCTTATGCCGGTGATAGTATTGGTAACCTTAAGGCAGATGCTGTCGAAGAAATTTCCGGACATGGTTTGAAAGGAACGGTTGAAGGCAGGACTGTTTTAGCTGGCAATACCAAGCTGTTAAAAAAATACAATATCCCTTATCCAACGGAAGTGGATAAGCTGGTCGACACGGTAGTTGTGGTTGCTGTTAATGACAAATACGCAGGCTACCTGACCATCGCAGATGAAATTAAAGAAGACGCGAAACAAGCCATTGATCAGATGCATAGCCTGAAGATTCAGACCGTGATGCTTTCCGGTGACAAACAGGCCGTAGTGGATAAGGTTGCCAAATCATTAGGAATCGATAAAGCTTTCGGCGACCTGCTGCCTGATGGAAAAGTACAGAAGGTACAGGAATATAAAAATATGGGCAGCCGGATCGCTTTTATAGGCGATGGTGTAAATGACGCACCTGTGGTGGCACTGGCCGACGCCGGTATAGCGATGGGTGGACTGGGGAGCGATGCTACCATTGAAACGGCTGATATTGTTATTCAAAACGATCAGCCTTCAAAAATTACCGTCGCGATAAAGATCGGACGGATCACTAAACAGATCGTGTGGCAAAACATCACCATCGCCATGGTGGTGAAGGTCATCGTTTTGGTTCTTGGCGCAGGTGGCATGGCTAATTTATGGGAAGCGGTCATTGCCGACGTAGGCGTTGCCCTGCTGGCGATCCTGAATGCGGTGAGAATACAGAAGATGAAGTTAGAATAGATTTTTAATAAATACATGAAACCATGTTAGTCGAAACTGATGATATTACGCTGAAGAGCCGTTTTCAAAACAAAACGACAAAGAAAGAAGCATTTAAAGAAATTTTAGACAGTTATAGCCGGAAGCTGTATTACTTTCTAAGGAAATTAGGCATTGATCATGAAGATACTGATGAGTTAATACAAGACGTTTTCCTGAATTTGTGGAGGACAGAAATTTTTGACACTGCTATTGACCTGGCTTTATACCGTCTAATGGCAAGGCACACTATAGTGTTTCTGGAAAAAAAGGCGGTGGTGCAAATAAATGGCTTAACGTCTAAGGAACTAATAATTATGATCCTAAAAGATCAGGAAGAATTTGATTTTTCCGAAATAGCCCAAATAACCGCTATTCCAGTTACCGAGGTCCGTCATTATTTTAAAGTGGCAGTCACAAAATTTAATCAGACTTTACGGAAATAGGCATGATTATATTGATTGCCCCATAGGCAAACGATCTTTTCCGGTTTATCCGCAAAAAATTCATCATAGGCCAATTTAACACCGGGATTGATATCAAGGCCTTCAGCACCTGCTTCGGCATCATAATAATCCATCAGGATACAAATAGCATTCTTGCTCATGCGCGGATAAATGCTTTCGAAACAATGGAGCATCACCGCTTTGTGTTCCAACTTGTCGCCACCAAAACCGCAATCAATATGAACAAACGCGATCTCCGCAGGTAACTCGTTCGATAACGTGGTTTTAAAATCACCCTTATGAACAATGGGCTGCTTCAGTTTGGCCTTTTCAAAATTGGCTTTCAGTTGTTCCTCAACACTTCCTTTAACAGTGAAGGTGGCGAAAAAGCTGTCGTACAAATGAAGCTGTTTTGAAGAAGCGTTTAATTCAATCACTTTTTCAAAAATAAGCGCGCATTGACCTGTGAAGCAACCTAACTCTACAATATCACCCGCAACTCCGTTGAAGATCACGGAATCTAATAAGTGATAATAATTGATGCGCTGTTCAGGCGTATTCATATCTACATTGGTATCCAATTGTTTAACCTGGTAACCGGTACGCATGAACCGCAGTCCTTTGTTAACGAAATCTACCAACGCTGACCGTTTCAATTCATTTACGGCATACGGCTGTTTGACCAGGAAGTAATTATCCATGAGGTTATAAGTTTACAAGGTGTTTAGACAATAGTTTAAACTATCAACCAATATTCAATAATAGAAAAATTGTGGCAAACGCTGAAACTTAAACGGTATTCTGTAAAATTTCAGCAAAATCCTGTAACGCAAACTTTCGGTGGCCACGTAATTTTGTACCATAAATAAAAAATAATGGCAGCGCAATCGATCACCACAATTACTTTTCCCGTTACCGGCATGACCTGTGCAGGCTGCGCATCAAGCGTTGAATCAATGCTCGGCGCACAAAACGGTGTTGAGCAAGCGGCTGTGAACTTTGCAACGCAAACCGTAAAGGTCGAATTTCACCCTGAAATCGTTGCACCAGAAGTGTTAAAACGTTCATTACAGTCGGTAGGTTACGACCTGCTCATCGATACAGCTAACGGTAAAGAACAGCAGGAACAACTCCGGCAAACTCATTATCGTTCCTTAAAAAGAAAGATACTCTGGGCCGGTGCCCTTACCTTACCCGTAGTGATCATCGGTATGTTCTATATGGACATACCTAATGCCAATTACATCATGTTATTGCTGACCGCGCCCGTGCTTTTTGTTGCAGGACGTAATTTCTTTACCGGAGCCTGGAAACAGGCTAAGCATGGACGGGCCAATATGGACACGCTGGTAGCGATGAGTACGGGCATTGCTTTCCTTTTCAGCGTCTTCAATACCGTTTACCCCGATTTCTGGCACAGGCAGGGCCTGCACCCGCATGTATATTACGAGGCGGCTTCGGTTGTTATCGTTTTTATCATGCTGGGAAAGTTACTCGAGGAAAAGGCCAAATCTAACACTTCTTCCGCTATCAAAAAGCTAATCGGACTCCAACCAAAGACTGTTTTACTGATCACTCCGGCAGGTGAAAAGGTTACGCCTATAGAAGAGGTCAAAATTGGTGACTTACTGCTCGTCCGTCCCGGTGAAAAGATTCCGGTCGATGGCACGGTGCAACAGGGCCATTCTTATATCGATGAAAGCATGATCAGCGGTGAACCTGTCGCTGTAGCAAAGCAAAGCGGCGACCCGGTTTTCGCGGGCACGATCAATCAAAAAGGCAGTTTTCAGTTCCGTACTGAAAAAGTCGGCAGTGAAACGCTCCTCGGACAGATCATTAACCTTGTACAGGAGGCGCAGGGCTCTAAAGCGCCGGTTCAAAAACTGGTCGATAAAATTGCAGGTATATTCGTACCGGTCGTAATGCTGATCGCGCTGATAACATTAGGTGCCTGGCTGCTATTCGGCGGTCAGCAAGCCTTAACGCAAGGGCTTTTGGCAATGGTGACGGTGCTGGTGATCGCCTGTCCTTGTGCGCTTGGCCTGGCTACGCCCACCGCTGTAATGGTCGGTATTGGCAAGGGCGCTGAAAATGGCATCCTGATCAAAGATGCGGAAGCGCTCGAAATCGGTTATCAGGTGAATGCAGTCGTACTGGATAAAACAGGGACGATCACGGAAGGAAAACCAGTGGTAACAGACCTGGTCTGGGCAAAGCAGGTTTCAGGAAAAGAAAATCCCTTAGCTGCCATACTGTTATCACTGGAACTGCAATCAGAACATCCTCTCGCGGCAGCCGTGGTAGCGTACTTAAAAGAGCAAAACACTGAGACCGTAGCGTCAACCTATTTTCATAGCCTCACAGGCCTGGGAATTGAAGGCATGTTTAACGGACAGCCGTTTTATGCCGGTAATCTGAAACTGGTAGAATCCTCTAAAACTAACTTGCCTGATGAACTTCGCGATGCGGCCAAAACGCTATCAGGTTCGGGTAAAACGGTCATTTATTTCGCTTCACATCTGGCGGTACTGGCTGTTATCGCCCTGCAAGACCGTGTCAAAAGTACTTCTGCAAAAGCGATTGCCGAATTACAAGGCGGTGGTATCACGGTCTATATGCTCACCGGTGACCACGCGGTTACTGCTGCATATATTGGTAAAGAGGCTGGTATCACAGAAATTATCGCGGGGGCCTTACCCGCCGCTAAAGCGGATTTTGTGAAAACGCTGCAAAGCGAGGGTAAAATAGTCGCGATGGTAGGCGATGGTATCAATGACAGCCAGGCGCTGGCACAGGCTAACCTTTCCATAGCGATGGGTCACGGCTCGGATATTGCGATGGATGTGGCTAAGATCACGCTCGTGTCTTCAGATCTGTTGCAGATACCGAAAGCCCTTAAATTGTCCCGGCTCACTGTTCGTACAATTCGGCAAAATCTGTTCTGGGCATTTATCTATAACCTCATCGGCATTCCGCTGGCTGCCGGCATATTGTATCCGTTCAACGGCTTCCTGCTTAATCCCATGATCGCGGGTGCAGCTATGGCCCTTAGTTCTGTATCGGTGGTCAGCAACAGCCTTCGGCTTAAATATTCAAAAATTAACATATAGCATAAAAACAATGGAAACTCTAAAATTCAAGACCACCATCAAATGTGGTGGCTGCATAGCAACGGTAACCCCGGTACTTAATAATTTGGACGGCGTACAAAAATGGGAGGTCGATACGGCTAACCCTGATAAGGTACTGACTGTAGATACAAATAAAGGTTTGAATCCTAATGAAGTGATTAGCGCATTGAAGACCAAAGGCTTTCAGGCAGAAGTCATCAAATAAACCGATATTTGTAAGAGCCGCACTGAAAGGCAGGAATAGCGCTTTGACTATTAAGAAAAAACGGTAACTTTTAAACAAATGTAACTTTTTTGTGTATCTAATATAATGAGAAAATTCGGTGCCTTCGGCTTGGCTGCGTTTTACCTGTTGCTGACAACGGGTATGTTCGTATGCCTGGTTCACTGCGGTGCCGAATTTTTATTGGAAAAGTCGGGCCACGAATTAACGGCGCTTGCGCTTGATGACCATATGGGCGATGGCCACGATGAAGAATCTCTTGCCGGACATGATAGCGACCATCATGAGGACAAAGAACATGGACACAAAAAATCTTGTGGTGAAGGTAAAGATTGCAGTTGCTGTAACCAGCACGGCAATTATGTGATCAAAGAAAACTCTTCCGCTTCGCTGGAATTTCAACTGAGCGCATTACAGGTCGCCGTGATTTTTTTACCTTATGATTCAGCAGCGCCTGTTCGGGGCATTTATGAGGCTAAAGTATCCTGGTTAAACGCCACGGGGCCGCCGCGGTCGGCTGTACAGCCTTTATTTCTTAAATACCGTTCTCTTCTGATCTGATTCAAGCATTGCCGCATTTCTGCGGCCTGAAGTAGTATTGCCTTCACTTTCTTTAGCTTGAATTAAAACATGACATTATATATTAAAAATATGGTTTGCGACCGCTGCATTATGGTCGTTAAACAACAACTGGAAAATTTAGGTTTCCGCGTCACTGCAATTGCTCTAGGCAGCGCGGATGTACAGCCTGAGCCGGATGCCGTTCAATTAAGTGCTGTTTCCTCCGCTCTGAAGCTGCTTGGCTTCGAACTGATTGACAATGAAAAAGACCGCGTTGTGCAGCGCATCAAAGACCTGATCATTGAAAAGGTCCATCACAGCGACCTTGCCGACAATCGCCTTAGTTTTTCAGATTACCTGTCCGATCAGGTTCATAAGGATTATACCTACCTCAGCCGGATGTTCTCGGAATCCGAGGATACCACCATAGAAAAATTCATTATTCAGCAAAAGATCGAAAAAGTGAAAGAACTGCTGGAGTACGGCGAACTCAACATGAATGAGATCGCCTGGAAAATGGGCTACAGCAGCAGCGCCCATTTGTCCACACAGTTCAAAACCATAACCGGGTTAACGCCGAGCCAGTATAAATCGTCCGATCAGCTGCCCAGAAAATCATTAGATAAGGTATAAAGCATTTGTTATGAAAAACCTGAAGACAGTACTCCTAATAAGTTATCTCTGCGTGACTTTGGTTGCCCATGCCCAACAACATGAAATGCCCGGTATGAACATGAATTCATCGCAGAAAAATCAGCCTGAAAAATCAAAAATTTCGCAAACAAACCCGAAAACGAAAGCGAGTACGGCGCAAAAGCGATCGAGGAAAAGAACGGCGAACAGGAAAGGTGTGGGTAGCATGATTGGAATGAAAATGAACCATTCCAATAGTGGTATAATGCCCGGAAGAAAAATGCCGGAAAAGTCCGCTGCAAATAGCATGCAAAATATGGACATGTCTGAGCCAGCACATGGAATGAGTATGGGAACAGGCAGCATGCCGGGCATGAAGATGACCGCACAGCCGGCGAATCCAGGCGATACCATTAAAAGTACGTCATCCACACTAAATGATCACCTTATTCATGCAGGCAAACGGGTATATTATGATCTTAATATCGGCGATACCATAGTTAACTACACCGGTAAGCGCGTCAAAGCCCTGGCTATTAACGGCCAGATACCAGGCCCTGTTTTAAGATTTACGGAAGGTGACACGGCTTATATCCGTATCCATAACCACCGAAAAACTACAACATCTATCCACTGGCACGGCTTGCTCGTACCCAATAAATACGATGGCGTACCTTACATCAGTACCGTGCCTATAGAACCAGGCACGACGTTTACGAACGTCATACCCATCCGTCAGACCGGTACCTACTGGTATCATACTCACACCGAGTTAGACGAGCAGGCTGGCCTATACGGCCCTATTGTGATACAGCCGCAGGTTCGCAAAGATAATTACCCGGAACAGGTCTTTATGTTGTCCGATTGGACCGATTACCGGCCAAAAGAGGTTTTAAGAATGCTTAAGCGGGGCAGCGACTGGTTCTCTATCCAGCGGGGCAGCGTACTGAGCTATGGCGGAGCTATAGAAAAGGGTTACCTGAGCGACAAATTGAAGCTGGACTGGATGCGTATGCCAGCGATGGACCTTGTGGATGTAAAATATGACCGTTTTCTGGCCAACGGGCAAGGCAATCAGGATTTTACACGGTTCAAGGCTGGGGAAACCGTGAAGATGCGCATCATTAATGGTTCAGCGTCCAGTTACTTCTGGCTTAATTATGCAGGCGGGTCAATGACCGTGATAGCTGCGGATGGCTTAGCTGTAAAGCCAGTTCAGGTCGATAAAATTTTAATTGGAACAGCTGAGACTTATGACGTGCTCATTAAGATACCTGCCTCCGGTAAATATGAATTCCGGGCCACGGCGCAGGATATTACCGGAAAAGTTTCGGCATGGTTTGGTAGCGGCAAAGAATTTAAAACCACGGACATTCCAAAAGTGCCCTATTACCGGTTTACCCATACTTTCAATCAAATGATGGGCATGATGAATATGCCCATGAACTCCGTTCCGAATTCCAAAGTAAAAAACGACGGTCTCGAGTTTTCAAAAAGTGATGGGATGATGAAGATGGGAAATATGAAGATGAATGGACAAGATCCCAGTCGTCAAAATATGCAGAAAATGAACATGCCCGGAATGAAGATGGATCAAATGTCCGGAATGGCCTCCGATAGTTCAAAGAATGGAAAGCAAGATAAGGAAAAAACGCCGGGTATGGCCATGCAGCCGGGAATGGACGATATGAACATGGGTGGGATGGCTATGAAAATGAAAGATGATGGGAAAGGAACGCCTATGGGGCCCGGCCAATCCATGCTGCTGGGTTTAGGCGGGAAAGGAAAAATTCTAAGCTATGATATGCTGGAGGCTAATTCTACTACAGCCATTGAAGGAAAGCACACTGTTCGAACCTATCATTTATATCTTACTGGCAGCATGCTACGTTACACCTGGTTTATCAATAATAAACCGCTATCAGAAGCAGACAGGTTACTAATCAGGAAAGGAGAAATTGTCCGCTTTGTGTTTCATAATACGACGATGATGGAACACCCGATGCACCTGCACGGACATTTTTTTCGTGTACTGAATGCTAAAGGCGATTCCGCACCACTTAAACATACGGTGAGTATTGAACCGATGAAGGTACAAACGATAGAGTATCTGGCCGACGAAGCACACGACTGGTTTTTCCATTGCCACACACTTTATCACATGATGTCAGGTATGGCAAGGGTGGTACGTTATGAAGATTCGCCAAGTAACCCTGATGTAGCGAAATATCAGCCGAACAACCCGGTAATTAATGATGACCGGCAGTTTTACACCTGGGCGCAGCTGTCCTTTCATTCTCAGACCAACACCGGAAGCATCTTTGTCTCCAATACCCGTTATGAGTTCAATGCAAACTACCGTGCGAGCTACGATGGAAGATACGAATTTGAACCGCGCGCGGAACGTTACCTGGATAACCCGCAATACCTTGCGGCTTATATCGGTGGAAGCTTTGAAAAAAACACGAAGGGTGGCCGGTTCACACAGTATAGTGAAAATAGTGCAGTTGTAGGCTTAAGATACTTGTTGCCGCTATTTATACAAACGGATGCACGCGTCAACTCAAAAGGAAAGTTCCGATTTGCTTTGAGCAGGGAAGACATCCCGCTTTCCAGCAGGCTTTATCTTGGTGCGTCTTATAATACTGACAAGGAATTCCAAATGGATACGCGGTATGTGCTCACCAAATATTTTGCGTTATCACTCAGTTACGATAACCAGTACGGCTTTGGAGGGGGCCTTACTGTCATTTACTAATTCAAACGCATTAAATTTTAATAATCAATAATATCTATGAAAACATCAATTGTAATGATTCCACTTTTTGCGCTAGGCGCAACAGGAATGAACGCCGAAATGGCAATGAACGGCCGATTAATGAGCAGCCACTACTATCCAACGACGGATGTATCAATGTTAGCTCAAATGCAAGGCGACCCGCTTATGGAAGCAATGAATAAAATGATGAAGGAGATGCATGCTCAGCAGATGAAGGGTAATATCGACCTTGATTTTGCAACTATGCTCAGAATTCACCACATGGGCGCAATTGACATGGCCAAGGTGGAAGTGCAGCAGGGTAAAGATGCCGTAATGAAAAGTTTGGCACAAAAAATAGTGGACGCGCAAACTAAGGAGGTTACAGAGCTTGATCAATTAATCCCTACCCTACAAAGCGGAAATAAAAATTATGATCCGGCCAATAAAAATTCAGGTGCGGGTAAGGCTATGAGTGACAATATGATGGCGATGATGAAAACTGGGAACATGTCCATGTCTTCCATAGATCATGAATTTGCAGATATGATGACCAAGCACCACAAAGACGGGTTGATAATGGCGAAAAGCATCTTAGCAAATGCAAAAAATGGCAAGCTCCGATCGATGGCTCAAAAATCCATTCCTGAACAAACCAGTGATATCAGTAAAATGGAACATTGGATGCAATCACATAAATAAATAAGGGGATAACTAAAAACTGAAACCATGAAAAACGTAATAAAATTGACCTGGCTACTGGTTATCGCAGGCTTTTTTGCTGCCTGTACGAAAGACAACAATGAAATCAAAATTCAGAATCACGATCAGGATCAGATGATGAGCATTATGCATCAAATGATGTCGAAAATGGATACCATGAAGATGACTAAAGATCCCGACAACGATTTTGCTATGATGATGCGCATGCACCATCAGGGCGCAATTGATATGGCCAATCTCGAACTGAAAAGTGGCAGCGATGCAACAATGAAACAAATGGCCCAATCTATTATGACCAGCCAACAAGCAGAAATAACGCAGCTTACCGCCTTTCTCGCCTCCCATCCACCTCATACCAACGACCCTAATTTTGATACCATGCAGATGGATAACATGAAAAAAGCAGGAAAACAGGCGGATTTGCAGATCATAAACGGGGACATCGACCACGACTTTGCTATTCTAATGATCGGCCACCATCAAAGTGCAATTGAAAACGCTCGTCTCGAACTTTTGCATGGGCAGGAACAGCGTATGAAAACGATGGCTACCAATATTATCGATGCACAAATGAAGGAAATAGATCAGTTCCAGGACTGGCTATTGGCCAGGGGCAATAAATAATGTAATTCACTAAGTTTATAACTATAAAACAAATGATTATGTCACATCAAAAATTTCAGGATTGTATCGATGAGTGTGTTGCCTGTGCAGTGGCTTGCAGCCATTGTGCAACTTCATGCCTTCAGGAAAAGGATATTAAGATGATGTCCCGTTGTATCCAATTGGATTTAGAATGCGCGGCAATATGCCGGGCTGCAGCAGAGGTCATGAGTTTGGGAAGCGGGTTCAGTGCACACTTGTGCAGGGTCTGTGCAGATGTTTGTAAAGCGTGCGGAGATGAATGCGCCAAGCACGATATGGAGCATTGTCAGGCTTGTGCGGAAGCTTGCCGCAAATGCGCCGAAGCTTGTGAGGAGATGGCAACTGCCGCTTAATCAACAAATTCAGCCATTGCCCCGTTTCGGGGCAATGGCTATTTAATTCTTTAATCAAAATTTACCAAAAAATGGAAAAAGGAAATTATAAAAAATTCGTCTTGATGCTGTTGGCATCCTACATCGTCATGTACGCTATCATGTACCTGGACGATGACCAAATTGACCATATTTATCTTAATATGACGCGGTTTTATATGACGCTCATCATGATCAGCGCGATGGCTCTCATCATGCTTGCCATGATGCGGATGATGTACCAGAATAAAAAGCTCAATGCGATCATTGTTATTTCCAGCGTCGCTGTTTTTGGGTTAGCACTGACAGGCGTTCGTACACAGGCCGGTATTGGTGACGTACAATACATGAAAGGGATGATCCCGCACCATTCCATTGCCATTATGACCAGTAAACATGCCAACATCAAAGATCCGGAAGTGAAAAAACTATCCCGTGACATTATTGATGCACAGGAAAAGGAGATTGCTGAAATGAAGCAGATTCTAAGTAGAATGGAAAAATAAATATCCGCAAAGGAAATTATCAATAGGAATATGAGTCGAGTGAAGAAAACATTGGTCTGGCTTTTTAAAGTGCTTTTCGTAAAAAAATGCTGTAGATAACATCTTCTCGCTTTTATAGTATATTAGTTTTTTTTAATACATGAGCGAGCACTTATTATCTATAATTCATCAGTATAAAAATGATCAGGAATCAGTTTACAATACCTGGTTTATCAATAATGAAGAACGCTTAAAAGCCTTCCGCTCGATCCGGCGGGGTGTATTGCAAGTGATCGAAGACATCAAAAGCAAGCGTTTCGGGAACGATTTTAAAGGCAGTTCCCTGGAATTTGTGCTGTCCTGCATTACGGAACAAAAGCAGGTTTTCGAGGGGGCTTCGCATCCCTTTTACTGGAAGCCAAAATTGAGGATTCCTGATATCTACGAAAATCAGTCGAATAAGATCGCTTTCGGGCAATTCCTGGAAAATTGCATCCATGCAAAAAATGAAGAGCAGGTGGTTAAAGAGATTGAAAAATTGGATGCGCTTAAGATCAAAGGCCTGGGGCCTGCGGTTGCCAGTATCCTGTATTTCCTGCACCCTACCTGGATACCGCCGTTCAATACCGCGATCATCAACGGGTTCAACTACCTTTTTAAAGACAAGAAAAAATTAGGCAGTTGGAGCGAATACCTGAAGGTCAGAGAAGTCATTATGGACATGAACCGCCAGCATTGCAATGAATTATCGCTTGACACCGGTGCGTTCTCTGGATTGCTATTTGAGATCGGCACCCAAAAACTGCTTTTAGGAAAAGATGAATACCTTTCAGAGACCGAGCGTAACCGGTTGGAAAAACTCATTGAAAAACGTCATAAAGAAAAGCGTGCGGAAACTGCCGATGAACATCTTCACAATGAAATGCAGTTCCATCTGCTAAAGATCGGGCATGCACTCGGCTACGATGTGATCGCCGCCTCTAACGACCGCTCTAAAGAGTGGAACGGAAATAAGTTCACCTTTATTTCGCTGGCCAACTTCCCCCCGTTAGTTTTGGACAAAGAGGTACTGAACACCGTTAAGTTGATCGACGTTCTTTGGTTCCAAAAAGGCACCCCTAAAGTCATCGCCGCGTTTGAAGTGGAGAAAAGCACAAGTATCTATTCCGGGATACTGCGGCTGACCGATCTGAGTTGCAGCCTGAATAGCAAGGAGGAAGTATTATATCTCGTGGTGCCTGACCAACGCGAAAAAGATGTTGTTATGCAGCTTACCAGGCCATCGATCCGGCAAGGGAATATGGAAATGAAATACATTTGCTTTTCTGACCTTCGGCAGCATTGTGACGCGCTGTGCAAATTTGGCGACGATCATTCCATTATGCAGAAGATTGCAAAGGAAGCAGTGTAATGTTCGTAGCCTATAAAATATTGACGGAATTATATAAATGTTATTGCTAATGGTTTTTTAGTTTTGTATAGGATGAAAAGTAAAGCGCTTTTGTTACTCTTTATATTTATGCTGAATACCGTTGCCGGGTTTAGCTGCGCTTTACATATGTCCCACGATAACCATCACGAAGCTGTCGAAAGTCATGAACACCATCATGCTGCCGTTAAACACACGCATCGTCAACTGCTTCCCGGACAAACTACGATAGGCACTGATGAACCTTGCTGCCAAAGCGCGGTAAATAACTTTATTTCATTGGCCAAGCTTGTCCCGTCGACCGACCACCTGGTCTTAAAAGCGCCACTGTTATATACCAGCGACAACCTCATATTTTCGTTGGTGCCTGATCCTGGCGTTATTATTATACCCCGTATCGTTATTGACGAGCGACAGCGTCCCCCGACAAGAAATATTTATATCATTCATCGCAGCCTGTTGATCTGATTACGATTAAGTTTAAACCGTTACATGGCGTAGCCATGCCCGAATTTTATACTTTATTTTAATTCTCAGATCATGAAAAAGACATTTTTACTGGTTGCCTTCATTGCAACTGCGTTTACACAACAACTTTTTGCCCAGGATGCGAAAACATCATCCCTTTCTTCTTTATTGTCCTCTTATTACGGCGTCAAAGACGCGCTTGTCACCTCAAACAGCCCGGACGCAGCCACTCATGCTACCGAGTTCCTGAAAGCGATCAATGGGGTCGATATGAAGACGCTGGACAAGCCGGAGATGGACACTTTTATGCTTTTACAGGAAAAGCTTGCCTTTGATGCGCGGCATATTTCGGAGAGCAAGGATATCGCCCATCAGCGGGAACACTTTGCCAATTTCTCGTTGAACTTCTTCAACCTGGCAAAAGCAGTAAAATTATCGGATAAGCCGGTTTATTATGCTTATTGCCCGATGAAGAAAAGCTATTGGCTTTCTGCTGAAGCTGCGATCAAGAACCCATACTACGGAAACCAAATGCTCACCTGTGGCAAGGTTACCGAAACCCTTAATAAATAAGTTTATCCATAAAGCTTAACCGGCAAATGTTGATCATTTGCCGGTCATTGCTCATTACAAAATTTACACATCATGAAAAATTTAATCATAGTTAGCTTAGCCATCACCGCAGTTTCATTCACAGCTTGCAATAACAATAAATCCACATCAACCTCCACGGCTACTGATTCAACCAAAACGGCAAATACGCCAGGACAATCCGCTACTTCTTCAAAGCCTGCTACAGCGGTAAATGGCCTCGTTGGCAGTTATTTGGAATTGAAAAATGCGCTGGCGCAAGACAACAGTAAGGACGCTGCAACGGCTGGTAAAGCCCTCGCTGATGGTTTTGGAAAGTTTGATAAGTCCGCACTTTCAGCCACCCAGAAAAAATCTTTCGAGGACATTGCCGACGACGCGCATGAAATGGCCGAGCACATTGGCGAAAGCGCGGGAAAACTGCCGCATCAGCGTGAACACTTTGATATGCTGAGCAAAGATATGTATGATCTGGTCAAGCTTTTCGGTGCGGGACGGTCATTATTCGTCGATCATTGCCCCATGTATAATGATAAAAAAGGGGCGATCTGGCTAAGTGAAAGTAAAGAGATCAAAAACCCCTATATGGGTTCAGGCATGTCAACCTGCGGAAATGTGAAGGAAGAATTAAAATAAATGACCATGAACAGGACGGTTAAGATCATCGGATCAGGGGCGCTGCTGCTTGCTGCTATGCAATTTTTCCCGCGCGACCATAACCAAGGAAAAGCTCCTGCCGGTAAAACGATGGCAGAGGTTATCCAGGTTCCATCAAACGCTCAGGTCATATTGAAACGGTCATGTTATGATTGTCATAGCGATCATACCAACTATCCCTGGTACGCGCAACTGCAGCCATTCCGGTATATACTGGATGGTCATATCAGGCGCGGTAAAAATGAATTAAATTTTGACGAATTCGGTGATTACGCTGCCAGGCGGCAGCGAAGCCGCATAAGGGCCATTGGCGAAAGCCTGGAAGAAGGTACCATGCCCTTAAGCTCCTATACGATCATACACCGTGATGCGATACTTAATAAAGAAGATAAGGCAACGTTGCTGAGTTGGGCTAAAGAAGCCAGCAGCACCCTGCCGTAAAAGTTAAAAGATGAAAAATATAACACTTATTGTGCTGATACTTTTATTCGGGCAAATAGCGAAGGCTCAAACCGATATGCAGGGTATGCCGGGAATGCAGAAACAGCAGCAGGTCACTTATACCTGCCCTATGCATCCGGAAATCCATGACGCAAAACCTGGTAATTGCCCCAAATGCGGCATGAAGCTGGTTAAAGAAAAACCAAAGGCAGTTGCCCCAAAGACAGCCGCTAAAAACATGACACTAAAGGGAAAAAACCTGAAGGCGGATAACAAGCCGATGGAAAAAGCGCCTGCGGCAAGTGCTGTCAGTTATACATGCCCGATGCATCCTGATATTCATTCGGCCCAACCAGGCAACTGCCCCAAGTGCGGGATGAAACTGGTCAAAGAGCAACCAAAAGCTATGAATATGTCTGGACTGAACATGCCCGCAACGGACAGTGCGAAAACAGGTGGAAAAATGGAGGGTATGAAGATGGATGGTATGAAAATGAGCAGCGGACCGGCCGATATTCAAGCTGCAAAAGACCATTTAGGGTCTATCAAAACCATTAGCGCTAAATATCCGCCCCGTACGGTTCGGTATGACCTTTTTATAGCCGACACTACCGTTACCTATGGTGGAAAACCAAAGCGTGCCATTGCCGTAAACGGCAGTATTCCCATGCCGACATTGACATTTACGGAAGGCGATACTGCGGAAATCTATGTTCACAACAAACTGAAAGAAGAAACCTCGCTGCACTGGCACGGACTGTTTCTACCCAACCGTTACGACGGAGTGCCTAACATGACCCAGATGCCGATCAAGCCGGGTGAAACGCATTTATATAAGTTTCCCATCAAACAACATGGCACCCATTGGTATCACAGTCATACGGGTTTACAGGAACAGATCGGCATGTACGGTGCATTTATCATGAATAAACGCCAGGAATGGGACATTCCGACCATTCCGCTGGTATTAAGTGACTGGACGAATATGAATCCCAAGGAGGTTCAGCGGAGCCTTCATGCCGCTACGGATTGGTTCGCCATCAAAAAGGGAACAACGCAAAGCTACCTCGAAGCGATAAGATCAGGCAACTTCAAAACGAAGGTTGCCAATGAATGGAAGCGTATGACCGCCATGGATGTGAGCGATGTATACTATGATAATTTTCTCATCAATGGAAAAAATCAAAATGAACAACCACAATTCAAAGCCGGTGATAAAGTGAGATTGCGCATCGCCAACGGTGGTGCTTCCTCTTATTTTTGGTTGAAGTATGCAGGTGGTAAAATGACCGTGGTTGCAACGGATGGCAATGACGTAGCGCCTGTTGAAGTCGACCGGCTGATCGTTGCAGTTTCCGAAACCTACGATGTGGTGGTGACCATACCGGAAAATAAAAGCTATGAATTCCTGGTCACCCCCGAAGACCGTACGAAGTCCGCGTCACTTTGGCTGGGCAAAGGCGATAAAGTTTATGCCGGTAAAATGCCAAAGCTGAAATACTTTGCCGGTATGAAAATGATGAATGATATGATGGACATGAATGGTAATATGGTACAAATGGATGGCATGACCATGCAAAACCAGATCATGGATATGAACACCGTCATGTACCCGGAAATCACAGGCGAGGAAAAACCCGCCGCTAAAAAAACAAAAGCTACCATGCCTGGAATGCAAATGGCAAATGACCAAAGCATGTCAGGCATGAATATGGCCGCTGAAAACCCGGACATCGTAACATTGAATTATAACATGCTTCGCGACCCTGGAAAGACCAGCTTGCCTGCGGGGCCGTGGCGGGAGCTAAAGTTTGACCTGACAGGAAATATGAACCGTTATGTCTGGACACTGGATAATAAGACGGTATCCGAGTCTGATAAGATCCTGATCAAAAAAGGCGAGAACCTGCGGATCATCCTCTACAATAATAGCATGATGCGGCACCCGATGCACCTGCACGGACATGACTTCAGGGTGCTCAACGGGCAGGGCGAGAATGCTCCTATGAAGAATGTCCTTGACATTATGCCGATGGAGAGGGACACGATAGAATTTGCGGCCAATGAGCCTGGTGGTGACTGGTTCTTCCACTGCCATATCCTTTACCACATGATGAGCGGCATGGGACGCGTATTCAGCTATGAGAACTCCCCGCCGAATCCTGATGTGCCTGATCCGAAGCTGGCGCAGCGCAAGCTCTTTTGGGACGACCAGATGCCACACCTAATGGGAAAAGTCGGATTGGAAAGCAACGGAACAGACGGACAGGTAATGCTGGGCAGTACACGCTGGAAAGCGATGACCATGTGGCATCTTGGCACGGATGCCATGATGGGTTACGAAAGTGAAACGACGGTGGGCCGTTATATCGGACGGAACCAATGGCTTTTTCCATATGTTGGTTTTGATTATCACTACAAGAAGTTTAACCCAGATGAAAAAAATATTTTTGGCAGCGATTATAAGAACCTGTTCGGTCAGGTGAGCAACAAGGAAAACCGCCACACGGTAGTCGCGGGTGTTGCCTATACCTTGCCCATGTTATTTGTGGCGGACATGCGGATTGACGGGAACGGCAAACTGCGTTTCCAGTTAGGACGTGAAGACATTCCGGTTGCGCAACGGCTGCGTATGTCCTTAATGATCAACACGGATAAAGAGTATTCAGCAGGATTTCGGTATATTCTAACTAAATACTTTTCATTATCCACGCACTATGACAGTGATATGGGTCTCGGCGGGGGTTTGACGTTAACTTATTAAAACATTAGAGGAATGGAAAATCAACACGATCATCACGCCATGACAGGGCACCAACAACCTGCCCGTACACAGGCAAATTATAACGCTGAAGCTGGATCAATGGATCATGGTAAAATGCTTAAAGGTCATGGTCCAAATATGGGAATGGCTGGTCATGATCATCATGCGATGATGATCGCTGATTTTAGAAAGCGTTTTTATGTGGTACTGGTATTGACGGTTCCGGTGATGTTACTGTCTATGCAAATTCAGCAATGGCTGCATTTGGATTTTCGGTTCGGCGGCTCAGGCTACCTGCTCTTTGGCTTGTCAAGCATCGTTTTCCTTTACGGCGGCTGGCCATTTTTGAGTGGGTGGTTTAATGAATTAAAGGCTAAAAACCCAGGCATGATGACCCTGATCGGCTTTGCCATAACAGTAGCCTACATTTACAGCGCGGCAACGGTTTTCGGATTGAAAGGAATGGACTTCTTTTGGGAACTTACCACGCTGATCCTGATCATGCTGCTCGGGCACTGGATCGAGATGCGGTCGGTAGCGGGAGCTTCCAGGGAATTGGAGCTTTTAGTGCAACTCATGCCGGCAGAGGCGCACTTAATTAAAGGCAAAGACACGACCGAGATTAAAACAGAAACCTTAAAGACAGGAGACCTGATCCTGATCAAGCCAGGTGAAAAAATTCCCGCCGACGGGATTATCGAGGATGGCGAAAGCTATCTGAATGAATCCATGCTTACCGGTGAGGCTACACCCGTACAGAAAACTAAAGGACAGGACGTGATTGCCGGGTCGGTCAATGGCAATGGCTCGTTAAAGGTTAAAGTCACTCATAGCGGTGCAGATTCATATCTGTCCAAGGTGATAACGCTGGTCAAAAATGCACAGGACGCTAAATCAAACACCCAACTCCTGGCTGATAAAGCCGCTAAATGGCTAACCGTTATTGCCCTTATTGCGGGGCTTGGTACCTTTGCTTTTTGGCTGGCGGACGGCAAAGATCTGGCTTTTGCTATGGAAAGAATGGTAACAGTGATCGTGATCTGTTGTCCACATGCTCTGGGTCTCGCCGTGCCGCTTGTGGTAGCCAAGTCTACTTCGCTTTCTGCCCAGCACGGGTTGTTGATCAAAAACCGTACAGCATTTGAAAACTCCCGCAAGATCAGCACCATTGTTTTTGATAAAACAGGTACGCTGACCGTTGGAAAATTCGAGGTAGCCCGGGTGGTTGTTATAGATCATCAAAGTAATGACAAAAAGCAAAATGAAAACGAACTATTGCGAACCGTAGCAGCGCTGGAACAAAATTCAGAACACCCGATTGCCACCGGAATCCTCGCGGAAATAAAAAAACGTTCATTAAGCATTCCCGAAGTAAAAGGTTTTAAGGCGATCACCGGTCAGGGTATTGAGGCGTTGGTAGAAGGCAAGCAACTCAAAGTCGTCAGTCCCGGCTATTTAAAAGACCATAAGTTTTCCGAACCTGAAGGCTTCATCGCTAACGGTAACGAAACAGTGGTCTTCGTCATCGTCAATGAGATATTATATGGCTATATCGCGTTATCGGATACCATTCGCCCGGAATCAGCTGATGCCATACAGACGCTGCATAACAATGGCATTAAATCATTGCTGTTAACCGGCGATAACCAAAAAGTTGCGGCAAGTGTTAGCGGCCAGTTGAAAATGGATGGTTATTTTGCCGAAGTTCTGCCACATCAAAAGCTGGACAAAATCAAAGAACTGCAGCAAAAAGGTGAGTTTGTTGCCATGACAGGCGATGGCGTGAATGATGCCCCGGCGCTGGCGCAGGCAGATATTGGGATAGCAGTAGGTTCAGGCAGTGACATTGCCGCGGAAACAGCCGGTATTGTATTGGTCAACAGTAATCCAAAGGATATTGTTAGTCTGATCTTATTTGGCAAAGCAACTTATAGAAAGATGATCCAAAACCTGGCCTGGGCTACCGGTTATAATGTGGTCGCATTGCCGTTAGCGGCGGGTGTGCTTTATAATCAGGGAATTGTCTTGAGCCCGGCAGCGGGGGCCGTATTAATGACCGTCAGTACAGTCGTTGTAGCAATCAATGCCAGTCTGTTAAAAGTAAAGGCTTAGTACAGCAGGATATAAATATGCGATAACCCACTACTGACCATAGAGGCATCTGGGGTGCTCGCTTTTTTGGCAAGATCCCAACAGCATGTGCTAAACCTAATGTGCCATCGGTTCAATCTAACACCTGTCAATACGCATGTTAGCTTGGAATTATAGTTAAAGCCTTTTAAAACTGCAGAAAAGAAAGTTCTGGGTAGTCTGGAAAGGTGTCGTATGATCTTTTGTCCGACAGCAGATTTTTTTAAAAGAACTTTGGAAACATTGCTGCAAAAGTGTTGCGGTGTATTGCCTGACGGGCAGCCCACTGCACGTTTCCGGGCCGTTTTCCGAAAAAGTGCCGATAACCAGGTATTGGCTAACGGCTTTGGCTACCATGTTCACATAAGCGTTTACCGCATCTTCTCCAGTCAGAAAATGAAAGGTAGCCCGGTCATGCCAAAGATCATAGCTATCCTCCGGCTGAAATTCGGTAATATCGGCAACGATCCATTTAAGGGTTTCTGCCTCTTTTCCCAATCGCAGTTTTGTTTTTTCAAGTGCAGTCGCTGAAATATCCAGGACAGTCAGGTTAATAAAGCCGGCTTCGAGCAGGTGATCTACCAGTTTACTATCCCCGCCACCTATGTCAATGATTTTCGCAGTCTTTGGTAAATCAAAGCCATAAATGAAATCAAGAGAGTTCTGCGGAACAGCTTGTGTCCAGCTTACCTGTTCATGATTTTTGGTTTGGTATATTTTTTCCCAATGTGCTTTACTGCTGTCAGGCATTAATTTGCTTTATTTTGTGCCCCTAATCTCTACCATGTCACCCAATTCAAAGGTATGCATTTGGCGGCAAATTGTTTCGATTCGTTCGGATCGGCGGAATTGAAGATTAAAAAGAACCAACCATTTTAACATTTGCAATATACACAGTTGGTTTTGACCTGTTTACAGTCGGCTTTTTCTTATGGTCGTGAGTGTCATGAGCAACAGGATGTACCCTGCTGGATAGGAGGGCATTTTACGGAGCCGTAACTGCAAAAAACGCAACAATCACCTGTCAACGGCTTTAAGCGCGTTTTACAGCTGTCACATTCATAAAAGTATTGACAGGCATCTGTCGGCATTTCTTCGTCTTTTTGAAAGCCGCAGGCCGGACAGGTAATTACCGAATGAAGCTGGATCGCTGTTGACATGGTTAATGATTTGTGGTCAATGTGGGCTGGTAACCGATTTCCTTTATTTTATGACTGATGCTATCGGCGTTTATTTTAACCGGGTCAAAACGAACAAGCGTTTCAGCGTTTTCAAATGAAGTAATAGAGGCTGTTACGCCCTTAAGCCCCATCAGCGTTCCGTCAATATGCTTTGTACAATCAGCACACCCCATACCTTTAATACTAAAACGAGCGTATGTATAGGAGTTTCGTATATTGATATTAGCGGAAATTTTAGGTGGCGCTTTATAAAACAAGGATGAATAATAAGGGAAAGCGATAAGCGCCCCTGACACTAAAGTAACGATCAGCAAGAACTTTTTGGATTGCCAGAAAGACCGTCTTGCAGGGATACAACAATCCTCTTTGGTGTGTATTACAGCAGCTAATTGCTGGTACCAGGCTGCTGCAAAGATTAATACGGTCAGGCCAATAATGTATGGCCGGTAAGGTTCAATCCAATTGAAATAAGTTGCGGCGCCGCTAATACCACCGAAAACAGCGAGTAAGGGCGCAATACAACAAAGGGATGCCGCTAAAGCCGCCAACATCCCACTGATCCAGCTTTTTTGCATGGTCATTTTCATCCTATAACTTTGGTTAATGAGTCTTTGATAATATTAAAGAACGGTCTAAGCAGATGCAACTGTAGGGCGCATAGCGAGTAAAATATAGTCTGACCTGATTTTCTTGATTGTATAACACCACCTTCCTTCAACTTCCGCAGGTGCTGCGATACTGCCGGGATCGTCATTCCCAATATATCGCTCAGGTCGCAGGGGCACAATTCAGTTTCCTGGTCTAATAGAAAAAGTATTTTCAAACGGACGTCATTACCGGCTAATGCAACCACTTGCGATAAATCAGCAAAGGCTTGTTGATGTACATCGATAATTTCCCTGCAGTTATTGATCTGCCCGCTGTCCGCAAAAATTCGCCTGCAATTACTCATAATAACTCATTGCTGGCTAAGATAAGTATTTAAGCAATTACTTAAATACACTGATAGAAAAATTAAATTTACGCAACAGTATATAAATTTTTAACGGAATTATATAAAAGTTGCGGAATGAGCTATAGGTATCTTAGCAAAAGAATAAATAACAATGGAATTGCAATATTTAAATCAATAAGCGTTTCAATAAAAGCATGAAATCTATAGCCGTTTTTCTTATCCTAAATATTTTGCTATTATCCTCTTTTCCGGGTATGGCAAATATTCGTCATGGAAAATCATCCTGCTGTACAGAAAAAATGCAGAAGGATTGCTGTAAGCATTCAAAGCATGATTCTTCAAGTGATTGCGCGAAAGGCAACTGTAACGCGATGTTATCTTGCGGGAACTGCGGCTTTATTGTTACTTCCTCTATTGCTCTTTCACCCACTATTTCCACTTTATATAGTCAATCTGTTCCCCCTTTCGCCATCGGCGAATTATCCGATTATCATGGGAATGGCTGGAACCCGCCGAAAGGTTACTAATTAATCCGTATGCCGGTCAGTTCATGGCCACTTATTCAATTAATTATTAATCTTTAAAATATAAATCATGAAAAAGTTTCTTTTCATCACGATGGTGATGCTATTATCTGTTATATCGATTACTTATGCCAATACTCCTTGCTGCAACAGCAAAATAACCTGTTCCAAATGCGCAAAGGGCTGCGGGCCAAACTGCAAGGATTATTGCAGCAAAAGCTGTAAGGATTCCGGGGAATGTAAGACTAAATGTAAATTATAGGTAAAAAGGCAGCCGCCCCTTAACCGGGGCGGCTTTGCTTATCTGTCTTTAATCAAATAAAAATTGTAATTTCGGTTTGTGAAACGCACCGCTCTCATATTGTTAACGGCTATTTATCTTTTATCCCTTGTGGGTATCGGGATAAGCCGTTTTTATTGCTGCGGTAAACTTGCTTCCATAACGCTGACCCTTGCTTCAGCTGATCATTCGGACAAGGATAACTGCTGCAAACATGAAAGCAAAAGCTTTAAAATAAAGGACAGCCATGTCTCGGTGAACGCCACGGTGCTAAGCCCAATTGCACCGGCTATATTGCCGGAGCCTGCTTACGGGATTGCAGTTAACATCCTTTCGGAATCAGCTATTGTTACCGCTTACCAGGCCAACGCTCCTCCGGGAGACCCTGATATACCCATCTATACCCTCAACTGCGCCTACAGGATCTGACCTGTACTTTCATAGCCCTACATTCCTGTACCGGCTTTAATTCCATTGGAATCCATCTTAATTCATAACTAACGCATTGGCTTTGCCTATGCTATTTATTCATTTTCAATTTTAAAACACATGAAAAAAGTAATGCTGATGGCGGTTGCCATCTTGTTTTCTGCCGCGACCGTTTTTGCCTCGAATGGCACAAACCCTGTTTCTGATACTACTAAAACCAAAAAGGTAAAACCGGCTCCAAAAGTACAATACACCTGTACCATGCACCCGGAAGTACTTAGTGACAAGCCCGGCAAATGCCCTAAATGCGGCATGACCCTGGTTAAAAAGACCGACAAAAAGAAACCGGCAGAAAAAATGAAAATGTAATTCATTCAGCTCTCCGCCAAAAGCGGAGGGCTGATTAAAGCAATTAAGATGATAAACCAATTGATCAGACTGTCTTTAAAAAACAGGTATATTGTTTTACTGGCTGCTATTGCCCTGTTTGCCTGGGGTGCATATGCTGTCAAAGAAAACCCGATTGACGCCATACCCGACCTGTCGGATAACCAGGTGATCGTATTCACGGAATGGCAAGGGCGGAGCCCGCAGATCATGGAAGACCAGGTAACCTACCCATTGGTAAGTAACCTGCAAGGCATCCCGAAAGTAAAAGCCATCCGCGCCACCTCCATGTTCGGGATGAGCTTTGTATACATCGTTTTTGATGACAAGGCGGATGTTTACTGGGCGCGGAGCCGGGTATTGGAAAGACTAAACTATGCGCAGCGTTTATTGCCGGAAGGCATCACCCCTACATTGGGGCCGGATGGTACAGGCGTGGGCCATGTGCTTTGGTACACGCTCGACGCCAAAGGCATGGATCTGGGTGAACAGCGCGCCTTACAGGACTGGTATGTGAAATTAGGCCTGCAAACCGTATCCGGTGTAAGCGAAGTGGCCTCTTTTGGCGGCTTTGAGAAACAATACCAGGTAAGCATCGACCCCCACAAGTTAAATTATTACAACATACCCTTAGCACAGGTACTCAAAGCGGTTAAAAGCAATAACAACGATGTGGGCGGGCGTAAGTTTGAAATGAACGGCACCGGCTATATTGTTCGCGGCCTGGGCTATATCAAAAGCTTGGCGGATGTCGAGAATATGCCTATCGGTGTAATCAATTCTATACCAGTTAAGATCAAAGATGTGGCCACCGTTCAAATGGGCGGCGATGAACGCCTGGGTATCTTTGACCGGAATGGCGACGGCGAAGCCGTAGGCGGTATCGTGGTGATGCGCTATGGCGAGAACGCGGATCAAGTGATCCATGCCGTTAAGGATAAGATGGCCGATATTCAAAAAGGCCTACCCGCAGGTGTAACCTTCAAGATCGCTTATGACCGCAGCGAACTTATTGAAAGCGCGGTCAGTTCCGTGAAACATACGCTGATCGAAGAAATGATCACCGTATCCATTATTGTCATCCTGTTCCTGTTCAGCTGGCGAAGCGCTTTAAGCATCATTATTCAGATACCGATTACCATTGCTGCCAGCTTCATTTTGTTAAACGCCTTTGGTATCAGTTCCAATATTATGTCCTTAACGGGCATTGCTTTAGCTATCGGCGTGATCGTAGATAATGGTATCGTCATGGTAGAAAACTCGCATAGGAATTTATCCATCGCCCAACAACAAGAAAAATCATGATTCTGGCAGAACGAATAAAGATCATAGAAGCATCCTGCAAGCAGGTTGGCCGTGGCGTGTTTTTCTCTACGCTCATTATTGTCGCATCTTTCCTGCCGGTGTTTTTACTGGAGGGCCAGGAAGGTAAATTGTTCGGCCCTTTAGCCTGGACAAAAACATTTATACTGGCCATTGACGCCATCCTTGCAGTGACTTTAGCGCCTGTTCTCATCTCTTTCTTTCTGAAAGGGAAATTAAGAACTGACGACCATAACCCGCTGAACCGCGGGCTGGAAAGGGTTTACCGTCCGGTACTGGATTGGTGCGTGACCTGGCGTAAAACCACCATCGGCATTAATATCATTGCTTTATTAATTAGCATACCGTTGTTGCTTTCTTTAGGCAGCGAATTTATGCCGCCGCTGGATGAGGGCACGATCCTGTTCATGCCGGTAACGCAGCCGGATGTTTCCAATGCGCAGGCCAAGCAGCTTTTACAGGTACAGGACAAGATCATCAAAAGCGTACCAGAAGTGGCTAACGTTTTGGGGAAAGCAGGCAGGGCCAATACCGCTACGGATAATTCGCCGATCAGCATGACAGAAACCATTATCCTGTTGAAACCGAGGGAAGCATGGCGCAAGGGGATTAAAAAGGAAGATATTATCAATGAACTGAATGCCAAACTGCAAATACCAGGTGTGGTGAACGGCTGGACACAGCCTATCATCAACCGTATCAATATGTTGTCTACGGGTATCCGCACGGATGTCGGTTTAAAAATTTACGGGCAGAACCTGGATACCATTAGTACACTCGCTAATCAGATGAAGCAGGCCTTGAACGGTTTAAATGGCGTCAAAGACCTGTATGTTGACCCGATAACCGGCGGCAAATACCTGGATATCCAGGTCAATAAAGAAGCAATCGGGCGATTTGGTTTAAGCGCGGATGATGTCAATGAAGTCGTGGAAAGCGCGATAGGCGGCATGAACCTGACCAGGACGATAGAAGGCAGGCAGCGGTTTAGCGTCAATGTCCGCTTCGCGCAGGATTACCGGAATAACCTGGATGCTATTAAACGCACGCTGGTACAAACTACCGGCTACGGCCCAATACCATTATCATCCGTGGCGAATATTCGGATCAGCAATGGCCCGGCCATGATCCAATCGGAAAATGCTTTATTACGGGGCACCGTATTGTTTAACGTCCGTGACCGTGACCTGGGCAGTACCGTCAAAGAAGCCCAGGACAGGTTGAATGCGATGGTTAAAACTTTACCAAAGGGCTATTATATCGAATGGAGCGGGCAATATGAGAATTTGATCCGTGCGGAGCATACCTTGAAGCTGATACTGCCAATTGTCCTCATTATCATTTTTGCCTGCCTGTACTTCGCTTTTCATTCTATCCGGGAAGCTTTTTTTAGCCTGATCTCCATTCCTTTTGCCCTGATCGGCGGGGCTTATATGGTGTATTTCTTCGGGGTGCATTTATCGGTAGCTGTGGCAGTAGGTTTCATTGCACTCTTCGGAATTGCGGTAGAGACCGGCATTGTGATGGTTATTTACCTGAATGATGCCATGCAGCAATTGGTCGCCCTGAAAGGCAACAGTAAAGAAACGATCACTAAAGCTGATTTAAGGGAATATGTGATGAACGGCGCGGTAAAACGCCTGCGGCCAAAGCTGATGACCGTTTGCGTGGCCTTGTTTGGTTTGGTGCCGGTACTGTGGGCAACCGGGACAGGCAGCGATGTCATGTTACCCATCGTATTGCCGATGATCGGCGGGGTATTAACTTCTTCCACACATATCTTGCTCGTTACCCCGCTTATCTTTTTGATGGTAAAGGAATATGAGTTGAAGAAATATGGCAAACTGGAAGTATTGGAGGTAAAAGAATAATGAAAAAGTATTATATCATATTAACGGCGCTGTTAGGTCTGGCCGGCTTTGCACAAGCACAGCGCCTCCCTTTAGACAGCGTGATCGCCCGTGTAAGCACCAACCCGGCCTTGCAGGCTTATGATGCCAAAGCCAGCGCACAGAACGCTTACGCTACGGGGGCAAGGAGTTTGGATGCCCCTAAGATCAGCGCAGGCCAGTACCAGGTGCCTTACCAGCTGAACCCCAGCGGCGGCTCATTTATGGTACAGGCAGAGCAAATGTTTACCAACCCGGCCAAGCTAAAAGCCAAAGAAGATTATATGAAAGGCCAGTCCCAGGTAACGGCAGCCGATCAGGGCTACCTGAAAAATCAACTCATTTCCCAGGCCAAACAATACTATTTTGAACGCGTGGTTTTGGAAAAGAAACTGGCCCTATTGCAGCACACCAAAGAATTACTGGATTATATGCTCAAAGATGCCAATATCCGGCTAACCTATGGCAAGGAGAAGCTGCCGAACATCTATAAGGCCAAGGCAGAGCTTTTTCAGTTGGATAATACCCGTGAGCAATTGACCAACGATATCAGCCAGAAAAACATCATACTCAATACCTTGATGAACAGGGACAAACAGGCCATTTTTTCGGTGGACACGAATATCGTTTTAAAAGATTACGAAACCACCATAACGGACACGGCTCGTCTTGCTACCGGCCGGAGCGATATTAAAGGGATCAACCGCAACATTGACCTGCAACAATTGAGCGCAAAAATGGAGTACGCCAAACGCAAACCCGATTTTGGCATCCAGGCAGCGCACATGCAAAGCTACGGCGGGTATGCAAATCAATATATTTTAATGGGTACCGTCACCATTCCAATTGTGCCCTGGGCCGCTAAGGAATACAAAGCGAACCTTAAAGGTATCCGCTATGAGGTGGAGGAACTGCAACAGAAAAAACTGGATATCCTCAACCAGGCACAAGGTCAACTCGCGGCATTAAGAACGGATATGGGCAGCAAAAAAAGGCAGTTGAAAAACTATGAAAAGAACATCATACCCGCTTTGCAAAATAGCTATAAAACGGCACTGCTGGCCTATGACCAAAATACAGGCGATCTCCCGTCGGTTTTAGATGGTATCAAAAGCCTGCAAACCGTACGCATGGAGGCTTTAGACCGATTACAGGAATTGTTAACCTTACAGGTAGCTTATGAAAGGGAATATGAAAGCAATTAAAATTCTCCTGATCGCTTTTGTCGCCGTCATGAGCGCCTGCACGAATCCAAAAACGACCGCTGTCGCGGATCAGGCAAAAATCGAAGTCAAATACACCTGCCCGATGCACCCGCAGGTACTCGAAGATCATCCCGGTAGTTGCCCGATCTGCGGCATGACGCTGGTTAAAAAATCTGGACAGGCCAGTGAAGGTGCCGGCATTAGTTTAAATACCGTGCTGCAACCTGTCAATTCTACGGTCGTTTCTTCGGTTAAGACGATCACACCTGAACAAAAGGAAATTCAAACCGCTATTTCAGCGGATGGTTACCTTGATTTTGATACAAGGACATTCAATAATATCGCCTCCCGTTTTTCAGGGCGCATTGAAAAGCTTTATATTAAATATGCCTTTCAGGAGATCCACGAGGGTCAGCGCATTTTCGACATTTACAGCCCGGAAATGGTAACTGCCCAGCAGGATCTTTTATTCCTCAGCAAAAATTCACCCCAGGAAACCGGATTGTTGAATGCAGCTAAACAGAAGCTATTGTTACAGGGCATGACCTATGAACAGGTGAAGCAGGTCATAAAAAGCGGTAAGCCGTATTACAGCCTGCCGGTTTATAGTCCTTATGAAGGGCATGTACATGATATGCCGCATGGCCAGATGGGCAGCACGGCAGATGCGCGCCCAGTAACGGAGTTTGCTAATAACCTGCCTTTAGCCATCAAGGAGGGCATGTATGTCCAAAAGGGGCAAACCTTGTTCAATGTGGTTAACCCGCATCAGTTATGGGCGATCATCAAAATTGACCCTTCGGATATGGCCGCTTTAAAATTAAACCAGCCGGTTAAGATCACCTTGCCCGATCTGCCGGGTAAAACGATCAGCGGCAGGGTGAACTTCATTGAACCTGTTATACAGAATGGAGATAAGACGACAAGCATCAGGGTTTACCTCAACAATATGGATCACGATCTGAAAGTAAACAGCCTCCTTAAAGCCGAAATCCAAACCGGGCGGACCAACGGCTTGTGGATACCGCGTTCTTCGGTGATCGATCTGGGACAAACGCAGATCGTGTGGCTTAAACATGGGCCAGCTTATCAGGCAATTCAGGTAAGCACAGGTGCGATAACTAACAGTCAGATACAAGTGAAAAAGGGTTTAACCGCTACGGATACCCTGGCAGCAAACGCCCAATATTTAACCGATAGCGAAAGCTTTATCAAAACGAAAAGTCATGACTAAATTGAAAATTTTATTGCTGCTCTTAGTTATAGTAGTGACAGCCTGCAAGCAAAAACCACAGCGAGTAGTTCAGCAGAAAAGCCATGGTTATTATACCTGTTCCATGCACCCCCAGATACATGAGGAGCATCCCGGCAATTGCCCGGTTTGTGGCATGAAACTGATCAAAGTTGAACTTACCGGCTCTGGTAACACGGCATCAGATAAACTCACCCTTACGGCAACGCAGATTGAATTGGCCGGAATCCAAACGGATACGGTGCGCGAACAAAATACGGGGCTTGAAAAAACGCTTACTGGCACGGTAACCTCTAATGAAAACACAGCTGCCGAAATGAGTGCAAGAATAGCGGGACGGATACAGCAGCTATTCGTAAGAACAGTTGGTGAAAAAGTGAACGTCGGGCAACCCGTTTATACCATATATAGCGAAGATTTACAGGAAGCAGAAAAAGAATACCTGTTGGCTAAACAGCAGCAAAAGCTTTTGCATAACCCTGATGTAGACTACCTGCAACTGATCAGCGCCGCTGAAAATAAACTCAAATTATGGGGTTTAACCGCCGCGCAGATCAAAAAACTGGCCGCTTCAGGCAAAGTGTCTGCTACAACCGCCGTATTAAGTCAAGTCAGTGGAACTGTGAGCGAAATAGCGGTGCACGAGGGTGATTACGTGACCGAAGGTATGACTGTATTAAAAACACAGGCATTGAACAGTTTATGGGTGGAAGCCCAGTTATATGCCAATGATGCTGCGATGTATAGATTAAATGACCGGGTAAGCGTCTCCTTTCCTGATCTGAATGGACAAGTAACCAATGGCAAGGTTGAGTTCATTAACCCTGAATTATCGGATGCGTCCAAAGTTGATCTGATCCGCGTCAGCATTCCTAATCCACAGGGGCTGATCCGGCCGGGTATGCTGGCTTATATTTCACTTGGTGGTAATGGTGCACGTTCGTTAGCTGTTCCGGCATCTGCGGTATTAAGTGACGGCAAAGGCAGCAAGGTATGGGTAAAAAATGCAGAAGGCAGCTTTTCACCAAGGATGATTAAACCTGGCCAGGCCAATCAAAACTATGTGCAGGTGCTATCCGGCTTAGATGCAGGTGCCATTGTCGTTACCAATGGAGCCTATTTATTGAACAGCGAAGCGACCTTCAAGAACGGGAATGATAACATGGCTGGCATGAAAATGTAAGTCGATCTCTAATAAGCTTTTCGTAACCTGTCCGCCAACTCGTCCGGTAAGGGGCTTGCTTCAACAGCGTTAGCGGCTCTTTCTATATCGTACACAAATCTGATAAATTCAACCTTGATACTGTCTTCTATAGTTAATAGCACGTAACAACCGTCGGGGTTGCCATCTTTGGGTTTGCCGACCGAGCCGATATTAACGACATGTTTTTCGCCAATGATCCGGTGGTATGGTAAGTGCGAATGGCCTACGCAAAGCACATCGGCTTTTGCTTCACTCATCATCCCCAGCACATAGCTTTCATCCAGGTCTTCGAGTACGTATTCATTAATGCTTCTGGTACTGCCATGAGCAAGTACAATATTCAGTCGCTCGTATTCCAGCCTGATATGAGCCGGTAACGTATTTAAATAAGCGCGGTTATCAGGCGATACCAATTCATAGGCATACCCTTTTATTTTTTGGTCGTGATTGCCTGCTAAAGTAGCGATACCACGATTACGTATTTGCGCGATAACTTCATTCGGCCAGATGTTATAACCAATCATATCGCCTAAGCAATAAACCGCATCAACTCTACGGCTGCCCAGGTCGGTCAAAAACGCTTCAAATGCCGGTAGGTTGGCGTGTATATCTGAAAAAAGTGCAATCCTCATCTTAACCGTTTCTTAGCATGTCTGCGTACTCGTTAGGTAGCGGGCTATCCTCAACCGCTTTCGCTGCTTTTTCAATATCATAATCAAAGCGGATAAACTCAACCTGGATGCTATCCTTAGCTGTTTTAGAACTATGCTCGTTGATATGCAATAGCACGTATCCGCCGCGCGGGTCTTTATCTTTCGGCTTACCTACGGAACCGATATTGATTGCGTGATAAAACTGGTCATTTGCTGTCAGTATTCGGTGATATGGCTGATGGGTATGGCCAAAGCATAGCACGTCCGCATCCGCAGTTTCCATAATGCGCAGCATGCTCTTTTCGTCCCGGTCTTCAAACAAGTACTCGTTCACTTTACGGGGACTGCCATGTACGAACAGTACATTAAGCTTGTCGCCCTTCAGTTGGTATTCTAACCTGATATGTGCTGGCAGTGTACGCAAATAAGCCCGCTGTTCATCTTTTACAACTTCGTTGGTGTAAGCGATGGATACTTTACCTAAAGCCTTCTCCTCGTCTGTTTTATAGGCGCAGCCACAATCATCGCTATATCTGCCGATACCAAAGTCATAATTACCCGTTATGCAGGGGATATTACGCTTACGTATCTCATCGATCACTTCGTTTGGCCAGATATTATAACCTACCAAATCGCCGAGGCAATAAATGGCATCAGGTTGTTGTTTTTCTACGTCGGCAAAGAACGCCTCCAGCGCAGGCAGGTTGGCGTGTATATCAGAGAAAAGGGCTATTTTCATTTAGCTACAGATAATGGTTCGTTATAATATTTCCTACGGAAGTAAAAGGCCAGGTTCACTAAAGCGATCAGGGCAGGTACTTCAACGAGCGGGCCGATCACCCCGGCAAAAGCTTCACCTGAATTGATACCGAACACGCCGATGGCTACCGCTATAGCCAGTTCAAAGTTATTGCCGGTAGCCGTAAAGGCGATAGATGTAGAACGCGAGTAATCTGCACCAAATGATTTACCGATAAAAAAGCTCAGCACGAACATGATGGTAAAGTAGATCACGAGCGGTAATGCGATACGCAGCACATCAAAAGGGATCTGCACAATCAGGTTACCTTTCAAACTGAACATAACCACAATGGTGAACAGCAAAGCGATAAGGGTGATCGGCGAGATAAAAGGCACATATTTAGTCTGGAACCATTCTTCACCCTTTACTTTGATCAGCGTATAACGGCTGATGACACCCGCAGCGAACGGGATGCCCAGATAGATACCGACGCTTTTGGCGATCTCGCCAATGGTAATATTTACAGCCAAACCTTTCAGGCCGAACAATGGCGGTAATACCGTAATAAACAAGTACGCATAAACGCTATACAATAGCACCTGGAAGATACTGTTTAAAGCGATAAGGCCAGCAGCATATTCACGGTTACCTTCGGCTAGTTCATTCCAAACCACCACCATCGCAATACAGCGGGCAAGGCCGATCAGGATCAACCCAACCATATAGGCAGGATGGTCGCGCAGCAAAGTGATAGCCAGAACAAACATAAGAACCGGCCCAATGATCCAGTTGAGGATAAGTGATGCGCTCAATACTTTGGTGTCTTTAAACACTTCACCCATGTTCTCGTATTTCACTTTTGCCAGTGGCGGATACATCATCAGGATGAGACCAATAGCCAAAGGAATATTGGTCGTTCCGCTGGAAAACGAATTGATGAAAGTGGACGACGAGGGAATGAAATAGCCTACGGCTACCCCAATGGCCATGGCCAGGAATATCCAAAGCGTTAGATAGCTATCGAGGAAACTTAGTTTTTTACGTTCGGCCACCGGGGCACAATTGTTTGCTGACATAATTGATTGCGTATATCGGGTTTTAATGTGAATTGAATATTAATTATTTCCAGTTTTCTTTGAATTTAGAAGCGGCAAAAAGCATTTCTGCGGTCACCAATTTAGCCTGTGCCTCGTATTGTTCATTAGTTGCATCCGCAGCCAATGGCGCATATTGTAATTTCACCGCAAACTTATCTTTGCTGGCCAGCAGCGATGCCGAACTTTCCTGCGCCAGTACGTGAATAACTTGCGGATTAGATGCTGTAGTTTCTAATGTTACCGAACCGCCCTGGTCGTTGTATTTGATTTCATTGCCGTTTACTTTAAAGCCAAGTTTTGCCAATGCGGGTGCAACTTTCGCAGAGGTTGCCGAACCTGCCAAGACAATCTTAACATCGTTTATACCGTAAGAAGCCAGTGCTGCTTTTAATACCGCCATCGCTACAGGCGCACTAAAACCGTCATCGCCCAAAAATTCCACGATCACTGGCTGTTTCCGGGCCCTGGTCGTTATTCCCAACTGTTGTATGCCGCCAAGTACATCCTGACGATCATAAGTGACAGCGTTACTCTTTTTGAGCAGTTTGAATGATTGTGCCAGTTCTGGAAAAACAGGTTCGGCCACAGGTGCGAAAGCGGAACTTACTACCAGTAAAGCCGCTAAAAATACAAAGGAAAATTGTTTCATGATTTAAGTTTTTAAGATTAATTGGTTTATTGCTATTTAACGATAGAATTGGTTAAAAAAACAGTTAGTTAACGTGTTCATTTACAAAGTCAGCAGCATAAACTTTGATCATATCCCTCACACGGCGAAACTCATTTATTACTTGTTCGGGTGTGCCGGTTGCTTTGGCCGGATCAGGAAAATTCTCATGGAAACGTTCTACCTTGCCGGGAAAGAACGGACAAGCTTCGTTCGCATTATCACAAACGGTGATCACCTGATCGAATGAGATAGCCTGATACTCATCCACGTGATTAGAGGTATGCCCGGAAATATCGATATGATCCTCAGCCATTACTTGCACAGCTTTGGGATTGACACCATGTGTTTCGATACCCGCACTGTAAACGTTGGCTTTATCGCCTGCAAAGTAACGAAGGTAACCTTCAGCTAACTGACTGCGGCAGCTGTTACCGGTGCAAAGCACTAATATATTTTTCTTGCTCATAATGTTTTTTTCATCACTATTGCCGACACCGGACAAACATGGCTGAATTCAGTTGATTGCTGTATTTCTTGGGGCACTTCGACCCTCGTTATTCGAACAAAGCCTTTCCGTTCAAAGTAATCAGGCGCGGTTTCCGTTAAGAGGTACAAAGCCGATAAGCCTTTAAGTTTACTCACTTTATCCAGCCGTGCCAGCACTTTGGCTGCTATCCCTGTTCCGCGATAGTCTGATTGGGTGGCTAAAGACCGAAGCAAGCCGAACTTCCCGTAAACTTCAACGCCACCAACTCCTACGACTGAACCATCTTGAATGGCTACGATAAAGTTGTCGAGTGTTTTTGGCAGATCTGCTACTGGCAGCTTTTCAGCTGCCAGCAGTTCGATCACTTTATCTTTATAGGGTTGGGCCTCGTCGAGTATCATCTTTAATTTATTAGCAGCAGCCGCCACCTGGTGTGCAGCAAGCTTCAGCAGGAGCAGCAGCGAGGTTCACTAATTGTATTTTCGGTTTTTCGGCAACGGCAGGTGCACAGCATTCTTCACCGTTATCGTTCGTACCACAACTGCCACCACGGCTTATGGCTTTGCATTGTACTGCATCTGGGCGCAGGTCAACTGTTAAAGCGTTGCCATCAATGATCATTTCATTAGGAAACATCTGGCGGGTATCAAATTCGGAATTGCCGAATTCAATCTTCACCGTACCGTTCGGATTAAGCGGCAGCATTTTTTCAACAATATCAACGATTGATAAGGCCTTAGCAACTTTCATTGAGCGTAGCTGTTGCTCGCCTTCAGGAACCCATAGCTGGACGATGATCTCTGTCCAGGCATTCATTAAACCACCACAGTCAACGGATGTAATCGGCGCTTGCTTAATTTCGGTGATATGGTAGGCCGCATCAACTAATTTGCCTTCTGCGTATTGAAATTGCAGGTCAAGATCAGGATGCTGTAATAAGGTATCTTTAAAGGTTTTCCAGTTAATCGCTTCTGCTTTATTCATGGCTTTCTATTTATTTAATATTGTAATATTACGATGGATTAATTCAAATTTTTTTAACAGCAGGTCGCTTTCACATCAAAGGCGGAAAAAAAACTGCCCATCTGTTCTTTTAGCTCGTTCCAAACCGGTGGATTAATACAGTAACAAACGCTAACGCCTTCAATTGTGCCTTGTATCAAACCGGCGTTCTTCAGTTCTTTTAAATGCTGTGAAATGGTCGGCTGCGCTAAACCCAGTTCATCCACCAGGTCGCCGCAGATACAAGTATTCGATTTGATGATCTCCTGTAAAATAGCGATACGTGCAGGATGTGCGATTGCTTTCAGCATCACAGCTAACCTGTTCTGTTCGTCGGTGAATATTTCTGTTTTAGTTAAGCCCATTGTTTTATATTGCAATATTACGATTAATATTTTTATAAAATCAAATTTCCGTGAAAATTATTAATCCTACTCTATTTGCATCCGCTATTCCTGCCTGAAAAAAAGACTTAAGAACATCAAAGAATCACTTTTAAAATGGCTGCCATTAAAGTTCATTTTGTTGTTTTAAATTCAGTAAACAATTTGTATATTTGAGTATTAATGCTTCTAAGCAGCGTTAAATTGAACTAAAATATTCGGTACACTTTGCGGTGTACTACTAAAGTTTGACTTTATAAGTCACTGATAATAAGTGCTTTATCTCTACTGGTTCGAATCCCAGCGGGATCACAGAAATTTTCCAACTTCTGTCGAAAAAAGCCTCACAATTGTGAGGCTTTTTTGTTTTTACCTATACAATCGGAAGTTAACACAGCGTTACGAGGTTACAGCAGTTCAGGATCGGTGCCTCCGGTATTGGAATGCGTTATTTTGCTCAAATTGTAACTAACCTCTCCGTCTTGTTGCGTACCTTTTATTAATCCTTTGTCGTATAAATTCATCAAAACTTTTTCAGCTTCACGATGTAAGTTTTGCGGGGCTTCCTGAGGTTCGTACTCGGTTAACTTAGCAGCAACATCAGGAGCAGTGCCTTCTCCCAATTGTGCCAAAGCATAAAGCACTTTGTTCTGCCAGCTATCATCGGCATGGTATGCTTCTGGAGGAGCTACTGGCTTAAATTCCTCATTAAAAGATTGATCAGCTTTATTCATAATAATATCTGAACATCATAGTCTTTCTATTGTTTCATGATGTGTTATGCATTGTTATGACAGGCAGCAATTACGAAAAGGACAATTAAATCTTTAAACTATTATTGTAAATGATTAAAGCGTATCAACTCTTCACTGGTCCTGACGGACATTCTTACTTTAAGATGGGTAACGTTTCAGAGGCAGTGATCACAAAGGCCGAATCTATTCGTTTTCAAGAATCCCCGCCAGGGTCGGTTTACGATTGGCACCCCGCGCCAATGATGCAATTTGTAATTAACCTGCGTGGAACGTTAGAGTTTACGACTTTTAATGGAGAGACATTTACGTTGAAACCTGGAGAAATTTTAATTGCCCAAGATACGACTGGCAGTGGGCATAAATGGCGGTTATTAGGTGCTGATCCGTGGCAAAGGGCTTATGTTGTTTTTGACGATACAACGGATATTAATTTTGTTCCGGAGCAAGTCGCCGACGTGTAGAAAGGGTAGAATCGATAAGTAATCTCTTAATAAGTCGGCTTATTGTTTAGTAGCTTTAAAGCGCTGTTGGTAATACCATTCCATAAAAGATACAGCTTCTTGCCACGTCAACTTGCCGTCGGAAGCCACCTGGGCGATCAAAACAGACAAGTTGTGTAAAAAGGCACTTTTTAAATCGCCTTTTAAACTCTGTATTGTTTTTATTGCACAAGCTGTTAACTGCTCTGGTGTTGAAAAGTTAGTGCAATCGTCTGCAAGCCTAAGTTGTGTAAGTATGGCAGGTAGGGCTGAACGCAATAATGATTTTATGCGGTCGTCCAGGTCGCCAGGTATAATAGCAGTTATAATATCAGCTGCTGGTGAATCAACAAAAGTCTTGATATTTTCTGTAATTACAACTCCGGTATGTATAGCTGTTTGCAATTCACATGGTATATGGGTGAACAGCTTTTGAATTGCTGTCCAAATTTTCTTTAACCAAACTGGTATTTTCATGCTATTTTCTGATTTTTATTTTAAATTGGTGATATAATTTCGAACCGTATAACACAATGCGTACAATCCAAGAAAGGGCAGTTGCACATACTACGACACAACCTGCACATGAGGATATAGCCGCAACCATTTTTAGGGTTTCATCAGTAAGTAACAAGCCTTTTATAGCAATTACATAACTGGTCAACGCAGACAAGATGCCTATTTGCGGCTTGTAGTTGAGGTAGTAGTAGAGATATTTGATGGCATTTTGCATAGTAAATCATATTTAATGAGGTTATATTGATAAATGATATTTATGAGTTTTGTTGCATATAGTGGGTCTGTTGCATAACCGGCCCTAGCAAATGCTTGTGCCTGCTCTTCTCGCGCTGTCGTGATTTCATTTTCAATTCCTGTTTCTTTTTTAGTTTCCTTGTCTGTAAATTCTCGCTGGTTAATCTCCTCTTCCTTATCTTTTTGTTCTTTTAAGATAGCCTGTTTAATTTTACCAGTAATCTCGAGTTGTTTTCTTTCTTCATCGGCTGCTTTCTGTGCCTGTGCAGCTTCTTCCAGTCTGCCCTGAACCGATAACTCAAAAGCCAGGTTTTGCTGCTCGTTAACTTTGTTTAAAACAGCCTTCTCTTCAATGTCTAACTTGGATAACTTTTCTTTCGTTTCATTTTCCAGTTCTGTTAATGACATTTCTTTGGTATCCACTTGGTACTGCAATGCTATTTGGAGGATGTCTTTATGGTATTCATCCAGCTTTTTTGCTTCCTCCTCCTGAAACTTTTTCTGAATAGCTCCTAACGCAGCTGCTTCCTCTTTTTTGAGTTGTTCAAGTGTTACCCGATTATCTTTATATTTTTCTATTAATGTTTTAAAATGGTTTTGCGTATCATGAATTTCTTTAGCGTAGTCTTTTAATAACGACTCGGCCATCCGGGCTTGTGAGGCAAGAAGTTCATCATGGGCCTCCTTGTCTTTGCTGTTTACTTCTTGTTTAACAGTTTTTTGACGAGTAACGTTGCCATCAGAGGTTTTTGGTACCTTTATGCCTTGTTTGTATGCTTCTTTATACGTGCTAACTATCTCATCAGCAAAGCCTATAACGCCATCTTTGGCCTTTTTAAAGGTGCTCACAATATTTTGTCCTATACCTTTAGCATTTGCAGACAGTTGGCTATATCCTTGTTTAACTTGACTTAAATCAAGGTGAAGAATACCTTGTAGTATGGTTTTAAACGGCTTGAGTTGTTTAGAAATAAATGAAAGAACATCATTCCAAACCGATTTAATTCTATCAACTGGATGGATGATAAAATTAAAAATGCTTTTACCTAAAGACTCAAGAACCCCTTCTACTTTTTCAACTACTTTGCCAACAACAGCCAAACCGCCTGCAAAAACCTTTTGGCCTTCACTGCTTTTTGTAAGCCATTTTGTTAAAGATTCTAATACCAACGTTATTAAACCTAATCCGGTTGCCTTGATTGCTCCACCGACACTCTGAAAGCCGGTCTTAATAACGGAAAGCCCATCTTTCATTGCATTAAATCCTTTCGAAGCAGATTCTAAGTTTGAAGCGAAATCTGAACCAAATTTGCTTCCCTCGTCTTTAAGCCCTGTAAACGCATCTGTTACAGCATCAACGCTTTTAGCTTTCAGATCAAGCGTTTCGACGTTTTTCTTAAGTTGTTTTTCTTGATCAGCTATTGTAGATGTCAAGTGTTCTATCAACCCATTCAGCTTTACAGCTTTTAGCATCATCGCCTTTCGCAGCAGTAACTTTATTGTACTGATTTTTTAATGATTCGAGAAGTGCTTGATTGCGTTGTAATGAACCCTCATTAAGTTTAAGTGCCTTTGTATTTAGGTCAACTTTCTTTTCAGCTTCACTTAATGCTTGCTTAGCTACTCTTATGTCTGAAGCTAGCGTTTGATATCGTTTACCAGTTGTCTTGCCACTTTCATCAAGCTTTTTCTGCTTTTCGAGAAGCTTGTCAATGGCAGTATTTAACTTATTTATTTCTCCCTTCAAAGCACTGGAATCTTTTTTAACACTTTTTGTAATATCGTCTTTCATAAAATTGTTTAAGTATGCCGATTGGCATAATTTAGTTTATAGTAATTACCACTTGTTGTCTTTCCGACAATGTTTGTATTACAAACATTGTCGGAAATTTAAAAGGGTGTATTTAATATTATTGCGATGACAGTCTTGCTTTCTTAAAAGCCGCAGGTTCACCTCCTAGGGTTATGTCTAACGGGTCGACGTAATAGTAATCGTCGGCATACACATAATTCAATGGCAATTTCGGCATTTCACTTCTTGACAATAATTGCTTGTTAGGTTTGATCGCGAACCATTTTTGAGCAGAGGTAGCGAGATCTTTAGTCGGCATTTGTGCCGTAAGGCTGTCTTTTAAAAGTAGTGTTCCGATACAAAAGGTTTTATATTTAAACATAGAGTCTCGGTCAATAGTCGCTTCTGAATATATCATTACCGGTTCATGCGATTTCGAGTTGGTATCCAATTGTGTAATTCGGTTTGACTTATCCCATTCCGGAATATTCATTTCATTGATAGCTTTACTTAGCTCAGCATGATCAAGAGGGCGGATACGCCTGAAAAGTGTAACACCGAAATAAGCCGTGTCTCTTAGTCGTGACGTATCAGCATAAATAGGATCATTTTCTTTTGCGTGGCTCCAATTGCCCATTATAGTGTTTTCTTGAAACCGTCCGACGGCCATCGCCCCAACAATTACGAATATACCTGTAGCAATAAGCCCAAAAGATCTCTTTCTCCAAGTACTTCTCCACGGTATGGTACCGTTAAAATGTCCTATATCGTCTAATGTATCCCAAAGATCACTTCTTTTAAAAATCCCCATAAGGTTTCAGTTGCTAATTGTATTGATAAATATAATACTCATTTTCCAAACATGCAACGTTATGAACACTTAAATAAAGTTTAGTACTTAGCCAAGCTTCACCAACTCCACTTTAGTAGGCTGCCCTTTACGCCAGCTATCAATTTTATTAATGTAATAATAAGCGCTATCTTGCTGCAGGTAAATGGGTACGAGGAGGTCAAGTTCCAGTATATCGCGTGGAGTAAGCATAAACCAGCGTACTACTTTCTTGGTTTGCTTGAGGATGTGTTCTAATTCGGGATAATAAATACTTTTTAGACCCTTATATTACTGCTGCCGTTGCCTGGCATATCAGCCCAACATAGGTTATGCTGCCCGTCGGGTTTATAAAAGTAGGGTGTCGATATAATGTCATTCACTACTATAGAGCCCCCTTTCCCATCTTCAAACGTAACTGTTGTACTATTCGTGAGCTTGCATTTCTCATCTACCAACAGGCGGGGTTGGGTGTTGATACTGAATTCGCCTTCGTTGTTAGCTTTTTTTACTAACGCTATAGTGCCATTGACAAATGTGCTGTTGAGGGTAGGCGCAAATTGTCCTTCAAACAACTGAGCGGTAGGGGGCAGGGTTTTGTCATTTACGTCGATTTGGGCTTGCCCCAACGTTTTGGGGATAATGGCTTCATCTTCTTTGTACTTTAAAATATTAGCCTGGGCATATTCGCCCAGTTTAAAGCTGATGCTTTTACCTTGATCCAGACACTTTCCTGTCCAGTCTCTGGCACGCGGCACGTTAGCCACAATGTCGCGCAGTGAGGCCAGGTTAACTATTTTTTTTAAAGCGTCTGTTTGGCAAATAATGCCAAAGCGTTGAAGCGTATCTTTCAGCAAATCTTTCTGATTTATATCAGGCAGTATACGCTCACACTGCACAGTACGGCCAGGCTGTACATTGTTTTTCTTTTCCGTTACCGTGAAACGAGCACCCGATAATACCGTTCCATTGGTATCGCTGTCGCTAATGTCATAACTTACTCTTACCGACTGGCCTGCTTGAAGTGTTGCTGTAACGCTAAGTATCTGAGAGGCTTCATGGCCTTTCCAGCCAAAAGAGAGTCTGCCTAACCGGCCTCTGGGATAACTGCTGCTGTTATAAGTTTTGCTGGCCAAGTCTTTAACACTGTTATTGTTAGCCGGATCAATTAAACGGAGTGTGAGCGTAACAAAATATTTATATAAAACAGAGGTTTGCATACAAAAAGGTTATGTACCAACAGCCAAACCGCATGCAGGTCATGTGAATTAATGAAAAAAAGAAATATGAGTAAGCTAAGTGACTAAATCACCACGTCCTGCTCCTGGCATGCCGGAACGACGGCAGTTTCTATAATTTCGATTTTGATTGAAAGGGGAGTAGGTTGGCTATCTGCAACCTTTTCGGTTGCTTTATCAAGCCATCCTAAGCTTTTTAAAGCAAATATGGCACCTGTAGACGGCTGCGTAAGCAACTGTTTTTCATATTCATTCTCAACCCTAAGCCTCGCCCTTTTTAAAGCGGAGGCAAATTTGCCCTTGTTTTCGTAGGTCTCAAAAGCTTGCAGGCTATCAAAGCCTAAATGTAATGCCAAGCCAGTTAACGTTGCAGGCTGAGGCGACCTGTCCCAAACCTTTTGCTCACATACTTCGGGCAAATTTTTTCCTATTGGCTTAAGAGGCAGCATCTCTAAGTGGTATTCTCCTTCAATCCAGGTAAAATATTCGGTAATGCAATTATCGATTTGGTCTGCTGTAGAAAACAGAATAGGTTTGCGCTTCAATATGATAAGTTTGCCGATTGGCATAATTGAATTGTAAAAGTAGGTAAAATATCTCACAAATGCAAATATTTTTAGCAAAATTTATTGCATATAGAAAGGTTGAAAAAACTGTAATAAATGCATGGTTAAATTTATAAGTATTAATCATCTTTGCAGTATGAGACCGGGAGATAAAGTAGTTTGTATAAACGACAAGATTGACGCTGATAAAATGGAAGAGATCCGCCAGGACTTTGAAATTTGGGTTACTAAGGATAAAGAATATACCATACGTGAAATTTTGGACAACAGTGGTATTGTTACCGGCGTGTTGCTCGAAGAAATTCACAACTTTCCTAAGTTCTTCAAACTGATCAACCGCTTTCAGGAACCAGCCTTTGCTATCTGGCGCTTCCGGAAGCTAAACTATGCAACAGCACAGCAAGCCGAAGAAGCCAGTGAAGAACTGGTTGAGGTAGGCGTAAAGGAATCAGAAGCCGAAAAAACCAAAAAGGCTTAGTGTTTTTTAATCACATCAATCAAAGACTTTTATTATAACCAAATATGAACATTCGTTTGGCTACACTTCAGGATATAGAACCCATTATGCAGCTTGTTAAGCAAGTGGTGCCTATAATGCAGGCTACCGGCAATTTGCAGTGGGATGATACCTATCCTAATGCCGAGGTGTATACCGGCGATGTAAAAGCCGGACAATTGTGGGTAGCCGAAGTAGACGGTAAGCTGGCCGGCGTAATCGCTATTGTTGATGGCCAGGAGCCAGAATACGCCCAGGTATCTGGTTGGGATATTACCGAGCCTGCAGTTGTAGCACACCGTTTAGCTGTCAGTCCTATTATGCAAGGTAAAGGTATTGCTGCGGCTTTATTGCATCAGTGTGAGGTTGTGGCGGCTCAACGTAATGTTGAATTGATTAGGCTTGATACCAATACTGTTAACCGGCCCATGCAAAATCTTTTCTTAAAGCTGGGGTACAACTTAGGCGGCGAAATTACGCTTAACAAAAGGCCCGGCCTTCGTTTTATGGCATTCGAAAAACGCTTAGTTTAATACTGCAAATTTTTTGTTCAGCTCTAACGGCGTAATATAATATACCATTTATGTTAAATATGCTATTCGGCATACTTAGATCAAAAATCAAGATCATAAGCATAGGTTTCTGTTTCCACCAGCTGCGTTAATATTGTTTTCAGTAATGCCTCGCGTGCCCACTGCTGTTCTATAGGTGAAGCATCGTATTGATACCAATGTAATGGCTCACTAATTTGGATACGGGTAGGGAATAGGTACTTTTTTTTGCTGTGCATACGGGTGCCTTCGTAGCTGTTCATATGCTCGGTTTTTATGATTTTAGTAAGGTATTTAACAGGTATGTTCAGTTGCAGACACTCATCAAGTTTGTTTTTGTAATCCTGCTTGTCTTCAAGCCATAGCGTGAGGGTTTGCCCATTCAGCTCGTGATCGGCAATGGCAATACGGCTGTAGGTGTAATCAACAGAAATTATCAGCCACCACAGCTCATTCCGTGTTTTTAAGTTCATTCTTATCATGATATTCAATATTTAAAATTTAAAACGTAGTAGGCCTATGCTTTTACTGAGTAATTGCCGTAAGCAAGTACCGTTTTGGATCTGCTTATTTAAAGGTTGGTTTCCAGTCGGGCAAATATTGCTGAATTGAAGCAATCTCTTTTTGATACTTTTCACAAGCGGCCTTGTATCCCTTATACCTTAATTTATCATGGCGTTTTAAAAATGGATTACCTTTTAAGTGTTGAATTGGTTTGTCCATGATGTTTTGTAAAGACGAATAAGCGATATACATAAAGGTGCAGTTTTAAGGTTTTACGATAGAAGAACAGCTAAATGAATTTCTTTATTTGGATAATTCATTTTTTTTGTATTTCTTTGAATTGTACAGAACAAATATAAAGAAAATTCTGTATTACAATCAAGATAAAGTTATCCACATTTTTAGATTATTTATGGAAAGTACCTCCAGATCATCCAAGATTAAAACCATAAGACCAGAGACACTCGAGTTTATTATTTTATATAATCAACTCAAAGGCAGAGCATTTAATGGTAACGCTGAGCTGGCTGAAGCGCTTGGTTTTAACTCGCCCAGTTCTATTACAGAGATTATAAAGAGCAGGCAAAATATAGATACAGAGAAGCTGCGAATATTTAAAGAAAAATTTGCAGCGTTTCTTGATGGTAGCGTTAAGCCACCGGTGGCTGCGCCTGTAAAGAAACCTTTTATCGGTATACCTATGTATGAAGTGACGGCTACTGCATCAGGTGTGGAGGTATACAATGATATTAATGACACACAACCGGTGGGCCATATGTACTTTCCGGGCATAGAGGATTGCGATTTTGCATTGCCGGTATGGGGGCATTCTATGTATCCGTATCTGGAAAATGGTTGCTGGGTTGCGTTAAAGGTAATACATGATAAAAAAATTTTACCTGGTGAAGTGTATTATATTGAGTGGGGTGACTACAGGATGTACAAGCGATTGTTGACTGCTGATAAAGATGATGAGGTGATTGCGCATTCGGACAACACAACTGAGATGATTGCCGGACGATTAAAGTATTCGCCCTTTACCATCAAAAAATCTGAAATAAAAAAGTTGTGCTTAGTGAAAGACATTCACAAAAAGCACAACCACTAATATTTGTTAAAAAGCTGTTATTCCTTATTACAGTCGGTTGGCTCCAGTTTAACCGAATAGGGGGCAGCAGCGTCTGTTACCTGCCTGCCTGTTTTCGAATCCGCTTTCAAGGGTTTTTGCAGCAGGCCGGTATGGTTTAATCTGAAGGCTACGGCCATAGTATCTGTGCTGCCTTCTTGCATAAAGGTCCATATTGCTTTTATGGACTTATCGGCTTGCATAGTACCTGCAATTGTGCCTTTGCGGCTATCTTTCTCATAAATTTCTTCAATCATTCGGCCACTCACTTTATTGTTTTGAATGTGCAGCTGAACATATAGTGTATCACGCGATTGTGCCCCGCTTACATAAAGGTAGCATCCGTCTTGTGTGCGTTTAGAGACTTTGCCGGGTTTTATGCGATGATTGGTGGAGTCGGCCTCGTTACTTTGGTTTGTGGAACTTTTACAGGCAGTAATTAAAGTAACCGCCGTTATGATTAAAGTTGTAAGTGAAAATACCGCTTTCAAATTCTTCATAGTGAGTTGGAGTGTTTAAACGATTGTTGCATATTAACCGACGCCATGCTTTTTTGTTGCACAAACGGACGTTAATATTACTTTTCTATGAAAGACGAAAATAGTTACGAGCTTGATACACGCTATTGCATTTACTGAGGAGCTTGGGCGTACTATTGATCAGCTTTTGTTATCTGCATAAGAGCGAATAAGTTGACTTAAAGCGCTGATATTAAAAGGCTTCTCTAAAAAACCATTGGCGCCGCTTTTTTCAGCAAGTAGTTCAAGGTTAGGCATTGTCGATACCAGTATTACAGGGATATGCTGTAAAGCCGGGTTGGCTTTAATGAATTTGCACCACTCACTGCCACGCTGGCCCGGTAACAATTCGTCCATTAAGACCAGGTCGGGTTTAATTTCGTCAAAACGTTCGGCAATAGTACCATCTTCAGATGAAATCACTTCATAGCCTTCATCTTTAAGTATATAATCCATAATCTCGCTGATGTCCGGATTATCCTCAATAACTACAATCTTCACGCTTTTTTTCTTATTAATTAAATTGTGGTGTTAAAAACAAATATACGTTTATTTCCCAAATACGATAAGTAGTACAACAAAATGCTATAGGGTTTTAGAATTCTGCTTTCTTTTAGGTCCTCGCACAGCTTTTTCTTAATAAGAAAAAAGAAAGCCCCTTTAGCGCTAAGCAGAAGGGGCTTTCTTGGTTAAACCTAATTATTTGGTTTCTGTAGGCTTCTTTTTTGCGAAATCGCCTGCTTTAACAATACTAATTTTGGTAGGATCATAGTACTTTTTAGCAGCAGCGTTAATTTGTGCAGTAGTTAATTTACTGACAGCGTCATCCATTTTTTGCCAAAATGCAATGTTCTCGCCGTAATAGCTGTAAGTGTTTAATGTGCCGGCAAGCACATTGTCTTGAGCCAGGCTTACACCACGCGATTGCAGATAGCCTTTTTTTGCTTCGGCAACCTCCTGGTCGGTAAAGCCATCTTTAATCACCTTTTCTATTTCTTCTTTAAATGCTGCATCTAAACGGGCTGCATTTTCAGGGGCGTATATAGCATAAAATTGCGTAACGCCAGTGTTTTGGTCAAAGTAACCAGCAGATAGGCCAGAACCTACACCATAGCTAATACCTTCTTTTTGACGAATGCGGTTAGCTAATCTCGAGCTTAAAGCTCCGCCGCCAATCATATAGTCGGCCATAATCAGAGCCGGATAGTCGGCATCTTTCATGCTAAGCTTTAATGGCTGTAAGCCAATGAAAAAAGCGTTGGCTTTATCAGGCGTTTCGATGCTTTTGTTAAGTGTTGCAAAATCTTTGCGTTTAGGAATAAGCCTGGCAAATGTTTGTGGGCTTTTCCAGTTGCTAAACTCCTGCGTTATAATGCTTTTAGCTTGCGCCGCATCAAAATCGCCTATAATGGAGATGTATGCATTTGATGCGCCGTAAAAATCTTTATAAAAATTTTTAACGTCGGCCTCGCTTACTGCCTTGTACATGGCAATCGACTCATCTATAGTCGAAACATAACGCGGGTCAGTCTTCTCATAAGGATTTGTATAACGTTGCAGCTCAATCACCGCAATATTTGTAGGCTCGCTGCGCTGCTGTTCGGTAGCGGCAATGCGTTGTTGTTTAATCTTATCCAACTCATCTCCTGGAAACGAAGCCTCTTTCAAAATTTCGGCCACCAATTTCAATACTGCCGGGAAATTCGCTTTATTGGTTTCAATACTAACCTGCAAATTGTTTGCGCCGCCACTGAACCCTACACGGGCCTTCAACTTATCCAGTTCATCTTGTATTTGCTGGCGAGTTTTGTTTTTAGTGCCTTTGTTGAGCATAGAGGCAGTAAACGATGCGGCTGTGCCTTTGCCTTGTAAAGCAGCCTCGTTACCAAAGTAAAAGTTCATGTTAGCCACTACTACCTCGCCGCGCGTTTGCTTGGTGAGGGCATTCAGTGTGATGCCGCCTATTTTACTTACAGTTACACGTTTTTGAATATTGGCAGGGCTGGCATCAAAAGCTTCACCCTGGGCAATAGTCTGCGAGCCGGTATAGCCCTTCAACATGGCTGCCAGATCTGGCGTGGCCGGAACTTCGGCACGTTCCGGTTTTTCTGTTGGAACAAAAACACCCAATGTGCGATTCGAGGGTTTGAAGTACTTGTCGGCCACTCTAACCACATCACCTGGTGTTACTTTTTTAAGTTGATCGCGCTGATAAAATAGTAAGCGCCAATCACCCTGTGCAATATATTCGCTCAGGTTTAAGCCAACATTTTCTGAAGAATTTAAAGCCAGTTCAATATCTTTCAGTTGTTTGTTCACAATACGTTCAACCTCAGGTGCGGTAGGCTTTTCGGCAGAGAAGGTTTCAACTGTGCTTAATAAAATATCTTTTGCTTCATCAATATTTTTATCTTTCGGTACCTCCACATTAAACAAGGCCACACCCGGGTCGGCGGTTTCATAATCATAACCGCTAATGCGTGTTGCCTTTTTAGGCTCAACAAGCTTTTTATACAAGCGTCCGGATGGCTGATCGGTCAATAAGCCAATCAGTACATTCAATGGTTGTGTGTCGGGGTGAGGGCCAGACGGAACGTGGTAACCGGTAGTAATAGCCTGTATGTCACCTACACGGCGCAAAGTAACTGTGCGCTCGCCATCTTGCACCGGCTCAACAGTATAATTGGCGGGTAATATACGGGCCGGTTTGGCTATACTACCAAACTTTTGATTAATGGCGGCCAAGGTTTTGGTGGGGTCGAATTTGCCAGCTACCGTAAGTATAGCGTTATCGGGTTGATAATATTTGCGATAGAAAGCCTGCAGCCGGTCGATAGGTACTTTTTCTACATCGGCACGGTTTCCAATGGTTGATTTACCGTAGTTGTGCCACAGAAACATTGTAGACAACACACGCTCGCTTAGTATACGCTGCGGACTGTTTTCGCCCGATTCCATCTCGTTGCGAACCACGCTGAATTCTTTGTCCAGTTCAGTTTTTGCGATGTATGAATTTATCATACGGTCGGCTTCCAAATCAAGCGCCCAGTTAAGGTTTTCGTCAGTTGAGGGGACGGTTTCGTAATAATTGGTTCGATCGAGCCAGGTTGTACCGTTAAAGTCGGCACCATGAGCGTTTAATTCCTGGGGGATATTGCGGTGCTTAGGCGTTCCTTTAAAAACCATGTGCTCCAGCAAGTGGGCCATACCGGTTTCGCCATAGTTTTCAAATTTAGAACCTACCAGGTACGTAATGTTAACGGTTGTTGTTTGCTTGGTTTGATCAGGAAACAACAATACACGCATACCGTTGGCCAGCTTGTATTCTGTTATTCCTTCTACCGCAGTTACTTTGACTGGGGCAGGTAATGCTTTGGCGGCTGCTTTTTTGGCGGTAGCCTTTTGCGCCATAACAGGCATAGTGCACATGGCCGACAATGCACAAGCCAGCATTGTTTTTTTAATAGTTACCATATTAATTAGCGATATTAGATTTTGCACCTAATATAAACTATTAATCGATAAGCCAAATAATATGCTGATTGATTTTATGAGGTAAGAGGGTAGCTACAAATTAATTATTGCTTAAAGGTGCCGGCAAATCTAAAGTGCACGCTCGTTTGCCAAAATAAAATTTGCAGCTTCACTCAAATTTTTACAAACATAAGTAGGCTCGCGGTAGGCATTGTTTTTTAACCACTCAGTCTCGCCGCCGTTATCAATGAGTATGCTACGGCAGCCTGCACGGTTACCGGCCTCTACATCATTCAAAATGTCGCCTATCATCCACGATTGGTTTAAGTCGATAATCAATTCTTCGGCGGCCTGCAAAAGCATGCCTGGCTTAGGTTTGCGAAAATTGCAGGACACATTATAGGGCTCAACTGTTCCTTCGGGATGATTGGGGCAGTAATAAAAACCTGCTAAATTTAAATCATGTTCGCCTAAAATTTGCTGCAGGTGTTGCTCAACAGCAGGTAAGGCTGTCTCTGCAAAGTAGCCACATGCAACACCTGCCTGGTTGGTTACCATAACCAGCAAATACCCATCATCTCTCAGTCGTTTTAAACCTTCAATGGTGCCGGGCAGCAATGTGATGAGGTCGGGGTTTACGTTGTAAGGTACGTCCTTAATTACAGTGCCGTCTTTATCTAAAAAAATAGCTTTGTTCATAGATGTTATTAAGCAGCTTTAACTTTTTCTTTGCTTAACTGCTCTAATAAACCTTTGTGATTTACAGCTATTACCTTATCGTATAACGCGGCTAACTTATCAGTAACGTGCGACCAAGTAAAGTAGTTATTTACCCGCTTTAACGCATTTTGCCCCAGCACTTGCAATTGTTTGGCATCGCTTACTAACTCCTCAATCTTACCAGCCAAAGCCGACGGATCTTCTGGTGGTACCAAAGCACCTGTTTCGCCATCTACAACGGTATATTTTATGCCACCAACATTGGAGCCAATTACCGGTGTGCCGCAAGCCATGGCCTCAAGTGGTGTAATACCAAACGGCTCGTACCACGGAGTACTGATGAAAATATCTGCAGCCGCATAATAGAATTTAAGTTGCTCGCGGCTTTTACGGCCCGTGAATTTAATGCACATCTCCACACCATGTTCGGCAGCTATTTTCTGTAAGCGGCCCAACTCAGGGCTTTCGGCAGGATTAGGAATTTCACTTTCGCCGCCGACGATAAGCAATTGTACAGATTGAGGATCTTTAAGATAGCTTAATGACCGTATAACGTTATCAACCCCTTTACGAGGTACCATACGGCCTAACTGCAATATAATATGTTTATTAGCATCTAACCCCAATGATTTGCGGGCTACTTTCTTTTCTATAGGATAAAATTCCTGGTGACTGAAACCACAAGGTATGACCACGATTTTGTACGACGGCGCTTTGTAATAATTCATCAGGTCATCGCGGTCCTGAGGGCACTCGGCAATAATATAATCTGCTTTTTTAACAATATCTTCCTCGATTTGTAAGCGTTGAGGCGGAAACTGGTCGCTGTTGCCTTGATGTATACGCCTAACATGCCCTAAAGCATGGAAGGTTATGGCAAAAGGGATATTTAAAATGCATTTTAAGTTTGCTGCTACAAGGCCCGACATGAAAAAATGGGCGTGTACTAAATCGTAATTAACGCCCTCCGCACTGATAAAATCAACCATGCTTTGCGTAAATTCCGGCATAAAGTCCAAAATATTTTCTTTGGCAATTACCTCTACCGGGCCGGCTTTTACATGTACAACGCGCACCCCAGGCACCCAGTTAATTGTTTGCGGTAGTGATGCATCTTCCCAACGGGTAAACACATCTACCTTATAACCTTTACGGGCCAAATATTTAGCCGTTTGAGCAACATATACGTTTTGGCCGCCAGTGTCAACGCCGCCCAGTGTAGCCAAAGGGGAGGCATGCTCACTGATAAACGCAATATATGGCTGGTTAACTTTCATAGATGGTATTTTAGAGATTATTCAGTATTATATAGGATCAGGAAATATATATCGAACTTTTTGATTGCTGTGCTACATTTTTAAACAGCTGCTCCCACTCATGGGTAAACCGCATAATGTTAAACCGGTTTTGAGCCAGCTCTCGGCCTCCGGCGCCAATCTGCCGGGCCAGCTCAGCATCTTCAAGCAACAAATTCATTTTATCGATCAGGTAATTCACGTCGGTATGTATAAAGCCCGAGTGGCCGTTATCTATCACTGCCGAAAGTTCGGTTGTGGCCAGTCCTACAACGGGTATACCTTGCATTAAAGCTTCACAAACGGCAAGTCCTAAACTGGTATAGCGTATAGGATTAAAAAAGAAACGGTATTGTGATATAAATTCGGGCAACTGGGGGTGCAAAACTTCACCTAAACCTAAATCGCCGGTTCCCATACCCACAAGGTCAATTGGTACATGCTCGCGTACTTTCAAAAAAATGTCCAGGCCTAACAAACGGCCTCGTAGGGGTAAGTTATTAATCACTACAATACCTCTGGCTTTCTCGCCTGTATAAAGTGCATCTGGTGCGGTTACGCCGTGTTCAATTACAGTTGTTGGCGTTTCGCCACAATCCCACATTAACTTATTGAAGTGGGTAACGTGTACTAAATTAACGTTAGGATCGTTTACCGCATGCTTTGTGTCTGTAGGATGCTGACGTGGTGGATCATGTTCAATGTATACTTTAGGCAACTCGCGTTGCTCTGCCGATAAGATTTCGTACTGATCGATCAGGTAGTTTTGATTGGTTTGGTATAGAATGATATCAAATTCTTGATTTTTAACTTCTTCTGCCGAAATTTCAATCACATTTTTCTTAAAAGGAAAAGTCTCGCCTCGGCCATAATAACCCTCAGTCTTCTCTGGTTTGGTAGGTATATAGATGTCATAATTACCTTGGGAAAGGTAAAAAAGGTAACTTCCGTGTATGTGCCAGGTGAAAATTTTTAAACGTGAATTTGTCATAGTATTGAATTCTGGCACATTCAGTTCAATTATGACACCAAAAGCCAATACTAGTACAATCCTGTATGTCAGAAGCGGTTCTGCCACATTTTCAGAAGCGCTTCTCTGTACACCTTGTATACTTTAATATACTCTGCTTTCAACTAATAGTTTAATTTGAAAATAACTTATCAACAAATGTTAAGATAAAGTGTGGATAAGGGCGCCATGTTGTAGGCGGACAGTTACATACCCACAGGTAATAGTGTTATTTTAAAGCCTGCTTTAAATAGTATAGCATAAGGTCACATGGTGTTTATTGTAATAGATACTACGTATTGAACCGCATCGTTCAATAAACCAATAGGCTGAAGCTTCGGCGGGGCTGGAGAAACATGTTTCAGTAAGTCAGCGCTTTCCCTGTCGCCAATTGTAAAAGCGGTAAGACTTATGAGTAAAAAGGAGGTTTTTATTCGTAATTAATTTTTATTTTTTTTTGACGAACAAATATTCAACTAATTCAGAAATTTTTATGTTAATTGCGTTGTTAAGCAACCATGCTTAATAATTGAAAATTTAAATTGATGAATATTTTTGTAGGAAGCCTTCCTTATCGCTTAGAGGAAGCAGATTTAAAAGAACTCTTTGAGGCATACGGAGAGGTAAACTCAGTAAAGTTAATTATCGACAGAGAAACCGGCAGAAGCAAAGGTTTTGGCTTTGTTGAAATGCCAGATGACGAAGCTGCGCAAAAAGCTATTTCAGGTCTTAACGGTGCTGAAGTAAGCGGCAGAAGCATTGCTGTAAGTCAGGCTGAAGAAAGAAAACCAAGTGGCGATCGTCGTGGTGGCGGTGGCTTCGGCGGCGGCAACCGTGGTGGCGGTGGTGGCTACGGTGGCGGTGGCAACCGTGGCGGCGGCGGTGGTGGTTATCAAAAAGATAACAACCGCGGCGGTGGTCGTTGGAACTAATATATAATTTAAAACGCCGGATGGACATTTTTCATCCGGCGTTTTAATTAGTGAATGCTGAGCTTCCCGGCTCGCTATTTTGTTTTTTACGTCTGCTCTGCACGACGTCTATTTTATGTGGTTGCTGCCCATACTGGGATTGCTTGCACTATTCCTTTCCATTTTCGTAATGGTTTATTCTGATATACTTTTTTAATAGCCCTCTTTACAACTTTTTTGAATAGAAAGTTTTAAAAGGAAAAGCCTTGGCGAAACCCCTGATTTTTAAGTTGTTTCGTTGTTCGTTAGCCTGCTTATATTGCTAAAGTAGCATAACGTTTGCTTTGTCATTAAACCATCATGTTGATTTGTTGTCTTAAACTTATAACAACGCAATAGTATAATGATAATTTAAAACAGGATACGACTATGAAACGAATAACATTTTTAGCAGCATTTATAGTAACTCTAATTACTTTCGGCACCGCAAAAGCACAGGTAAGCGGTCACATAGGTATAAATTTTGGACAACCTGCTTATTATGCACCTGCACCACGTGTAGTAGTGGTTGACAGAGGTCCGGTTTACGATTATCCCGTAAGAAGTTATTACCGCCGCCCTGTGGTTGTTCGCCGTCCGGTAATAGTTCATCACCGCTATTATGGCCATCCGGGCCGTGGCCATGCTTACGGTCGCGGAAGGTGGTAAGCAATATGTAAAGATGAAAAGCCCCTGGTAAAGCCAGGGGCTTTTTAGTTTGCAACTGATTAAAGGTTGTGTATACAGTTACACATGCGCGTTTAAACACAAATACTTAACTTAGCCGCTGTAACATAACTACATTATCATGAAAAATTATAGATTCATATTTGCTTTATGGATGGTTTTAGCGGCGGCTGCTTGCCAACAAGCACCCAAGCAAGAAAGCGTAGCTGAAAGTGCTGACAACAAGGATGCTTCTTCTATGCAAACCGATACTATAAAAGTTTATAAGGCTTATCTTCAGGTAAAGGATAACCTGGTTAAAAGTGATGGTAGCGCTGCAAAAAAATCTGCCGGTGATTTGGCAGATCATTTAAAAAAGATAAAAGGCTGTAGTGAGGCAGAGGACCTGGCTGATAAGATTGGCGACACGGAAGATGTAAAATCGCAACGCATGTTGTTTTTACAATTAAGCAATGATGTTATTCCGTTAATAAAAGGCATGAGCAATAAAGCCGCGCCTGTTTACGTAGCTTATTGTCCTATGGCTAACGAAGGTAAAGGTGGTTATTGGTTATCGGCACAAAAGGAAATTAAAAATCCATATTACGGCGATGAAATGCTGGAGTGTGGTGAAATAAAAGAAGAAATTAAATAGAACAAAAATTATAATGAATTGCCTTTAGGCTAAACTTTAGCCTTCAACAAACAATATAAGCGTTGCTTGTATTTATGTTAGGTAAATTTTAAGTGATAAACTTTATCTGCAACGGTGAATAATGCCATATTTATTTACATTTGCTGCGGATACAACTCAGAATTATGTCGGAAACAGCACAACTGAAAATTGGTGATAAAACGTATGATTTGCCTGTTATAGAAGGTACAGAAAATGAAAAAGCATTGGATATATCCAAGCTGCGCGATTTGACCGGTTATATTACATTAGACATTGGTTATAAAAATACCGGAGCAACTAAGAGCGCTATTACATTTTTAGACGGCGAGCAAGGCATCTTAAAATATCGTGGCTATCCCATAGAGCAGCTGGCTGAAAAATCAACCTTTATTGAAGTAGCTTACCTGCTTATTTACGGCGAATTGCCAACTAATGAGCAGCTGCAAAAATTTCAGTTAGAGATAAACAGGCACACATTGGTGCATGAGGACATGAAGAAGTTTTTTGATGGCTTTCCGTCAAAATCTCACCCAATGGGTCAGTTGTCATCCTTAATTGGCGCTTTAGCTGCTTTTAACCCCGAGTCGTTAGAGCCGGGCCTGAGCCCTGAGATTGTTGACCTGGAGATACACAAGCTGATTGCCAAAATGAGCACTATTGTGTCTTGGATCTACAAAAAATCATTAGGTCATCCGGTTAACTATCCGAAAAATAAGTTTGATTACGTAACCAACTTTATGTACATGACCTTCAGTCAGCCAACTGAAGCGTATGAGATAAACCCGGTAGTGATTAGTGCAATGAACAAGCTGCTTATTTTGCATGCCGATCATGAGCAAAACTGCTCGGCCTCAACCGTACGTATCGTAGGTTCATCTGATGCTAATTTGTACGCATCAATTTCAGCGGGTATCTCTGCACTTTGGGGCCCGTTGCATGGTGGCGCCAACCAGGCGGTAATTGAAATGCTGGAGCAAATAAAGGCCGATGGTGGCGATACTGATAAATGGATTGCCAAAGCTAAAGACAAAAACGATCCTTTCCGTTTAATGGGCTTCGGTCACCGTGTTTACAAAAACTTCGATCCGCGTGCTAAAATCATTAAAAAGGCATGCGATGACATACTGGAAAACTTAGGTGTAAATGACGAAGTGTTGGACATAGCCAAACGCCTGGAAGAAGTAGCATTGAAAGATCCTTACTTTGTGGAGCGTAAGCTTTACCCTAATGTTGACTTTTACTCAGGTATCATTTACCGTGCATTAGGTTTCCCAACCGATATGTTTACCGTATTGTTCGCTTTAGGACGTCTGCCAGGATGGATTGCCCAATGGAAAGAGATGAAAGAGAACAAAGAGCCTATTGGCCGCCCTCGCCAGGTGTATACCGGCGCTACTGATAGAGATTATAATGATATAAGCGGCCGCTAGTACGGCCCCACTCATACCAAAGGGTTGATAGGTTACTATCAGCCCTTTTTCTATTTTTACCGTGTAACAGAGACATATTTAAGCTACAAATGAGGTACCTTTTCACTTTATTGCTTCTTACTTTAATTGTTAGCCAGACGCAAGCGCAGCACAACCCGGTTTTGAAAGGTTGGTATGCCGATCCCGAAGGCGTTAAATATGGCCATACTTATTGGATATTTCCGACTTATTCCGCTAAATACAAAGACCAGGTGTTTATGGATGCATTCTCATCTGCCGATTTGAAAACCTGGACAAAACATCCGCATATCATCGACACCGCCGCCGTAAAGTGGGCTAATAAAGCCATGTGGGCACCTGCGGTATTAAAAAAGGGTAGTAAGTATTATTTATTTTTCGGCGCGAATGATGTTCACCCGGGTGAGGTAGGTGGCATAGGTGTAGCAGTGGCCGGCAAACCCGATGGCCCTTATAAAGATTTACTGGGCCGACCACTTATAGATACTATAGTAAATGGTGCACAACCCATTGATCAATTTGTGTTTCGCGATAAAGATGGCTCTTACTACATGTACTATGGCGGCTGGGGGCATTGTAATATAGTGAAACTGAAAAAAGATTTCACTGGCATTGAGCCGCTGCCCGATGGTACTTTATATAAGGAAATTACGCCTGACCATTATGCAGAGGGTCCATACATGTTTCTGCGAAATAACAAGTACTACTTCATGTGGTCCGAAGGGGGCTGGACCGGGCCCGATTATAAAGTGGCGTATGCTATTGCCGATTCACCTTTCGGTCCGTTTAAACGGGTTGCTACTGTTTTAGAGCAAGACCCTAAGATTGCTACAGGTGCCGGGCATCACTCGGTTATTCATTCTGCAAAAGATGATAAGTACTATATCGTTTACCATCGCCGCCCACTCGATCAATCTGGCGCGAACCGACGGGTAGTTTGCCTGGATGAAATGCTGTTTGACAAGCAAGGGCACATACTGCCTGTAAAAATGACCTTAAGCCGGAAGTAGTACCTCATGAAGGAGTACAGGTTGTTGTTAATCTTTTTAAAAGTTGGCAGGGCTATTGTATATGATGTGGCATACGATCATCATGGATAACGAACCACAACAAGACCCAATAAGCGAAGAACAACATACGGCCAGCCCGCAAGTACATATATTAGACGAGCATTTTCACATGCCCGAATTGCAGAGCCAGCGCAGGGTGTGGCTGTACCTGCCAGCAGAATATGAGCAATCAGACATAAGCTATCCGGTTATTTACATGCAGGATGGTCAAAACCTTTTTGATCAATATACCGCAAGCTACCAGGAGTGGGGCGTGGATGAAGTGATGGACCACCAGTTTTACCATAAAGCCTGCATTATAGTAGGAGTTGACCATGGCGAGGAAAGTCGTATCAACGAATATAATCCTTACGATTCTGAAGAACATGGTGAGGGGAGAGGCAATGCATACGCAGCATTTTTAGTGAATACGTTAAAACCTTTTATTGATAGTAATTACCGCACACAGTCCGATGCCCGGCATACCGCCATTGTAGGCAGCTCAATGGGTGGTTTAATAGCCGCTTATGCTGCCCTGAAACACCCGGAAACTTTTGGTAACGCAGGCATATTCTCCCCAGCATTTTGGATAGCTAAAGAAATTTATGCCTTTGCGCTCGAAGCCGAAAATTTAAGCAACTCCCGCTTTTATTTTGTTTGTGGCGATGCCGAAAGTGACGACATGGTGGGCGATATGCAGGGTATGGCTCAAATTGTACAAGAAAAAGTTGACCATGAGAGGCAGGTAGCCGTACAAATTATCCCTGGAGCAGGTCACAACGAGCAGCAATGGCATGATGATTTTCCAGCGTTTTATGAGTGGCTGCTACAGGGTTTTTGATCAACGGATAGCTATCATTTACCAAGTTCAGCAAATTGAACTTGGTAAATGAAGCGTCAACGCTTAACCTATCAATTTAATTCTCACCATCGCTGGTGCCAAACAAATAGGTCTCTGTATTACCTACCGGCATGTTCATTAAATTGCCGCTACCTAGCTGCCACCAAAAGCGCAATCGGGGCTTTTCAGTATTGCCCGTTTCGTTCATAGAATCTGAATCAAACAGGCGCCCGTTTACCATTACATATTTGATGTTGTCACTATTGCGAATATCGTCTAATGGGTTTTGATTAAGTACCACCAAATCGGCCAGCTTGCCTGCCTCTAATGAGCCTATTTCTTTATCTATGCCTAAGTAAGCAGCGCCGTTTAATGTGGCGCAGCGTAAAGCTTGCATAGGGGTAAAGCCGCCCTGGTTTAGCATCCATAGCTCCCAGTGTGCGCCTAAGCCCTGCAACTGGCCATGTGCGCCCAGGTTAACCCGGATGCCCCCGTCGGCAATTTGCTTGGTAGCGCGAGCGGCATCAATATGGCCATAATCTCCATACTCGGAAGTGGTGCGGCGACGCGAGCGGCTGTCAATAATAGCCGGAGGGGTAAAGCTAAGCAGATGCTCGTTCTTCCACACCTCACTACGGTCATACCAGTAGTTTTCACCAAACTGGCTTCCGTAGGCAACAATAAGGGTAGGAGTGTAGCCAGTTTTGCTGGCGTTCCAAAAGCTCTTTACGTCTTTGTAAACGGGCCATACGGGTATGTTATGTTCAATGCCGGTGTGTCCATCGGCAATCATGTTCATATTGGTAAAAAAAGTTGAGCCGCCTTCGGGCACTACTTCCATTTGCAGTTCGCGCGCAGCTTCGATGATTTGCTGGCGCTGTTCGCGGCGCGGCTGGTTGTAACTTTTAACCGAGAAAGCACCTACCGCTTTTAACCTGCGTAAATGGGAACGGGCATCATCTAAATTGTTTATAACAGTCTTAAAATCGCCATCGGCGCCGTACAGTATGGTACCCGTAGAGTATACCCGCGGACCGACCATGCGGCCTGCTTTCAACATTTCAGCCTGGCTAAAAACCATCTCGGTATTACTCGACGGGTCATGCGAGGTAGTTACACCGTAGGCCAGGTTGGCAAAGTAATGCCAGTCCTGTTGCGGCGATATACCGTCCGGGCTAACACCCAGGTGGCCATGTACATCTACAATACCGGGGATGATAGTTTTGCCCGCTAAATTGTAAACCTTTGCATCGGCAGGTGGCTGCACATCTTTACCTACAGCCATAATCACGTTGCGATCTATCACTATGGTGCCTTTCTCAATCACTTCATCACCTTTCATGGTAATAATGCGGGCGTTGGTAAAGGCAATTTTACCGGCAGGAACATCGGTTTTTATTTTTAACCCGATGTCAATACCTGCCGTGTCTGCATTGGGCACTTTATCAGGGTTGCTTTCAACAAAGGGGAACGCCGAGCGAATGTCGCGCGAGTAGTACTTAGGTCCCAGCGTCCACAGTAGTTTTTGGCTATCCTTGCTCCAGTGTAAGTAAGTGCCGGCATCGCGTGTAAGGCGGTTAAGCGGCAGCGCCTTGTTGGTTGACGATAGCTCCTGCACATTACCCGTATACGTTAACGGTGTGATATAGCAGTTGTACAGTTCGGTAAACGCCATCCACTTGCCATCGGGGCTGGGAGCAAACTGAGTGGCATAAGTTGATGTATACAACGTTTTAGGAGCTATACCTACATTGACCAGGTCAATCATTTTGAAAGCTTTTTTGCCATCCTCGGCACTTTGATAGTAAAGCTTGCTGTCATCGGCAGAGAATTGTGGCCTGATGCCATTATTGAGGAGGAGCTGTGGTGTCCCGCCGGTTGAGGTAACCACGTAAATACCCGGATTTTTACCAAAGGCATAGCCTAAAACATCATTCCCCTCGCCTTTACGGTATACAACTTTATCGCCTTTGTTAGAGAATACAGGAGAATAGTAAAAGCCACGGTCAGGTGTTAAACGTGTTACATGGCGGGTAGCCAAATCAATAATATTAACCGATCCTTTAAATTCATCGCTCCAGGTGGTATAAACTAATTGCTTGCCATCCGGACTAAAAGACGGCTCGTATTCAAATTCGGGTGTAGTGCTTATGCGCTCGGGTTTACCGCCGGGCAAATCTTTAATATAAATGTAACCAGCAGCGTTAAAGGCAACACGTTTACCATCCGGCGAAGTACTGAGCTGCCGTATCATCCGGGCGGTAAATTCATCCTGAAATACTTTTTGCGGAAAGTGAAGTGCCTCAGTAATGGTCTGTTGATTAGTCGCTTCGAACGGAACATTAACCGCATTTAAGGTTGAAATGTCGAGGTTCCAGATCTTGCCTTTGGCATAAAACACAATATGCTGATTGTCGGGTAACCAGTTGAAATTGGGGTAGGTTCCAAAAATGGCCCAGGTTTCCTGCTGGTCGTGGCTCAGGTTATCATACACCGGGTACTCCTCACCAGTGCCGAGGTTGTGGATATACAAAACGGACTTTAAGCGGTTACGTTTCACAAAGGCCATCAATTTACCGTCGGGCGATATTTGTGGCCGGCATGCGCCGCCCGAGCCGCCCGTAACGGTTTCAATTTGCCCCGTTTGGCGGTTTATTCGCTTAATAGCATATATGCCTTGATTTGGGTCTTTGTTATATTGAAAATTAGGGCCGGGCGTTACATCCTCGCTCCAATAAACATATGTTCCTTTAGGCGATACAATCGGCTCGCCTGCGTCTTGCTGGTCATTTTTGCGTTTGGTAAGTTGTATACCTTCGCCGCCATTTTTATGGTATAGCCACATTTCGCCTGCGCCTAAGGAGCGTGTATTGGTAAAGTGCTTACGGGCTACTAGGAACTGGCCGTCGGGCGTCCAGTAGGCATTGTTTAACAATCTAAAGGTTTCCTTGGTTACAGGGCGCTTGCTTGCCCCGTCGGTAGCCATTATCCATATATTATCACCACCGTCTCGGTCGCTGGTAAATGCTATTTGTTTGCCATCGGGGCTAAAGCGGGGTTGTACATCCCAGGCTTTACCGCTGGTTATTTGCGTGGCTTTGCCACCGGAAACAGGCATGATATAGATGTCGCCCAGTAAGTCAAACGCTATAACTTTCCCATCCGGACTAACGTCCACATTCATCCAGGTCCCTTCATCGGTGGTAATGGTTACTTTTTTATTGGGGCCGGGCGTGTTTTCAACGTTCCACTTTTGAGCAAAAACGCTAAGGCTTAAAAAAAGGAAGAGTATGCCGAGGTAGTAGTGTTTCATTATATAAAATACTTGGTGGCAAAAATAGGAAAAAAGCAATGTTTGCATGTGGGTTAGTGCGCGGCTTATATAAGTGCAGACGAATGTTTTTTATTACATTTAGCCCTACAACATGAATAACTTTTATAAAAATTACAGCGGTATCATTTGGTTGCTAACCGGTATTTTATGTGGCAGTGCAGCCGGGCTGGTGCTGGGTAAGCAGGTGGAGGTGCTTAAGCCTATAGGCGACATTTTCCTCAATCTGCTGTTTACCGCCGTAATACCACTGGTGTTCTTTGCTATCTCATCGGCCATTGCAGGGTTAGACCAGGGCAAAAAGCTAAGCCGTATTATGGCTGTGATGTCGCTGGTGTTTTTAGCAACGGTTATTATTTCGGCCTGCTTAACTATGGTAGCCGTATGGATTTTCCCGATACATGAGCAACTTACCAGTGCCCCGCTTACCGAGCAGGTAAACAAACGACCTTGGGGTAATCAAATAACGCAGTTATTTACTACAGGCGAGTTTTATGAGCTGCTCTCACGCAAGAGCATGCTGGCTATGATCATTTTTTCGGTAATTATCGGCTTTGGCGCTTTGCGGGCAGGCGAGAAGGGAGCCAGCTTTACACGCTTTTTGCAATCAGGCAACGAGGTTTTTAAGCAGGTGTTTATCATTATTATGAAGCTTGGACCTGTAGGACTTGGGGCATATTTTGCTTATCAGGTAGGTGTGTTTGGTCCGCAGTTGTTTGGTGCTTATGCGCGTTCATTGGGTTTATATTATGCAACCGGCGCCGTGTACTTTGTGGTTTTCTTTAGCCTATATGCTTTTATAGCCGGCGGGATAAAAGGGGTAAGAACTTATTGGCGCAACAATATCATTCCTTCGGCAACCGCTGTGGGCACCTGTAGCAGTATAGCTACTATTCCGGCTAATATGGATGCTGCTAAAAAGATAGGCATACCCGCTATTATTGCTAACGTAACCATACCGCTGGGTGGCACCTTGCATAAGGATGGATCGAGCATATCATCCATCATAAAAATGGCAGTGGTGTTTGCCTTATTTGGCAAAAGTTTTAATAGTGCCGATGTTGTTATATTGGCCCTAGCCATGACGGTTTTGGTCAGCATGGTTGAAGGCGGCATACCCAATGGAGGCTATGTGGGCGAATTGCTATTTATTGCTGCCTACGGCTTTCCACCAGAAGCCCTGCCCCCGGCCATGATTATTGGCACCCTGGTAGACCCCATGGCCACACTACTTAACGCCACTGGTGATACGGCGGCGGCGATGCTGATAGCCCGTTTTACCGAAGGTAAGGGCTGGATGGAAAAAACGGAGTTGCCAGAGCTGGGAGTTGAGGGTGAAATAATTTAAATTGTGTTCAGTTAAATAGTTATTTACTTATCTCTAACAACTCTTTAGCGTTGAATATTGCCGAGGCACCTATATCATTGTTAAAGTAAATGTAGGCCCGCTCGGCTTGTGTGGCTTTCACTTTTTCAGCAAAGTCTTGCAATTCCTTAGGGCTATACGCCGAGGCGTACAATTGTTGATTTCCGTGCATGCGATAGTACAGAACAGGTGTATTGGCTATCACATCGTTGGGCAGGGTAGGATGGCTCATGCCGCAAAAGCTGATGTTTTGTTTAGCCAGTGCTACATATACATCATCCCGCCACCAGCTATTGTGACGCATTTCAATCACATTATTAAAAACTGGATCAAGGCTTTTCAGTACGCGCTCTAATCGCTCTTCACTATAAGTAAAATTGGGCGGCATCTGAAAGAGTACCGTGCCCAACTTTTCCTTTAGTCCATCACTAATAACCTGATACATTTCGCTTACCAGGGCTTGGGTTTCAATTAGCTTTTTAAAATGCGTAATGCCCCTATAAGCCTTCACCGCAAACAAAAAGCCAGGCGGACTATCAGCATACCACTTTTCTAAAGATGTAATTCGAGGGAAATTATAGAAAGTGTTATTGAGCTCCAGTGTATCAAAATGCTGGCAATAGTGATCAAACCACTTGCGTTGCGGCACGCCTTCCGGATAGAAAACTTCTTTCCAGTGCTTATAATGAAAACCCGAACAGCCAATGTGCCACTCCATTATAAAGCTATTTTTTAGCTTTTTTTACGAGTGTGTATATGCCTACAGCCAGTAAACCTGCAACCGATGCAGCCAGTATAGGGTTAAAAGGCTCGGGCGGTACATATTGCACCCCACGTTTATTGGCTTTAGCCGGCTCTTTTACATACCGCCCCTGGCTTGGTACCGCTACCTGGTCAAAATTGCTTACCAGGTTTTCCAGACCCTCGGTTAGTTCCTGCCCGTACATAGGTTTGCCGTGGCCGGTGGCAGCAATAGCCGGATGCAAATCACGCAGCTTTTTTACGGATGCTGCTGCGGCAATCCAATCGGCTGTAAAATATTTAGGTGGGCCAGATACCAGTCTTTTTTGCGTGGCAACCGAGAAGGCCGATTCTTGCTTGGTGGTCACAAACGCATCACCGGCAATAATCAGTTTATCGCGCTGGCGCCACAACGAAATATGACCGGGTGCATGCCCGGGTGTAAATACAAACAACCATTCGGGCAAATAAGGTAAACCACCATTTTCCTGAAGGGCATGTACCCGGTTACCTAAATCAATTGGTTTTTTAGGATACAGTACTGACATAAAGCTCATTAAGCCGCCGCCCACAGTTGGATCGGGCGGTGGATAAGCCGACAAGCCGGTAAGGTAAGGCATTTCCAGGGGGTGCGCATACACCGGTACATCCCACTTGGTTAATAACTGCTTAAGCGCACCTATATGATCAAAATGACCATGAGTTAAGATAATAGCAACAGGCGGGTTATTTTCGCCAAATAAATCAGCCGCCATTTCTTCAATCTTTCCGGCAAAGCCTTTTAGGCCGGCATCAACCAACACCCATTCATTATCCTTCCCGGTGGCTATCATAAAAATGTTTACAAAAACTATTTTCATTCCCCATACGCCTGGCGCCACCTCAAAGTAATCCTTCTCATCGGTTGACGCGGTTATACCTGCTGCTTGTGTTTCCATAACTTAATACCTAATGTGCAATTGATAACATGATAACCCCTGCACTGGTTTTGGCTAATAAATATTAAGCGGCATTAACTTAAAAGGCATATTTAAAATACATGAACCGGTTATTCGGGTAGCCATATTTTTGATACCTTTACGCTAATAATAAACTCGTTATGAAAACATTAATGTTATTTATTGCGGCCCTGTTTAGCGCTGCTTTTACCTATGCGCAGCAAAGCGCTATTAAGCCGGCTGCACCTGGTGTAACTTATGGCAAAGCGGTAACCAAGGACAAGGCCATTACCTTGGCTAACTTGAACAAAGAGCTAAGCAAAGACACTGTTTATAACGGAAAGATTGCTGGTGTGGTAACCGAAGTTTGCACTAAGAAAGGCTGCTTCATGAAACTTAAACAAGCGAACGGCGAGGACGTGATGGTGCGTTTTACCGATTATGCTTATTTTATGCCGCAAAACATTGTAGGTAAAAAGGTAGTGGTTGAAGGTAAAGCCAAAGTTACTGAAACTACAGTGGAGCGCCTGCGCCATTACGCTAAAGATGCCGGCAAAAGCCAAACGGAAATCGCCAAAATCAATAAGCCTAAAAAAGATGTTACCATTATGGCCGATGGCGTATTGGTTACAGAATAAGTAAATAAGGAACTGAGAGCCGAGAAACTGACTTATTGTTTACCGGCATAAATAAAAAGCCATAGCAATTGCTGTGGCTTTTTTAATTTATGACCTTATGTCTGACCCCAGCGCTTATCTATTCGTTCACTCCGTACAAGTAAGGTTGCATTTTGCCGCAAGAGCAATTGGCAGTATCTTTACCGCCAAGCTTGGTGAGGAAGTATTGGTAAAATTTCATGCGGTCTTTCATGTTGTACAAATCTTCGCCTTTATTGCATTCAATTTCACCGTTAATGATATTAATGGTCATACCGAAGCCCGGTGCGCGGCCTTTAGCCTTATCTGCTGGTTTAGGCTGCCATACGCCTACCATTACATCATGTGCAGAGGGCTTGTGCGTTTGTGGTGTCATCCAAAAATAAATGGCTGTTTTAAAGGCCAGAACGGGGTCTGTCTCAATCAATTCAGGGCTGTTCAATAATATCTTGTCATCGCCTAAAATACAATCGCCGGCGTAACCGTAGTTGCCGTTGTAGCTTAATTGAACCGGTCCACGGCCATAATATTTTTTACCGGCAACAGGTGGGTACTCATCATTCTCGGCAATGTAGGCTGATGTTGTATTTTTTTCATGAATGTACATCAGGCCATCCGTAAAGGTATCATCCACACCACCGCGCGTTTCGTGGGCAATGTGGGCAAAAAAAGCGGCCAGTTCTTTTTTGTTCGTCGCAGCATTCTTTTCTGTACAAAATTTACTATAATCCACCTCATAACTGCTGTCGGGCTTAGCTTTTGCCCATGCCTCGTTCCAGTCAACGTCCTGGCGCACGATGGTAGCCTTACCGCTAGCTTTATCAGTACGTATAATTTGGTATACAGATACCGCCCGGCGGGTCACGTTTACTTTAATTTGGCTTATCTCTTTTATGGCTTTTATAAAAGAGGCATAAGTGTAAAATTTGTTCCGTTGCGGAAACAGTTCATTAAAAAGCTTTTCGGTAATTAAGCTGGCGGCTGTTGCAGGCATAGCTTTTTGAGCGGGTTTGCCTTGTTTGGCATTGCTACTGTTAGTGCAACTAAAACTAAGCAGCAGCAACGTACTAACTGAGCAAATAACAAGTTTAGTATATAATGAAAAGTGTTTAACCAGAAAAGCTTGCATATAACGGCGATGTGTTGTGTGATATTAATACGCAGTAAACATCAAAAATTATTCACATTGCGTCAAATGATTATGAAAATTATTTAATTGCAGCGCTGATGAAGATATATACCAAAACCGGCGACAAAGGTTTAACCTCCCTGATAGGAGGTAACCGAGTGCCTAAATATCATATTCGTATCGAAAGCTATGGTACTGTTGACGAGCTAAACGCTTATTTGGGTTTAATTGCCGACCAGGATATTCAACTGCAGGACAAAAAAGTATTACAGCATATACAAAATAACTTGTTTGTAATAGGTGCATTGCTTGCGGCAGAGCCCGGAAAGTCGAGAATGACCATACCCGATTTAACTGATGGCGATATCGACCTATTAGAGCACGAAATGGATGCAATAGAAATCCAGTTGCCGGAGTTAAAACATTTTATACTGCCTGGCGGTAGTAATGCCATATCATTTTGCCATGTAGCCAGGTGCGTATGCCGCCGGGCCGAACGTGTAGTGGTGCAATTGGCTACAGAGAGTGTTGTTGATGAAAAAATTGTGATATATTTAAACAGACTGAGCGATTACCTGTTTATGCTGGCACGTAAAGTAGGGCACGATCAGCAAATACCTGAAAATAAATGGGAACCAGGTGTATAATCGGTGTAGAAAAAATTATTTGATAAATCATTCAGAAATATTATATTTTTGCGAAAATTGATAAATTAACCCCAACAATAAATTATAACGTATGTACTGGACTCTTGAATTGGCTTCACATCTGGAAGATGCACCATGGCCTGCTACAAAAGATGAACTGATTGATTATGCTATCCGTTCGGGTGCGCCTGTTGAGGTGATTGAAAACCTGCAGGCATTGGAGGATGATGGTGAACCTTATGAAAATATTGAGGAGATTTGGCCTGATTATCCAACTAAAGATGATTTCTTTTTTAACGAAGACGAATATTAAAAATAGCCCGCATAAGCGGGTTTTTTTATTTTATAACAACAATTTGGAATGGTTTTGGTTAGGTAAGTAATAAATACATTTATCAAACTAAAACACTTACCCAAATGAGAGGCTTATTGTACATTATTGCTGTTATCCTTATTATAGGATGGGCATTAGGAGCGTTTGTTTACAATGTTGGAGGCTTAATCCACATTTTAATTGTTATAGCGATTATTGCTTTAATATTAGGTATAATTCGTAGGGCGTAACTAAATATTAAAACTATGAGAGGCTTATTATATTTAGTAGCAGTAATATTAGTCATATTGTGGGTAGTAGGATTTCTATTCCACGGACTTGGAACTTTCGGTGACGGTAGCATTATTCACGTATTGCTGGTCATTGCAATTATCGCTATTCTGTTAGGAGTTATCCGCAGGGCATAATTGACTATAAAGAATAATTAATTGAGCCGCGCGTTGTTAAACGTGCGGCTTTTTGTTTATCAGTAATTCGGCTATGGCTATATCTTCCGGAAACGTGATCTTAAAATTCTGATAGCTGCCCTCAACAATATGAATTGCATGACCGGCTAATTCAGCTACGCTGGCATCGTCAGTAAAGCTTTCCTGGTAAGAGCACTCATAAGCACGCTTTAGTAAATCTGCTTTAAAGGTTTGTGGGGTTTGCACCAGGTATATTTCATCGCGCAGCAGGCTTTGTGTATGGGCTGCCTTTACCTGCCTAACCGAATCACGGCTTTTAACAGCTACCACTACAGCGCCCTGCCGGGCGGCTTGCTGGTACGCCGCCTCAATGGTTTGGGCGCTTACAAGCGGGCGCACGGCGTCATGCACCGCTACCAACGCATCATCGGGTACTAATTTCAATCCGCTTTTTACCGAATGGAAGCGGGTAGGCCCTCCGCCCACTAACTGGTGAGTAACGTTAAAACTGTGCTCGGCGCATAACTGCTGCCAGTATTCATGGAAGGCTTCGGGCAAAACCACAATAAGCTTAGGTTGCGAATTGCTGTTGTGAAAAGCAAGCAAAGTGTGCATCAAAACAGGCAACCCGTTAAGCAGAAGAAATTGCTTAGGCACCGCCGCCTGCATACGTGTGCCCGAACCACCGGCTACAATAATAGCATAGTTAGCCGTGTGAGGTGAGACATGGGATGCGAGATGAACGTCGTATGGCATAGTTAAAGTTGATGTGAATGCGCCTGCAATAATGCTAATAAAAAACGCCATTGTAAAAACAATGGCGTTTTGGATTCATGAGTATTTTGTCAAATATCTCACAACTAATATCAAGTCTGTTTAGATAATCAGCATGGCGTCGCCGTAGCTATAAAAGCGGTATTTCTCTTTTACAGCAATTTCATAAGCGTTCATTACATGCTCATAACCTCCAAATGCACTTACCATCATTAACAGGGTCGACTCGGGAGTGTGGAAGTTAGTAATCATAGAATTAGCAATGCTAAACTCATACGGCGGGAAAATGAACTTGCTGGTCCAGTCATTAACAGATTTTAAAGTCTTGTTGGCAGAGACAGCAGATTCGATAGCGCGCATAGACGTCGTTCCTACCGCGCAAACACGTGTTTTACGCTCAATGGCACGGTTTACAATATCAGCTTGCTTTTGCTCGATGATAATTTGTTCAGAATCCATTTTGTGCTTTGTCAGATCCTCCACCTCAACCGGGCGAAAAGTGCCTAAACCAACGTGAAGCGTAACTTCTGCAAATTCAACACCTTTTAATTCCAGGCGCTTCATCAGCTCGCGGCTAAAGTGCAGACCTGCGGTTGGAGCTGCAACAGCGCCTTCATTTTTAGCAAAAATGGTTTGGTAGCGCTCTTTATCTTCGGCAGTGGCTTTGCGTTTAATGTATTTAGGAAGCGGTGTCTCACCTAAAATTTCAACGTTACGACGAAACTCTTCATCAGTACCATCAAACAAAAAACGGATAGTGCGGCCACGTGAAGTGGTGTTGTCTACAACCTCGGCAACCAGTAAATCGTCATCGCCGAAGTACAGTTTGTTGCCTACACGTATTTTACGGGCCGGGTCAACCAGTACATCCCATAAACGCAGTTCTTTATTTAATTCGCGCAGTAAGAAAACCTCAATGGTAGCACCTGTTTTCTCTTTATTGCCATACATACGGGCCGGGAAAACTTTGGTGTTGTTCAGGATCATTACATCCTTATCATCAAAATAATCCAAAACATCCTTAAATATTTTGTGCTCAATTTTGCCAGAATCGCGGTGTAGCACCATCAAACGAGACTCGTCGCGAACATCAGACGGGTTGTGAGCGATCAAAGAATCGGGCAGATTGAATTTAAATTGAGATAATTTCATATCTTTTTATGAATATTTTTTAGGGCGCAAATGTACGCATAAATTTTCGTATATATAAACGCTTGTTAATCAGTTTTGTGTCATGGCCGGGCAAACAAAAACCCGCTATAAGTTTTTATGTACTGCCGGCTTATGAATAATTGGTTAAATTGTAAAAAGATACTTTGTATACGCCCCGACAATATGGGCGATTTGCTCATGACAACGCCCGCCTTGCGGGCGCTCAAGCAAACCTTTAACGCCCAAATAACTGTTCTTACCTCCAGTATGGCAGCAGGCATAGCCAGTATGATACCCGAAATAGATGAGGTAATTACTTTTGATGTGCCGTGGGTAAAAACCAGTATGGCGTCAGGCCAGGAGGCGGTAACAGCGGTAGTAAACCAGCTTAAACAACAACAGTTTGATGCGGCAGTCACTTTTACGGTGTATAGCCAAAACCCTTTACCTACCGTAATGCTGGCTTACTTGGCCGGTATACCTTTACGTTTGGCTTACTGCCGCGAAAACCCATACCAGCTTTTAACTAATTGGGTGCCCGACAAGGAACCATACGACATTATACGTCACCAGGTGAGGCGGGATCTGGATCTGGTAGCTTCTGTTGGTGCCTTTACAGAAGACGAGAGGTTGAGTTTACAGTTGCCCGACTTATGGCCGCAGGTGGCACAAAAGTTACAGCAACAGGGTGTGGATATACAAAAGCCCTGGCTGGTTATGCACCCAGGAGTAAGTGAACCTAAACGTGAGTATCCACAAGAGCGTTGGGCTGAAGCTGCTCAAAAAGCGGTTAACGAACTGGGTTACCAGGTATTGTTTACCGGCTCAGGGAGCGAACATGCTATGGCCGCGTCCATTCAAGGCTTGGCAGGGGTGGGTACCTTTAACGTGGCCGGTCAATTCAAGCTGAGCGAATTTGCAACTTTGATTGCACAGGCCCCCGTTGTAGTATCGGTAAATACGGGCACGGTACATATTGCTGCTGCAACCAATACGCCCACAGTGGTATTATACGCCTTAACTAATCCGCAGCATACACCCTGGATGGTGCCAAGCCAGGTATTAAGCTATTTGGTACCGCCACAGGCTCAAAGCAAGAATGAGGTGATTATGCACGTAAGCCGCTACCTTAATAATACAATAACAGAAATGCCATGTGCTGATGACATTATTGCGGCTGTAAACGCACTTACACGTCAGCATGCTGCAGAGCTGCCTGTAATCAATTTAACAGGTATTAAACACTTTGGTGTTTGAGTTGTAGTGGAGGTATTCTAGCCCCTCCGGTTTTATTATGGATCAGTACATCATTATTATAAGTGTAATTGGTATTGCTGCATTAGGCATGGCATGGATGCCGGCTATAAGTAAGCGAACCGGTATTTCATACGCCATTATTTATATGCTGGCTGGTGTGCTTATTTATTTAGTATTTCCACATCTACTTCCTAACGCCGATCCGCGTAAACATCAAACTTATACCTCACACTTAACTGAGCTGGTGGTTATTATTTCGTTGATGGGTACAGGTATTAAAATAGACCGGTCCTTTGCCTATAAAACCTGGAAAACGCCTATTCGTTTGGTTACGTGGGGTATGCTGGGTTGCATTGGCATAGCCGCATTACTGGGCTATGGTTTCTTCGGGATGGATGTAGCATCGGCGCTGTTACTGGGTGCTGCCCTGGCGCCTACCGATCCGGTATTAGCCTCAGATGTACAGGTTGGGCCGCCTAACGAAAAATTGCGATTTGAGACCAAGTTTGCCTTAACTGCCGAGGCCGGTATGAATGATGCGTTTGCGTTTCCGTTTGTAATGCTGGCTATCACTATGTCGCAAATGGCTAATAAAGGGCAGGGCAGTATTTGGGAATGGGCCGGGTATGCCCTGATTCTTAAAGTTGTTATCGGGTTAGTTATTGGCGTAATAATAGGACGGTTATTGGGATACCTAATTTTTAGCGTAGGCGACCGTTTGGAAGTTTTGGAAACGCGCGATGGCTTTGTTGCCCTATCGCTAACACTGATGGTTTACGGCATAACAGAACTAGCGCATGGGTATGGCTTTATGGCTGTTTTTGTGGCCGGACTAAGTTTACGCCATTATGAAAGAGGCCATAAATTGCATACTAAGTTGCACGACTTTACCGATCAGACAGAGCGCATTATGGTGGCCATTGTGCTTATCCTTTTTGGTGGAAGTCTGACCACTGGTATACTCAACAATTTAACCTGGCCAATGGTCACTTTTTCCATTCTGTTTTTATTCATTGTAAGGCCACTAACTTCTTATTTGAGTTTGTTCGGTATACAGCTCCATTCCAGAGAAAAATGGGTAATCAGCTTTTTTGGTATCAGGGGTATGGGTTCTATCTATTATCTGAGCTATGCTTTTAAAGAAGCACATTTTCCTTATGCCGAGCAAATATGGACTGTAGTAACTTTCACTATATTACTATCTATATTTGTGCATGGCTTAACAGCTACCACCGTAATGAAGCGCATGGAGGCCCGCTTTGCTAATGAAATTGGATAACTGACCGTTAATGGGTGTAAGTGTTTGTTCCCGAACATTCACTGTACGAAAGTGAACAATTTTGATCTTGCTCTGTCAGTTATTTTATTGGTAATAAGTTCGTTATTTAAGTGGCATGCGGTTTTCACTAGTCATAAAAAGTATTGAAGCATGCTTAAGAACTACTTTAAAATTGCCTGGCGAAACCTGTACCGTAACAAAGCTTTTTCGGCCATTAACATAGCTGGTTTAGCGGTGGGTATGGCAGGCACTATCTTGATATATACCTGGATACAACACCAGTTGAGCTATGATCAGTTTCATGCCAATAAAGGTACCTTATATAAACTTTGGCTTCGCTCGGCCGATACTACGGGCCAGATTTATTGTTCTGATATTACGTCGGGCCCTGTAGGGGCTGCCCTAAAGCAGGAGTTTCCGGAGGTGCAGGATGTGTCTCGTATATATTGGCCAATCGACAGGTTGTTTTCTTACCGCGATAAAATTATTAAAGCCGAAGGTCGCGATGTGGATAAACCATTCTTAACCATGTTCAGTTTTCCGCTTATTGAGGGCGATCCTAAACATGCGCTGGATGAAGTGAATAGCGTAGTAATTACCGAAAGCCTGGCCCGCAAGCTCTTTGACAATGAGAGCCCAATGTACAAGGTAATTAACATAGATAAAAAGCAAACCTGCCAAATTACCGGCGTAATGAAGGATTTGCCTTATAATACAGAGTTCAAGTTTGATTATCTGGTATCACTGACTGCAAATGAAAACTTTTATTCGGCCGGTAATAACTGGAACAACAATACCTATCAAACCTTTGTACAGCTCAAGCCAGGTGTTGATGTAAAGCGATTGGGCCAAAAGATAGCAGATATCAATGAACGTCACACAGATGCTGTTAAGGCACAGTTGTTTCTGCATCCCATAACCCAATGGCACTTGTACTCTAATTTTGAAAACGGCAAGGCAACCGGCGGATTGATTGATGTGGTTCGTTTGGTTGCCTTAATAGGCGGCTTGATACTGTTAGTGGCCTGTATCAATTTTATGAACCTAAGTACCGCCCGCAGTGAGAAACGTGCCAAAGAGGTAGGTGTACGCAAAGTGATGGGCGCCCAAAAAATGAGTCTTGTTGCTCAATTTTTGAGCGAATCTATCTTAATAGCGATTGTTGCAGGTATGTTAGCGCTTATACTGGTTGCGCTGTGCCTGCCTGCCTTTAACCGCTTTACTCAGGAAAACCTTACAGTTAATTACTCAAGTCCGGTTTTTATAGTTGGTATGCTGGGGTTTATTGTGCTAACCGGTGCTTTGGCTGGCAGTTACCCTGCTTTCTTTTTATCAGCATTTAAGCCGGTAAAGGTTTTAAAAGGTAAGTTTCGGGAAGGGCACCATTGGTTTACACCGCGCAAGGTGCTGGTAGTAGTGCAGTTCACAGTAGCTATTGTAATGGTGGTATCAACTCTGGTTGTTTACCGGCAAATACAATTTGCGCAGCAGCGCGATAGCGGCTATGTTAAGAATAACCTGATCGACATTGGCATTGAAGGCGATATGCGTAAAAACTATGACCTCATTAAACACGATCTGATCCAATCAGGTGCGGCTACCGGTGTATCTCAAAACAGTTTTTCGGTCACACAGCCAGCAAGCACGTCAAACTCTTACCGTTGGACCGGTGAAAATGCCGAACAACCCGATATAGAGTTTACCCGCTTCAATACCACCGGCGATTTCATTAGCACCTTGGGCATAAAACTGGTACAAGGTCGTGACATTGACCTGGCTATGCATCCTTCGGATACAGCAGCGGTGCTGCTTAACGAAACTGCCGTAAAACAAATGCAGCTTAAAAATCCTTTAGGCCATACCATTTACTTTAGCCGGATGGGAGATAAGCCCATAACTGTGGTGGGAGTTTTTAAAGATTTTATAATTGGTTCGCCCTACAGCCCCGTTAGCCCTATGATTGTACATGGCTTGCGCAATTGGAATTACAATATGGTGGTACGCTTAAATGCGCATAACAGCACCGCTAAAAATTTGCAACTGGCAGGCGATGTTTTTAAAAAGTACAATCCTTCTTACCCATTTGAATACAAATTTGTAGACCAACGCTATGCCGAAAAGTTTGCCAACGAAGTAAAAACCGGTACACTGGCTGCTCTATTTGCAGGCTTAACCATTTTTATATCATGCCTTGGGCTGTTTGGCCTGGCTGCCTACATGGCCGAGAACCGTTCAAAGGAAATTGGCATACGCCGCGTGCTGGGTGCCAGTGTAAGCAGTGTAATACAATTACTTACCGCAGAATTTGTAGTGCTGGTGGTAATAGCACTGGCTATTGCCACACCCATAGGCTGGTGGGTAATGCATAACTGGTTACAAAACTACACTTACCACGTTACTGTGGGCTGGTTTACTTTTGCCATGGCTGGTGTTACTGCCATACTACTGGCTGTTGGTACGGTAAGCATGCAGGCGGTTAGGGCAGCTAACGCCAACCCCGTAGATAGTATGAGAGCTGAATAAAGCTACCTGATTATTGAGAGCAGCTTGTTGTGATAATACAGTATCAAAAAAAGAGACCGGACATAAACGTCCGGTCCCTAATCTAATTTACTTATGAAAACAACAACTCCAAGAAGCCATTTTCATCCCTAATATATTCTTAAAAGTTGTTATAACCAAATTATTTCGCTCTTGTTAATGTAGGAGTATTTAAGATTTAACGCTTTTAATACCTTGTTATAGGCGATTTACCTATAATTGCAAACTCAAAAATGATACTATGATGAATGTAAAGGTAATTGCGTTTGATGCAGATGATACCCTTTGGGTTAACGAGCCTTACTTCAGGAGAACCGAAGAAAAATTTTGCACGCTTTTTAGCGAGTTCCTGTCGCCGCATGATATTGAGCGCGAGTTACTCAAGATTGAAATTGGTAATTTGGGCTTGTATGGTTATGGTATAAAAGGCTTTATGCTATCGATGATTGAGACGGCGCTAAAGGTAACCGACGGCCGTATGAATGCTGATGCTATTGAGAAAATACTGAACCTGGGCAAAGAACTTTTAAACGAGCCTATTGAATTGCTGGAAGGTGTGGAGCAGGTGTTACAGTCACTGCAGGGCCGTTATAAGTTGGTGGTAGCCACCAAAGGCGACTTGCTAGACCAGGAACGTAAATTAAAGAAATCTAATTTAACACAGTATTTTCATCATATCGAAGTGATGTCTGAAAAGGATGATGCCAGCTACCAGAAGCTGGTTAAGCATCTGGATATACAGCCGCAGGAGCTGTTGATGGTGGGCAACTCGCTCAAGTCAGACATACTGCCTGTGCTTAATATAGGCGGCTATGCTATACACGTGCCTTACCATATAACCTGGGTGCACGAGATGGTTGAAAGCCAGGTTGAACATGAGAACTTTAAAAGCGTAACGCATATTCAGGACATTTTACAATACTTACCCTTATGAAACACAAGCTTGACCTGGAAAACTGGCCCCGTAAGCAGCACTTCGAATTTTTTAAGCAATTTGAGGAGCCTTACTTCGGTGTTACCGTCAATGTAGACCTTACCTTAGCTTATGAACATGCCAAAGCAGCCGGCGTTTCCTTGTTTATATATTATCTTTTTCAATCCTTAGGTGCAGCTAATATGGTAGAGCCGTTCAGGTATCGGATCGAAGACGATCAGGTAATGGTTTATAATGAGGTACATGCATCGGCCACCATTAACCGGCCTAATGGAACATTTGGATTTTCGTACATCGATTACAACCCTTCGTTCAATAAATTTTTGGAAGGTGCCGAGCGGGAGATAGATCGTGTACAAAACACCACTGATCTCATGCCATCTACATCAGGCCAAAATGTAATTCATTTTTCGGCCCTGCCGTGGATCAATTTCACATCTATATCTCATGCGCGCATGTTCAGTTTCAACGAAAGCGTTCCCAAAATAAGCTTTGGCCGCATAACCGATATCGATGGCCAAAAAATTATGCCTGTATCCATCCACGTACATCACGCCTTAATGGACGGATTACACGTGGGCCAGTACCTGCAAGCATATCAGGACTTGCTTAATATGGGATTGTAAGGAGAGTTATGGGTTGTTTGTTGTAGGTTCAAGGTATTCAAAACAAACCAGTTTGAAACGAAGTTCAACTTACAACCTCTCACTCGCTCCTTAAGCTCTTAACGGGATTAGCCATTGCTGCTTTAATGGTTTGCAGGCTCATAGTTAGCAAGGCTACCGTAATGGTTGATAATATAGTGCCAACAAACAGCCAAATGCCCGGGTTGATATGATAGGCGTAATTTTGCAGCCAGTGGCTCATGGCGTACCAGGCTACGGGTGCAGCTATCGAAAACGCTACAAAAATCAATTTTATAAAGTCGGCACTAAGCAGGGTTACAATTTGAGTAATAGTGGCCCCCAAAATTTTACGTATGCCAATTTCTTTAGTGCGCTGGTTGGTTGTATAAAGTGCCAGTCCTAACAAACCCAGGCAACTTATTAAAACTGAAAGCCCTGTAGCCCATTTAAGCAATTTACCGGTGTTTTGCTCTGCTTTATAAAAGCGGGCTGTGCTTTCATCCACAAAGCGGTATTCAAAATCATCGTCGGGGAAAACTTCCTGCCATGAGGATTCCATTTTTATCAAAGCATTTTTCCAGTTTGCCGAACTGTTGGCGCCGGATTTTAAAGCAATGTGCAACGTACGGGTAAAACGATTGTTAGTACTGAAGCAAATAGCCGCCGGCTTAATGGCATACTGTAATGATCTTTGGTAAAAATCAGCAACTACACCAATAATAGGCACCTCTTTATCATTCACTTTTACCAGTTTACCGACGGCTTGTTTAGGGTTTTGAAAGCCTAAAAACTTACAATAGGTTTGGTTAATAATATAAGCACCTGTGCTATCATGCGGTTGCAGGTTGCGTCCGGCCAGTAACTTGAGCTGATAAACATTTAGATAATTATCATCGGCATACTTAAGCTCTACATCGGTTTCACGTTCTGTTTTCCCATCTTGATAGCTAAAGGCAGTAGAGTGGCTGTTGTTTGATGATGGCGCATCACTACCAAGGCTTATAGTTTCCACTTGCGGTATCGATTTGATCTTATTGAGGTAAACCTGTTTTAAGTTTGAGTTTGCATATTTATAGGGCGTACGTATATACATTACAGCATCCTTTTTAAAGCCTAGGTCTTTATTAAGCATATAGTGTATTTGATTACTTACTAGTATCGTAGCCATAATAAATACCTGTGCAATTACAAACTGCGTAACGGTAAGACCCCTGCGCAAACCGAATGATACGCCTTTACTTGTTTTAGGATTACTTTTAAGTACCTGTACCGGTTGGTATGATGACATAACCACTGCAGGATAAAAACCGGATATAACAGCAACAACAATGATTAAAATAAAAATGAACAGCAGCATGCCGGGGGTAAAAATCATACTGTAGCTTATGCCGGCAGGTATAAAATCGGCAAACATAATGAGCAGCAGGTAAGCCATGCCTATTGAAATGATAGCCGCAATAAGCGTAAGCAAAAAAGTTTCGGTTAAAAATTGACTTATAAGCTGTTGCCGGGTACCACCAATAGTTTTGCGAACGCCAATCTCTCGTGCTCTTTGTGAGGATTGAGCCGTAGTTAAATTAATAAAGTTGATGCATGCCAAAATGAGTAAAAATGCTGCCACGCCCAATAAGCTGTGCAAAACAGATTTATTAACCACCCGCTGATCAAAGTTGTCATACTCGCTACTAAAATGCAGGTTACTGAGTGGTTGCAGGCTCAAGGTTTGACTTTCACCGGGAGAACTCTTCTCTAAATTATTTTTTAGCATAGTATTCAACTGGGCCTCTGTTTGCCTGGCCGAACTTTGCTTACTAATTTTGATGAAAAGCTGATTATAAGAGGATGTACTGCTCCAACTGGTTTCGTTGTAACCGCCATCTGTATCGCCGCCGCTGGGTCTTAGTTTAAAATTTGCCGCGGTGGCCAGGCTCATAAAGTCATGAAAGTTAAAATCGGTATTTTCTTTAAGATCTGCTACAACGCCAGATACCGTCATTTTAAGCGAATCATCGTAAATAACTGTTTTTTCTAAAACTTGCTCAGGCTTTAGATCCGGGAAGTACAATTTGGCCCTGCTTTCGGTAAGTACAATGCGGTTTGGGTTTTGCAATGCTGTAGCAACCGATCCGGCCAGCCATTTATAAGGCAGCATTTCGAAGTATGCTCTGTCGCAAAAAATGATGTTTTCCTGGTTTTTAAAAATGCCCGGAGCTGTATTAGGTGCCGGAACTACAATCCGCTGATCCTGTCCATAGATGCGAAAGGGTACTGCCCGTTCTAGGCCGCTAACCGAACCCATAACACGGTGCAAAGGAACAGGTACCCCCGAATTGAAGCTGGTTTGGCCCTGGTAAGTGTAAGTAGATACCACCCGGTAAATGCGGCTGCCATCTGGTTCAAACTTGTCAAAGCTAAAATCGAATTGCACCACTAAGGCTATAACTAAAGCCGCACCAATGCCGATGGCCAGCCCCACAATATTGATTATGGTAAAAACTTTGTGCTTGAGCAGGCTGCGGAGCGCTGTTTTAAAATAGTTGTTTAGCATAATGAGCAGGTTTTAAATGGAACGGATTTATTTGCAGTTCGCTTTAATTAAATCAAATCTTACTCGCTTCTTAAGCTCTTCACAGGATTGACCATGGCGGCTTTTACGGTTTGCAGGCTCATGGTTAATAAGGCAATGCTAATAGTAACGCCTATAGTGCCCACAAACAGCCATAAGCTAAGCGAGGTGTGGTATGCAAAGCTTTGTAACCATTGGTTTAGCGCATACCAGGCAATAGGCATGGCAATTACAAAGGCCAATACAATTAGCTTCACAAAATCGAAACTTAATATGGTTACTATCTGGCTTATGGTAGCGCCCATTACCTTGCGTATGCCAATTTCTTTGGTACGCTGGCTTGTAGTATGAATAGCCAGTCCCAGTAGACCCAAACAGCTAATAAAAACCGAAAGGCCGGTGGCCCAGTTAAGCAGCCTGCCGGTATTTTGTTCGGCTTTGTAAAAATTGGCTATGGTATCATCTACAAAGTTGTATTCAAAATCTTCACCTGGATAAACCTCATTCCAGGCTTTTTCAATTTGCCTGATGGCCTTGGGCCACAATTTGCTGCCATCCGTACCAGACCGTAGGGCCATATGTACTACGCGGTTATAATTACGTTGGCCATTGGTTGCCAGTGCCAGCGGTAATATAGGGGCACGAAGCGATATCTGGTGAAAATCTTTTACTACACCCACTATCTGTAGGTGATTGCCGTTAGACTCTATATATTTTCCAACCACATTGTCGGGTTTCGAGAAGCCTAGTTCTTTGGCGTATGTTTCATTAATAACAATACCGCTGGAAGTGTCGCGCATTTGCGGGCTGCGGCCCGCTAATAGTGTAAGGCCGTAAATATTAAAAAAATTCTGATCGCCGTATTTTAAATACACAACCGTTTCGGTTTCTTTTTTGCCGTCTCTGTAGGTCATGTGGGTTGACATGGTGCTGCTTGAGGATGGCGGTTCGCTGCCTAAACTAATTTGGGAAATTTGTGGTATAGCTCTAAGTTTATTCACAAATACCTGTTCCAAATTAGTATTCATCTTGCTGTAAGGTGCTTGTACATAAAGCAAGGCATCTTTTTTAAATCCCAGATCTTTGTTGAGTAGGTAATGGATCTGGCTGCTCACTAGTAGGGTACCCATCACAAAAAATTGTGCTATTACAAACTGCGCTACGGTAAGCCCTTTGCGTAAGTAATGCTTATTGCCTTTACCGGCTGTTGCTCCCCGCTGATTTTTTATGATCTCGATAGGTTGATAGTCCGACATAACCATAGCTGGGTACAGGCCCGAAAGTAGCGTGATGATAATTATCAAAGCCACCAAAAAACCAAATACACGAGGCGTAAACATCATGGCATAAGTAACACCTGCCGGGATAAAATCACTGAAAACTTGTAACAGATACCCCGCCAATAAGGCCGACACTAATGTAGCCGCCAAGGTAAGCAACAAGGTTTCGGTCAAGAACTGACCTATGAGCTGCCGGCGGGTACCGCCTATGGTTTTACGGATGCCTATCTCCTTGGCTCGTTGTGCCGATTGTGCGGTGTTTAGGTTAATAAAGTTGATACAACCCAGTATAAGTAAGAACGCAGCTACGCCCAGTAAGCCGTACAACACTTTCTTATTGGCAATACGCTGGTCAAAGTTGTCATAGTTTGCATTAAAGTGAATATCGGCTAGGGGCTGCAAGGCAAAGGATTGGGTGCGGCTCATCTTCTTGTTTGCACTGTTCTGGTAATAAATATCGTTAACCTGTTTTTCAACCTGTTTAACAGAAGCATTTTTGCTGACCTTAATCATCAGCTGATCGCTTGATGAAGTGTTGTTCCAATCGTGGCTATAATAGTTAGGGAGCAGGTTTTTGTTATGAATTGCAGTGGCCAGGCTTATAAAATCATGAAAGGTAAAATCGGTGGTTTGCTCCAGATCTTCTACAATGCCAGATACGGTCACCTTAACGCTATCATTATAAGTGATGAGTTTGCCTATAATACTGGCATTGTTTAAATCAGGAAAGTACAGCTTTGCCCGGCTTTGGGTGAGTACAACTTTATAAGGCTGTTTAAAAGATTGATTGGCCGAACCGGCCAGCCACTTATATTTAATAAGTTTAAAGTACGATCCGTCGGTAAGTATGATTTGCTTTTGTTTTTTGAAAACAGCAGGCTGCGGCTGGCTGCCGGTGATGCTTACTTTTGTATTGTAATCATACATAAAAAAGGGGGCTGCCTGCGCTAGGCCGGTAACCTGGCTGGCTACAGCTGCTCCCAATGGTGCGGGCACGCCCGAGTTGTAGCCCTGCATCCCCTGAAAATTAAAGTTAGATACCACGCGGTAGATGCGGTCGCCGTTTAGATGCGCCTTGTCAAAATTAAAATCATACTGCACCACCAGGTAAATTACAATAGCAGCACTAATACCAATGGCCAGTCCCACTATATTTATAAGCGTAAAAACTTTGTTCTTTAAAAGGCTGCGTACAGCGGTCCTGAAGTAATTTTTAAGCATAATCTTTCCTTTAAGCAGTGCTTTATATAAATCCTGCTAACAAGATTGTGCCAGTAAGGTAAGTTCTTTACTTTTAGGATGTTATGTAAAATTTGAGGCGTTAACTGTACGTATGCGTACAGTTAACGTACGGCAGCAATACAATTACGCGGTAAACACTTAATGTGCTTTGGTAAATACAAAGGGTATACTTTTAAGCTGATACCCTTTTTTGCGCAGTAAGGCAATCAAACCTTCATCGCTACCCAGGTGGCCTGCACCTACAGCAACCATTAGGCTGCCTTTGCCAAACAAGGGAAGCATGCAGTTAATCATAACTACGTTGCGTTTAATAAGCAGGGCTTCGTTAAAGCTGGCATCTAACGGTGCATCATCGTTCATTTCTTTTAGCAGCATTTTGGTATCTTGCTTTACGTACAACTCGGTCAGCTTTTTAATCATCGCATCGGCAGATGTATAGGTTTTCAGAAAGTCTTGCATCATTTTGGCCTGGGTGGTTACTGGTATCGCATTTAATGCCTGCATTTGCTCAGCTACAGTTTCCAGTCCGCCCACTTGCGCATGCAACGTTTTTGCCTTATTGTACATTTCCATATCAATGGTAACGGCTTTGCCATTATTGAGTAGCAAGGTTGTTAAAAACAGAGGCTTTAAACGATACATAGCCGGCCCGATCATTTGCATCATGGGCGATGTTTTGGCAACCTCCTGCAGTTTATGGAGCGATGCAGAGTCCAGCAGCTTATTTAAATATTGAGTGCTATCAGTCACCATGGCATATTGCACCAACTCTATCGGATTGAGCTTGCCAAAATCGAGCTCAAAGTACACCTTTTTGGTTTGTGCCAGTTTAGCCATTACCGGCTGTGGTATACGGTAAAGGGAAGTATCGAACAAATGAATGGTACCGTAAAGGTAAGTGGGCTGTTTGATGCCCTTACCGGTGATTTGCCATAACAAGCCCTTGGTTTGCGCTTTAGCAGAACAAATACTGCCATACATAACAAACACAAGGCAGGCGGCACGCAACACAAATTTTTTCATGATACAGATATACGGTTGAATTAGGGTAAAGATGCGAAGAAAGTCATAAAGTTCTAGTCATCTTCACAAACCTTTAGCAACAAGCAATAGTTTTATTACTTTTGAAAGTAATGCTTACTGCAACCACTCATACGCTCGAAAAACTGGAGAACGTGCTCAAAAGTGCCGGCTACAAAGTGCGGTATGAAAAAGGTAACTTTAAAACCGGTGCCTGTTTACTGCAAAGTAGCCGCATGATTGTGGTGAACAAGTTTTCGAACCTGGAAAGCAAAATACAATCTGTATCCGAACTCATCAGGCAATTGGAGATTGACCCGAAAGTGCTAGACGAAAAACAGCTGACATTTTACCACCAAATTAAACAAACCGAACTGCAGCTGTGATCATTACTTTTTTAGGAACCGGAACATCACAAGGCGTACCTGTTATTGCCTGCGAGTGCGAAGTGTGCACCTCTGCTGATAAGCACGACAAGCGACTGCGCACCTCCATATTAGTGGAAGCTGAAGGTAAGGTAATTGTTATAGATAGCGGCCCGGATTTTAGGTACCAAATGCTGCGCGCCGGTGTAAAACACCTGGATGCTGTAGTGTTTACCCATGAGCACAAAGATCATACAGCCGGTTTAGATGATATACGCGCGTTTAACTACATACAGCAAACGCCTATGGACGTTTACGCAGTGCCGCGGGTGCAGGAAGCGCTAAAGCGGGAGTTTTCTTACATATTTGCTGAGTATCAGTATCCGGGTATACCCAAACTTAACCTGCATACTATAGGCTTAGATCCTTTCAAGGTAGGCCCCCTTAAGTTTACCCCTATAGAAGTGATGCATTACCGGTTGCCGGTATTGGGTTTCCGCATAGCAGATTTTACTTATATAACTGATGCTAAAACGATAACTGAAAAAGAAACGGAAAAAATCTACGGTAGTAAGACTTTGGTGGTAAACGCACTGCAAAAGGAAGCCCACATATCACATTTTACTTTAGATGAAGCTATTGCTTTTGCACAGAAAATAGGAGCTGAAACTACCTATTTTACGCACATCAGCCATCGACTTGGCAAATATGCCGATGTATCTCGAGAACTGCCCGAGAACATTAAGTTAGCCTATGATGGCCTGAAGCTGGAGTTATAGTTTGGATGAGAATTATAAGTTAAAATACGGACAGTAATGTCTGCCTCCTTCGTTCCGCTTTCGCTTGTTTTATAAGGAGTGCTTAATAGGCATTTGCCTTATGAGCGTAAAGCTGTATTAAGCACACTTCAAGATGTAGATACGCTATTTTTGCAACAACACTTTTAGCCACTAACTGCGTTAATGAATAGCAAAAGAATATTGATTTATTTTAATTATGAGCAATGCAGACGTACTCATTATCGGAGCAGGTGCGGCGGGTCTTATGGCGGCCCATACATTAGCCAAAGCTGGTAAAAAGATAATTGTATTGGAAGCCCTTAACCGTACCGGCGGACGGATACACACTGTTGACGATACCGTGTTTTTTAAACATGCCGAACTCGGCGCCGAGTTTGTACATGGTGATTTACCTGTTACCCTAAGCTTGCTTAACGAAGCAGGTATTACCTACAGGCCGGCCGGAGGCGAAATGTGGCAGTACCGCGACGGCACCTTTACCAAAAATGCCGGTATGGTTGAGGGCTGGGACCTGCTGATGGAAAAGCTTAATGCCCTGCAGGAGGATATGAACCTGGATGAATTTCTAAAGCAGTACTTTGCCGATGTTAAATTTGAAGCGTTAAAAGAATCAGTACGCAAATTTGCTGCTGGCTACGATACCAGCGATCCATCACGTGTAAGTACCTTAGCGTTGCGCAATGAGTGGAACAATGAAGACGAGGGTGCTCAACACCGTATCGATGGGGGATACTGTCATCTGATACAGTATCTTGTTAGTTCCATTAAACAAGCAGGTGGCACTTTGCTGCTGAATGCGCCGGTTGCGCGTGTGCAATGGCAATTCGGCCAGGCAACGGCTGTGACGGCCGATAACGAAAGCTTTAACGCTCCAAAAATTATTTTTGCGCTGCCTTTAGGTGTTTGGCAGGCACCTGCGGATGCAAAGGGCGCTATTACCTTTGAGCCGGCTGTACCCGATCAAATGCAGGCGTTGCGGCGGTTGGGTTTTGGCGCCATTATAAAAATATTACTGCAATTTGATGAGGCGTTTTGGGAGGATGCAGCCACCGAGGAGCTGGCTGGAAAAAGCCTTGCCAATATGGGCTTTTTGTTTTCTGATGAGGCTGTCCCAACCTGGTGGACACAAGCTCCTGAACACAGTACTTTGTTAACCGGCTGGCTTGGCGGACCAGCAGCTGCCGAATGGAAAGATAAATCAGACGAAGAAATATTGATAGAATCGCTGCAATCACTGGCACACATCTTTAACCGTAGTCCCGAAGCTTTAAGGGAAAAATTGCAAGCCTGTCATGTGGCTAACTGGACCGCCGAACCATACATATATGGCTCCTACGCTTATGACACGGTTGATACCATTAATGCATTACAAGTGTTAAATAAGCATGTTGATAATACACTATATTTTGCGGGTGAGTTTATGTACCAGGGCCCGGCAATGGGTACGGTTGAGGCGGCACTTACCAGCGGGAAATATACCGCTGAGAAAGTTTTAAAATACGGCTAGCAACGTTAACTCTTGGCTTAAATTATAAGTTTAAGATGAAAAATTTAATTGTCATGCTATCGTCTGCTACAGGCAACATTCCTTTTACAATAGAAGTTTAAACTCCTAAAGGTTTTGAATTTTTGCAATAGAGACTACATTTGCCTATCTCTATCGTAATAATCCTTTCTGATGTTTAACAGACTATTAATTTGCATCTGTTTATTTATTGTTGCGTTACTCAATACTCATTTAAGTATGGCGCAGCAAAAAGTTACTTTGAGCATGAGGGATGCCGTGCAGCTTGGCGTTGAAAATTATCCGGCTATCAAAGCCAAACAAAATCAGGTTAACTCATCTAAAGCATATCTAAAAGAAACCCGGACAGAGTATCTGCCTGATCTTAACTTTTCGGCTCAAAATGCATATGGTACTATTAATGGGCAAAATGGTCCGTTGGTAGGATATCGTGGCCTGGCAGTTTCATCATCCGGCCCTGCCTTAAATCATCAAAACTGGAATGCCGCTTTCGGTGCCCTGTATCTAACTAACGTAAACTGGGATTTTTTTGCTTTTGGCCGTGCTGCCGAGCGTATTAAAGTGCAGAAGCGTGTGGTTGATCGTGACGAGGCCGACTTAGGGCAGCAGCAGTTTCAGCATAAAATAAGGGTAGCAGCCGCCTACTTAAACGTGCTGGCTGCGCAGCGCCTTGTAAAAGTACAACAAGACAACCTGAATCGTACATTGGAAATCCGCCGCGTTATTGTAGCGCGTGTGAAAAATGGCCTAAATCCGGGTGTTGATTCATCACTGGCCAATACCGAAGTATCGAATGCTAAAATACAGCTGACTAATGCACAAACCAATGAGCAGGAACAGGTAAATCAACTGTCACAGTATTTGGGATATAACACCCCGCCGCTGGATTTTGTGCTGGACAGTACTTTCCTGGTTAAAAATCCAAGCGCCCCGGGTAAGCCGTCGCAAATCAATGAGCAAAATCATCCGGTGTTGCAATTTTATAGAAACCGTATTCAGGTGAGCGACGAGCAAGCCCGGTATCAAAAAACATTTGCCTTGCCTACATTTTCTTTTATTGGTACGTTTCAGGGTCGTGGCTCGGGCTTTACCCTGGCGCCGGCTATCAACACGCCGGTAGCCTACTCTGCCGATTATTTCAGAGGGGTTGAGCCAACCCGCTTTAATTACCTTATCGGTATAGCTACCTCCTGGAACTTTACCAGTTTGTTTCGCACCAGGTACCAGGTACAGTCGCAAAAGTTTACATCCCTGCAGTACCAGGACGAGTACGATTTGGTGAACCAGCAATTGCGCAACCAGCAGGTACTGGCCGAAACCCGCATCAGTAATGCCTTAAAGAATGCACAGGAAGCACCTGTACAAATCAGGTCGGCTAATGAGGCTTATTTGCAAAAGGTAACACTTTACCGAAACGGACTGGCAACCATTACCGATTTTCAGCAGGCACTTTACACTTTGTACAGGGCCGAAACCAACAACTATATCGCTTATAACAATGTGTGGCAAGCTTTACTGTTCAAGGCAGCCTCAACCGGCGATTTCGATTTATTCATCAATAATTTTTAAGCTATTTATCGGCTAAAACATATACATGGGACTCATAAAATTTGCACTTCGTAAACCCATAACCATACTGGTTTTAGTAGCCGGCTTGTTTTTCTTTGGGTTAAATGCTATCCGCAGTATTAAAATTGATATTTTTCCGGATCTGAACCTGCCGGTTATATACGTTTCGCATCCTTATGGTGGCTATACGCCTACGCAAATGGAATCGTATTTTGGTAAACAGTATGTTAACCTGCTGCTCTATGTATCGGGTGTAAAGAGTATCGAAACGCGTAACATTCAGGGCCTAACACTTATTAAGCTTTCTTTTTATGAAGGTACCAACATGGCACAGGCTGCTGCCGAGGTATCTGGTTATACCAACCGTGCGCAGGCCATCTTTCCACCAGGTACGCAACCTCCCTTTATTTTGCGTTTCGATGCGTCCACATTGCCAGTTGGCCAACTGGTGTTAACCAGTCCAACCCGGAGTAACAACGAATTGCTCGATCTGGCTAACGTATATGTTCGTTCTTCGTTTACCTCCGTTCCCGGATTGGTATCACCGGCGCCATTTGGTGGCAACACCCGCACGGTCGTTATCAAGGTTGAGCCTTCGCTGCTGCGCTCACACAACTTAACACCCGATCAGATTGTAACCGCCATTCGGGAGAACAATCTGAATTCGCCTGCCGGTAACGTACGCATAGGCGACCTCAATTATCTTACGCCTGCCAACACCTCCATGAAAAAAGTGGCTGATTTTGGCGATATCCCGCTGTATAAAAACGGCATTCAAACCGTGTTTTTGCATGACGTTGCCACCGTTGAAGACGGTGCAGATATTACCAGCAGCTATGCACTGGTAAACGGCAAGCGTTCGGTGTATCTGCCAATCACCAAATCTGCTGATGCCTCAACCTGGGAAGTGGTGCAGAACCTTAAGAAAGCCATCCCGCGTTTCCAAAGCCTGTTACCCGAGGATGTTAAGCTGTCTTATGTGTTCGACCAATCTACCTATGTAATCAACGCTGTAAAAAGTTTGGCCGAGGAGGGGGCCATCGGCGCTATCCTCACAGGTTTAATGGTATTGCTGTTCCTGGGCGACAGGCGAGGGGCTTTAATCGTAATTTTGACCATACCGGCTTGTATAGTATCGGGTATCCTGTTCTTATCCTTATTTAAGCAAACCATTAACATCATGACGCTGAGTGGCCTCTCGCTGGCTATCGGCATCCTGGTAGATGAATCGACCGTAACCATTGAGAATATACACCAGCACTTTGCCATGGGTAAGCCTAAGGCCCTGGCTATATGGGATGCCTGTAAGGAGATTGCTTTCCCTAAATTATTAATCCTTTTCTGTATCCTGGCTGTATTTGCGCCCGCCTTTACTATGAAGGGCATTCCGGGTGCACTGTTCTTGCCGCTGGCGCTAGCCATTGGCTTTTCCATGATCACCTCATACTTTTTAGCTCAAACCTTTGTACCTATTATGGCCAACTGGCTCATGAAGAACGACCATGAGAAAAAAGATTTTGCACGTGATGATATACAGGATGAACATGCTGCCAAAGAAGAAGCTGCAAAGCACGCCCTTGAAGATCATGGTAAGGGAGAAACCCGGTTTGACCGTTTCCGTCATCGCTTTATGGGCTGGATGGATAGCATGCTGGCTAAGCGCAAATGGATAGTAAGCATTTATGTATTGGCCGCAACCGGGCTTGCCGTATTACTATTTGTTACCATAGGCCGCGATGTTTTGCCTAAAGTTGATTCGGGCACTTTCCAGGTCAGGCTGCGTTCGCCCGATGGTACGCGGTTGGAGCGTACCGAAGCCATGACGGTGCAAGCTTTACAGATTTTACGCAAGATGGTTGGTAAAGAAAATATTGCTGTAACCTCTGCATTTGTGGGTACGCACCCATCTCAGTTTTCTACCAGTCCAATTTATTTGTTCATGGCTGGTCCGCAGGAGGCGGTTATACAGGCGGCACTGAGCGAGAAATATGATGGTAGTTTGGATGATTTGAAAGAACAATTCAGGCATGAGATTAAGAAGGCCATGCCCAATGTGCGTGTATCTTTTGAACCGATTGATTTAACGGACAAGATACTAAGCCAGGGGTCGCCAACACCGGTTGAGGTGGCTATTACCAGCAAAAACAAAAAGCAGAATGTAGTTTATGCTTACAAAATATTACGTAAGCTTAATCAAATAAAGTACATGCGCGATGTGCAGATTGGTCAATCGTTTAAGTACCCTGCTATTAATATTAATATAGACCGTACACGTGCTGCCCAGTTAGGCGTAGGCGTAAGTGATATATCGCGCTCGCTCATTGCCTCTACCTCATCATCCCGCTTTACCGAAAAGAATGTGTGGCTTGATGAAAAAGTGGGCTTAAGCTACAATGTACAGGTACAGGTGCCCGAGTACCAGATGCAAAGTGTTAACGATATTAAGGAGATACCGGTAATGGCTAACCAGCGCCGCCCGGTATTGAGCGACGTAGCCAGTATAAAAATGGATACCACTTACGGCGAAAATGATAACATCGGTGCCATACCTACCTTATCAGTAACGGCTAACCTGCATAAAAAAGATTTGGGTACTGCTATTGATGATGTAAACGAGGTAATTAAATCATTAGGTGAGTTGCCGCGGGGTTTAACCATTGAGCCACGCGGATTAGGCCAAACCCTTGGCGATACCTTGGGAAGCTTGCAAACTGGCTTGCTGGTAGCCATCATTGTTATCTTCCTCATGCTTACAGCCAACTTCCAATCTTTCAAAGTATCATTTGTGGTGCTTTCAACTGTGCCTGCGGTAATATTAGGTTCATTATTGCTGGTGTGGGCTACCGGTGCAACACTCAACCTGCAATCATACATGGGGATGATTATGGCGGTAGGGGTTGCAATATCCAACTCGGTACTATTGATCACTAATGCAGAAGAGCTGCGCATGATTAATGGCGACGCCTTAAAGTCCGCGCGTGAATCGGTAGCTTTACGCTTACGCCCAATCTTAATGACCAGCTTAGCTATGATTGTGGGTATGATACCCATGGCATCGGGCCTGGGTGAAGGGGGAGACCAAACCTCGCCGTTAGGACGCGCGGTTATTGGCGGCTTGCTGTTCTCTACATTTGCATCCTTGCTCATACTGCCGCTGGTGTTTGCCTGGGTACAGGGTAATACCACTACACAATCCGTATCATTAGATCCTGAAGACGAAGAAAGTAAATTTTTTGTACCGCTGCATCATAAGAACGAGGCGTAAGAGCAAGGAGCGAATAAAGATAATTTGAAGATATTAGGTTAAGATTAGAAATTAAGAGCTACTACATAAAGATGAAAAGTCTGAAAAGCCAGGTTACGGCTGCCATAGCATTAACAAGTTTAGCAGGTGTGTTATGCCTGAGTGCATGCCATTCTAGTAAAAAAGAAGAAGCCGCACAGGAGCAAGCACAAAGCGAACAGGATAATATTGAAGTGCCGCCTGTTGAGACCGTTGTGCTGGAAAAAAGCAAGATGGCCTCAACTTTGCAGGTACCCGGCGAACTGACACCGTACCAGCAGGTAAGCCTGTATGCTAAGATTAACAGCTATGTAAAGCAGTATCTGGTTGATGTAGGTTCGGAGGTGCGCAAGGGGCAGCTTATGATTGTTTTGGAAGCGCCTGAAATTAATTCGCAACTGGCATCTGCGCGTGCCCGCATCAAACAGCAGGAAGCTATTTACCTGGCCAGCAAAGCTACTTATGATAGACTGGCCAATACAGCTAAAACTCCCGGTACAATTGCCCAAAACGATTTAGAACAGGCTGATGCCCGCCGCAAAGCCGATTTAGCTAATGTAGAAGCAGCCAGGGCTACCTACCAGGAGACCAGTTCTAACCTGCAGTACTTGCAAATACGTGCACCTTTTGACGGAGTGGTGAGCGAGCGCAACGCCAGCATGGGGGCGTATGTAGGCCCAGGTGGCCGGGGCTCCGAAACACCGCTTTTTGTAGTGCAGCAGCAGCGAAAACTACGTTTGGTAGTATCTGTTCCGGAAGTAAACACCGGCGGACTGAGCAACCAGCAAACTGTTACTTTTACCGTACGTGCCCTGCCCGATCAGCAATTTACTGCACGCATTAAACGCCTGGCTGGCTCGCTGGACAGCCGCCTGCGCTCCGAGCGTTTGGAGATGGATGTGGAAAACCCCAAAAAGGTACTGTTGCCAGGCATGTATGCTGAAGTAAATGTGCCCATGAAATCGCATGACAGTACGTTTGTTATCCCTAAATCAGCACTGGTACAATCTACTGAGAAAGTGTTTGTGGTGCGGGTAAATAGCAACCATAAAGCCGAATGGATAGATGTGCAAAAAGGCTTACAAGGCAAGGATGGCGTTGAGGTTTACAGTAAGGCACTTCATATTGGCGATAAGCTGGTAAAAACAGCTACAGATGAAATACGCGACGGCCAGCCTGTTAAAGATACACCAGCTAAGAAAGAGCAAACAAAAGAAGATTAACCTTTAAAAGGGTTTAAATGTAAGAAGGCGGCCTCATCAGGTCGCCTTCTTACATTTTTTATGCTTGGATAAGGTGTTTTATAATTTGTCTAACCCATCGGCAAACGCTCTGGCTTCTATAGTACCCACTATATCACCGTTTATATAAATACTGATTGCCGTTTTCTTTTTGCTAAGTTGCAAGCGGCCTTTAATTAAGTGATCGTCTCCGCCGTATATAAAGTCGAGCAGGCGGTTAAGGCCCTCTTTACGGCATATCAACTCTTTGCCTTGTTGTTTGACAATTAAACGTACCCGGCTGGCTTTTTCCTTTTCAGGCTCAACCTTTAGCACATAATCATGAAGTAACCCGAAATCCATTTTGCTGTTAATTAATATTAAGCTTGCCCTGCCAGTAAATATAACACGGCCATACGTACGGCCACACCATTTTCAACCTGATCTAGTATAATAGATTGTTTACTATCGGCCACATCGCTGGTAATCTCTACGCCGCGGTTAATAGGGCCAGGGTGCATAATAATAATCTCTTTATCCAGGTTGTCCAATATCTGCTTGTTCAAGCCAAACAGCATTGTGTATTCGCGTAATGATGGGAAGTACTTAATGTCCTGACGCTCCAGCTGTATGCGCAGCATATTGGCCACGTCACACCAGTTTAAGGCTTTTATAAGGTTGTGTTCAACTTTAACGCCTAAAGAGCTGATGTACTTGGGGATAAGCGTAGTGGGGCCGCAAACCATCACCTCGGCGCCCAGTTGCTTTAAACAAAGTATGTTTGATAAGGCCACGCGTGAGTGCAGCACATCACCAACAATTACTACTTTTTTCCCGGCTACATCACCCAGTTTTTCACGTATGGAGAAAGCATCCAGCAGGGCCTGCGTAGGGTGCTCGTGCGCACCATCGCCTGCGTTCACAATCTGGGCTTTAACGTGTTTAGAAAGGAATATGCCCGCGCCGGCATAAGGATGGCGCATAACTACCATATCCACCTTCATAGCCAGTATATTGTTTACAGTGTCAATTAAGGTTTCACCTTTGCTTACCGATGATGAGGAGGCCGCAAAGTTAAGCGTATCTGCTGATAGCCTACGTTCGGCCAGTTCAAATGATAAGCGGGTACGGGTGGAGTTTTCAAAAAAGATATTGGCAATGGTTACATCCCGTAATGATGGTACTTTTTTGATCGGGCGGTTAATTACTGTTTTAAAGTTATCGGCCGTTTCGAATATTAATTCAATATCGTTGCGGTTTAAATCTTTTATGCCTAATAAGTGTCGCGTGCTCAGACCCATGTAGATTTCGGATGGCGGATGTTGGGTTTCGGAATTTATTCGCTCCGAAAACCTGATTCCAATTTCAAGTTGATTCTTTTAATTCTCTTTTCTATAAACTCTGGTTCAGACACCGTCTGACAACAGTACTACTTTATCTTCACCGTCGGTTTCTTTCCAGCTAACCACTACTTTTTGTGAGGCAATTGAATCCACCTCAATGCCAGTGTAATTGGCTGTAACCGGTAAATGGCGCGAGTACCGACGGTCAACCAGCGTTAGCAGCTCCACTTTTGCGGGGCGGCCAAAAGCCAGTAAGGCGTCCATAGCAGCCCTTATAGTGCGGCCAGTCCATAGCACGTCATCCATCAAAATAACGTTCTTGCCTTCAATAATGAAGTCAATACGGGTTTGATTAGGCACCAGGGGTGTTTCACGTCGACGAAAGTCATCACGGTAAAAAGTAATGTCGAGATCGCCCTGCAGTATAGGTTTATATAAGATCTTGCGGAGTTCTTCGGCCACACGGCGGGCTAAAAAAATGCCTCGTGGCTGTATGCCAATAATGATAGCGTCTGAAAAGTCGTTATGATTTTCGATCAACTGGCGGCAAAGGCGCTGTATGGTTATTTGAAATTTTTGACCATCAAGCAACGTCAGGTTTTGCATCGTTTCAGTAGGTTTGGGCAAAGGTATAAAAAGTTTTGTACCTGTGTTGAGTTTTGTAAAACCTATACTTATATAAATGCGGTTGCGTTTTAAAAAGCTGCAGAAGAAAAGCGAGACAAGAGCTCAAAAGAATAGATCTATGCGATCTATACAATCGCCAACGGGAGTAATTCTGAGTAAAATGCTATGACTGATGATAGCACATCCATCTCTTCAGTCATAGCATGTATAATTAAATTTAAACGGATTTCGGAACCAGCTTATAATCCCACTCGGGTTTATAACCTTTTAAGCGGCCTAGCGCTGCCAGTACTTTAAATACGCCCTTTTTTAGAAGAGTTAATTTGCCTGCCGATTTATACACTTCGCTATAATGATCCAGCATAACAGCAAATTGCAGTAAGTTAAGAGAGTCATAGTGTTCCTCATACCGGGCGTTAGCCAATGCACATACAGCCTCATAAAGTTGCTCAGTTTGCATAGCCGGTCTTACTTCCGTAATAATTTCCAGCTGTTGTTTCGTGCTGGCATTCCACCACTGATGCGCGTCACCTGGTTTTATAACCAACATTTCACCAGCATCGAAACGTACTTTTTTACCGTTAACAAGCGCCATCATGCTGCCTGATGATACGGTTATAATTTCCGTTTGAGAAGGATGAACGTGAACAAAGCCATTTTTACGGCTGCTTTCGGGGTCGGCGATACATTTGATGCGTACGTATTCACCGTCGGTATCTTTCGCGGTACGCAGAAAAACGAATGTCTTTTTGGTCAGAGGATTTGAAATTTTATCGCCTGTTCTTAACATAAATAGATGTATAAGCTGCCTGTCGGGGCATTAGTTATATGTTTCTCAAACTATTATACGTAAAACCTGATATAAATGATACACTTATTTGCAAACAAAGTAACAAAAAAAGCCCTGTGTGTTGAAACACAGGGCTTTTAAAAGAGAATTTATTTAATGCTTATTTTGAATCCTCGTTGTTGTTACGAGCTTTGTTTTCGGCACCTTCCATTTGCTCTTTCAGTTGAGCTAAAACGCTAAGGTCGCCAAGTGTTGATTTCTCAACAGATTCTTTAACTTTTTTAACCGCGCTATTAGCAGCTTTCGCTTCTTTTTTACGGTTTTCAAAGTCTTGAACTCTGGCTTCAGAGCGGATATCTTCCCAAATGCGTGAGTGAGAAATCACAATACGTTTGTTGTCTTTTCCAAACTCGATGATTTTGAATTCGGCAGTTTCTTCAGCTTTTAAAGATTTACCGTCTTCTTTCACTAAGTGTTTGGTTGGCGCAAAGCCTTCAACACCGTAAGGTAATGCTACAACAGCACCTTTATCAGTTACTTTCAATACTGTACCTTCGTGTACTGAATCAACAGTGAAGATAGTTTCGAAAGTATCCCAAGGGTTTTCTTCCAGTTGTTTGTGACCTAAGCTCAGTTTGCGGTTCTCAATATCCAGTTCTAAAACAACCACGTCTAATTTCTCGCCTACCTTAGTAAACTCGTTAGGGTGATTAACTTTTTTAGACCATGAAAGGTCAGAGATATGGATTAAGCCGTCAATGCCGTCTTCTAATTCAACAAACACACCAAAGTTAGTCATGTTTTTAACGGTGGCTACGTGCTGGGTACCAACAGCGTATTTCTCACCGGCGTTTTGCCATGGATCAGGCGTTAATTGCTTAATACCTAATGACATTTTGCGCTCTTCGCGGTCTAAAGTTAAAACCTGAGCTTCAACTTCGTCACCCACTTTCAGGAATTCCTGAGGGTTACGCAGGTTTTGTGACCATGACATTTCAGATACGTGGATCAAACCTTCAACACCTGGGGTGATTTCAAGGAATGCGCCATAATCAGCCACGGTAACAATTTTACCTTTTACATGTGAACCAATCTGGATCGATTCATCAAGGCTTTGCCAAGGGTGAGGAGTTAATTGTTTTAAGCCCAGAGCAATACGTTTTTTCTCGTCATCAAAGTCCAGAACAACAACGTTGATCTTTTGATCCAATGCCAATACTTCACGCGGATGCTCGATACGGCCCCATGATATATCGGTAATGTGCAGTAAGCCGTCAACGCCACCCAAGTCGATGAATACACCGAAATCGGTAATGTTTTTAACGGTACCTTCCAATACCTGACCTTTTTCAAGGCGTGCAACAATTTCAATTTTTTGGTTTTCTAAATCGTCCTCGATCAGCACTTTGTGCGATACCACTACGTTTTTAAACTCGTGGTTGATCTTAACAACTTTGAACTCCATAGTTTTACCCACATAGATATCGTAATCGCGGATAGGCTTGATATCAATTTGTGAACCTGGTAAAAAGGCTTCAACACCCATGATGTCTACAATCAAACCACCTTTAGTTCTGCTCTTCACAAAACCGGTAATGATTTCATCGTTAGTTAATGCATCATTAATGCGTTCCCATGATTTTTGTGTTTTAGCGCGTTTGCGTGAAAGTACCAACTGACCGTTAGCATCTTCTTGTGATTCAACAAACACGTCAACAGTGTCACCGATTTTCAGATCAGGTGTATCACGGAATTCTGACAATGATACCATACCATCAGATTTAAAACCGATGTTCAATACCACGTCTTTGTTATTGATGTTTACAACAGTACCGGTGATGATTTCGCCCTGGTTAATTGAGTTGAAAGTACCATCGTACATTTGCTCAAATTTTTGACGGTCAGCATCGCTGTAGTTGCCAAATTTTTTATCATCAGCGTCCCAATCAAAGTCGTTGTTGCTTGCTGTGATTTTTGATTTGATTTCATCAATAGAAATTGAATCAGCTTCTGACTCAATGTTTTCTTTTTCCTTTGCAGACGTAACTGTTTCCAGCTCAGCCTGCTTAGACTGTAATTCTTTTTCTGCTTCTTGTTTTTTTGCCATTAAATAAATTGTCTCCTTTTCCCAATTAATTGGGACTGCAAAGGTAAGGATAATATTTTCGTAAATAAAAATAAATTGAAACGAAAATATAATGTTAAATGCTGATTGTTAAGCGAATGTGATTAGCAAGTGTAAAAATACGGCGATGCAGATGCATAAAGTTTAAGGCTTTTGGGAAATAGTATAAAATAAAACCACCTCCGAAATGGTTTGTAATACTATAGCATTTGCACATTTGCGCCCATGCAAATCAGCACATTTCAAATCATATGTCTGCATTATCTACTACATTTCGGTCTCTCCAATACCACAATTACAGATTATACTTTATAGGGCAATCTATCTCACTTATTGGCACCTGGATGGAGCGTATTGCCATTAACTGGCTGGTTTACTCAACTACACATTCGGCACTTATGTTAGGGATTGTAAATTTTGCCGGACAAATACCAACGTTATTGCTATCACCCTACGGCGGTACCATATCAGATAGGCACAACCGTTATAAAATATTGCTTACCACCCAAATTGCCGCTATGGTACAAGCTGGTATTATGGCCACACTGGTAGTGTTGCACATTTATAATATGCCCGCTATAATAGGTTTAAGTATTGCCCTGGGTGTTATTAATGCTTTTGATACCCCTTCGCGGCAATCGCTCATGATTAAGCTGATTGAGGATAAGGCCGATCTTCAGAATGCTATTGCGTTAAATTCATCAATGGTTAACCTGGCCCGAATGGTTGGACCAGCTGTTGCGGGTATACTGCTTACTACGGTGGGTACCAGTGTTTGTTTTGTTTTAAATGCGCTGAGCTTTATTGCCGTTATTACTTCCTTGCTGCTGATGAAGTTACCGGTTATGGATGTCAAAAAATCGACCGAAAGTGTATGGCAAGGGCTAAAGCAAGGGTACAATTATTTGCAGCATGCCGAAGATATTAAGTTGATGATTTTGTTAATGGCCTGTACCAGCTTTTTAGTAATGCCTTACACCACTTTAATGCCTGTGTTTGCCAAAGATATTTTCCACGGTGATGCCGGCACCTATAGCCTGCTCAATAGCGTATCGGGACTGGGCTCGTTAATTGGAGCTATTTATATGGCTACACTTAAAACAACAGGTAACATTAAGCGCATTGTGGTTTTTGCATGCGCTATGTTTAGCGTTGGCCTGGCCGTATTTGCATGGTGCAGTAATATTTGGCTGGCCTTACTATTTATTATGCCAGCCGGCGCAGGAGCTATGATGCAAATAGCCGCAACCAACACCTTTGTGCAAACTACCGTAAGCGACGAAATGCGCGGGCGTGTAATTAGTTATTATGTAATGGCTTTTATGGGGATGCAACCGCTGGGTAGCTTTTTGGTAGGTTTGGGTGGCCACTATGCCGGTCCGCGTACAATATTGTTTATTGAGGGAGCCGCAGGTTTGGCAACAGCTATAGTTTTTGCCATGTTGTTTAAAAAATCTGCCGACAGGAAACTGGAGCGAGATAAAGACTTGCCGTTGGTTGGCATAGAAGCGCAGTAACAGATCTATAAATAGAATAAGCCAATGCTGATAAACGACGTATTTTAATAAAAACTCAGCACAACAACTTAGCTTCAATCTCACTGAAGATCTCTAGAAAATTGCTTTCTAATTTTTTACGATAATCAATAATCACCTCGTTGATGGCTGCTTCCTGTCCGGGCGTGAAGGGGTTTGACCATATGCGCATGCAAATGCGTTTAAGTGCGTAAGCCACCTGTTCGGTTCGGGCATAGGTATGCAGGTATTGGTCGTTTTTAAATTTAGTAAAAAAGCGTATAAAAAGGCTCGGATCTTTCATGCCGCTTTTTGTTAAAAACTCTATGATCACCTCGTCTTCGCATGAGCCCAAATGCTCATAAAAACCATGTGCAGTAATTTGTTCTGTGGTAAGTAATAAATTGTCTAAAATAAGTTCGATGGCGATATGGCCTAAAAAGAAGGGCTTTACTGGCGAGCCATTCAATGCCGGCAGCAAGGCAAGCTTGAGCTGATGCGAGTGTGTTTTAAAAAAGTTTGCGTTATGAAAATGACGGTCAACCTCCAGGTGTTTTTCCCATCCATTGAAAATATGATGTGCCGGACCGTCGGTATAGTTATATTCTTGCGGGTGCAGAATGATGCTTTTGTCGGCGTTTTTTAACAAATCCGGCAATACGGTGCCCAATACATGGTAGCAGTTGGTAGTATGGCGGTCAAAGTAATAGTGCGACAAAAAATTCATACAGACGTACTGCAAAATACAGTAAATTTTACGAAAGGCGAAATAATTAAACTATTAGCTTACTGTAAACCTTTGATCGTGATTTTAGTCAAAAATTATGAAAGGCATCAAAATACGATTGATGTTGGCAAGCTGCTTACTTGCAGATTGATATTTTAAGCAATAGTGTTTATAAAGGGTTTTGCCTTAGTTAATTTAAATAACGATAATATGGAAAATGCAGTATATCATGACGTGGTTAACCGTCATTTTGAGATTGAAGTAGATGGTCGCGCTGCTTATATCGAATATCAGGAAAACTTAAATACATTCGTTTTAAACTACACTCACATTCCTGAGCAACTGTTAGGTAAAGGTGTTTTAAAGCGACTGGTAGATGCGGTAATTCATTTTATATCAGGAAAGCGCTATCAATTAGTGCCAGTTGATATTATGTTTAAAAGCTATCTTCATTATCATCCTGAATGTTTAGTGCCCTTGCGTGTCTCTTAATAATTATTAATTGTAATTTGTATGTGCACGCTTTAATGTTTTGTTAGGATAATCTCAACAAATTATTATCAATGCCGTATACGGTTCGGTGTAATGTGAGTTTGTATAATGGCAGAAGTATTAAAAAGGAATAACGTCAGGGTAATTGGTCAGGGCGAAAAAGTTATAATTTTCGCTCATGGCTTTGGTTGCGATCAAAATGTGTGGCGGCATCTTATTAATGCTTATAAGGACAAGCTTAGGTTAATACTGTTTGATTACGTAGGTGCCGGAGAGTCTGATTTAAACGCCTATGATTCAACAAGGTACAGTACCCTGGATGGCTACGCGCTTGACGTTGTAGAAATATTGGAAGCTTTACAAATTGATGAAGCGATCTTTGTAGGCCATTCTGTGAGCAGTATGGTTGGCGTACGTGCATCTATAAGTCGTCCGCAGTTATTTACCAAGCTTGTTTTTGTATCGCCATCACCCTGTTATTTTAATGATGGCGATTATATAGGCGGCCTCGAAAAAGAAGATTTGGACGCACTATTTGAAATGATGGAGAGTAATTACCTGGGGTGGTCGAGCGCAATGGCTCCTTTAATTATGGGGAATGCAGAACGGCCTGAACTGGGAGACGAACTTACAGCTAATTTTTGTGCCACCGACCCGGATATTGCGAGAGAATTTGCACGCGTAACTTTCCTGTCTGACAATAGGACCGACTTGGCTAAACTTAATGTTCCAAATCTTACCCTGCAATGCAAGGATGATATATTAGCACCCTTAGAAGTGGGATATTATATGCAAAAGCATGCCCCTCAAAACACCTTGGTGATATTAGAAGCTGCCGGGCATTGCCCACATTTAAGCGCTCCTGAACAAACTATTCAGGCCATACGTGAATTTATTGAGGCATAAACCGGCACATAAACCCATGTTCAACTCAATTTAGCAACATACATGTTATCTGTAAACTTTGTATCGTTATATCATCATGCCCCATGCGGGTTGTTAACGTTTGATATCAATGGTACAATTTTATATGCTAACCAAACACTGTTAACCTGGCTGGGCAAAACTGCGGAGGCTGTTACTGGCACTAAGTTTACCGATCTGTTAGAAAAAGGTGGCAAAATTTATTATCAGCTTTTTGTACATCCGCTGTTGCAGCTTAAAAACGAAGTTAATGAAGTTAACTTGTACATTAATTCTGCCAGGGGGGCTATGCCTTGCTTGTTTAGTGCTTCGTTATTTACTGAGTGTGACACGGCAGAGCTGGTATTTAATGCAACCTTATTTAAAGTAGCCGACCGCAAAAAGTACGAAGAAGAGCTGCTTATGAAAAAGAAGCAGGCAGAAGCGGAGAATGAGGCACAAACCGCTACGCTGGAGGAAGTAGCTTTTGCGCAATCACATTTGGTAAGGGCTCCCTTGGCCAATATATTGGGGCTAATATCGCTGTTGGAGCACATTGACATGGATGAGGAAGGCAAAAGCATTGTACAAATGGTGCAAACCAGTGCAGTACAGCTCGACAAAAAGATCAGAGCGCTAGCAGATAAACTCAATTCCTGATGTTTTAGGCAAACAAACCTGCACACACCTCAATCCTTTCTTACATTACTTCATATAGTATCGTTTGGCCAAATTCGGTACAGGCATCTATATTGAAGCTGCAATTGTTTCCTGCAATCTGCTATCTTTGCCCACTTTAAATAATTTTTATAATGAGCTTTGTTGAAGAATTACGCTGGAGAGGCATGCTGCATGATATTATGCCCGGAACCGAGGAACTGCTGAATAAAGGTATGGTATCGGGTTATATCGGGTTCGACCCAACGGCTGATTCCTTGCATGTGGGCAGTTTGGCTACTATCATGACGCTGATTCATTTTCAGCGTGCGGGCCATAAACCTTATGCTTTGGTGGGTGGAGCAACCGGTATGGTTGGCGACCCGTCCGGCAAGTCTGCTGAGCGCAGCTTGTTATCTGAGGATGCTTTGCAGCATAACTTGCAAGGCATTCAAGCCCAGCTTGAGAAATTTTTAGATTTTACTAGAGGAGCTAACAGTGCTGAAATTGTAAATAACTACGATTGGTTTAAAGAATTCTCTTTCCTGAACTTTATACGCGATGTAGGCAAGCATATCACCGTGAACTACATGATGGCTAAAGATTCGGTGAAAAGCCGTTTAACAGGAGATAGCGGCATGTCTTTTACGGAGTTTAGCTACCAGCTTATACAGGGATACGATTTTTATTACCTGTGGAAAAACAAAAGCTGTGTATTACAAATGGGTGGTAGCGACCAGTGGGGCAATATTGTTACCGGAACTGAACTGATACGCCGTAAGGATGGCGGAGAGGCTTATGCCTTGACTACCCAACTGATTAAAAAGGCAGATGGTTCTAAGTTCGGTAAATCCGAAGGTGGTAACATCTGGCTGGATCCGGCTCAAACCTCGCCTTACAAATTTTACCAGTTCTGGCTTAACGCGACTGATGAAGATGTAAAGAAATTCATCAGGATATTTACCTTGCTTAACCGCGAAACTATCGAAGCCATGGAAACAGAGCATGATGCAGCACCGCACCAGCGTTTGTTGCAAAAGGCGCTGGCGAAGGATATAACCATCCGCGTACATGGCGAGGCTGCTTACAATAAGGCAATCCAGTCATCAGAGTTTTTATTTGGCAATACGGGTATTGAGTTTTTAAGCGCACTTAATAACGATGAGGTATTGGGTATTTTTGAGGGTGTACCAAATTACACGGTTAGTCGTGCCGATTTGGAGACCGGTATAAATGTTCAGGATCTGTTGGCGGTTAAAACTTCGGTTTTTGCATCAAAAGGCGAAGCTAAAAAGATGATACAGGGTGGGGGAGCGGCTGTTAACAAAGCCAAAATCACATCGCCCGACAGTGTATACCAATTAGACAGCCTGATTAATGATAAGTTCCTGGTTGTGCAAAAGGGTAAAAAGAATTATTTTCTGATTGTGATTGAATAATTTGCAAATGCGACAAATGTGATTTATATTTGGATAAATGTCGTATAGTAAAAAACATATTGCTCAAAATGAGGTTAATGAACCAATGGCAGCTTATATCACTACTGATTCTGTAACCTCATTTTATCATTTGCTTACAGGTGTAAAGCCGGCTAAGTCTTCTTCCGATTTTGATGTGATCAGGCTGGCGCGGCAGGGGCTGCCTAAGAAAGTGCTTACTTCGCTGGCGCAAAAAATATCCCTTACCTTACAGGAACTGGCAGGTATTATGCATATGAGCGAGCGTACCTTGCAGCGCTATGAAGATGATACGGTTCTAAAAACCGAGTACGCTGAAAAGGCCGTTGAACTGGCCCGCCTGTATACCCGCGGTGAGGAAGTATTTGGCTCTATGGATAAATTTAAAGGCTGGATGAAAACTCCTGCACATGTATTTAAAGGCGAAACTCCGGTTTCATTACTGGATACATCAGTTGGTTTTGATTTGGTACTGCGTGAGTTGGGCCGTATTGAGCATGGTGTTTTTGCCTAATGCTGTTATACCGTATTGCTAAATGTAACTATATAGCCGACCTGAGCGGCACCGGTGCCCGGCTTTACGGTGGCCGCTGGAACAGCATTGGCCGCCCTGTGGTTTACCTTGCCTCTTCACGCGCCTTGGCCGTACTCGAAGTACTTGTACATTTATCACCTACCCTGATACCCGATAATTTTTGCCAGGTTACCGTTGAGGTGCCTGATGACGATGTGCAGATACTAGATCTGAAAAAATTACCACCAAACTGGCAGGAATATCCCGAACCTGCACTGCTGAAAACCATAGGCGATGCCTTTATTAAAGCTAATAAGCATTTATTGCTTAAAGTGCCATCTGCAGTGGTAAAAGAGGAATTTAATTATCTACTTAATCCTGCCCACGTGGCTATGCAGGCCGTTAAGATTGTTGATCAACAAGTGTTTAGTTTTGATGAGCGTTTGATCTCATAACGTAATGTTCAGCTTAGTTTAATCGTCTTGAGCTGTTATTGACATTCAGGAAATGCGCTGCTTAACTTTCTTTCCCATATTTAAAAACGGGCGCTCAAAGGCTAAAAAGCGGTTGAGCAAAGGCTTCAGGAGCAATAAAAGCCATAATTATATTTTATGCTTCCTCGGAGAAAACGTTAAATTTTGTTAAATAACTAAATTCTTAGTTGTTAACTAAATTATTAGTTATATTTGTGATGTAATTGCTGTGGAGCTGACCCATAGCAGTATTATCATAATTTTAACAGATTTAACGATATGACACCTAAACCTTATCTTACAATTTTTTTATTTCTCTTAGCGGTTATAGTAAAAGCCCAAAAAATTGATACCGCACAGGCCATAGTCCACTACAAATTTACGCACGTACGCGATACCACTAACCGCGATAAGCCCCTGGTTGAAAACATGATGCTGTTGGTAGGTAACCAAGCCAGCGCTTACAAAAGTTATGATCGTAAGATGCGCAGTGAGCAAATGCGTAAAAGCATAGCACAACAGGTAGCATCGGGTACCGGGCAAATGAAAATTAATTCGACCGCCGGAGGTTTGGGACCCGATATCGAATATTACCAATACCCGAATGAAAAAAAACTGCTTGTTAAAGAGCGCTTAGTGAATAATTATGTGGTTGAGGAAAAATTGCCGGTTCTAAACTGGAGAATAAGTCCGGATACGGCAACCATCGGCGGCTTGCCATGCCAAAAGGCTACCACGCATTTTAAAGGACGCGATTATACCGCTTGGTTTTGTGCCGATTTGCCTTACCGTACTGGTCCGTGGAAATTGCAGGGCTTGCCAGGCCTTATTGTAGAAGCCACTGATGCAAAAAAGGAAATTATATTTAAGTTTGATGGTTTTGAGAAAGTGGACAAAAGTGCATCGCAAGCGGTTACTACTGCTGCACCGACTGGTCCGGGTGGCCGTACAATTATGTTTGGCGGCATAGATGATGCAAGTCAGAATCAAAACGTAATTGCTTTGCCGGCCAACGCTATTAAAGCCACAGCAAAAGAACTCAATGACCTGAAAGAAATCAGGAAAAAAGATCCGCAAGCATTCTTTCAAATGCAAATGGCATCTATGCAATCACAAATGGGCGGTCGGGCAGGCGGTAATGTCTCATTTAACACGGGTGGAAATGTTAGCGTTTCGCCGAATTTTAGTTTCAAAACAACTTCAGGCGGGGGAGCACCGGTTGTTGAAAATAATCCTATCGAATTACCTGAAAAATAATGGTAAAGGTAATTATAGCGATCGCAAGCTGTATTTGTATCCTTTTCTTCTCTAAAACAGGCGTAGCCCAAACTATAAAAGGTACAGTTACAGATAGCACGGGTAAGGTGGTGCCTTATGCCAATGCTAAACTTATGGCAAGCGGGAATTTGATCATTGCCTTTTCGGCCACCGATAATAAGGGCACTTATAGCCTTACTATTCCTGCAGACGCTAATAAGAGCGGACTGAAGGTGGAGATTAGTTCTGTTGGCTTTAAAAAGCAGAGCAAGGATATTACCAGTGTATCGGCACCTTACAACTTTGTGCTGCATAGCTCGGTAAACCAGCTGCAGGCGGTTACAGTAAAAAACAAGGCACCGCGCTTAAAGGTGAAGGGAGATACGCTTAGCTACAGTGTAGCCGAATTTACCAGCCCGCAAGACAGAGTAATTGGTGATGTAATCAAAAAGCTGCCGGGTATTGACGTAGATGGTAACGGGAAAATATCATACAACGGCAAAGCCATCTCTAACTTTTACATTGATGGCGATAACCTGCTGAACGACAAATATAACATTGCAACCAGTACTATACCTAGCGCTGCGGTCGATAAAGTACAGGTGCTGGAGAATAATCAGCCGGTTAAAATGCTGCGCGATAAAGTGGTAAGCGATGATGTTGCGCTTAATGTTACCTTGAAGGATAATGCTAAAATGCAGTTGATGGGCCAAGGCAACTTAGGTGGTGGCTTACCTGGTAAGTACGATGGTAACATCAATGCTATGATGTTTAAGGATAAATACAAAGCCATTAATTATCTAAAAGGCAACAATACCGGTGTTGATGTACAAAATGATATTGTTTCGCACAATTTAACAAGCTACCTGAGCCGGCTTGATAATAATAAGCCGAGTAATTTATTATCATTAGGAGCAGCCGGTAACCCCAGTTTGCCTACTAACCGGTACTTGTTTAACCAGTCGGGGCTTATAAACCTGAACAACCTGGTTAACATACAAAAGGATGTGCAGTTACGGGGCAACCTTTCTTACATGCGCGACAGACAATTGCAGAACTATGTAAAGCTCCGTGAAACTTATTTGCCTGGCGACACCATCCGTTATACTGAGTTACAGGATAATCGCCGCCGTCCTGATCTGCTGCATGCTCAGGCTACCTTAAACATTAACAAGTCCAACTACTACCTTAACAATACCTTGCTTACGGATTACGAGCGCTATCAGTCCTTTTCGGCGCTCAACACCAATGGCATTGGTTCAGATCAGGGACTGAAAAACAGCCGGTTCGATTTTTCGAATGAGATGAACCTTATGAAGACTTCAAAAGCGGGTAATATTTTTGAAGGCTACTCTTACATTAACCGGTTAACCAACCCCGAGAACAGGGTGCTGCAACCAGGCATCAACCAGGATGTGTTCAACCAAAATCAGCCTTATGCACAGTTAGTTCAAACAGCTAATATACCTACCTGGTTTACACACAACTACTTGTCATTTAAGCACCCAGGTGCCAAAATCACACAGTCATACCGTGCCGGGTTCAATTTGCAGTCTCAAAATTTACAGTCGATTTTAACGGTTGTGCAAAGTAATGGCAATACTGTTGCAGCCAGCAATAATTCGGCTAATAACCTCGACTGGTTTAAAACCAAGATTTATACTGAGGCGGCGTTTGATATGCCGGGCGAAAAATGGAAGCTGAACGCTCGTTTACCGCTTACCTGGCAGCAGATCAACTATTCGGATAACTTGTACGCGCTTGATAATTCGTTTAAACGCTTGTATTTCGATCCACAATTATCAGTACGGTACAATACTACAGCCGAGCAGTATGTGAGCGCTTCATACAGTTACCGTAATAACATAGGCGATATCACTCAGGCTTATCGGGGCGATATACTTACCAATTATCGCTCATTGAATGCCAACAATGCCGACCTTACTGAGACCCAAACACAAACCATTGGCTTAGGTTACAACTACCGCAAGGCTATAAAAATGTTCTTTTGGGGTGTAAACGCAAGCTATAGCCATTTAAATTTGAATAATATAACATCGGCTGTAGTTACAGAGAACTTTCAGCGCCAGATTGTGCTGCCTTACGCTAATGAAATGAATATGCTAACCGTTTCGGGTACGGTAAGTAAATTTGTGTACAGTTTGCATACTACTTTTAGCGGTGGTTACTCCTGGCAAAACAACAAGCTAAACCAATTTTTGAATGGTTTGATGCTGCCTTACAATACCATAACCAATAGCCTTAATTTAGGGGCAGAAACTAAGATTAGCAATAAGATTAATTTAAGCTACAAAGTATATGCTACCCGCACTAACAGCCGATCGCCGGTAACGGGGGCAAGCCCCTCTGCATTCACCCAAATGCAGCACCAAGGGGCTATCAATTATAATCCAACAAACAATTTCTTCCTGAAATTATCAGGCGATCATTACTACACCAGCCAGAGTTTGCGGGATGATCTCAATTACTCATTCGCCGATTTTTCGGCCCGGTATAAGATTAATAAACGGAATCTTGATCTGGAACTTAACGTGCTCAATATTTTTGATACCAAAACTTATAGTATGCCATTTTTAACAGCCAATAATTTTACGAACAGCGTTTACACGCTCCCCGGCAGAATGATGACGTTAAAAGCAGCGTTTAATTTTTAAAGAAGTCTCTCCTAACGCTCTGTATGGAGCGCTTTAGTATACCATCAAATCCATTGTCATCTTTAACGATAGCAAGCGATCTTTTAACTTGGTAAGCTATCGCTGCAAAAAGAGTTCTCGTTAGCGCTCGAAATAACAATTTGTTTAAAAGCCCTTTCCCGGGGCAAGGTTTGGGAATGGGCTCTATTTTTTATTGAGATTAGTAATGATCCGGTTCAATACATTAACGGTCGCATTATATTCCTCGTTGGTAATGCCTCTCATCATTTGTTTAACCTGTTGCTCGTACGTTGCGGTAACATCATCAAAAAGTTGCTTGCCGGTATCTGTAAACTTAAAGTTGCTATAATCAGGTTGTATCCAGCCGCGTGCAAGCAGGTTATCAATAACGCCTTTAAGCCGTTCTAATTTTATAAAGTATTTAATTTCCTCGTGGTGAGCTTCTATATTTATAAAACCGTTAGTATCGATAGTGCGCAGCACCATCCAATGATACCGCGTAATGCAATATTGATCAAAAGCATTTTCAAAAAAAGCAGTAATAAGTTGGTCGGCTTCTTTCAAATACCAGCCAATAGGCTTTTGCCCAGCAGGTGCACCAGAAGGGATCATAAATTGTTAGTTACAGATCACTTAACAATTCAAGCTTCTTTTGGTTGTACTCTTCTTGTGAAATAAGGCCGTTATCAAACAGCATCTTTAATTTTTTAAGTTTTTCTGTCAGTTCATCTGGCTTTGGCGGGGCAACAAACTCCGGAACGGGAGGCGGCGTTTCAACCGGTGCAGGTCTTGGTGCAAAAAGCTGCTCAATAGGTTTTTCAACAGGAGCCGGTGCCGGTGGTGGCGTCACTGGTGTATGCTGTATTTTTTGCAGTTCTTCGCGTTTGCGCTCATTCTCGCGGCATTCCTGCGAGAATTGGTATAATTTGCGGCCTTGCACCTTAGGCAAATAATCAACGCCCATTTCGGCACCTTGCGTAGTTTTAACCGTAAACACCGAGCCAATGATCTCCTCTTTCATATTTACATCGGCAATGTCTTTCCATATAAAGTCCACAAACTTTAAGGATAGGCCCAGGTTTGCTGGTGTAAAGAACAACACTCTGCGGTTAGTTACCACCACACAATCGGGCAGCAGGTTCACTAAAGGCTTTTTCTGGGTACCAATGTACAAGGTCTCCTCGCCGGGCGGAAGCAGTTCTGTAAGGCGGGTATATACTTTTTCGACCGCTTTGGGTTCCTGCTGGTCGTTTAAAAATTTTTCGATCATAAAAGATGAATAACTTATTGCAACCAAATGTAATAAAAAAATGGCCTTTCCAAATGCGGTGCAATAGGTGGCTCATGAAATCTCCCCCAGGCAAGGAACCTCAGAAAAATGTCATTTCAAATAATAATTAAAGATCTTTTCATACTGGATAACTAATCTTGTTAAAAAGATTTCCCGTTAGTACTCAAAATAATATATTGGTTTATGTTATTCTAAACTCTCCCTCTTGGGGCGGTTTGAAAGGCGGCTAAGCAATCAATAAATTACACCCCCTGATGTCCGAAAAATCAAAACGACCTAATATTTCAAATGACTGGTCATCATAAATCTTACCTAAATCTTGAGTAGCAATAAAAGAACAGGAATTGATGTTAGCCAGATCAATCACGTTAATACCGCCTGTTTTGCCCAAACTTACATAGCTGGCTGGGTCATTGGTGTCGCGTGTTTGAATACGCATCCAGGGTGGGCAATTAAAAATGCCGTAACCTTTAGAGTATGCTTGCGATAGTAATTCTGTCATGCCGTACTCCGAATGGATCGCCTCAACGCCAAAGCCCTGGCATAATATGGCGTGCAATTCCTCCCGTATCATTTCCTTGCGGCGGCCTTTCATTCCACCGGTTTCCATTACAATTAGTTGAGGGAAGTCAATGGGGTAGCGTTCCACAAAATCAAGCAGGGCGAAGGTTACGCCAATAAGCAGGGTAGGTGTGCCCGATTGTTTCAATTTCAACAACTGCTGTTGTAAATCTTCGTGATTGTAAAGATAAAAGCCGCTGTCGGGGTGGGCTGATTGTTTGATCAGATCGTCGGCCATGTAAACCAGCGAAGAGCCCGCCCGCTCCAAATAAGCGGGTAGTAGCGCTAAGATGCAGTACTGTTTAACATCACCATAAAATAATTCAAACGCCTGCCTGAAACTTTGCTGGTACCAGCTTACATCGGCTATATAATGGCTGCTGGTGATCATGCCCGTAGTACCTGAACTGGTAAAGATAAGCTCCGGGTCGTGGGTAGTACTTACCACTTTATGGTTCTTAAAAAACTCAATAGGCAGAAAAGGTATATCAGTAAGCTGTTTAACAGATTGCGGATCTATATTTAATCCTTGAAGAAACTGACGGTATATATGGCAGTTATGAGCCTGATAAGCAAAAACTTGCAAGGCCGCCTCATTAAATTGCTGCTCGTTACTGATAGAAAATATGTGCTGCGGTAGCGGCTTTTGCATGTGCAAAGATAACAAGCGTTAGGTTGTGAACGTTATGTAATGGGTATTGATTACAGTGCGTCAACAAAAATATAATGCATGTTATTGTTAATGCACCTGTTATTATCCCTTATTCAACACTAAAAATCTATACAATGAAAACGTTAAAATTATTATCTGTTCCGTTGCTTTTAAGCTTGTTTCTGGTACTAACCTCCGCTCAAAGTGCAGGTAAGGAAAAAGAAACCGAGCGTATACAAAACGCTACCAAAGTGCTTAATACGTTTGCCGGTTCAGACGAAACCATTCCGCAGGAACTGCTTAAAGTTACAGAAGGTATTGTAGTGATTCCTAAAATGATTAACGCCAGTTTTGGCATAGGCGGCAAACGTGGTAAAGGGATAGCTACGGTGAAGCTGGCCGACGGCACATGGAGCAATCCGGTTTTTATTACACTTACAGGCGGTAGTATCGGCTTTCAAATCGGCGTGCAGTCGGTAGACCTGGTATTGGTATTTAAAAACAAAGGGGTGTTAACCCAGGTAAAAAATGGCGACTTTACCATTGGTGGTGATATATCGGCCGCTGCTGGTCCGGTGGGTCGTAGCTCAAGCGCGAGCACTGACCATAAATTGGAAGCCGAGGTTTACTCTTATTCACGTAGCCGAGGTTTATTTGCGGGCATCAGCGTTAATGGTTCTAATCTGGCCATAGACAAATCGGCAAACGCCAATTTCTATGGCGCTAACATGACCTCCCAGCAGATTTTTGAAACCAGCAAAAGCAGCGCTGCACCCGTTACGGCTTTAAAAACAGCTTTAAAAGGATTGTAAACGAATGCTTAACATGAAAGCGCATTTCATTAATGAGATGCGCTTTTATTGAACCAGTTATATTTAGCTATAAAAGTTAAGCTTGTTAGAAGTGCTACACACAATAGCGTTAATAAAAAAGGATTTAAATAGGATTTCTTTTGGGACTCACATACTGTATTGACCGTAGGGTCGCTTTTTAAGTAGGACACACAAACTGCCGAGTTGGAGTTGTAATCAGGCTGGTCAGACGAACCGCTATATAATCGGTTATCTACATAAAACTCATAAGTAGTACGGGTAATTCTACTCTCTTCAATGATTACCTTAGCTGTCGTGTATGAAGGAGCAACCGATATTGATTCAATAACATCATTGTTGTGCCAGGTATTATATATGTTTAAAATTAAGAGGATCAATAGCAGTGAGGCGCAGCTGATGTACAACGCTTCTGAGGAGTACTTATAATGTAATTTATGACCTCTAATGTTTGTGAACTTTTTCTAACGGCAATATGCCTCTTTTTAGCCTTCATTTATGAGTGAGGTTTACCTGATCATTTTGAAAAGCCCGTTTCACATAAAAGCCTGACAAGGCGGCCAGTCCACCCACTAAACCGCCAATAAATGCGGTGGCCAAAAGTAATATCATCCAATGAGGCAAACCCATTAATGCGGCTACTCGGTTAGCCAGCATATGGTTGTTAGGCACGCTTTTAAATAAGGCTAGTAATACCCAAACACAAAACACGGCTCCAAAACCTGATGCGAATGCCTGGGCAGGCCGGTAACCGGCATATACGGTTGCTGCAAAAGCAATGATGGCTACCGCCCACCAGGGCAGTATATAGCTGGTGGCTAAGCTGAGTACAAATATAATTATGAAAAGCATCTTGGTTTAGTGTTTTGGTATTACTGTTTCTTTTTCAGTGTTAAGGTCGATTTAATTCGATTCGATTTTTCAGCAGCCGATTGCAAAAACAGCAACTCGTTCAACCTGCCATCTTTCCACGTTTGCAGCAAATCGGTATAATAAAAACTACCTGGATTGCCCGATTCGCCGCCTGGAAAAATTCCATATCCTTTTACCTGCGGACCAAGCTGTACCACCATACGCCATGATGGTCCGCTGCTGCCGGTTATCGCATTAACTACACCGCCCCAGCCGCCTGTTTCAAAAAGCCCCGATCCTAAGCCCTTCTGCCGGGTAAGGTGTTCTATTTCAACCGGCCGTACCTTACCCCATTGCCATGAGGGGCCTGGTTGTCCATGTTTGCTTGTCAGATCTTCTAAGGCCAGGGTAAAAGCCTTATTCACTATATCGGCACAGCTTTCGGTAACTGATGTGCTAACATCATCAAACCACTTGGCGTTAGGTTGTTTTAGCAGCAACTGTATAGTTTTATCGCGCGATGGCCATTTTAATGTGTTACCCGGCGTATCGAACTCATCTTTCCAGGTGAGGGTGTAAAAATTAGCCCACCAGTTATTAAAAATGCTGGCACCAATAGAGTTGGCATCAAACCGTAGATTCCACTGTTTTATATATTTAAGTGCTTCGTTTTGGTTGCCATCCAGCTCGGTTGGGTCAATATATTTCAACAAGGCAGGTAGTATATCCCGGGCCGTAATGCTGTAAGTATCCATTTGCAGCAGGCGCATACTATCTACCGTTATTTTGTTCATAGCAGCCAGTCGGCTATTAATGCGTGTTCCGCGCTGGTAGCCTGCAAACTGCCAGTTAATGTAATATGGATAAGTTGCATCGGTTGAAGACTGGTTGGCCGAACTTACAAAGCCCCGCGGCGGATTTTTAACGGTTGGATTATGTTCATTAGGTATCCAGCCCTGCCAGCTGTTGGCCGGGTCGGTGCCGTCTAAAATGTACTTGCCTTGTTCCTTAAACTTTAAGGGGAGTTTACCATTAGGCGTAATAGCTATATCATTGTCTGCACTGGCAAAAACAAAGTTTTGGGCCGGAGCCGCATAATAAGTAAGTGCACGGCGGTAGTCGGCATAATTTTTTCCCCGGTTGAGCAGATAGAAGGCGTGCAACTCATCAGATTCATCATGCGCTACCCAGCGTAGCGCCGCACCAACCGGAACGTTACTAAACGATTTCTTAGTTTTTTGCAACGTATCTTCATACACAACAGGGCCAAAATGGGTGTAAACAACATTTTCTGTCACTGGCTGTTTGCCTTTAACCTTAATCACTTCCGTACGGCGTGTGGTTTTATTCCAGCGGTTGTTGTACCAATATTCGTTTTTAGCGGCATCTTTAAATTTAACCTGGTACCAGTCCAGCACATCGGCATCCACATTGGTTACGCCCCAGCTAATTTTTGAGTTGTAGCCTATAATGATGTTAGGTGCTCCCGGTAACGATACGCCATACACGTTTATACCCGGTGCAGATAACTGCATCTGGTACCATATGGATGGAAAGGTAAGATTTAGGTGTGGGTCGTTAGCTAGTAACGGGTAGCCGGTGGCGGTTTTGCTGCCCGATACTGCCCAGTTGTTGCTGCCAATTCCTTCCACACGTTCTTTAGGTTTACGGTTTTCCATTAACAGTGCCTTAAAACTTGCCGACGGTTTTGGAATAGTTAAAGGTTTAAAATTCCACCTGGTGCCTTTAGGAATAATAGGATCTTCCTGGAAATACTGATCCGGAAAAAGTTCTTGGGTAACAGCAGCACCAAATTTATTTAGCGTATTGGTCATCTCCATATCGTCCGATCCGCCTGCCAGCGTTTCCGACATAATTTTTAGTAACAGGGCACAGTTTATGGGCTTCCATTCTTCAGGTTCGTAATTCAGCAATTTAAACTCAACCGGGTAGTTACGTATAGTTAAGTTGCGGATGTATTGATTTATACCTGCAGTATAAGCCTCTACTACCATTTTGGTTTGCGGATTCTTCATCATGCCCCGCAACGAGTTTTCGGCACCGTAAACCATTCCCATGCGGCGGTGGTAACGGTCTACCTCTAAAACATCGGGCCCAATCACCTCGGCCAGCCTGCCCGCCGCCTGCCGGGTTTGAATATCCATTTGCCACAACCGGTCTGACGCCGTAACATAGCCTTGTGCGTAATAAAGGTCATGCTCGTTCTTAGCAAATATGTGCGGAATACGGTTCTCGTCATACCGGATAATGACTTCGTCTTTCAAACCGGCTAAATGCAACTCTTCTTCTTTAATGATGTTCTTACTCTCGGCGTTTTGCCAAAAGCCGGTAGCCGGGTTTAAAAACTTACCTACAGGCGGCACCGGGCCAAATTTGGTTTGCAATGCCCATATAAGCGCCACAGTGAGCGTCAGCGAAAATAATGCTCGGATGTATTTCATGAAAGGTTGAACAAGGGTGACAAAGCAGCTGAATGTGCCTGGCTTATACAATACAGAATGGGTGACTATTGTTTTATAGGCTTCCATATAGGCAATATACAAACCAAACCGGCAAAATGCTGTAATATTGCTAACATAATATTATGTCAGCAACAGTACCTCATAAACTGGTTATTTACCAGCTGTTACCGCGGTTATTTGGTAATACCAACACTGCTAACAAGTTCTATGGCTCTGTAATCGAGAACGGTTGCGGAAAGTTTAACGATATTACAGTTAAAGCCCTTACCCAGATCAGCTCCATGGGCTTTACTCATGTATGGTACACCGGCGTAATTGAACACGCCACCATGACCGATTATTCCGCCTACGGCATCCGGCCCGATGATCCGGATGTAGTTAAGGGCCGTGCGGGTTCACCTTATGCTATTAAGGATTATTACGATGTGAACCCTGACCTGGCAGTGAACATACCTAACCGCATGGCCGAGTTTGAGGCGTTGGTAAACCGCACACATGAGCAGGGGCTGAAGGTAATTATTGATTTTGTACCAAACCACGTTGCCCGTACCTACCAATCTGATGTTAGGCCGGCTGGCGTGCGCGATTTTGGTGAGGATGATGATGTAACGCAGGCGTTTAGTGCAACTAACGATTTTTATTACATACCCAGCCAACCTTTTACCGTACCAAAGGGCTACGAACCAGGCGGGGCGGACTTTAGCAGTCCGTTGAAGGATGGTTATTTTAATGAAAACCCGGCCAAAGGAACGGGCGATGATGTGTTTACAGCCAGCCCGTCTATCAACAACTGGTTTGAAACCATTAAGCTCAATTATGGCGTTGACTACCGTAATGGCTACCACATGCACTTTGATCCAATACCGCCGGTTTGGGATAAAATGATGCATATCCTAAGCTTTTGGGCTAACAAAGGCATAGATGGTTTCAGGTGCGATATGGTAGAATATGTGCCCTCCGAGTTTTGGGCGTGGATTATTCCACAAATGAAAGAACGCTATCCGGAGCTGATTTTTATCGGAGAGGCTTACCAGACCGAACAGTACAGTAATTACCTGTTTAATGGTGGCTTTGATTATCTGTACGACAAGGTGGGACTGTATGATGCCGTAAAACGTTTAACACGCAACGAGCACGGTGCAAGTACCTGGGAAATTAATAAGGTGTGGAACCATGATTGCCGTGGCTTTGACCACCGCATGTTGCGCTTTATGGAAAACCACGATGAGCAGCGTATAGCGTCTCCGTATTTTGCCGGTGATGCCTGGCTGGCCGTACCCGGCATGATTGTAACGGCTACCCTGGCCAATGGACCAGTAATGATTTACTTTGGGCAGGAGGTAGGTGAGCCTGCCACTGAAGCCAGCGGGTTTAGCGGAGCCGACGGGCGCACTACAATATTTGATTACTGGGGTGTTACAGAGCACCAAAAATGGTTAAATGGCGGTACTTTTGATGGTGGTCAGCTGTCGGCCAGTCAGCAGCAGTTGCGTAGCTTTTATAGTAAATTGCTTAACCTGTGTAACACGTGCCCGGCCATTTACGAAGGTAAGTTTTATGAACTGATGGTAGCCAATGAGCGTAACGCCGGGTTTAACCCCGGTGTTTACTTATACCTGCGCTATACTACTGAGCAACGCATACTTGTTGCCATAAACTTTAACCGGCACAATAACCCTATAACCATCCAGTTACCGGATGATTTGCGGCAGCAATTGACAATAGGTAATGAAGGTATGTTTACCGACCTGTTAAGCGGTAACGCTTTCCATGTTGCAGATATAGCCGGTGGCTTAGCTGTTACACTGCCGGCCGCAGGTGGTGTTATGCTGGAGTTTTAGCAGGGTAAAAAGGCTCAGATTCTGCAGATAAACTATCTTCATAACAACATAATCGGAATTCGAACCAAAAAATAAACGCCACCCTAGGGTGGCATTTATTTTTTGGGTAAACCTCTTATTTAATTTCTGCTATAAAGGGTAAACGGGCTTGTGGTATGCGCATCATTTGCTTTACGCTTTTGAGTTGCTGGTAGTAAGTATAGTTGTCGCCCAGTTCAGCTTTCACCAAGTGTGCCTGTACGCGGCTTTGTACGTCACTGCCAAAGCTCTTAAACAAACTCTTTTGTTCAGGGTAGGGTACAACATTGTAATCTTTAATCTTAGCTTTTTTGGCGGCGCTAGCAATAGCGTCATTAATATTACCCAGCCGATCAACCAGGCCAATTTTCAGGGCCTGTTCGCCGGTCCATACACGCCCCTGACCTATGCTGTTAATATAGGCCTGTGTTTTGTTGCGGCCTTTTGCAACAGCATTGGTAAAGTCATCGTAACCGCGGTTTACCTGTGCTTGTAAAATGGCGCGCTCTTCGGGTGTAAGCGGCCTGCTCACATCTCCCAAATCCGAGTACTTGCCGGTTTTTACACCATCAAAAGTAATACCCAGTTTGCCGTTAAAAAACTTTTGCATGTTAGGCAGTATAGCAAATATGCCTATAGAGCCGGTAACGGTATTGGGTTCGGCAAAAATAGAATCGGCTGCACAGGAGATATAGTAACCGCCAGATGCGGCATAATCGCCCATGGACACAATCACAGGTTTAACTTTTTTAGTCAAGCTCACCTCGCGCCAGATCACGTCTGATGCTAATGAACTGCCACCAGGCGAGTTAACGCGTAATACCACGGCTTTCACCTTGTCATCTAACCTTACTTTACGCAGCGTGGCCGAAATGCGGTCAGAGCCGATGGTGTTGTCATCGCCATTGCCGCCAGAAATTTCGCCCGACGCATAAATCATTGCAATCTGGTTATCCGGACCTTTATCATCGTCGTCCTTATCCTTGCTGTCGGTGTTTTTAGCATACTCTTCTATGGCAACACTGTTCAGATCTTTTTTCAGTTCAATACTGGTGCGTTTTTTCAATTCGTCCAGCACTTCATCTTTATACTTCAGGGCATCTACCAGTTTGTATTTTACGGCATCCTCAGGGTTGCGTACATTTAAATTGTAAGCAATGTTGTACAGGCTGTCCTTATTAAGCTTACGGCTGGTGCTCACACCGGTCAGGAACTGGTTGTATAACGATCCCAGGTAAGAAGTTACCTGCTGACGATTGGCATCGCTCATTTTTTCCAAAAAGTATGGTTCAACTGCACTTTTGTAGGTGCCTACCTTAATGATTTGCGCCTCAATACCTAATTTATCCAATGCGCCTTTAAAAAAGGTAACCTGCGAGCTCATGCCACCAAAATCAAAATAACCTTTAGGGTTAAGGTACACTTTATCGGCAACCGATGCCAAATAGTAAAAACCTTGGGTGTAGGTTTCAGAGTAAGCTACGATAAACTTTTTCGACTTCTTGAAATCAATCAGCGCATTGCGGATCTCCTCAGTTGTAGCCTGACCCGACAGCATATAGCTATCAGTTAAATAAATGCCTTTAATGTTGTCGTCTTTCTTGGCTTTTTTAATACTGGCCAAAATATCATTCAGGCCCACGCTTTTGTCGTCATCAAAACCTAAAAAATCAAGTCCGGCAAGCGGATTATTAGGCGTGCGTTCCGGAACGGCATTTTTTAAGGATATTGTAAGTATGGAATTGTCTTTAACATCTACATCCTTATCACCACTGGCCGAAGCTACTATGCCAACTACTAAAATCAGCATAATAACACCTACTATAAACATACCAACTACAGTGGCGAGTACGAACTTGAAAAATTGTTTCATTAACTATTTTAAATGATTTATCTATGCAAACTTAATAATCGAATACAATATATGCTTTAGAGCACAACGTATATTATTTGTTACAACATGGTAAAGGTTTATTTGTTATTGGGCAGTAATTTAGGCAACCGGGAAAATTACTTAAAGCAAGCCGAAGGTTGCATTGAAACCGAAGCCGGCGCCGTTATACAATGCTCGGATATATTTGAAACGCAAAGTTGGGGAAAAACTGATGCGCCCGATTATTTAAACCAGGTCTTGTTGATTGAAACTACCCTGCCTCCGCAGGAATTATTAGCCAGATTATTGAGTATTGAATTGACTTTGGGGCGAAAACGCGAAGAGAAGTGGGGCACACGTACCATTGATATTGATATTTTATTTTACGGAGATGAAATTATTAAGGAGCATAACCTGGTTATACCCCACCCCGAAATGCATAACCGCAGGTTTACGCTGGAACCGCTTGCCCAAATAGCGCCTGATCTAATTCATCCAACACTACATCAAACCATAACCGAACTTAAAAATAACCTGAAAGATAAATTAGACGTAAAAAAAATATATTTTTGAAGTACAATTATTAGCCCCTTATGTCCAACACCGACCCTAACGCAGATTTAGACTTATCTTTTTTGTACGAAATTGCTGATGGCAGCGATGAATTTATTGTAGAATCGATTGATATGTTTTTGCAGCAAACGCCGCAATTGGTGCAAGAGATAGGGGAGGGGATAGCATCGCAGAACTGGCAGGCAACTGGTGCAGCCGCACACAAATTGAAACCTAACCTGGGCTTTTTTGGTATGCTGAGTTTGCAAAGCATGATGCAGGAAATAGAAGTACTGGCCAAAGGTGGCGTACCCGATGTGGCTTTTATAAGCGACCGGTTTAACACCGCCAAAGCGCTAATTGAAGCTAACCTGGTAAAGCTCGAGCAAATCAAAGCCGAGAAGGGAAGCGCTTCTTAATTATCCTCAGTGAAGGGTTCTTCGACCGGTTATCATAAATCAGGTCATTTCAAGAGGTAGTGAGAGAGTTATTGGCTATCGCTTTAAAAAAGTAACTGGATTTCGTGCCTTGCTTGGTTCCTCAAGTCCATTCCTAGCGTATGCGAGAGGGCTTCACATTGCTTTAAAAAGATTTTAATTACAATCGCCATTTCGCCAGAGGGGTTGCCCTAGCCTGGAGGCCTTGCCCTGGGCTGTAAAAGAGATAGCAAGGCCTGATTTATTTACCCGTTTTACTTTTTGTATTCCTGCGGCGGCTACACCTTTTTTGCTTCTTTGGTGGAAGACAAAACAAGTAGCCACTAGGGCAATGAGCAGACGATGTGCGTTTGTAAGCACTGCTCAATAAGCGCCAAATCACAAGCTGTCATGATGATAAGCACAGGCGTACAGTGCTCCACAGCAATTGCTTCCTTTGTTACAATAACGGAAAAGAAATAATAATGATGCCTTTTTTAGGCAGGGAAAACCTTGAATGTATAGCTTTCCATAATGAGGTTAGCTAACAGGTTTTTGCAGGCTTGTTCAGTTTTAGCTTGAGCAGCTGCTTCGTTTTCAGCTTCAATTTCTAAGCTGATGTGTTTGCCTATGCGTACATTCTGAATTTCGGCCAAACCCAGGTTTTTCATGCTGCCGGTTACGGCTTTACCTTGCGGGTCTAAGATTTCTTTTTTTGGCATTACATCTATTTCGGCCTGAAACTTCATTGCTTTACGAATTTGAGTTGTATGATAGATAGTGCGATATACATAACGATGATCGCAGGTACGGCGGCAAATTTAAAAAACAATATCAAAATTGCCGAAAAGAGCAGTAGTAAATAACGATAAAAATTACGCTGTACATCGCGGTTTTTAAACTTAAGCGACATGAGCGGCAGTTCGATCACCAGCAGCATGCACATTATAATGACGAAAAACGCCAGGAAGAACGGGTTTAAAATGTAAGCGGTAAAAAAGGCGTAATGCTCTTTAATAATAAGCGGAAACGAACCAATTAAAATAGCATTAGCCGGCGTAGGCAGGCCTATAAAGCTTTCCAGCTGCCGTTCATCATTATTAAACTTAGCCAGTCTTAACGCCGAAAATACCGGGATAAGGAAGGCAATGAAATTTAAAATGGGGCTTACGCTTTCTATTTGAGGGGCTTGTAAAAACAGGCGGTACATGATAAAGGAAGGTAAGACGCCGAAGCTTACCAAATCGGCCAACGAATCAAGATCCTTACCAATAACAGAAAACGACTGCAGAACGCGGGAAGCTAAACCATCAAAAAAATCAAAAATGGCGGCTAAAAAAATGCAGTAAGCAGCAAATATCAGGTTATCCTGTAAAGTAACAAAAACAATTCCTACACAACCGCTAAACAGGTTTGCACAGGTAATAGCGTTGGGTACATGCTTTTTAACGCGTCTCCTCATTTCGGCCATGAAGATAGCCAATTATTGTGAAGGATGGGTAAAGTTTATTGCAGTTTTAGGTAAACTGCAGCTGGTATTACCGAGATTGTGACCTGTAAATTGCTGCTTATGCCACTAGGTTGTTGCCTGTTGCATTATTAAAATTGGAGCTTTACTTTAATGAATATTAGAATTTGTTAGGAGGGGTATTCCTCCTAGTTGTACTGTCTTGTGCCAACAAAACTTGTGAATGCTTTAAATGAATAAGGCACTCGTAACTGTAGTAGTACCAATTTATCAGGAAGAACCTAAAGCTCTAGAGAAAATATCGCTCAGTCAGTATTATCGGTGCTAAACCGGTACCTATTACTTTCCAGGCGCTGTATGGCTTAAGTACAATGTGGTAGGAGGAGTTTTATCGCCATAAAGCGCGTATAAGCATCGAGCGTTTTAAATGGCGTAGTTTTGATTTATACAGCGTATTGCCACTTCGCCCAAAGTTTTATGAGCGATTTTCGCAGTATGAATACCTGCTTACCTGTCATATGGATGCCTTTGTATTTAAAGATGAGCTTGAAAAATGGTTTCAAATGGATTACGAATACATTGGTGCAGTAATTTATGATCCCACTTACGACTTAAACAACACTTTTTTCAGGCGTATAACCGGGCTTACTAATCCGGAGTACTTTGGCAATGGTGGGTTCAGTCTGAAAAAGGTATCGTCTTTTTTATGAGATGACCACACGCTTTAAACTTTATCTGAATGCCTCTCATCAGATGCGGAAATTACGCAAATGGCTCTTTTTTGACGATCTGTTTCTGACGAGGCATTTTCCGAAGCTGTCATCCCAATTTAAGATAGCGCACAAAGTTTTAGCGCAACATTTTGTGGTCGTATCCCAGCACTACCTGGAAGAAGCACTGCCATTCAATAATGAGTTTCCCCTTTGGTATACACAGCTGGATACAGCACTATCAGGATTTTTGTAAACCTTGGATAGAAAGGTTTGAATACAAATGGTAATTGAATTGGCTGGATGGTGAGAAGCTAAGGTAGCCGTCCAATTTTTCTGAAAAATAAAAATGTCATCTCGAACTTGAGTAAGAGATGACATTCTGTGTTATAGTTGGTCTATAAATTACGAGTTCATAGAGATCAAGAATTCCTCATTAGTTTTAGTGCCCCTGATTTGTCCTTGCAAGAATTCCATTGACTCCTGTGAGTTCATATCGGCGAGGTGATTACGAAGTATCCAGATGCGTTGCAGGGTATCGCGGTCTAATAACAAGTCATCGCGGCGGGTACTTGATGCTGTAATATCAATAGCCGGGAAAATACGTTTGTTAGATAACTTACGATCCAGTTGCAGCTCCATGTTACCGGTACCTTTAAATTCTTCAAAGATAACTTCGTCCATTTTAGAGCCGGTTTCGGTAAGGGCGGTGGCAATAATAGTTAATGAACCGCCATCCTCAATGTTACGGGCCGCACCAAAGAAACGTTTAGGTTTATGCAGGGCATTAGCATCCACACCACCCGATAATATTTTACCTGACGCCGGCGCTACAGTATTGTAAGCACGCGCCAAACGGGTAATCGAATCGAGTAAAATTACCACATCATGACCACACTCTACCATACGTTTTGCTTTTTCGAGCACAATGTTGGCTATTTTTACATGGCGCTCTGCTGGTTCATCAAAGGTTGATGATACAACCTCGGCGCGCACGCTGCGGGCCATATCGGTTACCTCTTCCGGGCGCTCATCAATTAACAGGATGATGAGGTAAACTTCAGGGTGATTTTTTGCAATGGCGTTAGCCACATCTTTCAGCAACATGGTTTTACCTGTTTTGGGTTGGGCCACAATTAAACCGCGCTGTCCTTTACCAATAGGCGAGAACAGGTCCATAATACGGGTAGAATAATTGCCGGCATCAGTAAACAGGTTTAAACGTTCAGAAGGGAATAGCGGCGTTAAGTGATCAAATGGTACACGGTCGCGTACTTCGGCAGGTACACGGCCGTTTATTGCCTCTACACGTACCAGCGGAAAGTATTTCTCACCCTCTTTAGGTGGACGGATACTACCACGTACGGTATCGCCGGTTTTAAGACCAAACAGCTTTATCTGCGACTGTGATACATAAATATCATCAGGCGAGGTGAGGTAGTTATAATCTGATGAACGCAGGAAACCATAGCCATCGGGCATAATCTCCAACACACCTTCATTCACTATCACGTTATCAAAGTCGAGGTTTATCTCGTCTTTTTTGCTTTGCTGCTGGTTGTTGTTTTCCCGGTTGTTATCGCGCTGATTTTCCCGGTTATTATTTTCACGCGGGTTTTCCCGGTTATTCTCCCTTGGTGTGTTGTTTTCGCGAGGAGTCGGGGCGCCTTCGCGCGGGTTGTTCCTACGCTCAAACTTAGGGTTCCGTACTTGAGGAGCGGCCGCAGGCTCGGCTACCGGAGCAGGCGTTGCGGTAACTGTTTCAACTGCCTCAACGTCGTTAGGCGTACCGGCTTGCTGAGTTTCGGCTTGTACAACAGGCTCGGGTGCAGCAAACAGGTCGGCACCGGCCTCTTCGGCAGCTTGGCGGCCGGCCGGCGTTTTGGTCTTTACGGTGCGGGTTCTTTTGCGGGGTTTATCATCGGCGGCCTCATCCGCTGCGCCATCCTGAGCAGCAGGTGCAGGAGCACCGGTATAGTTATCATTAAGCACAGCTTGCTGTGAACGCGCTGCGTCAATAAGTTTTTCTTGTTCAACTATGCGGGTTACAAGCTGGGCCTTGCGCAGTTCATCTGCTTCAGCAATACCCAGCTCCTTAGCCATTTGACGTAATTCAGACACTAATTTGTCATTCAATTCAGAAGTATCAGGCATGGAAACGAATTATAATTCAAAAAGGATTATTTAATGTATAAGAAAATTAATCTTGCTGCTGTAATGCACCTTGAATAAAACAGTTAAATTTTTATAAGCAACGTGGGAATTTTACAACTTTTCTTTAGTGCAAGAAAAATTTGTTTTGGAAACGCTGCAATAGTACCTATTTAATTTAATTATTGCAATTATTTTAAAAAAAACTTACATCAGGCTAACACTTCGGATGATTTTTAGTTTTTTTGACCTCTAAAATAATTCACTCTTTAAGCATATGCTCTCACGCCAGCAGCTCATTAGCCAGATTAAGCAAAAAAAATCGTTCTTATGCGTAGGTTTAGATACCGATCTGGATAAAATACCGGCTTTTTTGCTCGATTATCCTGATCCGATCCTGGAATTCAATAAACGTATTATTGACGCAACCCAAGATTTGTGTGTGGCTTATAAACCTAATGCTGCGTTTTACGAAAGCTACGGCGTAAAAGGTCTGCACGCCTTAATTGCCACTAACAAATACCTCCCCAAAGACTGCCTCAGCATTATTGATGCTAAGCGTGGCGACATTGGCAATACCTCAGACCGTTATGCCCGGGCTTTTTTTGATGAAAGTGCAGGCGGAATGAATTTTGATGCTATCACCATAACGCCCTACATGGGGCATGATAGTATCACGCCATACCTGGCTTATGAAGGCAAATGGGTAGTTATACTGGCGCTAACCTCTTCAGTAGGCAGTCACGATTTTCAGTACCTGCAAACCAACGAAGGCTTGTTGTATGAGGCCGTTATAAAAAAAGCTAACACACTAGCCGGTAATGATCGCATTATGTTTGTAGTGGGAGCAACCAAAGGCGCCGAATTTGAAAATATACGCAAGCATGCACCCAATAACTTTTTGTTAGTACCTGGTATAGGTGCGCAGGGCGGTAGCCTGGAAGAGGTATGCCGCTACGGCATGACATCCGAATGTGGCCTGTTGGTGAACGCCTCGCGCTCAATCATCTACGCCTCCAACGGCACCGACTTTGCCGAGGCCGCCCGCGCTGAAGCACTAAGCCTTCAACAGCAAATGCAGGTAGAGCTGGAAAAGGCAGGGGTAATTTAAGCCGCTCCCGAACCTTCGCCGTGAGAGCGGACTTTAGAGTACCAGTGCTGCTTTAAAATCAGCTTGTCGTTTCAAGCGTTAATTAGATATCTTTTTTAAGCAATAGGTGGTGAACTCAAAAGATCTCTTCTGCCGTTCGCTAAGGGGTGTACAGACGATAGAACAACTGATGTTGGAAAGTTTTCCATTTGGAAATGGGAAACAAACCAGGTTCAAAAACATTTCCTTTATCTATTACACCGGTTCTACAAAAAGTTGCTTATAATGAGGGTACCGGCTTTGTATAGCTGCACGAATGCTTTGAATGGCATCGGTAATCTGTGCGTTGCCAGCTTCGCGAATAAAGTTTACTTTCAATATCAAAATCACTTCTTCGGGTGCCAAGTAGGTGGATAAGTGCTGGGATACCTCATTCACTAAAGGATCACTTTCTGTCAACTCAATTACCGCTTTTAATTCTTCGGGCAGTGGGGTTTCGCCCATGAGCAGGCTACGACTCTCGCGTACCAGCAGTATGGCAACGGCGGTAAGCAGTAAACCAATCAGTATGGAAGCTATACCATCGATGTAAGGGTTTTCAAGCAACTGACCTAGTAATATGCCGGTAAAAGCAATCAGTATCCCAATCACATCGGCGGCATCTTCAAATAGTACCACAAAAGTTGATGGATCCTTACTCTGGTGCACGGCCTGCCAAAAGGGGGTATCACCGCGCTGACGTTTAAATTCTTTTATGGCGGTGATAAACGAGATGCCATCGAATATAAAGGCGATACCCAATACCACATAGTTCCAAACAGGGTTGGTTACTTCCTGCGGATGCATCAAGTGTTCGATACCTTCGTAAACCGAAAAACCACCACCCAGCGCAAAAAATAGCAGCGATACCACAAACGACCAAAAATAAAGCTCGCGCCCATAACCAAACGGCCGGCTTTCATCGGCCGGCTTTTTACTTTTACTGATGCCCAACAGCAGCAGCACTTCGTTGCTGGTGTCAACAAGGGAGTGTATGCCCTCAGATACCATAGCCGAACTGCCGGTAAATACTGCCGCCGCCAGTTTAGTAATGGCAATTAATAAATTAGCGCCGAGTGCCGTGTAAATAGGTGTTTTAGATGCAGCCATATGCTAATAATACATGAGCGGGCTATTTAAGTTTGCTGTTAATAGCACTTTAAAACCTAAAAACGCTTGTTCATTTAAGTATCATTTCTGTAATAAAAAGGATAGAATGCTATTAAAATGTTAATTACACCCTTTTTTAAAATATATTTGCAGCAACAACGCTGTGAAAAACCGTAGTGCTAAAATATTAACCTCGCTGTTGTTCCTGCTCACTTTTGTGATAGGGCAAGTGATTGTATTTGCGCACACCCACAAAGCAGACACACAGCATACCAAGCATTATTCTTCCCAGCAAAAGTCAAAAATTGTTGAAGATAACTGTCCCATTTGCGTTCAGCACGGGCATTTACAGTTATTTCTGCAGCAGTATGATTTTCATTTCTGGTCCTTCAGCAGTGCTTATAAACCGGTAACTCACGCCGTTATTTATCAGAGCATAAAGCTGCTGCTGTCAGGTAACAGAGGGCCGCCTGCGGTTTAATTTATCTTCTACTAAAGTTGTGGTTAAACCACAACGTCTTATTGTATTCAAGTAAATTAAATAGTTCAGCTATCTCTATTATCATGAAATTAAAATTTTTGGGCGGCTTGTTGCTGCTTATACTGCCTGTTTATATATATGCCTCAATAGCCGCTTTTACCGGCAAGGTAACCGATGCTAAAACCAACGATCCTATCATAGGCGCTACGGTAACCATCTCACAATTGAAGATAAGTACCAGTACCGATGCAAACGGTGCATTTACCTTTGACAGACTACCGGCCCGCGGCCGTTATGTGGTTGAAGTTCGGTATCTGGGTTACCAAACCCTGGTTAAAACAGTCGACCTGTCGTCGCCTACTGCATTGAGCTTTGCCTTAACGCCCAGTATTATTGAGGCACGCGAAGTAGTTGTTACGGGTACATTGGTTACGGCAACCAGCAAATACAACAGTACATCTGCCAGCGTAGTCTCAAAAGAAGATTTGCAAGGCGCATATACCAACCTGATTGATGCGCTGGCCAAGCAAGTACCCGGTGTAAGTCAAATTACTACCGGGCCAGGCATATCCAAACCAGTTATCCGGGGGTTGGGCTACAACCGTGTGGTTACACTGAGCGATGGTGTAAAGCAGCAAGGCCAGCAATGGGGCGACGAGCACGGTATTGAAATTGACCAGTATCAGGCCGATAGGGTAGAAGTATTGCGCGGTGCGGCCTCATTACAATACGGGTCTGATGCTATTGGCGGTGTAATTAACCTGGTTGAACCACTGGCACCTGCACCAGGAAACGTTAGGGGCGAAATCTTATCTAACTATTCTACCAATAACGGTTTGAGTGGTTCGTCGGTAATGCTTACAGGTAACCAGAACGGCTTTGTGTGGCGCGGGCGTGGCTCTTACCAAAATGCTTATTCATATAAAACTGCCGAAGGCTATTTTCCAAACAGTGGTTATAATAATACTAATGTAAGCGCCATGCTGGGGCTTAATAAAAGCTGGGGCTATTCGCACCTTAATTTATCTTATTATAAAAATAATGTAGGCTTCTTCGACCCTGAGTCGGAAGATGAATTGTATACAACCGAGCATTCACGTTCGCTTGCTTTTCCGCGTCAGGATATAAGGCACTATAAAGCTGCTCTGAATAATAACTTTGCTATTGGCGAAGGCTCGTTAAAAGTTGATTTAGGTTATCAGAAAAATCAGCGCCGCGAATTGGAAGAAAGTGCTGATCCAGCTTTATTTTTCGATCTGAATACTTACTCGCTTGATGCTAAATATTCGCTTCCGCATAAAAACGGATGGGAACCGGTAGTAGGTTTGAGTGGAAGCATTGGGCACAGTGTAAACAAGGCCAAGGAAAAGTTAGTACCCGATTACAACGCCTATGCTACAGGTGTATTCGGTTTTGCTAAAAAGACTTTCGGCGCCAGCTCATTTAGTGCCGGCGTGCGTTATGATTATATCCAGAGCAAGGGCAAGCAGCTTTTTGAAGATGATGAAGAACGCTTCACAGGCTTCAATAATACTTTTAACAGTATTAGCGGTGCCTTGGGCTACACTCATGTGTTTAACGAGAATTTGAACTTTAAAGCTAACGCTGGTTCGGCATTCAGAGCGCCAAATCCGGCCGAATTAGGTTCGAACGGCGTGCATGAAGGTACTTTCAGGTATGAGATAGGTAACGGCAACCTGCGCCCCGAAAGAAGTTACCAGGCCGATGCAACTTTAGAATTTGGTTCGGGCGTTGTTACCGGGAGCTTGGGTGTGTATGAGAATTATGTGCACAATTTTATTTACGCATCTAACACCAATAACGAAAGCATTGAAATTCTGGATGAAGATCTTGGTGATTACCCTGTTTACCGTTACGGCCAGGTTAATGCCAACCTTTACGGTGCCGAAGCCAGCTTAACCTTACACCCGGTATCTTTCATCCATTTCGAGAATACGTTTAATTATACGCATGCGCAAAACACCACGCTGAATCGTCCGCTGGCCTTTATACCGGCCGGTACGCTACGCAATACATTGCGCTTTGAGCCAAAGGTTAAAGGCTTAAACTCACTCTACTTTTATGTGGGGGTTGACAACGCCTTTAAACAAACCCGTATCGACCCAACCTTCGAAACGCCAACAGCCTCATACACTTTACTGAATGCCGGTATTGGTACTACCATAAAGCTGGGTAAGCAAGAGTTGAAGCTGTATGTGTCTGGGGCTAATTTAACCAACAAACGTTACTATGATGCCCTGAGCCGTTTAAAACCAGGCAGATTGGATCAAACCAACACCAACCTGGGCGTTTATAATCCTGGCCGTAACATAACGTTCGGGTTTTTTATGCCTTTTAGCTTAAAGTAGCAACGTTTACATCAGGTATATCGCAACTTAATTACGAAATGATAGACCTGATTTAGGGCTCATGCAAGCAACCTTTCGAAGCGACAAGCTAATTAACTCTAAAAGATTGTTGCTAACGTTCAAAGTAAGATTAAACAAAAAAGGAGATGGCAAACGCCATCTCCTTTTTTGTTTCGAATAACAAATTGTTTATAGTAAAATTATAAGCCTTACGGTAAATCATTCTCCTCGCGGTGCCTTGGAAGTTCTGGCTGCTTGGGGGCTTCGGGTAAGGCGTTTTGGGCTGTGCTCGATGTGGTGCTTATGTCGTCAGGTGTACCAGTTTCAGGCAATAATTTATCTGGATTAGTTTCCTGCCTGCGGCGGTTATACAACCGGTTTTGGTTAAACTGCTCATGCTCGTAAAAATCTTCGGTAGGCTGCGAGCCTACCGCGCCCATGCTCATACCTGCAGCACCCAGACTTGAGAAAGTGGTGCGTATGTGACTTTCGTGTTCGGCTGTTAACAGGCTACCCCGCTCGTAAGAAGGCAGATTTTCAAGGTGGGTAACCGCAACCTGCGGCACTACCACAAAGTCATCATCCTTGTGCAGCTCAGCCACCCCAATTGGAATAAGAATGCGGCGTGCTTCCAATCTTAAATCATTTGCATCGGTATCAACTACCATGTAACGTACCTTGCGGGTTTGCGGGTTAAACAGTAGTTCTTCCACATCACCTATGTTTTCGCCGCTGTCGGTTTTTACATCCCAGCCTTTAATGTCGGGCTGTCCGTCTGCTATCTCAAAGTCGCTGCCACTCAGTTCTTCTAAACGGCTGTATTCATTATCTTCCATTGGTATGTAGTTATTAAATTAATGGTTGCTAACGCTGTTTGTAATCAAGTTGTTGGTTGTTAAGTTAAGAGCATGCTTCTGTAAGTGCTGTTAAAAACAATTGCAGTTTACTGAAAGCAAAACCTAATAAATCAATACCCAGGCACTATCTGGCCAAGCTATCCGGTATGGCTACGATTTCTACGCTGCGGTTAAGCTTACGGCCTTTGGCAGTGGCATTGCTGGCTACAGGTTCAGATTCGCCGTAAGAGTGTACCGAAATTTTGTTAGAGGCAAGTCCGGAATTTTGTACAAACCAATCGCGCACAGCTTCAGCACGTTTGGTGGCCAGCTCATCATTGGCCTGTTTATCACCAGATGAGTCGGTATGACCGTAAATACCTATAACCGAACCTTTCAAGCGTTTCTCTAATGATGCTGCAATTTGTTTCAGTTGGTTACTTGCGCTGCCTTGCAGTGCACTTTCACCTTTGGCAAACAATACATTATCGCCCAGGCTGTAAATAGTATACTTTTCACTACCACGTACTGTAATAGCAGTATCGGTTATTTCTTCATAAGTAGTGGTTGGCGCATTAAAGTCTACGCTATCAAAGTTTGGCTGCGTGGCAGCCAGCTGAATAGTGGTGTCGGTAGTAGTTGTTGAATCGGTAGTGGTGCTGGTTTGTTCGCCGGCCCGGTTACCACAGCCCCGTAAAAAGAAAAACAGGAGCGCTAAAGCGACAATTAGTAAAATGAGCCATAACCACCAAGGGGTTTTGCTTTTGGGTTGTACATTTAATTCAGCCATAATGTTGTCAGTTCGATGTTTAGTATGCCAATCACAGCAGTATATAACCGCTTAATTCATACAATAAACTATTTTTTGCACGGATAGTTTTTTGTTGTCTTAAAAGCTACAACTCCTGCATTTAAATAATCGAAAACTAATCGGCCTAATTAATCTTTAGTAAATAAACTTAACTGTTATGTTCGATCAGATCTTAAACATTGTAAAAGAGCAATTGGGTAACCATCCACAGGCTTCAGCAGCTGTGCCTCAACAACATGCCGATGATATTCACAAAGAGATAGCCGGTTCGGTTGAAAAAGAGGTGAAAAGTCAGGCAAGTTCGGGCGGTTTGGGCGACATGCTCTCATCACTGGCCGGAGCAGGTTCGGGCAGCCCGGTAGCTAATGCCATAACCGGCGGATTAGTAGGTACACTCACCAGTAAATTTGGTTTGCCTCCGGCAGCCACTGGCGCCATTGCAGCGGCTATTCCGGGCATTTTGCAAAAATTTGCCCATAAAACCAATGACCCTAATGATAGTAGCATTACACCCGATGGTATCCTGGGCTCGCTTACTGGTGGTAAAGGCTTGGGCGGCTTATTTTAAACAAACATTAAATTACGTTTAAAGGGCAGGTGCAGTAATGTGCTTGCCTTATTTTTTGCTAAATTGCTTTATATCATGAGTGCATCAGTTATTAACTATACAGCCGAATACTTATTAGAAAAGCGTAAAGTAGCTGATGCGGAAGCCGATTTGTTTGTGGCCAGTGTTGTGGCTCGTCTGGATGAAAAAGCCAGGCTGAGAGATTATTTAGCAGGCTTAGTCAATAACCAGCAACTTACAGATTTACCTCCTGAGTATGCTAAAGAGCCTTTATTTGCAAGTGCAATGCAATTGCCTGCCTGGGCTAATGAAAAGCAGATGCAACAAGGTGCGGCCTTTTTTGCCCGCCATGCAGGGTTAATTATGAATATGCTTGGCTTGTTATCGTTACCGTACTGTTATGCTGCGGCCGATGGAGCCAGGGTGCTGTACCTGTCTGAACGCTTACGTAATGATACTGCCCGACGCCTGCAAGAAACAGGCGACTTTGTATGGGAGGTTATGGCACCTAATGCTTTTAAGCCAGAAGGAAAGGGCTTTGCCAGTATAATAAAGGTTAGGTTAATACATGCTATGGCCCGCTACTATACGCTGCAAAGCGGCAAGTGGCAGGCAGAGTGGGGACAACCGGTTAACCAGGAGGATATGGCCGGTACTAATTTGTCTTTTTCACTACTGGTTATACGTGGGCTGCGTAAACTGGAGGTAGCTGTTAGTTATGCCGACCAGCAGGCCTTTATGCACGTGTGGAACGTAATAGGTTATTTATCTGGTGTTGAGGAAAGCTTGCTTCCGCAGGATGGCAAGCAGGCCATTGCCCTGGAGCAAGGCATCAGCAGTCATCAGTTCAAGCCATCGGAGCAGGGGAGAGCCCTGGCGCAATCTTTAATAGATTACTTTACAGCGTTAAACCTGCAACCACCGTTTGGCAGTAAGGAAACCGTGCAGCTAATGCGCTTTTTGCTGGGTGATGAAGTGGCCAATATAATAGGTTTGCCCCATGGCGAGGCACCGCGCAATGTTATTAACCTGCTCAAATTGAGCGGAACCATTCAGGAACTGAAATGGATGCCATCGATCAGTAAGGTTTATAGTGAACAGTATGCTGATTTTAGAAAACAACAGAAGGGCTTGGTAAGCTGAGCTTGTGAAATAAACTGCTTCATTTAAAATGTTCAAAAACAGAAAAGCCGAATGATTGAATCATTCGGCTTTTCCGTTTCATGATCAGACGGTCAGTTAATGAACAGCGTCTAATTGAGGTTTTGCTTCGTGAGTGATTTCTTTTTTGCCAAAGAATCTTTCTTTCAGCTTAATGCGGATAAGGTACATACATGGTACCAGGATCAATGTGATGATGGTGGCGAAGCCTAAACCAAATATCATTGTCCAGGCCAGCGGGCCCCAAAACGCCACGTTATCACCACCGAAGTGGATGTGCGGGTTGAAGTGTGTAAACAAGCCTACAAAGTCGATATTAAAACCTACCGCCAACGGTATTAAACCTAATATGGCAGCTGTAGCAGTTAACAGTACCGGCGTCATACGGGTGTGGCCAGCTTCAACTACGGCATCGTGTACGCTGGTGCCTTGCTCAATCAGCATATCGGTAAACTCTACCAGTAATATACCATTTCGTACTACTACACCTGCAAGGGCAATGATACCTATACCGGTCATTACAATGGACATGGTCATACCGAATATACTTATACCCAGCAATACCCCAATGATACTGAAGAAGATCTCGCTGATGATGATTAAAGTTTTACCTATAGAGTTAAACTGTATCATTAAGATAACCAAAATTAAACCAAACGACGTTGCCAACGCACCCAACAGGAAGTTCATAGCTTCCATCTGGTCTTCCTGGCCGCCACCCTGACGGATGATAATATTATCAGGCTTTTTGAAGCTTTTTATGGCTTGCAAAATGCTAGCGTTAACATCGTTAGCGTTGTATGGTTTGATAACGTTAGAACCCAGCGTTAATACCCTGCGCTGCTGTTTACGCTTAATGTTACTGTAAGTATTGGTGTAACGTATATCGGTAAAGGCAGAGATAGGCACCTGGCGTATAGCACCGCCGGTAGCCAAATCACGGTAGGTTATTTTAAGGTTGCGCAACTCGTCAATATTGCTACGCTGCTCAGGCAATGCCCTTACCTTAATCTGGTAATCGTCTTCCTTCGTGTTCCTGAAATCGGCAGCCTTTAAACCTAATATGGCGGCAGCCAGGTTTTGGGTGATCTGGCCCGAGCTTATGCCCTCACGGTTAGCCCTTTCGCGGTCAACATCAAAAACGATGACCGGTTTATCGCTTTCCACATCGGGGGTAAGGTTTTCTATACCGGCAATGTTCTGTTTAGCCAGGTAAGTTTTTAAGCGATTACCTGTTTTTACCAGTGAGTCGAGGTTATCGCCAATTAATTCGATACTGATATCTTTTTGTACCGGCGGGCCACTGCTTTCTTGAGCTACAGAGATCTTAACACCTGGTATGATACCCTGAACGGAGTTACGAATTTTGGCTAAAATAGCTTTGGTGTCGGCTCCATTACGTTCGCCAAACTCAACAAAGGCCACGGTAACCTTACCTTTATTCTGGTAATCGCCCTGATCTTCATCCTGCGGGTCGGTAACGCTTTTGGTTACGTTGGAGATGATAGAAGAAACCACTTCTTTATCGGGCTCAACCACCTGGGCTACACGCTGCTCTACTTTTTTGGTAACGGCATCGGTAGTGGCTTGGTCGGTCCCGATAGGCATGGTAATGTATACGTATGCAAAGTTAGGGTCGCCCGAAGGGAAAAACTCTGGTGTTTTACCTAGTATACTGTTAATAACCAAAGCCAGTACAAATAATACAAAAGTACCCACCAATATGGTTACCGGACGCCTAACGGCACGCTCCAGCCATTTGGCATACCAGTTTTGAAATTTAGGCCAGCTATTTTTCTGGAATCTGTCAATTACTTTAAGTAAAAAGAAGTGGTTAATAAGATATAAAACAATAAACAGTACCGTTAAATTAGGTAGTAATAAGGATATGTGAAAACGACTATCAACAGGTAATGCAGTAAGGAGATAAAAGAATATTGCTACACCACCCATGATCAATACTGTTTTGCGGGTGCTTCTATCAAACTTCGGATTCTCATGTTCACCTTCATGGTGCGGCTTCATAAAATCTACCGCAAAAACTGGGTTCATAATATAGGCTACCACTAACGACGCTAAAAGCGTAATAATCAATGTAACCGGCAAGAATTTCATAAACTCACCAATTATACTGTTCCAGAACATTAGAGGCACAAAGGGCGCTAAGGTCGTCATGGTACCCGAAAATACAGGAAGGAACACCTCACCAGCTGCCGTTTTTGCGGCTTCTTTAATTGGCACTTTGCCGTTGTCGAAGATACGGTGCGTATTTTCTATAACTACAATGGCATCATCTACTACAATACCCAGAGCCAGCAGGAAAGAGAACAGTACAATCATGTTCAATGTATATCCGAGCCAAGGCAATATGAGGAAAGCGATGAAGCAGGATAAAGGGACCGACAGGGCTACGAATATAGCGTTCGTTGTTCCCATGAAAAACATCAAAATAACCGTTACCAGGATGAAACCAATAACTATGGTGTTAATCAAATCATTAAGGGTAGTACGTGTCTTGTCAGACTGATCGCCGGTTACAGTCACATTCAGACCTTTCGGAAAAACGGTTTCCTGTTTTTCTTTAATCAGCGCGTTGATCCTGTCAGACGCCTCAATAAGGTTTTCGCCCGAACGTTTACTCACGTTTAATGTTATAACGTTTTTGAAGCTTGGATTGGCGGGCGTTTTTAAACGTGCGTAGCTTTCCTGTTCCAGAAACGAATCTTTAACCTCCGCTATGTCCCGTAAATATACAGCCTGGCCTTTAGGGTTGCGAATTACCATTGCGGCAACTTCATCTGCATTTTTAAAATCCTGTCTCAGGTCAATACTGCGCCTTACGCCGTCGGTTTTGATGGTACCGACAGATGATAAGATGTTTTCGGCGCCAACATTTCTAATGATGTCATCAAAAGTAATTTGTGCGGCCGTCATCTTGTTCAAATCTACGTTGATCTGAATTTCAGGGGTTAGAGCGCCAATTTCGTCTACTTTAGAAATCTCTTTAAATCCTTCAATTTCATCTTTCAGTATGTCGGCGTATTCCTTTAACTTCTTCAAGTCATAATCGCCCGAAAGGTTAACGTAAAGGATAGGCAAATCGGCCACGTTGATGTCTGATACCGTAGGCTCTTTAAAGTTGTTATCGTTTTTGGGCAGGTCGTCTTTTGCCTTGTCTACCGCATCCTGTACATCTATCTTGGCATCCTTAACCTTAATATTAGGGTTAAACTCAGCCGTAATAACCGATACGTTTTGCAGGGAGTTAGACGTTACTTTTTTTAGCCCTTTAAGCGATTTTAGCTTTTTTTCTATTTGCCGGGTAACCAGGTTTTCCACGTTTTGTGGCGATTGGCCAATGAACTGTGTGGTTACAAATATTTTAGGTACCGCAATATCCGGAAAGTTTTCTTTAGGCAGGTTATTGTAGCTTATCAGTCCCAGCACGGTAATGAGAAACATGAGCACGTAAACTGCCGTTTTATTATCTATGGCCCAACTGGAGGGGCCAAATTCTTTTCTTACATCTTTCATATTATACAGATCAGGATGTGTAAATAAATAGCAACCTATTGGGTAACTTTAATTTTATCACCGTCTTCAATGTCGGTAACACCTTCGGTAATGAGCTGGTCGCCGGCTTTAAGGCCTGAGGTGATTTCGGTTTGGCCACCATAGGTTTTGCCCGATTTAACAACCACCCTTTTAGCGGTGCCTGCGTTATTAATGAATACGTAATCACCTTCTTCTGAGCGTTGAATAGCTTTTACCGGTACAACAATAGCCGCAGATTTAGCGTAATCGGCAATCTTCAATATAGCGGTCATGTTAGGGCGAATACCGGGGCGCGAAGGTAGTTTTACTTCTACCGCAAAACTACGCGAAACCGGGTCGATAGCTTTGGCTGCAAATGTTACCCTGGTGGTTAAAGAGTCGTTAGCATCGGGTACCAAAACTTTAACATTGTTACCTGTATTTACGCTGCCCGAGTACGACTCCGGAACATCGGCTTTCACCTTTAAGTTCTGGTCGTTCACAATACGGATGCCGGTTGTACCGGGCTGAGCCACCTGGCCCAGTTTTAAATCCATTTGATCAATAGTACCACTGATGGGCGATATAATACGGGATTGATTAGCCTGCTGACGTAAAGCAGACAATGCTTTTTCATTGGCTGTTAGGGTAGCTTGCGCTTGCAAGAACTGAACCTCGGTGCCTATTTTTTGATCCCATAAGGCTTTTTGACGTTGGTATAAAGTACGGTTTAATGCAACCTGCGCTTCTACCTGGGCAATTTGCTGCCTTATAACGCTGTTATCTAACTGTGCCAATACCTGACCGCGGCCTACCCGTTGGCCAACCTTTGCGTTTAAAGCGATGATTGTGCCGGGTACCTGTGGATACGCGGTTACGTTATCCTGCGCATCTACCTTACCTTGTATTTGTACATAGTTGGTAAAGCTGCCTGGCTGTAAGGTTACAACAGAAACTTCTGTTACTTTTTCATCCTGCTTACTGCCTACCTGCGCTTCAAGCGCAGTAATTTTTGAGTTAATATCGGCCTGCTGCTTTTTAAGGTCGGCAAGTTCAGCTGCTTTGTCTTTAGGTTTGTTGCTGCATGCAGCCAGCACTAAAAGGGGTATATATAATAATTTTTTCATGTCGGGTTATATAAGGTTTAGTTTATTGAATTCTTCCGTATGCTTTGTCAAGTTCTACTTTGCTTACCAGGGCGTCATATAAACCCTGTATATATCTGTTGTCGGCATCCTCAAGTGCTGTTTGCGCCTGTGTAACCTCAATGCTTGAGCCTACGCCCTGCTGGTATTTAATTTTGGTAACACGTAGTACTTCGCGGGCCAGTTCCTGGTTACGGCGCTGGCTGTTTAAAGTTTGTAAACCGTTAAAGAATACAATACGAGCACGGCTGGCTTGCAGATTTAACGCGTCTTTTAAACGGTATAAATTGTTTTGAGATTGCTGCAGCGTTATTTCTGTTTGCCTTAATTGGTTAGTGCGCTGAAAGCCATTGAAAATAGGCACATTTAAACGTAAACCAACGTACATGGCCGGAAAATTATTGCTGTACAGGCTGCCAAACGAATTGTTTTGGTAGGATGAAGTGAAGTTGCCAAATGCAGATAGCGAAGGCAAAAATGCCGCTTTACGGCGCTTTACATCATAGCCGTTTAGTTTAACCTGTGTTTCGAACAGGTTGTATTCTACGCGATTTTTGTAAAATGTAGTGTCGGTATTAAGGCCAGCCAGATTTTCATCAATTTTTACATCTACTAATTTGTCTTTCAGTGTTAAATTATCATCTATCGGCATACCCATCTGAAACTTAAGCAACTGATAATTTAAGGCCAGCAAGCGAACAATGTTTTCGCGCTGGGTTTGTAGCGCGTTAAATTGATAAGCCAAGCGGTCAACATCAATTTTTTCCACAAATCCTTGTTTGTTTTGAGCTGTAGTTTGATCGAGCTGTTGTTTAAGTTGGGCAAGATTGGCATCCAATAGCTTAATTTGTTCGTCGCTTACTAAAACCTGATAGTAGGCCTTAGTAACGTTCACATTTGCATCTATTTTGCTGCGGGTGTAATTGCGTTGCGATAATTCTCTATAAGTATTACGTGCCTGTAAGCCAACCACGTAACTGCCATCAAAAATAAGCTGATTTATATCTGCATACAGGCTCGACTGGTATTTAACGCCAAATTTTACAGGTATAAATGTGCCTGGTGCTCCTACAAAGTCTCCGGGAATCAACGTGGTAGGAATTTTTAAATAGTCCTGAAACTGGGCGCCACCATTAAGTTGTGGTAAACCGCCGCCAATTATTTCTTTTATCCGGTAATCGGTGCTTTTAATGTCCAGGCGTGCGTTAATAACAGTGTCCTGATGCTCATAAGCATAGTTAATACAATCCTGTAAGGTAAAGTTAAAGGTTTGGCCTGTAGGTGGTGCTAGCTGAGCCATGCTCCTGGCCAGGAACACGCTAAGCAATGCGGCTAGAAAGAACTTTTTTTTCATGTGCTGTAAAATTGTGATGCTTTTATGTGATAGGGTTTAGGTAATAGGGTGCTGCTATGTTGATATATCAACTACTAATTAAAAACTCTAGTTTCTATGTTATTAATATGGTCTGCGCATTTATCAAGCAATTCAGTTAAAATCAACTTCTCGGCTATTGATAGGTTCGAAAACATTTTGCCGTCCATTTTTCCCATATCGCCTGCAATTTTTTTAGCCAGTTGTAAACCCTTTGGGGTTAAATTGATAAACTTTTTACGTTTATCGTGCGCATCAGGTTCTGCTAAAACATAACCTGCCGTTTCCAAAAAGCTTACAGTTCTAAGAATTGACGACTTGTCGCGAACTAATTCATGCGCAATTTCCTGTTGCGATTGGGGGCCATTATAATATATCACCATCAGTACCGGTATTTGTTCAACCTGTAAGTTCATCCCTTCGTTAGAGAAAGATTTATTGGCCTTGTTACAAATAATCTTATGTATGTTGAATATTTTAAAGAGAAGAAGATCTTTATTGATGTTGCATTTTTCCACACCGCAAAACTAAATAAAATAGTTGATGTGTCAACTATTTTATTTAGCCGAAGTAAAAATTTTATTGCCTGTAAAGCTCCAGAAGGGATTGTTGTTCTAAAAGGCTACTTTTAAGGTTTTGATATCTATATGAATTTAAGTAAATACATACTCGGCTTGAGTCTTGCCAGTGCAACTGTACTCAACTGCGCCTATGCACAAAAAGCTAAGTTAGATGCTACAGTAGCGCAAGCCATGCAACAAGCAAACGCAAGCCAGCTTAAAGCTGATATAACCTATTTGGCCGATGATAAACTAAAAGGGCGGCAGCCGGGTACTGAAGGGTATAAGATGGCTGCCGACTATGTGGTAGAACGCTTGAAAGCTTACGGCGTACAGCCTGCCGGCGACAATGGCAGCTGGCTGCAGCAGGTAATTTTGCGCAAAACGTTAATTGTTGCGGGAGCGCAGGTTGGGCTGGCAAAAGGAACTGCCCAAATGGCCCTTACTTACGGTAAGGATATAATAGTCTCACCTAGCCCGGCTGAAAAAAGTGGAACGGTGAATGCCCTGCTTGTATTTGCCGGTTATGGCATTACCAACGCCGGTCAGCAGTACGATGATTATGCCGGCATTAATGTTAAGGGCAAGGCCGTGCTTATTATTCGTGGTGCGCCAGAAGCTTTTCCGTCATCAGAAGCATCACACAGTATGGACCAGGTTACTATACAAAAGAATGCTGCTGCGCATGGTGCCATCGCTGTAATTTTTGCCACAGCAGATACCAGCCGGCGCATGATCTCTAACATTAACCGCCCAACCTACAGCGTGTTGGATGATAAAGGCAAAGTGGCCGTATCAGGAAGCTTTTATTCTACTCAGATTAAGATGGTGGCCACATTGAGTTTAGGTACTTCCAAACAATTACTGGAAGCAGCCGGCAAAAATATGGCTGATGTTGTTGCTGGTTTGAAGAATGGTAAACCGCAGTCGGCCGATTTAGGCTTTACGATACAAGGCGCATACCAAAGCACCTGGCAGGATGTAAACAGCTTTAACGTGGTGGGCAAAGTAACCGGCACCGATGCCAGGCTGAAAAATGAGTACGTAGTACATAGTGCTCACCTTGACCATTTGGGTATTGGCCGCCCGGTTGAGGGCGACTCCTTGTACAACGGTGCTCATGATAATGCCTCGGGCGTATCCAGCTTACTGCAGATTGCTAATATCTATTCGCACGTTAAGGTTAAGCCTGAGCGGTCGGTATTATTTGTACTGGTTACCGGCGAAGAACTGGGCGAATTAGGATCGGGTTACTTTGCTTTGCATCCAACAGTGCCTGTTAAAAGTATTGTGGCTGATGTAAATACCGACATGCCAACTATCATAGCGCCGTTGCTTTCAGTTACGGCGTTAGGGGCGGAGCATTCTTCACTATCTAAGGTAGTTGATGAGGCGGCAGCCTATCTGGATCTTACTGTGGAGCCTGATCCTGAACCTAAAGAAAATCGTTTTGTGCGTAGCGACCAATATAGCTTTGTAAAGCAAGGCATACCGGCTTTGCACATTAAGTATGGCAGCCGTACGCCCGACGGTAAAAATAACCTGAACGAGCTGGTAGGCAAATGGCGGGCAAAATATTACCACAAACCGCAAGACGATATAAATGGCATGTTCGATTTTGATGCCGGTGCCAAGTATGCACGCCTCAATTTTTTAATAGGTTACCTGGTAGCCAACAACGCTGTACGCCCGGTATGGAATAAGGGTGATATTTTTGAAGTGAAAAGGTAGCATCCTCAATACCATCTGGTATCAGCAGCCAAAAGCATTAACATTAATAGTCTCCTGTCATCTCTCGGGTGCTAACAGGGATTTTTTCAGATCAATTAACTAATCAACCTGAAAGATCTCTCACTGTAGCGCGAGATGACGGGTCATATAAAAAACTTGGTGAATCAGTCTTTCGTTCCTGACTCTTTCGCCTACCAGGTGCGTCTCGGGCTGCTTACCTTGTAGCGGTTGTTGAGCAGTAGCGCCACCACAATTTCATGCGTGCCGTTACTTACGGTGCGCAGATTTGAGTTGGTGAAATCGTACGAGTAACCTAAATTAATTACCGTACTGATGTTAATACCCGCCATGGCGGCGTATGAATCATTATGACGGTATGAGCCGCCCACCCAAAGTTTGTTACTGAAGGCCAGTTTTAGATTCAAATCATAACTGGCGGGCGCCGGATCAACCAGTTTAAGCAATGCAGAAGGTAACAGCGTAATATCTTCATCCAAAAATATCTTAAACCCGCCTGTTATAAAATAATGCGGTACCGTTTTACTTTGGTTATAAACCGACTTGTTACCAAAAGTAAGGGTTTGTTTAATAAGCTGCTGTACAGAAGCGCCCACGTAATAGTTGGATGAGTATGCCCATACACCTACACCCAAATCAGGTTTGAACTGGCTAGTATTGCCGTTGGCTATGGCAGGATCGTTAGCATTTTCGAGCACTATCTGGCTTACATCTAAGCTGATCCGGTTAATACCAGCCATAACACCTACTGACATGTTAAGTTGACTGGTTAAGCCTAAATGGAAAGCGTAAGTACCACTTATGGTAGTTTGTGTGATGGGGCCGGTCCTGTCAGATATGATCATGCCGCCTATGCCGTGGTGCGGCTCGGCCGAAAGATATTCTCGGGTATATTGGCGGCTTAGCGGGTTAAGGCTGTTATCAGCCATGCTGGTTGGATCGCCATCTATAAAATTCCGGCCCAGCGGCGCGTTAACCGAAATATAGCTCGTAGTAGGAGCGCCCTCAAGACCGGTCCACTGGCTGCGGTAGCCTGCTTTAAAATCGGTGTAGTTCTCAATGCCTGCTACAGCCGGATTAAGCAAATAGGTGTTAAAAATGTATTGTGTATACTGCGGCTTTTGCTGAGCCGAAAGTTTGAAGCAACATGCCAGTAGTATTACAATACCAGTAAAGATTTTTCTTGTTGCCATTACCGTATAATAGTCACAGGACCTGATAGCACAGGCTTGCCATTTTTTAAATTGATGATATAATAGTAAGTGGCTGCAGGTAAATCCGAACCATTGTAGCGTCCATCCCACGGCACCGGGTAGCCTATAGAGTTAAATACTTTCGAGCCGTTCCGGTTAAATACCTCCACGGTAGCTTTTGGATAAGCTTCCATATTTGGAATTTTCCAAAAGTCGTTGTTTCCGTCGCCATTGGGTGTGAAGGTGTTAAAAATAACAGGCGATGCAATAACATTAATATTAAAATAAGCATAAGCAACGCAGCCATTGCCCGATGTAACAGTAAGCAGGTATTTGGTATCGGCTGCCGGACTGGCAATCGGGCTCATAACATTATTTTGATTTAATCCCAATCTGGGTGTCCATACATAGGTAAGCGGCGACCGGTTGAGTGACACCACCAGCGGATCTATAGCAACCTGCTCGCCTAAGTTAACGGTTATATCGCGTTTGCCGGTAATAACTGGCGTAGGGTAAACTACAATACTGAATTTTTCCTGATAGGTACATGATGTACCATCGGTAGTAAAAGTGTAAGTTATTTCGTGGGTGCCTGGTCCGGCTGCTTTAGGGTTAAACTCACCGGCAGGCGATACACCCGGGCCTGTAAATACGCCTGTGCCGGTGTATATGGTTTTGTTCTCGCCAAACTGCGTTGGCAAACTTTCCTGGCATATATCGGCCGCATGGGTAAGGGTAATAAGAGGATTGGCATTTACCGTTACTGTGTTGGTATAAACATCCCTGCAATCGTCACCGCCCGAATAAACTTCTACATAAATGCGATAGGTTTTAGTTGCAGGCGTATTAAACATGGGGTACTGATGCAGAAACTTTTTATCGGCAGGTATAGGCAAATGGTCTTTGTCATATATCTCCATGTTAGTTCTGTCGCCGTCGTAATCGTAATAGACTATGTATTTGGTGATATTGCCAACATCGGCCACATATGATTCACTTTCAATAACCAGATTATCGGTGCTGCAAATCTGCGCAGGGAATTTAATAACAGCCTTGGGCTGTGAACCGTTCACCACAAAATCTTGTGTAAGTTCGGTTACGCAGCCGTATAGGGAGGTCACTTTTAATTTAACCTTATACGGATTGTCAATGCCCCGTACCTGCGTGTAACGGTGGCTTACCTGCTTGCCAGACACAACATTGGGATTTGCCGCTGTGGCATTCGGATCGCCAAAATCCCACTGGTAAGTAAAACCGGCCTCTGTACCGTCTGATATGGTACTGGTGCTGGTAAAGGTAGCTGCATTTTGTATACAGGCATCGGGCAGGTTAAAGCTAACTAAGGGTAGCGCGTGCACGCTCACCACCTTGGTTAACGTATTTGTACAGCCTTTGTCTGTAGTAATTTGCAGGCTTATGTTGTAGTCGCGTAGGTCGGTAAATGTATGTGTAAAGGGTGCCGCCGTTGTTTTTATTTCGGTTGTACCATCGTCAAAAGTCCACTTCCATTCGGTAATGTTGCCTTCATTAGCGGCGGAAAGGTCCGTAAAGGTTACTTCCTTGCCCTGGCAGTCGGGCGAGGTAAATTGGAATGCCACGGTTGGGTTTTTATTGACATGCACAACTTTGGTTATAGTTGGCGATTCGCACCCATTCTCGTTAACAACAGTAAGTTTTACAGTATAATCACCACCGCGGGTATAGGTATGTTGAGGACTTGGTAAAATAGATGTGTTTGGATTACCAGTGGTAGCAAAGCCGTCGCCAAAATCCCATTGCCAGCTTGTGATAATGCTTCCTGCGGCGTCAGACTCATCGGTAAACTGTAGCGTGCTGCCTGCGCAGTTATTTACAGGCGGTGTAAAGTTGGCCACCGGGTAGTTGGCAATGTTGAAATTAAAGTCGACAATTTTTTCGGAACCGCAATCGGTACTGGTAACTAACGGGAGCGTTACAGTTGCCGACGCGGTGAAGTTTCCGGTAGGGTAAGTAACGGTGCGAACAAAGCGATAGGTGTACAAAACGGTGCCATCAGGCAGTGCCTCATTCTTAAAAAAGGCAGGATTGTTTTGTGTAACCGGTGCCGAACCATCAGCCGGGTTCCAAAGTATCTTTGTGGGTTGGTAGGGTACGGTGAGTTGTAAATAATAAGGCACGCCTGTACAACCCAGCAGTTGCGAGCTGCTGCTTGCCAAGCCATTCAGCGTAATAAATTCGTTTAAGTTTAACAAATTGGTGCCCGCTGCATAACCGTATGATTCGGCCTGACCAAAACCGTAAGCAATGGCGTTAAAACTTTCGGCAGCATTAATGGTGTGCTGGCCACTTGATACACCTATTTGTGCATAGGAGTAAACAGAGTTAGGTATATCTGTAAAATCACTTCCGCGCGAAACTCCATCAAGTGTGAAAGATGATTTAGCAGCGGTTGGAATAATGATATTAATATAGTTGGCTGTAATAGCAAATGCGCTGGGAGAATATAACGTTATTCTTCTTAATCCCTGTTCTACAGGCGGTAAGTAGATCATTTCGGGGTCGCCTGCTGCTTCTATAACGGCTATTGGCGCTCCGGCTGCATTTATACCATTATTTTGTGTTACCGCATACTGCACCACTTGTATTGGCTTGTCGGATTTGATAACCTTTACAGCGTTGACATTGTCTTGGTTTAAATTATTAAACTGGTAATAAGCGATGGAGCCAGCCGTGCTGGTAGGTGTAACCGGCGAGCCATTAATGGTAACGTTTGCCGTAGGATCACTGTAAATCACCCTGACGATATCATAAGCACGACCCTTTAATGGTGCCGCAATAAAGTTTTTGCCCCAAACAGCAGTTGGGTAAACCTGCTGGAACAGGTTGTCTGAAGATCCGTTAGTAGACTCGCCGATCCTGATTTTGCTGCTGCCGGAGAAAACCGCTATCTTTTTACAGTCGCCGGTTGCGCTAGCTACAGATAATATGCGTGTTCCGGTTAAGTCATTAGGCGACGTGCCCTGATATACATCGCCTTTATTTAAGAGGATTTCATACAACTGCCCGGCCTGATACTTAGTAACATTGGTATTACCAGTCCTTTCTACAATATTAGCAGAAGGAATTATCTGCACACGTGTACCGTCCTCCGTTGCTATGATTGCAAACGTTGAAAAGGCCGGTTCTTGGTTAGACCGCTGTGTAAAGTTAATTGAATAGTAATCCTTGTTTAAGGAATTTACGGGCAACAGCAATGTTGCGCCCGATACATTGCGATCGTAAATATGCGCATATACCGCAACAGGCAGGGTAGAGGTTATATGTATTCCCTTTTTATTGCCCGGGCCACCACTGTATTCTGTATTGCCAAGGTAAGCTAATGAGGGGATATCAACGGTTTTAACTGTGTTAGCAGCAATGGATTCGGCTAAAACTACGGTACCATCGGCCAGTTCTACTTTAAAGTCGGTAGCAGCATCGGCGCTTATGTAAAGGCTCATGCGGCTTGCTGTGCCGTTGATATGCGCCATGTAGGCTGTCCAAAACTCGGTGCCCTTGTTGCTTTGACCAAGCACATATAAGTTAGCACACAAAAGGCTTGCAAAAAATACAAATACACAAATAAGCCTGGGTATGCTCACAACAGTATAAATTGATTATTAGGTGGCTTTATTTTTTGTGAAATATCGATTTTAAAAATACATAAATAATTGAATGTAAAAATACATGGGCAGATAAATACCTCATTTATACTGTTAAATACACTAACATTTTTTATTATTAATGTCTATTACCCGGCAAAAGGTGGTTATTAAATTCTACTCTCCCCGGTAAGCAATTCCCCAAGCGCGTAAATTATAAACCTGTATTTCGCTAAAAGTAAATTTAGTTGTGAAGCAAATAGCTGTATCTCAATCGTAATTAATCTCGTAGAAAGCGTTTTAAACTATGTGGCAAAAATTTTGTCATGATTACCATGCAGATTTTTTAAATTTGCGGCCCTAATTTATTTAAAAACTAAAGATTAAACTCAAGTAAGCGCTTTGAGTATATGGCGCTTTTTTTATGAACTTACGTCCTTCTGAATTTTTAGCCGATAGCCAGGTAAAAAAAGGCTTAAACATGGTAATGGCCGATGGTATGACCTCTGAGGCCATGGTAGTATTTACCAGTGGTACCTTTTTAACGGCTATGGCTGTTAATATGGGTGCTACCAACTTTCAACTGGGCTTGTTTGCGGCCCTTCCAACTTTTACAACCGTATTTCAGCTGTTCTCTATTTGGATGGTGCGGCGCTTCAATAACCGGCGTGTTATTACGGCGTTGTTTAACTTTTTAGCACGGTTGCCCATACTGGCTATTGGTATTATTCCTTTTGTGTTTAGTAGGGGTACCAGTATACAAGTATTGTTGCTGATGCTGTTTTTTCAGCACGTGTTTGGCGATATAGCTGGCGCCAGCTGGAATTCTTGGATCAAGGACCTGGTTCCGGGCCAGCAGTTGGGCGCTTTTTTTTCGCGCCGCAGCCGTATGGCACAAGTGCTTAACGTTACGCTGAGCCTTACCACAGCTATAGGTATAGATTATATTAAGGTGCATTATCCGCAACAGGAAATACTAACTTATCATATCCTTTTTCTGTTAGGTGGCGCATTGGGTTTGGCCAGTGTGGCATTCCTGTTGCGAACGCCCGAGCCACAGGCACAAGTGATGGATGACCGCCTGCTGAAACTTTTTGGCAAGCCACTTAAGAACAAGAACTTCAAAAACCTGCTCATTTTTAATTCGTTCTGGGCATTTGCGTTAAACCTGGCTACGCCGTTCTTTTCGGTATTTATGCTCAAAACTATAGGTTTGCCTTTGTCGTACATCATTGGGCTGGGTATATTAGGGCAAATAAGCGGCATACTTTCTTTAAAGATATGGGGCAATTATTCGGATTGGTTCAGCAATAAAACCATCATCAGCATTTGTGCGCCTTTATACATCACCTGCATACTGGCATTTGCTTTTGTAGGTATGCCCGAGTCAAAACTGGTATCTGTTTTAATGCTGATTGCCATTCATGTGTTTAGCGGTGTGGCCACAGCCGGTATTAATTTGGCGTTAAGCAACATTGGTTTTAAGCTAGCGCCCAAGCATGAGTCTATTGTTTACATCTCCACCAAGAACATGTTTGTGGCTTTCTTCTCTACCATTGCGCCCATGCTGGGCGGTTTAATGGCCGATTTTTTTGCTACGCACCCTTTCACCTGGAACATGCAGTTTAGTACGGCGGCACAAACACAAAATATAACCGTGTTAAATTTGCAAGGCTGGAACTACTTTTTTATCATCGGGGGCCTGCTGGCTTTGAGCTCATTGCGCTTTTTAAGCAAAATTAAAGAGGAAGGAGAGGTTGATAAAGATGTTGTGGTAACACACATGCAGGTACGTTTCCGTAGCAGAGTACGTTACAACCTGGGCCGTGAAGTAACCAATAGTATCTATCATCCATCTGCTACCATGAAACGTAAAGTGGTAAAGATGATGAAATACCGTAAGCAGCGCCGCGAGTTTTTACGCAATACGGCATAAGGCTTTTAAATACTTAGTAAAAAAGGCGACCTGAATAAACACCAGGTCGCCTTTTTATTCACACTTAAAATGAGATTATCCGCGAATTTGGATAATGCGTTCTACGGTTTTATAGTTTAACCGGGTTTGTGCGCTGGGCTGCGCGCCGCCCACGCTTACCGATAATTTGCCGGGCTGCTGTACGGCATGGCCTATATCATCTATCACGGCCAGTTCTTTCGGCGTAAGGGTAAAGGTGACTGCCTTGCTCTCGCCGGCCTTCAAGTAAATGCGTTTAAAGCCTTTTAAAGCCCGCACCGGCGTTTTGTAAGATAAGCCTCGGTGCGAAATGTAGAGTTGTACCACCTCCTCGCCACCCATTTTGCCGGTATTGGTTACCTTAACACTTACCGGTATGTTTTTATTGGTGCGGTTGAGTAAAGGCACAGTTAGGTTACCATACTTAAATGTGGTGTAGCTTAAGCCATAGCCAAACCCATACAAAGGCTGACCGCCAAAATATCTGTACGTGCGGTTATCCATAGCGTAGCTGTTGAATGATGGCAGGTCTTTATCGCTTTTATAAAAAGTAACCGGTAAACGGCCTGCGGGATTGTAATCGCCAAACAGCACGTCGGCAATAGCGGTACCGGCCGATTGACCACCGTACCAGGCATTCATTATAGCCGGTATATGTTCGGCTTCCCATGGGATGGCAATGGCGCTGCCGGTCATCATAACAAATACAACCGGTTTGCCGGTGGTTTGCAGTGCTTTTAGTAAATCGGTTTGTACCTTGGGCAAATCAATGCTGGTACGGTCGCCGCCATTAAAACCAGGTTGATTAACCCGCATTTCTTCCCCTTCTAATTGTGGAGATATGCCGCCTACATAAACAATAGCGTCGGCATCCTTAACGCTTTGTACAATAGCGTTAAGGTCAGATTTAACAGCCACGCCTGATTTGAAGTTAAATGTAGCACGCCCCTCAGTTTGGCGGTACTCCATCACAATATGATAATTTTTGCCTTTACTGGCCTTTAACGCATAAGTTTTGGGGCCAAAACCGTCAGGTTCGCCGCTTAGGGTACGTTCTTCGCCATCAATAATTAGCTTGTAAGGCTTGTTGCCTGTTAGTTCAAAGGTAATCTCATCGTTACTATTGGCGGTAAAATCGGTGGTCCAGCGCGCCGAAAAGTTTTTTTGACTAACCGAGCCAACTACAAAAGTGCCGTCTCGCCAAATATAATTCAAGGCAGTTTCTTGGCGGGTTACTACCGGAGCACCGCTTAATGTATTGTTTTGCCAATACTCGGCCTTAAACCCTTTTTGCCCGCCAATATTACCTAATGTGCCTAAATCAACATTACGGGTATAACTTAAACTGGTATAGCTAATAGCCTGATCATAATAAACATCGGCACTGCTGCCTAACTTAGCTTTAATAGCCTGGTAAGGTGTACTGATTGCCGATGGCATACCATTGTAATTGCCCAGCACGCTAATAGGGTTATCCGCATTGGGGCCAATTACCGCAACCTTTTTTAGCCTTTTGCTCAGCGGCAAGGTATTATTTTGATTTTTTAGCAGTACGATACTTTGGCGGGCCATTTTTAAAGCATGGGCTTTGTGCTCGGGCGTTTCCAGCATTTCTGCGCCTATTTTGCCGTACTTATCTTGGCCCGGAGGGTCGAACATACCTAAGCGAAAACGAATGGTAAATAACCTTTTTAAAGAAACATCAATTTGCTGCTCGGTTATCTTGCCATGCTCAACTGCTTTAACCAGCGATAGGTAAGTAACGTTACCGCATTCCACGTCGGTGCCATGTAACACAGCATCAGCCGCCGCAGCCTCGGCGTCGGCGTGTGTTTTATGCTTTTGGTAAAAATCGTCAATTGCGCCACAATCTGAAGTTAGGTAACCGTTAAAGTTCCATTGCTTGCGCAAAATATCATTTAATAGAAGTCCACTGCCACAGCAAGGCTCGCCCCTGAAGGCATTATAGGCGCACATTACGCCTGCCACCTTACTTTCTACAATAAGGTCATGAAAGGCAGGCAGGTAGGTGTCCCATAGATCATAATTGCTTACATCGGTATTAAACTCGTGCCTTACGGGCTCAGGCCCGCTGTGTACGGCGTAGTGCTTAGCGCAGGCGGCTGCTTTTAGGTATACCGGGTCATTGCCCTGTAAGCCGGTTACAAATGACTTGCCTAGGTTGGCAGTAAGGTACGGGTCTTCGCCATAAGTTTCCTGTCCGCGGCCCCAGCGTGGATCTCTGAAAATGTTGATATTGGGTGTCCAGTAGGTGAGGCCCAGGTATATGCCCCGGCGGTTAGCTTTTACGCTTTCGTTATATACGGCTCGGCCTTCGTCTGCCGTGTACTCGGCCATCTGGTGCATGGCGTTTACATCAAAAGTTGCCGCCATGCCTATGGCTTGCGGGTAAACAGTAACTTTAAAAGGCGTACGTGCTATTCCATGCAAGCTCTCGTTCCACCAGTTATAAGCGGGTATGCCCAGGCGTTCAACCGCAGGTGCGGCATTCAGCATCTGGCCAACCTTTTCAGCCAGGGTAAGCCGCGCAACCAGGTCGTTAACCCGCTGATCAATAGTTAAAGCCCGATCCTGAAACGGAAATTGAAATGTTGTTGATACAGGTTTGTAGGAGGATACACCCGTAATAAGAACAGTACACAAAAGCAGGTACAGAAGTTTTCTCATAAATGGTTAGTTAATGGATTGCCATACTTAACTGAAGGTTGGTATGCGCTGATGGTAAAAGTATGCAATCGATTGTTATTTGCGTATAATCATTACAAATTATTTTTCTTTTTCGTGGTAATTAAGCGGAATGCTATTTTGCATTTAAGAACTAACCAATAAAGCCTTACAGCAGCAGGCCTTTGTATACATTTTAAGTAATATGATAGAACGAGCCGGGTTTGATGTGCTTTTTTACGCCAATCCGCAACCCATGTGGATTTTTGATGTGAACACGCTACGCATACTGGAAGTTAATGCAGCAGCCACTGCCCGCTATGGCTATACTCATGAAGAATTCTTGACGAAAACACTACGCGATCTGCGACCGGTAGAAGATATACCTCTTTTGGAGGAGTTATTACCAGCCATTAGAGAAAAAGAGACGCATTACCGTGAATTCAGGCATGTTGCTAAAAATGGTACACTGTTAAATGTGGAGGTGATTTCTTATCCTATTACTTATGAAGGTGTAAAAGCCAGGATTGTATATGGCCGTAGTATAGACGCGCGTAAAGAACTGGTTGGCAGGCTCGAACTTACCCAACGCCGCCTACTGCAAATTCTCGAAACCACGATTATCGGTTTTATGCAGATTGATTTTGGCTGGCGCATTGCGTATTGGAACAAAGCCGCTGAGGAGTTGATAGGCTACAACCGCCAAATTGTGTTGAATAGGAGTATTTGGGAGGTATTGCCCGAAATATTACACTCCGACTTTTATCACAGTTTTGAAAGCGCCATGACGGACCGGATAAGCGTTGATTTTACGGACTACTTTTGGCCAACTCAAAAATGGTTCAATTGCACTGCCTACCCGGCCGAAACCGGTATCATTGTTCATTTCAGAGATATAACGCATAAGCGGCTCAGCCAGGAAAGCCTGCTTGAAAAAATAGACCAGTTAAAAGAAATTTCTTATTTAAACTCTCACGCCCTGCGCAAGCCAGTTGCCAGTTTACTGGGCTTAACAGAGCTTGTTAAAGAGGACTTGATTAAGCCAGGGGAATTTAAGGACATAGCAGCACTCATAAACGATTGCAGCATTGAGTTGGATAATGTGGTAAATGATGTAAATAACTGGATAAATGACGAAGATTATTTGCAGCCGTTTGATACCGTAATTGAGGCTTTTGATTTCAGGGCTTTTTTACAATATGTAGTTGATAAACTGCAACCCATTTACAGGCGACATGAGCTCATTATTATAAGCGATATACAGCTAAGTTTTTACGGCAATAAGCAAATTATAGAGCAAGCCCTGCGTTACCTGATTGATAATGCGGTAAAGTTTTCGCCCGTGGCTAACCGGGTAATTGTAAAGGCTGAGTTGGTGATGCAAAACATCGTACTATCGGTAGAAGATTTTGGCGTTGGTATGGACGTGGATCAACTGCATAAATTATTTCATCGCATCAATCAAAAAAAGCATGTAAACCTGAGCTCGGGCCTGCCTAAGATTAATGAGGTTTGCCGCCGCCATAACGGTAATATGTGGATTGAAAGTGTACCGGGAGATGGCTCCACCTTTTATATGCGGTTCCCATTATCCAATGTTGGTGCTTACAAGTCCACAGGTGTAATAAACTTTGGTGTTTATAGGCAGTCGTATACCGACATCAGTTACAACGAAGAATATCATTACTTGTATGTAGATTGGATAGGTTTTCACAATCTTCATTCCGTAAAAGATGGTTGCTTAAAAATGCTTGCGTACATTAGGAAATATGACTGCGACCGCATTATTAATGACAATTCGCAGGTAATAGGCGGCTGGATGGATGCCTGCGATTGGATCATCAAAAACTTTTTTCCACCGGCCGAGCAGGCAGGACTTAAACATTTGGCCTGGGTGCTGTCTCCCAGCTTGTTTAGTAAACTGTCAGCCCAACACACTGTTGAACATAAGGAAACCAGTGTTGTGATACAAAGATTTGAGGATAATCAGGCTGCCCAGGACTGGCTGGCAAGCATCAGGTAAAACTTGCTTATTTAAACTAATTCTAAATAGTTCTTGCGGAAAAGGATTTCTTGTCTAATTTTGCAGCCATATAGAATTAGTCTAAATAAGTATGCAAAAACTTTACACCCTCACAATTGCGTTTTTACTCACTTTAATTTGCACAGGCAGCGTTTTTGCCCAAACCCAAACCGGCAAAATAACAGGCAAAGTTACCACCAGCGATGGCAACGCTGCCACTTACGTAAGCGTAGGACTTAAGGGTATAAGCAAAGGCGCCATAAGCGACGAAAATGGTAACTACACCCTCAACCACGTTAAGCCAGGCACTTACACTTTAAAAGTAACTTTTGTAGGCTTGGCCACTCAAGAGAAAAGCGTAACCGTAACCGCCGGTCAAACAACCCAGGCAAACTTCGCGCTTTCTGAAAATTCTTCTCAGTTAACTGAAGTAGTTGTAGCGGGCGCTAACGGCCAAAACCGGGCTGTAACCGTTGGCAAATCAGGCCTGCGGTCTTTGGATATACCCCAAAGCGTTCAGATTATCGATAGTGCTATTATTACTGACCAGCAAATCAATCGCCTTACTGATGTGATAAGAAACGTAAACGGTATTGCCTTAGGCGAAAATCGTGGCTCTACAAACGAAACTTTTAACGCCCGGGGATATAACTTAGGGGCTAACAATGTGTTTAAGAACGGTGCCCGTACTTCACTGGGCGGCTCACTTGAAGCCAGTACGTTAGAATCTGTAGAGGTTTTAAAAGGTAGTGCGGCCCTGCTATACGGTAGCGTTACCGGCGGAGCAGTAGTTAACCTGGTAACCAAAAAGCCCAAATTTAACTGGGGAGGCGAAGCCAGCATGCGCTCGGGCAGCTATGGTTTTTACAAGCCTATCTTAGATGTATACGGCCCTATTAATAAAAGCATTGCTTTTCGTTTCATCACCACTAAGGAAAATGCCAACAGCTTTCGCGACGGTGTAAGTACCGACCGTTTTTACATAAATCCATCCCTATTATTCAATGTAGGTAAAAAGACGGAACTGCTTTTACAAGGCGATTACCTGAAAAGCAATTACACCCCTGATTTTGGTATTGGTACGGTTGCCGGTCAAATCCCCAATATCGGCCGAAGTGCTTTCATTAACACAACCTGGGCATACAATCATACCAAAACCGGTACAACTCAAGCTAATTTAACCCACCGTTTCAACGATGTGTGGAAGATTAATGTTATTGGTGCCTACCAGTCTTACTTCCGCAATTACTTTGGCGCCGAGCGGCCGCAGGCTGCAACAGCAAATGGCGTGTCGCCGCGTGCGTTAACTCGTTCTCAGTCGCAAGAATATACTTATAACCAACAGATTAACTTAACCGGTAGTGCAAAAACCGGATCTATTAAGCATAACTTGTTATTTGGTGCGGATGCCGATCAATCCCGAACCACATCGTATGGTTTTAAATATGGCGACGCAGTTAATTCGCCTACAGCGTTTAGTTATGCCAACTTCAATATCCTAAATCCGGCCACTTATCAAACCACGCTCGACAAGCCTTATACCCGTATTTACCAAAATACAGTTACACCGGTGTATAGAATGGGGGCCTTTGTACAAGACTTAATTGGATTGACTGATAAATTTAAGTTATTAGCTGGTATTAGGTATACCTGGCAAAAACAGCCAAGGGCCAATACATATAATGAGGATACGCAGGCTACCACACTGGCTAATAACGGCATTGGCAAAGCAAAAGTTGATAAAGCATTTTCGCCTAAAGTGGGCTTAATTTACCAGCCATTAACCACTACATCTGTTTATGCAAGTTACGCAAACAACTTTACATCCAACTCTGGCGTAGATGTTTCTGGAGCACCGCTTGGCCCATCCATTCTCGATCAATATGAGGTTGGTGTTAAAAACGACCTGTTAAACGGCCGGCTTTCGGTAAACGTTACTGCATACCGCATCATCAACAACCGCTTTGCTCAAACAGCGCAGTTCCAGGCAGATGGTATCACACCAAATTCAGATACCAACGTTAAGGAATTTAGCGGCAAAACATCCAGTGATGGCGTGGAGCTCGATATCACAGGTAAATTATCAAGCAATGTTTATTTCCTGGCAGGTTATGCCTATAATTTTATTCGTTACACCTCAACACTGCCAAACGGCATTACCGAAGGCGAACGTATTGTAGGCAGCGTACCACATACCGCTAACGGAACAGTATTTTACACCTTCAAAAACGGCAATATTAAAGGGTTAAAGTTAGGGCTTTCGGGCTACTATACCGGCGCACGTAACAGCGGCTTTAACACGCTTAAAACAGGTGCTTCACGCGGGGTGCCTGTGCATTTAAACGGTTATACCACGTTTGATGTCTCGGCCGGGTATACTATTAAAAAGGTGTCATTACTGGCTAAAGTATCTAACCTGACTAACGAGCTGAATTACCTGGTACACGAAAATTACAGTGTGAATCCTATACCGCCACGCATGCTTTCAGCTACTGCGTCCTATCGCTTCTAAACCAAACCTTATATTTTCACAGAACCGGATGTCTTAACATCCGGTTTTTTGCATTTTATAAGCCGCGCATTATTTATAGTTTTGCTTACAACCAAAAAACTTAATTATGTCATCTATCCTAAAAACACTCGCGCTGCTGCTATTTGTATTTTGCAGTGGTAGTTTATGGGCTAAGCCCAAAGTATTAATCTTTTGTAAAACGGCAGGCTTTCATCATAAATCTATTGGACCGGGTATAACGGCGCTGCAGTTACTGGGTAAGCAAAATAAATTTAATGTAGATACCACCACAGATGCTACCAGGTTTAGCTACAACAACCTTAAAAAATACGATGCCGTTATATTTTTGAATACAACGGGCGATGTGTTGAACGATGCGCAGCAATTAGAGTTTCAAAAGTACATACGCTCGGGCAAGGGATTTGTTGGCATACATGCCGCTACCGATACCGAATACGAGTGGCCCTGGTATGGGCAGCTTTCGGGCGCTTATTTTAGCAGTCATCCTAAGGTGCAACAGGCCGTTTTACAAGTAGTAGAGCCGGCTAACGACTTCACCAAACATTTGCCCGCCAAGTGGACCAAAACAGATGAGTGGTACAATTTCAAGTGGATTTCAGACAAACTGCATGTGGTGCTAACGCTGGATGAAAGCAGTTACACCGGCGGTAAAAATGGCGTTGGTCACCCTATGAGTTGGTATCAGGAATTTGAGGGCGGCAGGGTATTTACTACAGCCTTGGGGCATACTGACGAATCGTATACCGATCCCCTTTTTTTACAGCACGTGCTGGCGGGAATTAGATATGCGATAGGTAAAAAGTGAATTGCAAAGCCTTCCACAAAGTACCGGCCCCTTAAATAAGGGCATAGTTAAATACATGATTTCGGGCGTATGTGAGAAACCTTTTGAAAATGACAAGCCAGGCAGTTACAAAGATTTTTATTGTTGCAAATCATAGCAATGGTTAAATCTTATCAATAGGGAGGGCTTACTCACTGGTTACTGTCACAAAGCTTCTGGCTGGTAGCTTAACCTGCAGCTGGCCATTGCTCACCTTTTTACTGCCTAAGGCCTTAAGGGCATCTTTCTCATTGGTTACGTAAATCTGCACTTTGTTTAATTTGGCAGGTAAGCCGGTTACAGTAGCCATGCGTTCGGCACCGTTATTCACCACATGAATGGAGTAAATGCCTTTGCTGTTATCGCCCAAAGCGGCGCAAGATACATCAGCATAGCTGCTTTTTATAGGCAGTGCAAAAAGGTCCTTAGGTGTATTAGCCAACTGTCTGAGGTTCCAGAAACGTTGGGTTTCGCGTAAGGGGCCATTATCGCCAAAAATGCCGCCGCCTGCAAGTGGAGCGTAGTCGGCGGTTAACTGCCATTGTAAAATAGACGCTGGCTGGCAAATGGCTAATAAGCGCGTGTAAAGGTTAATTTCTTCAAGGGCGTAAGCAGGTTCCAGAAAAATGCCCGGATATTGCCAGGCGGCTGCATCAATACTGCCTTCACCAACTAAAAGTGGCACATTTAGCCGGGTAGCCGCATCCGCCCATTTTTGCAGTGTTGCGGTTTCCCAACCACGCCAGGAGTGAAATGATATAGCGCCGATGTATGGGCGGGCAGCCGCATCGGCCATAGCTGTGTTAATGAACGACCAGCTGTTAGCATCGGAGTTATCGCCTAGCAAAAGCTTGGTCTTTAAACCTTTGGTAGCCATATACGAGCCAAAGCCTTTAATAAAGTCGGCATGCTCCTGTGCAGTCATGCGGATATTGATACCCAGATCAGATTCATTAAAAGAGAAATAAGCTGCTTCAACACCGTAATTATCTTTCAAGTAACTGATGTAACGCGCTAGTGAGCGGTAAATGTCGGTCATCAAATCCTTGTTCAGCGGATTACCCCATACATTGTTTACCGGGTTCAAGTTCGGTTTGCCTACAATGGCCCAGTCTGGCGCCGACCATGCCGAAAGGATGACCGGGATACCTTTTTTGTGCAAGCGTTGCGCCATCTCCATTGCCTGTGTAACCTGGCTGGGCAGCTGATTTGCGCGGGCGGGGTCTGCCGGGTTTATATCTTTTTCGGGTTGCCAATAGCGCCAGGGCATTTCTACCCGGCTCCAGGCCAGCCGCAAATTGTCCAGGCTATAGGAAATCACTTGCGGATCGGTTGTTGGGTTTTGCAATCTGAAATTGCCGCCAAGACCCTCAAATTTACGACCCTGCACTGCAGCATTTAAGGCAAGTGTGACCGGTGTTTTATCAATAGGGCCTTTGGCTTCCAACTGGTAAGATTTTTGGACCACCTCACCCTTTTTTAACTGATTTGCACGTAGGGTAAAGTACACCAGAATGGCGCTGCTCTGCTCATCCCTGCGTATAAAAACGGAATCGGCTTCTGATGCCTTAACGTTTAATTCTATACCCGCCGATTTGTAGAAGAAGCCGTTGGATTTAACACCGGATAAACCTTTAATAGCTGCACTGCTGAGTGCTGCTATATTAACCGGCTTATCGGCATCGTTCAACTTTAAAGTACTTTGATTAATGGGGGCAACAGGCAGCCTGACTATAAAAAAAGCACCGATAAGGCTGGTATCGGCATGTGCGGTAAGTTGTACGCCAACTTGTGCTTTTGTACTTCCTAAATCTGTTACTGTTTCCTCAAAATACAGGCTATCTAAATTGGTAGTTACAATTTGCTGATTACTGCTACGCTTGTATATGGGACGTTGCCTTTCGCGGGCAGTGGTAAGAATTTGTGCACCATCGCTTTTAATAAATTGTAAGCTGGTTTCAAAGCCCAGTAAATGGCCTTGCTTACGTATGCCGGTAAGATTACCCCAGGGTGTAACCTCAACCTGGCTGTAAGCTTGTTCATGAAACATCATAGCGGCAATCATTAAAAGGAAAAAGTATCTCATACCGGCACCAAAAATAAAAACTTTCGTCTTCATTATACGTGCGGTATTACTTATAGTTTAATGCCGCTGTATGCGCCCAGTTAATACGATAGTTTGGCCCGAACTGGTAAACTCAGTCGTAAACCTAAAAGTGAGATATCCTTCATTAATAGAATCTTTTGCTAAGTCTTTGGCAATGGCAGTTTTATCGGTGCTCTAAAATGTAATGATACCCCGCATAACAGGGGCGTTATTGATAGGGTGGAAGATGGATATTTTGCCGTCTCGTTCTATTTAGAACAGATTCACAAGGTCATCGATCTGCTTTTTTCCTTCCGCTTTACCAGGGTTCACTTTTGAGGTGGCTCTTAGCATCACTGGCGAGTGTGTCTTCGGGCCGATACAGCTTGCGTTACACTATCCAATGTAACTTTTGTGCCGATGGCGAGACTGCATTAAGATTTATGCATCAGCAAGTAAGGAAATCTATTTATTATCATAATTAGTTTTGGCAAACTAAGATGATGAAGTTACTGCTTAAGTGATAATATCTGTGCACCCACATTGTTGTAAAAATTGTTGTTGTACATAACAGTGCTTACCGGGTATCGTGGGCACGGGTCTTCAACTTTTGCCAAGGTGTAAATGAGCGGTACGGCAGCATTATTGCCTACCTGAATATACATGGTGTCTTTAAGACCTGCTATATTTGCCTGTACGCTAAAATAGTTTCCAGACGTTCCGTCGCTCTTTACTTGTACGGGCCTTTCTAGCTTTTTGTAAGTTACTTTAAGCTGACCGATAGCATAGGCGGGTTGGTTTGCAAAAAAAAGGTCGGCATTGGTGCTCTTATCAACTATCCTGAAATTAAGATACTCAGGCATCAGTCGATCTGTGCATGCTGTCACAAGTTTATCCCCGTCGTCCCGCTTACAAGAGCTTATGCTTATTAACAAAAGTAAACATGCTACAATAACGTTTCCCAAAGCTTTCATACTATATCCGTATTAGTCAGTAACCCATACGGTATAATAGCATTTTGCGATACACCTGTTTAAGAATATTAACGAAAAATAGTAGCTTGGCTATACCTGTTCTGCCTCGAGTTTTTCTTGCCTGCTGTTTTCTCGCCAGCCGCTATAAAGCAGGTTTTTATCCAGTACCGGTTTTGGGAAAAACAGACTGGCAACATAACCCACTACAATTACTACCAGGTGACTATATACGCCCAGCATCAGTTTATGGTGGGTGAAATTGTATTTGCCTAAATCGAGCAGTAAGGTTTTACTCTCTCCTGTGCCAACAGGGGTAGAGGTTAAAAATGCATAAGCCGTAAAAATAACGCATACTATAATGGCAATATTAATGCCCTGGCGGTTAGCACGGGCGCTGAAAAGGCCCAGTAAAAATATGCCTACAATACCGCCCGAGAAGATAGCATACAGCGTAAATACCACACCGAGTACACCCTCGTTACCAATGCTGGTATAGAGCATGCCAATACCCATAGACAACAAGCCCGATACCACTACCATGATGCGGCCGCCTTTCAGGTATTGTTTGTCGGGGCGGTTGGGGCTTATTTTTTTATAGTAATCCTCCACACCTACGGCCGCTAACGAATTTAAATCGGCACTGAGGCTACATATAGCTGCCGAGATCATGGCTGATAAAATGAAGCCGACTACGCCGGTAGGCAGCTGTGTGATGATAAAGTAAGGAAAAACGCCGTTAGGGTTAACCGAACCTGGCAGGGGGTGCTGCTTGTAGTAAACAAACAAGCAAGTGCCGATGAACATAAATAAGGTCCATACCGGAACGGTGAGTGATATGCCCAGCAGCGAAGCCCGGATGGCTGCTTTATCGGTTTTGGCGGTCAGGTAACGCTGAACCACGGTTTGGTCTGTGCCGTACTTTTGAATGGCATAGAACATACCGTTTATGGCCATCACAATAAAGGTAAGTTTAGTAAAGTTAAGATCGTATGGACCAAAACCCGTACGTCCGCCAGCCGAAGCCACATTCCAGATCTCTGCCGGACCACCTTTTATAGAAAACAACAAAACAACCAAACACACTATACCACTGGCAAACAGCATAAAGCCCTGAAAAACGTCCAGCCATATAACGGCTTCGATGCCGCCCATCAGGTTTACGGCAATGATGATAAGGCCGGTTACAATAATGATGGCGAAGGTGTTGCCGCCCGTCATATTACTTAAAGCCACGGCCAGCAAAAAGAAAACCGTGCCCATGCCCGAAAACTGCCTCAAAACGAACGCAATGGAGCTGTAGTAACGAGCCACGGTACCAAAGCGCTTTTCAAAGTATTCATAAGTGCTTAGGCCAATTACCTTTCTGTAAAGCGGAACAATGAACCAGATAGCGCCCAGCAACACAATAGGTACCATTAAACCCTGCACCAGCAGTATCCAGTTGTTAGAATAGCCTTCGCCGGGGTAGCCTAAGAAAGTAACACTGCTTATTAGCGTAGCCAGCAATGACATGCCAATGGCCCAGGCCGGAACCCTGCCTTTAGCTGCAAAGTAAGATTGCGTACTGTTTTGATTGCGTGCGTACCTTAAACCAAAGTACAGCGTAATCAATAAAACAGCTATAATGATAGTGTAATCAATTACACCTAAAACTGGCTTCATTTTTAATAGTTGGTAATCGGTTTACAATTTAAAATGCCCATGCCTCGCTGCTCCAGCTGTAACTGCCAGGCTTTAAGGTAATGTGCAAATCAGGATAAGCACTGCTGGCCACTGCGTTTCTGATCACACCAGCCGATAATTCCTGAACCGGAAAAATAGAATTAATATCTAACTCTTCCAAAATGGCTGCAGCGGTTGAGCCACCTTCAATAATCAGTTCCAGTACAGTGGTGTTCTCAAAAATGCATTTTACAGCCAAAGCCATTTGCTTTCGTAAATGGCGGGCATCGTACATAGTGGCCGCTTGTTCATCCTGTGGTATAGCCATAACGGCTTTACCCTGCTCTTTAAGCCGGGTAATTATCTCATCGGTCCAATAATTCACGGCAGCAGGTTCTGGGTTTGTCGATTGCATAATGCCGGCTGGCATATAACTTACCGGGCCGCCGCTTTTATGCAAATTGTTAACCAGCGCTGCACTTTGCTTAAACGTACTACCGCTTACATATAATACAGGTTGCTGCAAATGTTTTTCAGTTGTGTGTGCTGCTTCGGCTTTTTGCTGCAATGCATCCAAACAGGCTGTAAAAAAACCGGATGCACCGACAGCAAGCGTATCGGTTTGCAACTGGAGTGCCCATTCATGCAAATCTTCATCCGTATGGGTTTCGCCAACAATAATTCCGGTTTGCGGCAGTGGAGCAGTATGCGGCTGAACCGTTACAGCGTTTTGTGCATTTGCAAAACGGGTTTGTACATGCGATTCGGTCACCGGAAATTCGGGATCATGCCGAAAGCTGGTTTCATGCACCGGTATATCATGGATTAGATAATGCCCATTTATCAGCGTACGCCCCAAAGCAGGGTTTGCCGAAACAATAAGCGCCCGACTAATATCCATTGCCTCACATTGTGCGTTTATCTCCGGTATTACGTGCCCCCTCATTACCGAGTCGATCTTTTTAAACAGCAATTGCGGATTACAAGCTTTTAATTGCCTGCTCAACTCGCTGGTTATGGCTATAGCATCAGCCTCGCTTTTAGAGCGTGCATCAGTATTCACAACCAGCATATCCTTATCCGTAGCGGCAACAATGCCAGTGGTAATTTCAACGCTCAAGTTGTATTTCAGCCCTATGCCACCAATTTCAGCCGCGCCGGTCAGGTCATCCGCAATAACGGCTATCATCATACCGTAACCATACTTTTATGATGCGCGAGCTGTACGGCCGATTCTATGGCCAGTATCATGGCATCGGCACTGGCAATGCCTTTACCTGCAATCTCGAACGCGGTACCATGATCAACCGATGTACGGATGATGGGCAGGCCCATGGTGATGTTTACACCTTTAACGCTGTCCATTTGTTTCTTTTCCGGATTCCATTTAAAGCCCGAAAGCTTAAAGGGAATATGGCCCTGATCGTGGTACATAGCTACTACACCACCATAATACCCGGTTGCTGCCTTGGAGAACATCGTATCGGCCGGCACGGGGCCTTCTACATCATATCCTAACCGGAGTGCTTCCTGTACAGCAGGTAGTATTTCTTCATCATCCTCTGTACCAAACAGGCCCGAATCGCCGGCGTGTGGGTTCAATCCGGCAATACCAATTTTAAGGTTTTTTTCACCTAAGCTAATCAGGCCGTTATGCAACAGCTCCACCACTTCAACTATACGATCTTTTTTTACCAAATCACAAGCCTGGCGAAGCGAAACGTGGGTAGATACGTGAATTACCTTCATGTGGTCTTCTACCAACAGCATGGCATATTTCTTAGTGCCGGTAAAATCGGCGTAGATTTCGGTATGACCGGCGTAATGATGGCCAGCCTCATTCATCGATTTCTTGTTGAGCGGACCGGTTACCGTAGCATCAATATCACCATTCATGGCCAGTTCAATTACTTTGGCAACCGAACGGAAAGCGGCATCACCAGCCATGGCCGATACTACGCCAAACTCCAGTTTATCTAGATCCACATTGCGCAGATCGTACACATCGGGGCGGCCAAATTCAAACTTAGCTTCGGCTATATTTTTGATAGCGTTGATGGATACACCTAAGCCCAGCTTGTTAATAATGTGGTTAAAGGTGGCAGCATCGCCAACCAGTACGGGACGGCATATTTCGTATATTTTTTCCTCGGTTAAGGCTTTAATGGCAATCTCTGGACCAATGCTGGCCGGATCGCCCATGGTAATTCCTATAATGGGTTTGTTAGACATGGGTAGGCAGTTTTAATAAAGCTTGTTCTTGACGTAATAAATCATAATAAGCATTCAGCATACTTACTTCATCATGCTTATGCAAAGGGCTAAGCGGGGGCATCATGTGCGCCTGGCAAAGGCCGGCATCCTGCATTAATACCTTTAACGCGCGCAACGACTCGCCTAGTGTACGGCCCGATTGATACAGATTACCCAACGTGTCAGAAAGATGTTGGTAATAATAAGCTTTATCTGTATCGCCGGCGTTTACGGCCTTTGTCATTTCACAATAAATTTCGGGAGCAAGGTTACCTGTGCTGGGTATTAAGCCGTCGCCACCGTTAAACAGCGCATAGGCCGATTTTCCTGCCCAGCCCAAAAAGTGACTGAAATCAGCCCTGTCAGACCATAACTGCAAAGACCGGTCAAGCCGTGATTCGCTGCGTTCGGAGTCTTTGGTGCCTACAATAAACGGGTGGTAACTTAACTCCTCGATCAACTCCAGCGGGATGGACATGTGCGTGGTTGCCGGGATGTTGTAAACGATGAGCGGTCCCTGTATCTTATCGGCCAGTTGCAGAAAGTAGTCTCTCATCTGCTCCTCAGACAGGTGATAGTACGTAGGAAGCGTAGCCGCAACAGCATCGGCACCGGCATCAAAGCTGCGTTTGGCCAGGTCAACCGTCTCTTCCAAACAGTTGGAGGAGATGCCGATGTATAATAAAGTGTCCGGCGTTTTTAAACCCGATACTTTTTGGATATAAGCTTCCTTTAAGCTAAACGGGAGTGATGCCGATTCGCCCGTTGTGCCTAAAATAAAAGGCATGGCGTCGTTTTTTGCTAAATTAGAAACAATCTTTTCAACTGCTTCATCATCCAGCTGGTACCGGTCGGTTAACGGTGTGATAACCGGAACAATGGTGCCTTTGTACTTTTTATCTATTTTCATTCAATTTTATGCGCTGGTTAAAAACGGTTAACCCTTCAATCTCACTCTCAAATTTATTATTTTATCCTAAAGCCGCTGTATAAATGGCTACTGCGTCATCATAAGTAACCGGCCTTGGGTTATTGTTCAACAGCCTGGTTATCAACATAGCTTCAGTGGCCATTTGCGGTATGGCATCGGCTGTTATGCCTACCTCAGTAAGGGTGGCCTCAATACCACATGCGGCTATCAGTTCACGTATTTTCTTTACGCCGGCTTGTGCAGTTGCTGCATCGTCTGCCTGCCTTTCACATCCCAGTGCTACGGCCACATCGGCGTAGCGTTTAGGCGCGGCTGGCGCATTAAACTCCATTACATAAGGTAAAAGTAATGCATTTGATAAGCCATGCGGTAAGTTAAACGTGCTGCCCAGCGGATAGGAGAGGGCATGTACAGCAGCAGTATTTACCGGCCCCAAACAAAATCCGCCCAGCATACTGCCCATAGCCACGTGTGAACGAGCCTCCTCATCAGCACCATTATTTACGGCGGTAACTAAGTGTTGGGCAATCAATCGCATGCCCTCAAAGGCGTACATATCAATAAAAGGTTGTGCAAACTTGTTGGCGTAAGCTTCCAGGCAATGTGTTAAGGCATCTAAACCGGTTGCTGCAGTTATGCCTGCCGGTACGCTAATGGTAAGCAGTGGGTCAACATAAACAATATCAGGTACCAGGTAAGGGCTTATAATGCCTTTTTTCTGATGCTCATCATCAACCAGGATGGCATTGGGCGAAACCTCACTGCCGGTACCCGAGGTTGCCGGTACACAGATAAGCCCGGTTGTACGGCCTTTTAATAAACCATTGCCTACAATTTCTTCAAGTGTTTGCGTATTGTTCTTTTGTGCGGCAACCAGTTTGGCCACATCAAGTACACTGCCGCCGCCAATGCCTAATACCACATCAAAATTTTGCTGCGCAATAGATTGCATCAGCGTTCTGAAATCGGCAAAAGATGGCTCCTGGGTTATACTGGTATCGGTATTTACGGTTATACCTTTTTCCTGCAGTTGGTTAATGAGCTGGCTAAGCTTATCCAGCAATGGCGTAATGGTTATAATTAATACTTCCTTAGCATTTAGCTGCAACACCTCATCGGCCAGGCCGTCAAGTGAACCATTGCCGAAAATTAACTTGCCCGGAAAATGAATTTTTAAAAGTTGATGTTGAATCATAAATTATATGCGTACTGCATTCACCAACATGGCAAACTTAAAATCAAGGCGTCCAACTGCGGGTTGATCCTGGCACTAACACTGTTGCAGGCATATTTTGCCGCATAGGGTGGTTAAAGTTCCGGGGTAACTTCAGATAATACGATCAGTACTTGTAGTTTGATTATTGGTTACTTTATGCACAAACATATTAAAGGATAGAGCTTCTTCTTTATAGTATTTTTTCTATAAATAATAGCATCTTACCATAATTTACGCATCAATGAACAATTTAATGGATAATTTATATAATATTGAAACGTAATTCGCAGTTACTTATATTACATAACCAACATGAAGCCCCTTTATCGTAAACTTCCGGGTAAAATAGAAAGCTCATTCAGCGTTAGGCACGATGTGATGCCTAACTATGGTAACATATGGCATTATCACTCCGAACTGGAATTACATTACAATATACAAGGCGAAGGTGTACGCTTTATTGGCGATAATATTGGCAACTTTTCGGGCGGCGAGCTGATTTTACTGGGCGAAAATTTGCCACATGCGTGGCGTTGCCGCGAAGAATACTATCAGCCTAATTCGGGCCTCACTATAGAAGCCATTGTGATGCACTTTTTGCCTACCTGTTTGGGTAAAGATATACTAAACTTACCGGAGGCTTACCTGATCCCTAAACTCTTTGAACGGGCAAGGAGCGGTATGATTATTACCGGCAGTACGAAAGAAAAGGTAATTGAACTGATGAAGGAAGCTATTGATGCCAGCAATCTGGACCGCATCATAATTATGCTGTCGATATTAAAGCATTTGGCCGAAACCAGCGAGTACAAGCCCATTGTGAACGAGATCAGTGCGTTTCAGCAAAATACCGATCTGGACGATAAGCGGTTGAGCAACATTTATACTTATACGCTTTCCAACTACAAACGCGATATTACGCTGAAAGAAATATCTGCCCTAAGCAACCTGAGCGTTACCTCATTTTGCCGGTATTTTAAACTAATGACCAACAAAACGTATTACGATTTTTTAACCGAAATACGCATAAGCCATGCATGCCGGCAGCTGGTTGAAAACAAACTCACCACCGAACTGATCTGCTTCAACTGCGGTTTCAACAACATATCTAACTTTTACCGCCACTTTAAGAAAATTAAAGGCGTAACCCCGGTTGAATATAAGCGAAAGTATTTGAATTATTAGGGTGTTTTCATTTGATAAATTGCTAAATTTTATCCCAAAGTAAATTATATTACTTTGCGTAGCACATAGTAAATCTTAGTAAATGCATTGGAAGTCATATTTTATTGGTCTAGTGTTTTTAGTGGTTTCGTATTTGCTTTATAGATTGAATAAATACGGTGGCGTGTCATCTGAAGAGAGTAATTGGACAGGCTCAACGCGAGGCAACTACATCTCACTGTGGATGTGGACTATCTTTTGTATCATTGTTGGGATAGTATACTTACTAAAATCCTTGCCATCTCAAATATAATCTGTTTGAAAAAAGTATAATACTACTTTTTAGTTAGGCAGGGACTATTCTCCCCAAGCGGTTATCATTAAATTGCGGTTACCGCCATGGTTGCGGTGTTCGCATAAATAAATGCCTTGCCAGGTGCCCAAGGCTAGTCGGCCATTGCTTATAGGTATCATGACCGAAAAGCCCAGCATGGCGGCTTTCAGGTGGGCAGGCATATCATCTGATCCTTCATCATCATGTAAGTAATCCGGATCATTTTCGGGCACGGCCTTATTAAAGTACATTTCAAAATCTTTGCGTACAGTAGGGTCGGCATTTTCGTTTACCGTTAGCGAGGCTGAAGTATGCTGAATAAACACCTGGCAGATACCGGTTTGTATTTCGGCAATTTGCGGCATTGCCCGCACAACCTCGCTGGTTATTAAATGAAAGCCCCGCTGCCGGGCGGTAAGTCGTACAGCTTGCTGGTATATTTTCATGGGTTCAGCTCAATTATAAGTATGGCTTACAAATGTAAGCCTCATTTACCATTATAGTTTTAGTACTTAGTTAAATACAATAACCATTGGCCGCTATCGGGCTTGTTAATAGTGGATGCTGTGCTTAAATTTGCTTTGATGACTTGATCTTTTTCGGCATTATACCAAACGGCTTTGTATAGTTGTGAAGGTAGTGTACGGGCTAAATTAATGGTATCGCCCTCAAGCGAGTATATTAATAAGGTACTAAAATCTTTGGTGGCCAAGCACCAATTATTGTCGGCATCTTTCAACAAACCGTCACGAGGACTCATTCGTACTAAAGTTTCTGAAAGATACCGATTAACGAAGCCATCAAAAGGTGTACTGTCTTTAACACGCCCCTGACTTTGACCTGCCGCCGGGTTTTGAAGGTAAACCTGTGCAGCACCAGCCATTAGTGCGGGTATCTGCCCAACACCGTTATGCCAAGCTATAAAGGTTTTTGCCGGGAATTTATTGCGGTACTCGCGCACTTGCTTATAAGCCATTTGTGGCGTGGTTGCCGGTGGCGTATCTACACCTTTACCCAATAACTTAGCATTCAATTCCCTAAAAGCTAAATTTTGTCCGCCTTGCGGCGCCCATATGCTGCCATCGGGTTTGTACTGCCAGTAGCGCATATCCACAATATCTATCATAGGGCCAAACTCCGGATTGTTTAAAATAGAATCGGTTATATCCTTACTGGTGCCAATCTCGAGCCGTACTTGCTTATGGTTACGTTTTTCCCAGGCGGCAACCGTACGTAAAAAGAATTTTTGAAATTCCAGTGGCCCTGCAAACTGATAGCCTAAATTAAACACAATATTTTGGTATCCGCCCAGCTCATCCAAAACGTGGTTAATGTAAGCTTCATGAAGCTTTTTAAGACCTGCATATGCCGTACTGTAAAACTGGTTGGCCAGGTGCAGGCGATTGTTACCTTCGAGCGGAGGTGGTTCGGGCAGGCCTGTGTCGTTTATGTTGTTGGCAGGCCGCCAGGGGTAATCGGCCCAGTGTGCGCCAATTTCGAGTACATTATGGGTGTTGTACAAGCTATGGTAGTAAACAAAGCCGTTTTGATCAACTAACTTAAGGAAATCTTTAATACGGTTAAAATACCAGGGATTGTAGTGGGTAAGGTCAAATTTGCTTAAACCATCCCAAGCCTTGCCTTTCCCGCTGCGCGCCCACGGGAATTCGTAAAAAGCCGCCCAAACATTACCATCCATGCGTTCAGTAACGGAGTGTTCGTCGCGCCGGCGGTCGTACCATAAGCCCGGTCCTCCCTGGTAAAAGGGCATACCATCAGTTGTCATTTTGCGAATCATATCGGGCAACTGCTCAGTTAAGCCCCGGCCGCTTTTGCCCGGCACGTAACGCGTTATACTCACGCCTGCATCTAAAGCTATGGATGGAATAACATGACCCAGCCACCACGACTCATTTACTTCGCCGCCCCAAATTATTTTGTTATTACTCACAAAGCGCCCGTTCACCAGTGCAATTGGCCGGTGGGCAACTGCTGTTGCTTTTAGTGCCGGAATATCTTTTGCGGTAAAAGGTACCGCGTGCTGAGTGGGGGTTGTAAAAGTATAAGCAGCCGATATGCCCCTGGTTGTCAGTTGACTTTGATACAATGACTGGCCAGAGTTTACTACCGTGTTAGGTGTAAGAGGATGCCCTTTGATGATAAGTTTGTTGGCCTTGCAATTCCATACTATGGAGTTGGCCGCAGTCCAGCCGGCGGCTTGCACGCGTTGCATATCGTAACCCAAAAAAAGATCAGCACGGGAGATGGTTACATTTTCGAACAGGGTACCGGCCGACCAGCTTTCCAATGCTCCGCTGGCACCCAGCGAATTTGTAGTGGTGCAATCCAGAAATACATTTGGCCCCGCAGCACATAGTCCAGTAGCAAAATCGGCCATGCCGTTTTCCGAACTACAGTTTTTAACCAATACCTGCTGTCCTTCAACATAAAAATTACGACGACGATATCCGCCGGTTTCTGATATAGGTTCCAGGGCAGCGCAGCCATCTATGGTTACCCGGCGTCCCAACTGTGCTACCATAAATGCAGAGCCAACAAAATGCCTTGTAGTAACCGATTTTATATATACATCCTCGGCATTATTAACAGACACGCCAATCCAGGCATGCTCCTCATCCTTTGGGTTAATATTGCCGTATTGACTAACCAGCGTTACACCCTCTAAAATAATGTTAGAGAAGGGAGTTTGCTTATGCCTGGCTATAGATCCGCCTCCATATTTAGCCTGCAGAGCTTGTGTTATAGGAGCGTCAATAGTAATTAAATTGCTTTGATGATCAACAGAAGTGATCGTTCTGTTCCAAATCAAATCTCGTGTGCCTTCGCGCCATTGCAGGCCCCGCAGGTCGGCAAATACCCCTTTTATGGTATCCATACCCAAGGCTGCTATCCATGCTTTGGTTGATGGGCGCTTTATAGCTATGCTCTGGCCAACTTTTAACGCTTTTACGTCGGCTATCTTAAAACGCATACTGCCTGCTGGTGCATCATCTGTAATTTGGATCGACGTAGTTACAACCGGATCTTCACTCCGCCCAATTTCAATTAAAGCACGTCTGCTGGTACCGGTTGCTGTAATAACGGTGCCCTTGCTGCCTTTTATAACTACACCGGATGTTGTGATGTGCAACTGTCCGTCAACGTTATAGTTGCCCGCCGATAAAAGCAATGCGCCGTGAAAACCATTTTTTTGCATTGGGTACCGGGCAAGTTTGTTTATGGCCGCTTGTAATAATCGGGTATCATCATTGCCGGTTGGCTTTATAGTAAGGAGGGTAGGCACAACTAAATTCGCAGCGGCAGCTCCGCCTTTATAGCCCGCGTAAGAAAAATCGATTTTGATACTTTCGGGCGTTGTTTGAGCGAGAGCCACAACATTGATGCACAAAGACAACAGCGCGATAAGAGATATCTTCAGTAAATTTGGTTTTAACATTTCGGCGAAATGAATAATTGGTGTGCCTAAAGTATACCTAAATCAAGTGTTCTGCAACCTGCTTTGTCCTGTATCCAAACGGTTTAATTTCTCGTATAACTTTTTAAAAGTTGAATTAAACTGATGATATTGCCCGACGTATCCCTAAAATATACTAACGACATGATTAATAACTTGCCGATCCCTGCCAATGAGATGGAGAGACTTAAGGCTTTGGCTGAATTGGATTTAGATTACACCGAACTATCTGATAACTTAAAAAGCCTGAGCAAATTGGCGGCTAAAGTGGCCGGAACAGATATATCCATGGTGAACTTGATTGATTCGTTTACGCAATGGACGGTAGCTAACCATGGTTTAGAGATTGACCAGATGGAAAGAAGCGATTCGGTTTGCCAATATACTATTGCGCAGGAAGGTGGTTTTGAGGTTAAGGACCTCTCAGCCGATGCGCGTTTCATGGAAAAGTTTTATGTTACCGGCGATCCTAATCTGCGGTATTATTACGGTGTTCCGTTACGTGCCGATAACGGCACAAATTTAGGAGCTTTATGCGTAATGGATAGCCAGGAACGTGAGCTGTCGCCTGAGAAGATGGAGATGCTCAAAATTATTGCCGATGAAGTAGTAAACCGATTAAAGGCGCTGAAGGTGATTGAATCCATGCGCGGCAAAATCCAGGAAGTGACAGAAAGCCAGCGCCGGGTAGCACATGATATTCGCGGTCCTTTGGGGGGTATTATCGGTTTAGCACGCATCATAAGCGAGCAGGGCAACGAGAACACCATGGAAGAGGTATTGGAGTTTATTAATCTGATACAAAAAAGCGGGCATTCGATATTAGAGCTTGCTGATGAAATTTTAAGCCTCGAAGCGCCGGCCCAAACCAATGAGCCCAAGCTGGCCAGCGATGAGTTTAACCAGATAACCCTAAAAGAAAAACTGCTTAAACTGTACATGCCCCAGGCGGTAAATAAAAAGATACAGTTTGTGGTACATACTAATACCATTACACAGGCCATACCATTTTCTAAAAATAAGCTGCTGCAAATTGTTGGAAACATCATTTCTAACGCCATGAAATTTACGCCGGCCGGCGGAAGTGTTACGGTTAACCTGGAGATTGAAATAGAAGCACACGCCCATACGCTGTTGATGAAAGTGCAGGATACCGGCATTGGCATGAGCATAGCGCAAATTAACCAGATACTGAACGGACAAGGTGAAACCACTGCAGGTACCAGTGGCGAACAAGGCTACGGTTTTGGCCTGGCTTTAGTGAAGCACCTGGTTGATGGTTTAAAAGGCAGCCTGCAAATTGAATCGCAGGCAGGGCAGGGCACTACTTTTGTAGTTAAGTTGCCGCAAACGGCAGCTAAAAAACAGGTGTAATACTGCATAACGGCCAAACTACATGTTTAATAAACTGGGTATGAAACAGCAACGGCGCCGGCACCGCTAACCAAAAGAAAGTCCATACCCGGGCAGCCACCTGTTGTTTTAGCAATTTGCTCCGCTGCAACACTGCTGATTTTTCGAGCATTACCAGCAGCCCTTGCAGTAAAAAGTATAACATTGGTGAACCGTACCCAGTATTTACGGGGGCACTTAGCGCCAGCTCATGCAACAGGCCCGAAAAGGCAAAAGCAATAAGCAGGGCAGGGCTTACGCCTATCTCATTTTTAAGTGGGCGGAACAGGGTAAGGGAAGTCATTTCACTGAAGGCAAGATTCCAGCGTTTGCTCCAAAACTCGGTGAGGCTGGTTGCCTTAGCCGGTTGTTTAAACAAAAAGTAAGTATTAATACCGCTTAAGCGCCACATGCCGGCGCTTATACTGAGCAGGCCAAAGTGTAACACCAGGCTCAGGCCAATAAGTAACAAAATACTTGTAATTGCAAATTTTACATCTGCATTAATGGGTAGTTTAAATATTAGGCGTACTAAAAAAATTAACCCTAACCCGGCTGCTAACCGGCTTATACCAAAAGATACCATGGGCCATGCGCCGGGTAGAGGCTTGTTGTTGGTGATTTCAAACGGCTGTGCACGCATGCCTGCCCAACCCGCCGCAAATTTGCACCATTGCATAAAGCTTAAACCAATAAGCTTGCGTTTGGAGTCGGCCGTGGCAGCTACTACTTTCATGCCGTTAAAGGTGGTAGCTATAATGGTAAGCATTTTTATAACAGGATCGCTGTGCCAAAAAATAATACTAACCAAGCTAATGCTAACTATTAAAATGGACCAAGCAGGCCAAACCAACCGGTTTTTAAATATCAAATAGCCAATAAGTGTAATGGCAATATTAGTTAGGCAAAAGCAGCACAGATTGAATAGAATAGTATTCATGATTGAGTGAGGTTGAAGTAAAATGCACAGCTGTAAACTATACTTAACAGGAAAAAGAGAGCAACCAGCAGTACTTCGCCCACTTTATGCCATATGCCGCCTGGGAAATGGCTCCTGTCAAAATATAGAAATTGTATCCCTATCCTCGAGATCCAGTAAAGGGCTATAAAAGCGTTCACCAACACGGCAAGCGTCGATTTGTTAGTTAAGTCATACCTGGCAAGTAGTGATACAAGGGCAAAGCAAAAGTTAATAACCAATATATAGGCTGCATAAGTCCAAAACATTTGCCTTATTAGCGGCTGTACTTTAGCGAGCTCCTTTCGCCAGGAAAGGATGTGCGGAATAGCTAAACTTCCCAGCGATAATATAACCTGACCAACCCCTGCCAACAAGAGCATTTGCCTAATATTTTGAGCAGTAAGCAACCATTTCATAAAGCAAATATAATAAACTTATTATAGTTTCAATATTTACTGAAAGTTTATTTTGTGTTTACGTCATATGATGAGTAATGGAGTAGTTATATTTGAATTTTACTCACCAAGCATATTTGATAATAAAAAATGAAGTGGATTACCAGGGAGCGTCCTAAGATTGACCGTATTGCCACGCCCTGGTTAATTATGCGGTTTATTGACACTGAAGCGCAGATCATCTATGTGCCTGCCCGCGACGTACTTAAAAGCGCCCGTGAACTGGATGCCATACCCTTTGATGTTCCGGATGTAGAGCTTTCCCACCACAATGACATGTGCACATTTGATGCGGTATTGAAAAAATATGGATTGAAAGATCCGGCTCTGGAAACTATGGCCGTCATTATAAGAGGCGCAGATACGGATGGGCATCACCTGGCTGCGCAGGCTTCTGGCTTGTGGGCTATATCGGCCGGGCTGGCTTTTAATATAAAGGAAGATCAGGAACTGCTAAAGGCTGGTATGGTAATTTATGATGCGCTGTACAGTTGGGCAAAACACCTACAACAAGTTAAGCACACGCAAAACCCCGTAGACCAAGTGCTGCTGGATGTTTACCATAAGTTTCTGCAGGATGACAAGGGTAAAAGCAAGGTACCGGCATGGGCAAAAGAGCTAAGGGAAATTATACAGGATCAGCTGGATATTAATTTGAGTTTAAGTTTGAAAGATTTATCTGGGGAATTAAACGTGCATCCGGCTTACCTGTCGCGGGAGTTTTCCAAATACTTTGATAACTTGTCGTTTGGAGAGTATGTGCGCAAAATGCGTATTGATAAAGCTATCAAGCTTTTGGAAACCACCACTCATTCGCTGTCTGATGTAGCCTATCTCACCGGTTTTTCTGACCAAAGCCATTTTACACGCATATTTAAAAAACAGACCGGCCAAAGTCCCTTGTTATACAGAAAATCTTTATTGAAAAAGTAAAAACGATTCCAAAAGTAAAAACCGTTCTATATACCGGCCATCGTGATTAATAGCATTGCAGAAAATAAAATGCAATGTCTATTACCAATTTCAATTTCAAAAAAGCCCGGCCTTTGTGTGTCTTCTTCACACTGCCTGTACTATTACTTTTTACTTCTACCCATCTGTTGGCTCAAAATACATATCCTAAAATGGCTGGCTATGTTGGTATACTGCACCCAATAATTACGTTTGACAGGGGCGGAACGCATGCAAATTTTGGTAGCAGTTATACCATTGGCGTGCCCACCGGCATTAATGTCTGGAAGAGTGCAAAAGTTGGCTTCTCGGTAGAAATGGTTCCCTTTGTGAGGACTGAAAACAACATTAGCCGTATGAACAATTTTTTGTTCCACCCAGGCGTGTTAGTTGCTTTAGGTAAAGGCTATACCTTTGCCGGGCGCGCCGCTTTCGAAACATCCGGCAGGTTTGGCTTTACACCGGTATTAAATAAGGTGATTATCCACGGCAAAGGCATTAACTACTTTGCAGCCGTACCGCTACCGGTACGTTTTGGTAACGAGCGGCCAACATCACTCACAGCCAGTTTTCAATTTGGCATTGTGTTTTAAGTTTTTAACACGGGCTTATTTTGCTGGCGGCAGCGAGATGAAAAAGGTAGTGCCATTACCCGGTGTGCTCTCAAACCAAATCTTGCCGCCATGCTTTTCTATAATGCGTTTTGAAATAGAGAGACCCAGTCCAAAGGGTTGCTCGCCGCTGGTACCCACTCTTTTGGCAGGGGTAAACATTTCAAATATGCTATCCTTGTCTTTTTCGGCTATGCCAATGCCATTGTCGGCAAAATATACCAGTATGTCTTTATGTTTATGGTTTATGCCAACCTTAATGCTGCTTCCTTCGTGACTAAATTTAATTGCATTTACAATGAGGTTATTAAAAACACGCCAAAGCTTTTCGTGGTTAACGTTGGCCATAATTGGAGTTTCATCGCTTTCAAAAACGATGCGTTGCTGTTTTTCCAAGGCCTTGAACTGTAATAGTTCAACAGAATCGAATAGTAACGACCTTACATCAAGTAATTGAACAATGATTTTTTCGTTTTCATCTGCCAGTCCCGTCTTCAGCAATTCGTTAATCATTTCCATGGTATGCATCCCCGTGCTCTCAATTAAGCCCAGCATGTGGCGGTTCTCTTCAGAGAACTCATCTTCGCCCAATAGCATAGCGGCAAGGCCAGTCATCCCCGAAAGCGGATTGCGCAGATCATGAGCCATAACCCGCATGATACGAATGTAGTTTTTGTTCACCCGCTCCAACTCGGCCAGTGCTTGCTCCAGTTGCCGGTTGTGTTCTTCTGTTTCGCGATGAGCCTTTTCCCGGCGCTTAAGGTTGCGATAAATAAGGAAAATGATAATAAGGGATAGCACAACAATAACTGTTGTGCCAATAAGAAAAAGCTTTCTCACTCTATCTTTATGCGACAGATTGCGCATGGCCTGTTGCTGGTACAACGAGTGAAGTTCGCGGCTTACATCGAGTCTTAATAAACCTGACGAACTGGTATCCAGCAAATCCTTTAACCGGATGAATTTACTTTGATAAGCATAAGCCTGAGCCAGTTTGCCCTGTTTATAAAGATACTCAGCGTATAGTTTGTGCCATATAATTACACCATCGGGGTTTTGTTTACCGTATACATTAAACCTTAGGCGGGCTTGCTCAAAAGCCGCCGAGGCTTTTTTATACTCGCCTGTTTGCGTATAAAGCTTGGCAAGTTTTACATAAGGTGGTATTTTTATACCATCGGTTTCTTTTAAGGGGGTGGCAATGCAGGCATTCAAGTATCGGGCAGCTTCTTTTAAATTGCCTTGTTTTAAATTTAAGCCGCCCAGGTTATCATATACTACTACTCGGGCGGCATTTACATCAATATGGCGGCGTTCTGCATCATTAATCAGTGCCAAATCCTTTTGATAATATATTAAAGCGCTATCCGGATACCCAGCTTTTTCATAAGATATAGCCGAGCCATTCAATGCACTTTGTTGCGTGTAAAACGCCCTTTGCAATGAAACTTTGTCATCGCATTTTTTCAGTAGCTGGGCGCTTTCAGCCCAGTAGCGCGCTGCGAGCTTATAGCTTTCTTGCTTATAATAAATATTAGCTATTTTAGTAGATAAGTAACCATTTTCACAATCGCCTACGGCAGCGATGTGCCTGGCGGTATAATAGTATCTAAGTCCTGCATCATATTGTTTAAGGAAAATACTCGATTCGCCTTTAGCCAATAAGGCTTTGTAATACTTTTTAGGATATTGCTGTTTCCGTACCTCTGAACTGAAAAAGGCAAGCGCGCTATCAGCATATCTATTCTTAAGTAAAAGGGCTGTTTCGCACTCCGATAATAAGCTGTAATAATCACTTATAGAAGGATCGGTAGGCGTGATTTTTTTTCGTATCCTGATGAGCAGGTTTATACTTTCGTGTCGTTTTTGAGCTGCCATCAGGCTATCGGCCTGGCGTAGCTCCTGGCTAATGTTGGCGCCGGTATGCTGGCTGGGCTGTGTACATGAGCTGGTAAAATTGACCAGTGCAATAAGCAGTATAATGCAAAAATTTGGGGTATCGGCTTTCAGTTGCGGCATGTATGAAAAATTATGACGGTATGTTTAGTGTCGAAAAATATAAAGAATATAACGGCTTTTAAATTTTAATGAAAAAATATTTCCTTAAAAAATCAACGCGCCAGTAGTATGTTTGAATTTTGCAACCAATGGTTTGAATTTTGCAATGTTAGTTGAAATGAATAGGCTAATTTTGAATAACAAAATTAAAGGCTATGAGCAAAGTAGAAACACTGGAAGACTTTTATCAGCATAAATTCGACTACTTACCGTTGAATATTCAGAATGATATAGGCCATTTCAACGTGTTCAGGAGCGAGGATTGCTTTAAGCCCGGCGCTAAACCCATAACTTACAGCCGGCGCGATTATTACAAAATTGCGCTTGCACGGGGCAGAAACCGGTATCACTATGCCGACAAAAGCATCGATGTTGATGGTTCAACGTTAATATTTTTCAATCCGCAAGTGCCTTACACTGTCGAAACGCTTTCTGAGATCAGGTCAGGATACTTTTGCATTTTTTCTAAATCGTTTTTTACCGATAAGATACGGGGCGGACTCAATGATTTGCCCATGTATGCTCCGGGTGGTAAGCCTGCGTATATTTTAACCGAGCAGCAGGACGAGCAGGTAAGCCAGATCTTTAATCGCATGCTGGACGAAATAGCGTCCGACTATGCATTTAAGTATGATCTGCTGCGTAATTATGTTACCGAGATAACACACTTTGCCTTAAAAACGCAACCTTCAGAAAATCTTTTTCAGCACCCGGATGCCAAATCGCGTATTACGGCGGTATTTACCGAGTTGCTGGAGAGGCAGTTTCCTATAGAAACGCCTTCACAAAGGTTTACCATGCGTTCGGCTAAAGATTTTGCCTCGCAGCTGGCTGTGCATGTTAATCACCTTAACCGGGCTATTAAAGAAACCACTGGCAAAACCACTACCGATTTAATAGCAGAACGTTTAGTTTCTGAAGCACGATCACTGCTTCGCCATACCGACTGGAACGTGTCTGAAATTGGTTACTGCCTTGGTTTTGAGGAGCCTGCCCATTTTAATAACTTCTTTAAAAAACAAACCCAACTTACGCCGTCCAGGTTTAGGCTAACGGCCTAAACAGTTTGTATTTAGTTATTAAATAATACAATCATTTCGTTAATTGCAGGCCTAACATTGCCTGTAATGGAAACATCATTTAATGCGCTCCTGGTAAGTGAGAAAGACGGTCGCTTTGTAAAAGAAGTTCAGAAAGTACAGTTACACCAGTTGCTTGATAATGAATTGTTTATTAAAGTGAGCCACTCGTGTATCAACTATAAGGATGCGCTCTCTGCATCGGGCAATAAAGGTGTAACCCGTAAGTTTCCGCATGTGCCCGGGGTTGATGCAGCCGGTGTAGTAATCCGTTCAAAGTCAAGTTTATTTGCCGTGGGCGACGAAGTGCTGATAACAGGCTTTGACCTCGGCATGAATACCTGGGGCGGGTTTGGTGAATATATCAGTGTTCCTGCCAGTTGGGTGCTGCGCTTACCGCAGGGCTTAACTGCGCAACAAGCAATGGCATTTGGTACGGCCGGCTTAACAGCCGGCTTGTCTGTTTATGAGCTAGTTAGCAAAGGCATAACACCCAACAAAGGCGAGGTGGTAGTAAGCGGAGCCACAGGTGGCGTAGGTAGCATAGCTACAGCCATCTTATCCAAATTAGGGTATAATGTAGCGGTTGTTTCGGGTAAGCGCGAGGATGAGTACCTGCATAATGTGCTTGGTGCTAAACGCGTTATAGGTCGTGATGAGTTTGCTGAACAATACAACAGTAAAGCTATGGCAAGCCCGGCTTTTGCAGGCGGAGTTGACACCGTGGCCGGCCCTATACTATCGGGCATGCTGAAGGCAACACAGTATGGCGGTACAGTAACCTGCTGTGGCATGGTATCATCAGCCAATGTGGATACCAGTATATTTCCGTTTATACTAAGGGGTGTAAGTCTGGCGGGTATCGACTCGGTTCTGGCACCTCTGGATTTACGTAAGCACGTGTGGCAACTCCTGGCTACCGACTGGAAGCCCCAAAACCTTAACAGCATGGTGGAGAACATCAGCTTGAACCAACTTGCTGCTAAGCTGGATGAAGTGCTTAATGGCCAGGCCAAGGGCCGGTACGTCTTGGTGCACAATGAGTAATAGCGCTAAATACCCCGTGAAGACCCCTTCTTTAAGCCTAATATAATAAGTGGTTGGCTTAGTTTGTGAAGCGCAATTGGCAAACTCATTGTATTTCTGACTATATATCCAACAAGTCCTTTTTTAGTGCATAAGTGATAGAAGCGCCTTGCATACAATCCCTTTATTTCGATGACTTCTTGCCGTTAATGGGTTGAATTTTGCAATTCGGGATGCGGATTGTTTGAATTTTGCAATTAATGAATTGAATTATGCAAACGGTACCCCCTCATGGCACCGTACTTTTGTATTATCAAATAAGATATAACACTTATGAAAACAATTAAAGTATGGTTTATAACAGGCGCGTCCAAAGGCTTTGGGCTGAGCCTGGTGAAGCAATTGTTAAGTGACGGTCAGCTGGTGGCGGCCACTTCCAGAAATATTGATCACCTTAAAGCAGCAGTAGGTTCCAGCTCGGGTAAATTCCTCCCTTTGGAGGTTAACCTGAGTAATGAGTTGAGCGTAAGCGAGGCGTTGGAGGCTACTAACGAAATTTTTGGCCGTATCGATGTCATCGTTAATAATGCCGGCTACGGCATAGGTGGCAGCATTGAGGAGCTTACCGATGAGGAGACCCGCTCCAGTTTTGATGTTAACGTGTTTGGTACGCTCAATGTTATTCGTAAGGCCATGCCTTACCTGCGTGCGCAGCAATCAGGCCATATCATTAACCTGTCATCAATAGCAGGTATTGCGCCAGCCACCGGCTGGGCTATTTATGCCGCTACCAAGTTTTCGGTTATTGGCCTTTCTGAAGTACTGGCCGAGGATGTTCGTTCATTTGGTATCAAAGTAACGGTGGTTGCGCCCGGAGCATTCCGTACCAGCTTTTTAAATCCCGAATCTATTGTAATGACTAAGAACCCGATTGAAGAATACCGCGAGGTAAGAGATACACATGCCCGTTACCTGCAAATGGATGGCGGTCAGGCCGGCGATCCGGAGAAAGCTGCAGCTGCCATGATTCAGCTGGCATATGAAGAGAACCCGCCACTATACCTGCTTTTGGGCAGCGATGCTTACGAAAGGGCAATGCGCAAACTCGATTATCTCGAAAATGAGTTTAGGCTCAACGAAGAACTAACTAAATCAATGGCCTATCATGGCTAATTCATCATCCTGTCAATCATCTAAATAATATATTATGGAAACTCAACAAAAAGTATGGTTTGTAACCGGTGCCTCTAAAGGCTTAGGTTTAACTTTAGTAAAAAAGCTATTGGCAAAAGGCTACCGGGTGGCCGCAACCTCACGTAACGTAAACGACCTAAGTACCGCCGTTGGCGGTGCTGCTGCCGATAGCTTTTTGCCATTGGCCGTAAATCTAAAATCAGAAGAAAGTGTGGGCGAAGCCATTGGCCAGGCTATTAATCAATTTGGGCGTATAGATGTAGTGGTAAATAATGCAGGCTACGGGCTACTAGGTAGTTTAGAGGAATTGAGCGACGCCGAAGCGCGCGAAAACTTTGATGTGAATGTGTTTGGCTCGCTTAATGTAATACGCCAGGTTATGCCGCATTTACGTGTACAAAAGTCCGGTCACATTTACAACATCGCATCTATAGGTGGTTTTACAGGCAATTATCCGGGCTTTGGTATTTACTGCGCTACTAAGTTTGCCGTGCATGGCTTTACCGAATCATTAGCTGCCGAGGTAAAAGATTTTGGCATTACGGCTACAGTAGTATCACCAGGTTATTTCCGTACCGATTTCCTGAGCGCCGGATCGATAGGAATGCCTAAAAATGAGATCGCCGATTATAAGGCTGTTCGCCAATCGCAAGAATTTCACAACGAGCAGATGGCTGGTAACCAGGCAGGCGACCCTGAGAAAGCAGCTGATGTAATGATTGAAGTGGCCGAAGCACAAAACCCGCCAATGCATTTATTCCTGGGTCAGGATGCTTATAACGGCGCTTATGCCAAAATGGATGCTGTAAAAACTGACTTGGAAAGCTGGAAAGCCCTGGGTACCTCTACAGATTTTACTGCTTAAGCCAAAAGTTACCGCAGGTTTGCGGCATGTAACAACTGGACTGTTTTTAACTCTAAACTTTATATGATGCATTCAGAAATAAGTTATATCCTGTTTAACATATTGCGCTTAGCATTGGCTACAACGCTTAGTTATTATATCGTTTACCACGCCAGAATAAAAAAGCTAAGCTGTAAGTAATAACGCATTTTGCTTACAGAAGCAATATATCACAGACAGCAAATAAAAAAATCATGAAAACCGACACCGACTATACCGGTATGTGGGTAACCCGCGACGGCTATATACGCCATCACTTATTGCCCGGCGGACGGTATGACGAAGCACGAGGCAATCGCCAAAGTGCCTACCAAGGTAACTATACTATAACCGGCAACCACATCGACTATGTTGACGACACCGGTTTTACAGCCGACGGCGATTTTAGGGACGGCATTTTATACCACGCCGGAATGATACTGTACCGCGAGGGGAAATCTTAACCTCCTCCGCTCCAATACCCGATGCTTAGCGTTGGGTTTTGGTGTATAAAAGCCTAATCATTCCCGACGGCAACTTCCTGCCTTTGGCCGGTTTCTCTTAAAAACAAGCTGATGATGATAGCCACCGCAATACCAGCTATCAGGAACAAACCGGTTGACGTAAAATGCTGTGCATGGTTGGTGGTAGTAGACAGGGTTTTACCGAACAATCGGTTAAATAATGGCCCCAACAACGCGGTTACGCCAAACGTAATAAAGTTGATAGCTCCTGTAGCGCTGCCTTTTACTTCATCGGGGTTTACTTCTTTGATGATGGTATAGGGTATCATAGCTGCGCCCGATCCTGTACCCATTACGAACATACTGATGTAAGCTGGCATTAAATGCGGCAAAAAAAGTAATTGCAAAATACTGACTATCATAAGCAGGCCACCACCGATAATTACCGGTTTACGCCGGCCGGCAAAATCTGCCAACCAGCCGAGCAGCGGGCAACCCAATACCCAACCTAACGGTACCATAGAGCTAACCAAAGTAGCCTGCTGATAACTCAAACCGCGGTCTTGCTGAAAAAATACTACGCCCCACACCATAATGAACACGGTGGTGGGGGCAAACAGTAAGCCGGAAACCAATCCGCACAGATAAGACTGTAAGTTGCCGAAAACTGTTTTATATGGCTGCAGTAAGTTGGTTTCACGAGTGTTAGATAGCGGCCTTTCGGCAGGCGTTATCCAAAAAAGTATAGCACATAGCACCATTGACAGTATGCCTGTGCCAATCCAGAAAGCAGAAACCGATACGCCCCGGTGTATGAGCGGGCCTACAATAAACTGGCCTGCAGTGCCGCCCAGCATACCCAGGCATTGCGTAAACCCTATAGCTGTTGCCAGCGACCGCTTTGAAAATCCTTTAGAGGCGAGGTAAACGCAACCCGGGAAGGCAAACGCCGAGCCGGCACCCTGTAATAAACGCCCTGTGTAGCTGGTGTAAAGATGCGATAAAGCAAATAGCAAGCAACCCAAACCCAGTATGAATATGCCTACCGAGACCGCGTATCGGGCACCGGTCTTATCCAGCGCAATGCCTGCTATTAAACTGGTAACCGAATAAGTGTAATAATACGTACCTGCAACAACACTTACTCCAACCGCCGAAAGGCCAAAAAGGCCTGACAGTTCTGGTATCATTACTGAAGGTGACGACCTCACGGCATACTCTACAAAGTAGAACAGCATCGCAATGAACCAGGCCATAACGTATATGTTAGGCTTGGTTTTTAATACAGTTGTATTGGGCGTACTTATATCCATTATGTTTAATTAAGCGGTATACTTAATTAAACCACGATATACTTATTTGTTGTAAAAATTAATTAATAGTTACAGTTAAGGGTGGTTTATCAAGACTGTATGGGTAGCGTAAACCAAAAGGTACTGCCTCGGCCAACTTCACTTTCCACACCTATGTGTCCGCCATGCTTTTTTATAATTTCTGCACATATGTAAAGCCCTAAACCTAGGCCTGAGTATTGAATACTACCTACATCTGCACGGTAGTAGCGCTCAAAAAGGTGGGTCCGTTTTTCGGGCAGTATACCCGGCCCTTTATCAATTACTGATACTTTTGCTTCTTCACCCACCTTCACAATCAAAACTTTTATTTCTTTTGATTCGGCTGCATATTTCATGCAATTGTTCACCAGGTTCATAATTACCTGATCAATACGGGTAGCGTCGGCAAAAACACTTAAATTGAAGTCGCCCTCGGTTACAATCGTATATTCTCCGGCTACGCGCACATGGTAGCAGCAATCGTTTATCAGATCGGCTATGGTAAACCAAATCTTGTTCAATTGCAGCTGACCTTCGTTGAACCGGCTGGCGTTAAGCAGATCGGTAATTAAAATGCTCACTTTATCCAGGCTTCTATTTGCTTGGTCTATCAGATTCGGCAGCATCTTTTCGCTCGGGTTGTTCTTCATTTTATTGAGCAGTTGCAGCGATGCTTTTAAACTGGTTATGGGCGTGCGCAGTTCATGACTGGCCACGCTAATAAACTCATCCTTTTGCCTGGTTAATTTGCGCCGGTGGGTAACATCCATAAATGTACCTATGCCGGCAACAATATTTCCTTTATCGTCGTGTAACGGAGCCGCGTTTATGGATATGTAAAAGCGCTCGGCATCTGGTGGTTGTACGGCTATTTCCCTGTCATACACTGGCTGGCCGGTCTTCATAGTAATGTTCATCGGGTGCTCTTCGGGTGGCAAAACTGTACCATCAACTCTTAAATTTTGCCAGCTGTTGTCGTAAAAAGTACGCTTTAGAATTGCTTCCTGCTCCAGGCCCAATATTTTTTGTGCCATGGGGTTAGCGTAGGTAATACAGCCATCGGTATCAATAATGCCTATGCCTTCGGCCATGGTTTCCAGGATTCGGGTAAGGCGGCGTTCATTCTCCTTGAGCTTTGTTTGTATCTGTTCGGCGTTATTTAGTGATGCCTTAAGTTGCTTTTCGCTCTCTTCAAAATTTTTACGGTAAGTGATGTCATCCAAAACCGTAAAGCCAAAGGTTTCGCCTTCGTCTTCAAATAAAATAGTAGTTACATTAACCCACGCCAGTGATTTATCACTACGTATCAGGCAGGCGTCCAACTTAAAAAAAGGCAGCTTCCTCGACCATAATGCATCCTGTAAGTCGTGCCAGTGTTGCTTATGCTCCTCGCAGGCGTAGTCCAATATACGGGTCCCTTCAATCTGCTCAGCGCTGAAACCCAAAAGTTCAGTTAATGCCTTGTTAACCTTTAGTATGATCAGATCTGAATTGATGATCTTACTGGCTGCACTGGTTAATTCAAATATGGTATCGAACTTATGTTCGCTGTCAATAAATTTCTGTTTATAATTTGTAGATTGATTATCGTGTTCCATGAGACCATCGGTAGCTGTCAATATTATATCTGATAACATAAATGACGCCACGCAGTTTGACGAAAGGGGACATCAGTTAACTTACGTTAAATGTTTGGACAGCTTTAAATAACTGAAGATTGAAAAGAGATTTGGTAATGTTCAGAAATTAAATGAAATTGCTTTGCATGTTGTTGTTAACAAAGTTGTTGATCAATATTTTATGTATTGATTGCAACGATGATACATGATCTGTTTTACCAATTTTTATATCACTTTTAAATTGTACAATACCTTTAATTATGAAAAAAGTAACTGGCCTTGGCGGTGTATTTTTTAAGGCAGATGACCCGAAAGCCATGAACGAATGGTACGCCAAAAACCTCGGACTGACTACCAGCGAGTACGGAACAACGTTTGATTGGCGACAGGCTAATGATCCCTCAAAAAAAGGATCGACATCCTGGTGTGCATTTCCGAAGGATACCCAATACTTCAATCCGTCAACCAAGCCGTTCATGATTAATTACCGGGTGGAGAATTTGGTTGCGCTGGTTGATGAATTAAAGAAGGAAAACGTAACCATTGTTGATGAGATTGCCGAGTATGATTATGGCAAATTTGTTCATGTGCTCGACCCTGAAGGAAACGTTATTGAGCTTTGGGAACCAAAAGATGAAGCGGACGAGGATAGCGTAGCAGGCTAAACCTTAGTTTGCCGTGTTTTCCAAGCGGACTTCTAAGTCAGGAGAATATAACAACAACAAAGCCCTGTGTAAAAACGCAGGGCTTTGTTGTTTAAAGTGTTTTTAGTTAGGCTAGCACCAGTTTGGCCAAGGCTTCTTTGCTGAATCCTTTTAACTCATCGGTGCGTTGCTCGCGTATTTTTTTAACCCATGATGGGTCTGACAGTAACGGACGGCCAACGGCTACCAGGTCAAAATCTCCCCGGTCCATGCGGCGCAGCAGTTCATCAAGCGAGCTGGGTTGTGAGCTCTCGCCGGCAAATGCAGCCAGGAACTCGCCGTTTAAACCAACCGAACCAACAGTAATAGTTGCTTTACCGGTAACTTTTTTAGCCCAGCCGGCAAAGTTAAGGTCAGAGCCCTCAAATTCGTTTTCCCAGAACCGGCGTTGCGAGCAATGGAAAATGTCAACTCCGGCATCGGCCAGCGGGTTTAGCCAAGCTTCCAGTTCTTGCGGCGTTTTTGCAAGCTTGTTGGTATAATCGGCAGGTTTCCATTGTGATAAGCGCAAAATGATGGCAAAATCTTCACCAACCTGTTTACGTACTTCTTTCACTACTTCAAGGGCAAAGCGGCTACGTTCTGGTAAAGTTTTACCGCCCCAGTTATCGGTGCGCAGGTTAGTGGCTTCCCAAAAGAATTGATCAATAAGATAACCATGAGCGCCATGCAGTTCTACGGTATCAAAGCCCAGTCGTTTGGCATCAGCTGCTGCACGGCCAAAGGCGGCAATCGTATCGGCAATATCGCTTTCGGTCATGGTGTTGCCATTGTTAAAGCCAGGGCGGTTTAAGCCCGAAGGACCTTCGAACGGTACAGGCGGCACCCAGCCTGATTGATGATTGTCCATAATGCCCATGTGCCATACTTGTGGGCCCATGGCGCCGCCAGCCGCATGTACACCGTTAATCACTTCCTGCCAGCCGGCTAAAGCCTGTTCTCCATAAAAGTGGGGAACATTAGCATCATTTGATGAAGAGGGGCGGTCAATTACGGTGCCTTCTGATAAGATCAGACCCACTTCACCTTCGGCTCTTTTGCTATAGTAGGCGGCTACCGTATCGGTGGGCACACCGTTCGGCGAAAAGGAACGCGTCATGGGTGCCATTACAATTCGGTTGCGAATATTTAATGATTTAAGGCTAAACGGCCTGAATAAAATGTCGGTATTCATATTTAAAAATAGTTGATGTTAAATTTCGGTTTGCAGGAGTTGGCTGAGGGCTGTAAAGGCTTCCTCATTACGCTGGTAATAGGTCCACTGCCCGGCCCGGGTAGCTTTGATAAGCCCGGCGCGTTGCAGTGTAGCCAAATACTCCGATACGGTAGATTGTGTTAACCCCGCCTTGGTTTGAATTTGACTTACGCACACCCCATGGTCGTATCCGTAAACGGCCTGGTCGGGAAAGTTCTGTTCTGGATTTTTAAGCCAGCCCAAAATTTGTAGCCGGGTTTTATTGGAAAGCGCTTTAAAAACTTCAACCTGTTCCATACTGCAAAGATATATCGGAAAATCTCGATATGTCAATAAGCGTTATAACTCGTGACAAAATACTGATATAAGCGGCTGCTACTTATGTACGGCTTACAAAGAGGCGCAGCCCGCTAAAACATTCAGAGCTAATTGGTGTACTTTGGTATAACACAACGCTTAATATTTTCTGATGCTGCCAAACGATAAAACCCCAGATGTAACCCCTAGAGAGCTTACCTACATACAAAAGGTTTGGCATACGGTTGCTATAGTTGCATCGTTGGTGGTAGTTATATTAATTGCCAGGGTGGCGTTCAATGTGCTGCTAATGGTTCTATGCGGTACCTTAATATCAGTTTACTTTCATGGCCTTGGCGATTTGATTGAACGGTATACGCACCTGAGCCGACGGTGGGCTATGATTATATCTGTAGCCGGTTCGTTTGCATTGCTGGCTATACTGCTTTGGTTTATGGGTACCAAAATACAAAACCAAATAGCTCAGCTAAGCACCACATTGCCGGCCACTGTAAACAATGTTAAAGCAAAAATTGCCGAAGCTCCCTTTGGCAACAAAGTGCTGGAATACTTTTCGGGTAATAACTCGCAAAAGCTGCTGTCAACCGCACAATCGTTTTTTAGCACCAGCTTTGGTGTGCTGGCCAACATTTACATCATATTATTACTGGGTATATTCTTCACGGCGAGTCCGTCGCTGTACAAGGACGGTATTATGGCGCTCATACCGCCCGACCATAAGTTTATGGGCCGTTACATCATCAACCGCATCAGCTTATCGCTTAAAGGCTGGCTCAAGGGCATGATGTTGTCCATTGTACTGGTTACTATCATACTCACTATAGGCCTAAGTTTTATAGGTATACCGGTAGCGCTGGTGCTGGCTTTAATTGCAGGTATGTTACGCTTTATTCCGAATTTTGGCTCATTGGCGGCTATGATACCGGGTGTATTGCTGGCCTTTACCATTAGCAGTAACACGGCTATTGTAGTAACCCTGCTTTACATTTTAACGCAGACTATAGTAAGCAATGTGGTAACGCCACTCATTCAAAAAAAGATGATCAACCTGCCGCCTGCACTTACGATCATCAGCCAGATTATCATGGGCACGCTATCGGGAGCCTTAGGTATTATTATGGCCGTACCATTACTGGCTATTCTTTTTATATTGGTTGATGAGCTGTACGTGAAGAAAATGAAACAGCTATAAAAAGCCTAATGCCAAAGCATCAGGCTTTTAGAAATTTATTGCACTAAGCTTCGTCGTAAGCTTTTTGCAAGGTGGGTATATCGAGCTTTACCATCTTCATCATAGCCTGCATTACTTTTTGCGCTTTGTTGGCATCTTTATCGCCCATTAATTTCATTAAAAGGGTAGGTACTATTTGCCACGTCACGCCAAATTTATCGGTTAGCCAGCCGCATTGCATAGCCTGACCGCCTTCCAGCAGGTTATCCCAGTACTGGTCTACTTCTTCCTGACTTTCGCATTTCACAAAAAAAGATACCGCCATTGTAGGCGTAACAAAGCCCGGTCCGCCGTTGAGTATGGTAAACTCCTGACCAAATAATTCAAAGCTTACAGTCAATATTGAGCCCTGCTCTCCGGGGCCGTTGTGGCCATTGCGGAGCGTATTCGTAATTTTCAGGTCTTTAAAAATGGAAGTATAAAAGTCTACGGCCTCTTGTGCGCGGTCATTGAACCATAAAAACGGTGTTATCTTTTGCATGATAGCTAATTTAAGTTTGCGATTGTTTACTGGTGTTTAACAAAAGTAGTACTGCGGGGTCACAATTAGCCTGTGCAATTACGACAATATAGGGGGCGTTTACGGCCTAGCTGAAACATGTACAAGTGTATACGGCATTGGGGAGCCTTACAGTGCTCAAATGCTCGGTGATAAAGAATCAGCCGTTAGCGTTCAATTACAAGGAATTCTTTCTCCACTCCGGCAAAATTATACTGTAAATGTCGCTTAATGGCAGTTCGGTGTTTGTTAATCTCACTTTACGGTTTTGTATACACCTTATATGGTTAACGGCAACAATATAGTTATGATGTATTCTTTTAAAATGCGTTTCGGGCAGTTGTTCCAGCACTGTTTTAAGCGACGTAAAAGTAAGTGTGGGTTTAGGATGGCTTAACAGGTGAAACTTTATGTAATCGTGCTGGGTTTCGATATACTCAATATCGGGCAGGTTTATCTTAATCATGCGGTATTCCGAATAAACATAAACGCATTGTTCTTCATTAGCTTTGTTCAATGAAGTTTTATATTCGTGATAAGCGCGGGCTTCTTCAATCACCTTACCAAACTGTTTAAACTCAATAGGTTTTAGCAAGTAGTCGAAAGCTTCCAGGTCGAAACCTATAAGATCGGGATTTTGGTGAGCAGTAGTAAAAATGACTACAGGTTTGTGTTGCAGAGATTTAATAAAGTTTATACTGCTTGTATCAGTTACATTAACGTCAATAAAAATCAGGTCAACCGGGTTGCCTTCCAAGAATTTAGCACCCGTTATAGCATTATCAAATACCTGAACCATCTGTAGCGACGCAAAGCGACACACGTATTCCTTAAGGATTTGCAGAGCCAGCGGCTCTTTATCTATAGCAATGCATTTTAACAACATAAGAAGTAAATTATACCGGTAACATAAAGCCACGGTAGATGATCATAAGTGAACAGGTGTAGTCACTAACAAGAGATTCGGGACCGGTATCCCGGGTTTGTATAGTGAAAGTCAGACTCGTTCTGTAAAACAAGACGGTATTCGGGGTATGAATAATAGGTTGCAGCAAAAGGCGTATCAACTGAACATGTAATACTGCTCAAAAAACGGCTAGGTATAGTGGAGAACAGCGCCTGTATAGTTTTAATGTAAGTATTACGGGGAATATGAAACACCGGAGAGAGAAAAAAGGGGAGAGGTTAACTCCCCTTTTTATTAATGCGCCGGGCTGATGCCACGGTCCATATAATGGTTATGAGAATGTTGGGAAGTGGTATCGGTCAATAAACCGGCACCAATTTCCAGCACACCTAAAATTAAATGAGGTAAGTAAACCTGATCACTGAAACCTAGTAACCATGGCGAAACGGCTAAAAAAACACCGGCAATAACATCCATGGTTAAGTGAGCGCTCATGGAAAGTACTTTTTTGCCGCCACCTTCATAATCGGTAATGAACGACATGATTAGCATCATTATACCTATAATTACAGCCGACCACTTTGCACCATCAACATCACCAAACCCAAATATCCAGGGTGATGCAATTAATAAAATTCCCATCATGTAATCCATTACAGCATGGAACTTTCTGCTTATAATTTTCATAGTGTAGATAATTAGTTTTCAAATGGAAAATGTTCAAAGTATGTGCCAAATAATTCTTTTGAGTTTATAATATTAATTAGAAAGAATTATTGATTTTGTTGCTCTCTTTAGCTTACACAGTAAAACCATAGCTATGTAATATTTTAAATGGCCTGATTAAATAAATAAATTTCAATGTCTCACTTTTGTGAAATATTGATACATTTGAATGTTATGTTACCTACCACAAAGCAAAACATCGTAGATGCGGCCATCTTTATTTTTAACGAAGACCTCTCAGCTCCGCTTGAGAAAGTGGCCGATTATGCGCAAGTAACCCGCCGAACCCTGCACCGTTACTTCACCAATCGCGATGAGTTGTTGCATGCCTGCCAGCATACTATGCAAAAGCAATGTAATGATGCCATAACAGCCGCTTTAAATAGCTCGGCCGATCCGGCCAAGCAGTTAGAACACATGCTTTATGCCGGAATTGATTGCGGCGTGAAATACGCCTTTTTTAATAAGTTACATCACTTACACAATCATCAGCATGCGCACCACAACAAAGAATGTGCACGATATGATGCCACATTTGGCAAAGTAGGCGCATTAATTAACAAACTACAGGATGATGGTGTAATTAGCAAAAAACTTACAGCCGAATGGGTGTCTGTACTATTTACAAGCGTAATTAATGCCACTATAAGTACACACGAATGGAAGGCAACCGGTAGTGACGAACTCAAGAAGTTTGCCTGGTTTTCTTTTAGTCGCGGTGTAGGGATATAAAAAAATTTGCATACTCGTGTCTCAAAAGTGAGACTTAAAAAATGATAAATATGAATAATAACAATTATGATGTGGTAATTATTGGCGGAAGCTACGCCGGGTTATCAGCGGCTTTAGCTTTAGGACGGGCCCTTTTTAACGTACTGATTATTGACAGTGGACGCCCATGTAACCAGCAAACGCCGCACTCACATAACTTTCTTACACAGGATGGTGTGGAGCCGGCAGTTATAGCAGAAAAAGCCCTAAAGCAGGCGCTCATTTATCCCGGCGTAAACCTGCTTGCGGATAAGGTAATTTCGGTAGCAGGCACGGATGGACGTTTCGACGTTATGACCGAAGGGGGGGAAGCCGTACATGCCAAAAAGCTGTTGTTTGCAACCGGTATACGCGATATTATGCCAGATATACCGGGTCTGGCGGAATGCTGGGGCATATCAGCTATTCATTGTCCTTATTGCCACGGTTATGAATACAAAGGTGTTGCAACCGGACTTTTAGCCAATGGTGACGAAGCAGCGGATCATGCTGCTTTCCTTAGCAACTGGACCGACAACCTAACCGTGTATACCAATGGAGAATCTGTAATATCATTAGATAAGCAACAAATGCTTGCCGACTTGCAGGTTAAGATAGTTGAGACGACCGTTCAGCGTTTAAAACATGATAGCGGAAAATTAGAAAGCGTTATTTTAGCCAATGGCAGCGAAATCCCTATTAGCGCATTGTATGTAAGGCTGCCTTTCGAACAGCATACCCCAGTTTTGGAAAACATCGGGTGCCGATTAACTAAACAGGGTTACATAGAAGTAGATGAAACCCGGCAAACCAGCGTAGCAGGCATTTATGCAGCTGGCGACAATATGAGCCCCATGCGGTCTGTATCTGGTGCAGTAGCATCAGGAACTATGGCTGGTGTGTTCATAAGCCGGCAGTTGATCACAGAAAGAAATCTGTCAAGGACCAGACCTCGCGTTTAATGTTTAACCTAAAATCAGTATAAAGGTGTAGCCCAGTGAAGGCCTTTATACTGATATTGGGTCAATGGCAAAGCATTTTTTAAATGTTGAGAATAAAAAATATTATCGTAATATTGCGATGTAAAATATGGGTATTACTAAAACAGAAATTTTTACTGATGAGCAGAACCGGTTGGCGGTAATGCTTAAAGCCATTGCGCACCCTGCCCGTATTGCCATACTTGAACACATTATAAAGGCAAATGCTTGTATATGCGGTGACTTGGTTGAGGAGTTGGGTCTGGCGCAGGCCACCATTTCGCAGCACTTAAAGGAACTCAAAAATGCAGGCCTCATACAAGGTACCATTGAGGGAGTGAGTGTGTGTTATTGCATTGAGCCTAAGGCCTGGGCGTTGTTGCAAAGCCAACTCAATAGTTTCTTTAACGCTTATACAGAACCCAAATCCTGCTGCTAAAAAAATTTGAGTTTATATATCGCAATATTGCAATAATACATTTTATGGATTTTTATGGAAACAATAAACTGGCAAGATTTTAAAGCTAAGCTAAGAGCCAATCCAAATTTGACCTTGCAGTTTCAGTATGCTGATGATAAGTGGGTTGATGCCGCCTATCACATCACCGAAATTAAACAGGCGCCTATAACATCGGTTGATTGCGGCGGTGTGATGAACGCCTGGACAGAGATTATTGTGCAGCTGTGGGAGCCGCTTAATGAGCAGCAGGATCGCGCCATGAACGTGGGCAAAGCTTTATCTATAATTGATTTGGTAGAAAAAGCACTACCCCTTAACCCTAACGGCTTAATAAAAATTGAATTTGGCAACACCGCGTTTGATACACGCCAGATGCTGCCCAAACAGCTGGTAATAAATGGCGATAACCTGATTGTAGACCTACGGGCAGACACCGTTCAATGCAAGGCTATAGAGAGGGGCGGAAGCTGTGGCGTTAATGATAAAGGCGAAGAATGCTGCACGCCCGTTGCCCAAGCGAAACCTAAGATCCAGTTGAAAAACTTAGCCGTTTCGGCAGCTCCAAGCTGCGAACCTGGCTCGGGCTGCTGTTAATTATGGCGTTATGAAGAATATATTAGTACTGTGCACCGGCAACAGTTGCCGCAGCCAGCTGGCAGAAGGGTATTTGAGGCACTTTGCCGGTATTAATGCCCAGGTTTATAGCGCGGGCATTGAAACGCATGGCGTAAACCCTAAAGCCATACAGGTAATGGCCGAGGATGGTATAGCTATATCGCACCACACCTCTAATCATGTGGATGAGTATTTAACTATACCGTTTGATTATGTGATTACTGTTTGTGATAATGCAAATGAGGCTTGTCCGTTTTTTCCGGGCAATGCGCAGCGGTTTCATTATAACTTCCCTGATCCGGCCAAGGCAACCGGTACGCCTGAGGAGATAATGAATGAGTTTAGGCGGGTGCGGGATATGATTAAAAAGTATGCCGCCAGTTTTGTGAAACAGCATTTAGGCGTGCAGTAAGTAAATATAAAATATGCCTGCCAATAATTGTGCCCCCGCTGCTGAAAGAAAGCGCTTAAGCTTTCTGGACCGCTACCTTACCTTGTGGATATTTTTGGCCATGGGTATCGGCATAGCCATCGGATATTTTGTGCCATCGGTAGCCGCAACTGTTAATTCCTACTCCAACGGAACAACCAATATTCCCTTAGCCATAGGTTTAATACTAATGATGTACCCGCCGTTTGCGAAAATGAAACTGGAAAATTTAGGACAGGTGTTTAAAAATACCAAAGTGCTGAGCGCTTCCTTGTTTTTAAACTGGGTTATTGGTCCGGTACTGATGTTTATACTTGCCGTGGTTTTTTTGCACGACAAGCCTGAATATATGGTGGGCCTTATCATGATTGGGTTTGCCCGTTGCATAGCCATGGTAATGGTATGGAACGAACTGGCCGGTGGCAGCCGCGAATACGCGGCCGGATTGGTAGCCCTTAACAGCATCTTCCAGGTGTTGCTATACAGCATTTATGCTTACCTGTTTATCTCAGTTTTGCTACCTTTATTGGGCTTGCATGGTGCCGAAGTGAAGGTAAGCATGAGCGAGATAGCCGGGTCCGTAGGCATTTATCTAGGTATACCCTTTGCCGCAGGCGTTATAAGCCGTTTTCTGTTTATTAAAGCTAAAGGGCAGGAGTGGTATAATAACAAGTTTATCCCCTTGGTTTCGCCTGTTACTTTAATAGCGCTGCTTTTTACCATTATGGTAATGTTTAGCCTCAAAGGGCAGTTAATTGTGCAAATACCGTTTGATGTGGTACGCATTGCCATACCATTGGTAATTTACTTTGCCATTATGTTTCTGATAAGCTTTTATATAGGTAAGGTGCTTGGAGCAAACTACGCACAAAATGCGGCTATAGCTTTTACTGCGGCCGGTAATAATTTTGAGCTGGCCATTGCCGTTGCTATTGGCGTGTTTGGCATCAACTCCGGCCAGGCTTTTGCCGGGGTGATTGGTCCGCTGGTTGAAGTACCTGCCCTTATTGCCTTAGTTAATATAGCGTTTTGGCTCCGAAATAAGTATTACAAAGTGGAGATTGGTAATCCGGAGTAGGCCGGTAAAGTTGGCTTAAACAAACAAGCCCCGTCACTTTAATACCGGGGCTTGTTTGGGTATGATGTATTACGAAACATTACCAGCGCTCCCAAAAAGGAGGCGGCGTAATGCCTAACGAGCGCAGGTAAACATAGCCTTGCCCACGGTGATGAACTTCGTTATCGATAAAATATAATAAGGTCGAAAAGATGGTGCCCTCATATTGGCCAAAGGCTTTGTCCATTTCCTGAAAACGGGCTGGTGTAATATGTGGCCAAAGCAAATTTAAACGTACTGTTACCTTGTCCCACTGGTTTAAAATTTCTTCCTTACTCGCCGGAATGTTACGGGTAATGTGCGAAGAGTTTTCCATTTGAGGCCACTCGCCGGTCGCCGCGCCCTCAATACCACCGCCTGCCAGGTCAATCATTTCCATCACCAGTTCGGCAAAGGGCCGCATACCGCCTATGGCGTAACTGAACAGCTTGTCCTCTGGGAAGGCCTCTATCATTTTACGGGTAAGCTTGCGGTGGCCTTGCCAGTGTTCAAGCAATTGCGTTGATGAAATTACGGTGTTACTTTCGGTGATTTGCATGGTTTCCATAACGTTGTGTGTTTTGATTTATACAAAGAAACCATGAGCCAGTGACAACCCTATGTCAGCAGGAACAAATGATACAAAAAAATAAAAGTAATAAAGCTCACAAGCTTATATACTGATGCTGTACAAGGCATCAAGTTGCATCAATAACTTATCCCGGTACTGCTTGTTACGGTATATTCTGGCTTGGCACCCATTGCCGATTTTACGTTGGTAAACCTAACCTGTTCAGCGTCGTTAACAATAACCTTTGCACGCTCAGGCATTTTGATATTTAGAAAAGTTACATTTTTAAGGCGGTGGGCAGGGTCTTTAAATCCGTTTATATTAATAGCCGGCTCTTTAGCCGAGGCGGCCAATAAGTCGATATTTTTAAAAACAAAGTTTTCGAAAGTAGGTGGCTCAGGGGCAGCTTCGCCATCGTTATTATAATTTACAGCCGAAAAAACAGTAATCTGGAGAAGCTGGCAATCGGCAACGGTTACATTTTTTACATAGCCACCCCGCTCTTTAGTGCCTTTAATTTGCATGCCATGTAGTAGGGCACCAGCCTTACAATCCTGTACCAGCACATCGCTTACCCCGCCCGACATTTCGCTGCCTATTGAAATGCCGTGACCTCGCTTAAAATCGCAGTCTGTGATGCGAACATTTTTGGTAGGCTTGCCAACCCAAAAACCTTCCGGATTTTTGCCCGATTTTATAGCGATACAATCATCTCCCGTATCAAACGTACAGTTAAATATGTAAGAATCAGTAGAAGAGTCGGGATCTATACCATCACCGTTTCGAATTTTAAAAGTAACAATATTTAACCCCTCACAAGTTATGTTATCACTATAAATGTAATGTATGGTCCAGCTGGGCGGTTCTGTTATGGTTAATCCCGATAAGCTTACATTTTGGCAGTTCATTAAACAAATAAGCCTGCCCCGGCTGCGCATACCACTTGCTTTGATCATAGCTTCGCCCAGGGGCCGCCCACCGCCTGAGATGGTCCCGCCGCCGGTTATGCGCAAATTTTTAACGTTGTACGTGCCGTTGCGGTTAAGTGTGCCTGCGTTTAGCAAACTGGCGTACGTTTTCATCTCCCAGCCTTCAAAACGGTTGGGGATCATAGGCAGGTAGTCTTCAACTGCCACCGATCCTTTTAACGTGCCTCCTGTTTCAATGAACAATGTCATATCACTTTTCAAAAAGAGAGCGCCCGAAACAAAGGTGCCTTTGGGTATATACACCGTTCCGCCTTTAGTGCATGCATTAATGGCTGCCTGTATGGCTCTGGTGTTTGCATTAGCCGAGTCACTTTTAGCGCCATAGTCCAGTATGTTATAGATTTTTCCTTTAGAGGCAGTTTTAAACTTAATTGTGTTGGAGGCCAGACCTTTGTCTTGTTTTATTTTAATAGTTACGCTATATAATGATGCAGGCAATAAATTGCTTACCGTATAATTTGTTTTGCTGGTAGAGCCGTTTATTTTGCCGTTTACTAAAACCTCGTAAACAGTAGTACTATTTCCGTATTGTTTATCCCATAATAGGCTAACTGAGTTGTCGGTTAAAGTAGCCGGAGCTATTATTAAGTTGTAGTGATGTGCAGCTGCAGCCTGTAGGAGAAAAGATTGCAAGGCAAGCGCAACTACTACAAGCGCGAAGTGAACGGTTTTAGAAAATAACTTCTTCATTTATAATTGTTATAGGCATCACAGAGTAGCGTATCGTCGTTTCTTGATGAGGGTTTTGCTTGCTACAACGGGCGTGTTAAAACTATAAAAGAATTTAGAAAACTACTATAGGGTGCTGTCCTGTGTTGGTAATGATGGAAGCAGGCTGGAGAGAGATTGGGCCTATAACTTGGACATATACTTAAATCATGATATATAAGCACGTTTATAGCAAAAGCCCGATATGATAATACCAGGCTTTAGGTGATGAGGGTAATTAATAATTTTAAAACACGCTCGTACTACTTAAACCCAAATATCAGCGGAAATAGAAAGGTGACAATAATTGTCCAGACGAAGTACACAGGCAAGTACAAGGCAATAGCTTTTCCAACTTCTGTAATTTCAGCTTTCTTAATAAGTACCTGGAACAGCTGCCCGGTTACAAAAAACAGGTTAAGTAATATCAGCACGTTACTACCCAAAACAGCGGTTCTGTTGGGTGTAAAACCCCATTCGGCAATACGGAACAAGATGGCAGAAAGGGCAATGCCATTGAGTACAATGGTAACAACCGACAGGAGGAATAGAATCCAGGTTTCTGCGCGATGTTGAGTTGCTTTAGAACTTTCGGCGATGGAGAAGAAAATTATGGCCATTACACCAATTAATAACGCATTAAAGACCATCAAAAAATCTCGGTCGTTGTAAGGGTCTTTGCCTGAGTACACGACAGCTACCAGGTAAACCACCAGCATTACCAAAACCAACGGACTGAATATTTTAGCAATAACCGGCGAAACCTTACCCACTAATTGCGGATTGGCTTGCGTAAGATAGGTGCCTACAATGGGTGCGGCGGCCAGACCGAATATGACAACATTTTTAAAATAAAAATCGGCTATGTTAAAACCGATGAGCGAGAATAACCCAATGGTTACACCGGTCATGATTACGCCTGCTATCAGGATCAGAGTTGTGATCACCACTAGGTCGCCGTTATATTTTAAATAACCAAGCCTTTTAGCGTTGTTATTACCTGGCCCATTAATAAACGCAAAACCCAATACCGACCACAAGAATAACGGTAAATGAATGCACGACAAAATTAAGGTATCGCTCTTTTTAGCATCAGGTAGGGCGTTGATGAAAATTAAGCCGGCAAGGGTTGCTATAACTGTAATGGCGATTTTTTGAACCGGCAGTTTATTCTTCCAACCAAAGTAAACCGATAGAAGCGGAAAAATAACGAATCCCAAGTTCCTGGAATAAAAGAACTCCTCATTTAGCGAAAAAAAAGCCGGCAGCTTTGCAATTAAACCTGCTACCAGCGAAGCAACTATCACAAAAAACAGTTCCTCTCCTGTGCCCCAGTTTATGTCATCGCGCTCGTAATTCAATCGCTCATTCCAAAACTCGGCTATGATATTGCCCTTAAGCTCGGGATACAAAGCGTTAAATTCCCGCTTGTAAGAGGCTTTGTTAGTTCTATACAACTTTTCAAGCTGCAAGGGTGAGTTTAAATGAGCTAATATTTCTTCTTTCATGGCTTTATGGTTTTGCGAAATCTAGTAGTTAGTGAAAAAGATTAATTCCAAAGCGTGCCGTTTAAGCCTAAAACGGTGCCAATCCATAATGCAAAAACGTATCCGAGTATACTTAGCATGATAGCTAATGCGGCTTTCCAACCACCTTGATAACGCAGTTTATCCATAAAAAAAGAAAATGCACCGCCCGCTGCACCAGCTACAGGCACCATAATTAATGGTTTAATCATCCATAGCTTGCCCCATGCCGGTTCAGTGTGTTTAACACCGAGCAGAAAAACACTGATTAGTACTAATGCTATTGCTGCGCCAATTAACATGCGTTTACCTAATGAAGCGGGTTGAGTTGGTTGTGTTGTGAGATTGTTTGTGATTGTCATGATGATAAATTAAGCTATTACCAGCGGTTTTAATATTAAAAGTTCTTTGATATACAAAGTTAATAAAAAGTACTTTGTATATCAAAGTGAAAACTGAAAAATTATTTTAGTAGAGTTTTATGCCTTAACGGCCAGGATATACTTTACAAATCCTCACATTAGGCTCAATGTTTTCCATTACGCGCCATGATTTTGATGACCTGGACCGGTTAGCATATCGACGAAAAACTCATCATAGGGATGGATTCATATTAAGTTTAAAGCGTATAATTGCACCATTACGACGTATTTGTTATATTCAACAAACTTTAATTGCCGCTAATGTCTTTATCCTCTCATCCGAAGCCCACTTTTCGATATGACATTAACGCTCTGCGATGCCTTGCCATAGTAGGCGTTCTTCTTTTTCACTTTAAGGTTCCTGCAATAACCGGAGGGTTCTCTGGCGTTGACGTATTCTTTGTAATCTCCGGTTATTTAATGACCCGGATTATAGTTAATGAGCTAAAAGGCAATAGGTTTAGTTTATTACGTTTCTACCATAAAAGAGCAATACGAATTATTCCTGCATTGTTGGGCTTAATAGCATCACTGGTCGTAATATGCTTCTTTATTTATTTTCCCGACGATTATAAAAGCTTTTTGAGCTATGCCGTATCGGCCATATTGTTTGTGTCCAACTTTTTGTTATACAGCAAGATGGATTATTTTGCACCCGCATCAGATACCAACATTCTGCTGCACACGTGGTCTTTGTCGGTCGAATGGCAATTCTATTTAATTTATCCTATTGCGCTTATATTTTTTAACAAATACTTTAGGCACAAGATACGCGCTCTTGCCATTTTAGCGGCATGTACAGCGCTGGTATATGTATGTTGTGTAGGGCTAAATCATTTCCGGCCATCGGCTTCGTTCTATTTGTTTCCAGCAAGGGCATGGGAGATGTTAGCAGGCGGCGTAGCGTATTACCTGGAAGCAAAACTCAGAACCTTTGGTAAGCGAAAGCTACTGGCTGGCATCGGTTATTTTATTATACTGCTGTGCTACTTCTTTTTTCATGATAAATTAGCCTGGCCCGGGCCATTCACTATTGTACCGGTTGCAGCTACTGTGCTGGTTATTGCTGCCAACGCGAATGATATTTCTGTATTAAGAGCCGGACCTGTTCAGTGGCTGGGTAAGATATCATACTCCCTTTATTTATGGCACTGGCCCGTATATGTAATAGCACAATACCGTGGGGTGCCTATTACCTTTGCCACCATACTTGTGATGATTGCGCTATCATTAGTTTTGGGGTTTATTTCCTACCTGCTTATCGAATCCAGAAACATAAAACGGGGATTTATTGTGTATACGGCCCTTGGCGCTTTAGCTGTAGTAACCCTTATTTTGCCAAAGTACGAGTTCAATGCACGCATGTTTAAGCCCGAGTCTTTAAAATTGTCCAGCTATTCACAGCACTATTTTGGCACACCGGATGCGAGTGAGCAGTTTAACAAGTGCTTTGTAAAAACATCTTATACCATTAAAGATTTTGATCAGGAGGAATGTTTATCAATACTTCCCGGCCGAGAAAATGTTTTGTTAATTGGCGACAGCCACGCTGCTCATTTTTCATCAGCATTAAAAAAAGCTTTTGCAGGTTTAAATATACATTTGTGTGAAGTAGCTGCCAGCGGTTGCTCGCCGGTAATACGACCTAATGGCGCCCCGCGCTGCAGCGAAATAATGTCTTTCGTTTACCGCGACTTTATTAAAGAACATGCGAAAGAATTGTCTGCCGTTATTATAACGGCAGACTGGTCAAAAAAAGGTGAGCCTAAAGAGATTGTAGCCGATGTTAATAGTACCATAGCCTATCTTAAAAAGTATCATTTAAAGGCAATCGTACTCGGTCAAACTAAAAATTATATCATCCCATATCCAACTATTGCTGCCCAGGAGTCGGAGTCGGGGAGGGATTTAAGTCAGAACTTTGTTGACCGCTCCACTGTATCTGTAAATACTTTCCTTCGGGATAATCTAGGTCAATTGTACTTGGATATTTTTGATGCAGACCATTATCCTAAGATAAATGCCCGTAAAATGCCTTACATGTTTGATGCAGGACACTTTACAACCTATGGTGCCGAAGAGGAAGTAAAGCAAATACTTCCGGCTTTAATCAAACATAAGGTTTTGTGACACGCTCGCCCTCACACAGCAGGATGCAGCGTGCCTTGTGTATACAGATTTAAAACATTATAGCACATGATCAAGAATTTATCACCAGAACAGATGGAAGAACTCCTGAGTACGCTAAAAGCTAGGTTCGAGAAAAATATGAACCGGCACGGAGGCATGGAATGGGCTAAAATAGAAGCTAAGCTGCAAGCTGATCAGAATAAGTTGTGGTCGCTCAATGAAATGGAGGCAACCGGCGGTGAGCCAGATGTGGTTGGTTTTGACGACAAGACCGGCGAATTTATCTTTTTTGATTGTTCAGCTGAAAGTCCGAAAGGCCGCAGAAGTATTTGTTACGACCACGACGCACTGGAAGCCAGAAAGGAAAATAAACCACAAAACAGTGCTTTAAAAATGGCAGCAGATATGGGTATCCGCATTTTAGCAGAAGAGGAATACCGGAAGTTGCAGACTCTTGGAAACTTTGATACTAAGACATCAAGTTGGATTCAAACACCGGCCGAGATCAGAAGACTGGGTGGGGCCATCTTTGCCGATCGCCGTTACAACACCATTTTTATATACCACAACGGTGCCGAATCATATTACGCTGCGAGGGCTTTTCGGGGAGCGCTAAGAGTGTAAATGCTTGCCGTATTACAAAAACTAGTATGGGCAGTATACGAGTCTTTTATAAACCCCGCCCATACTAATTTTTTGTTTACGAAAGCTGCACAATACCCACTTACTTTTTAGCAGGCGTAAGTATTCCGGGATATAATACGCCGTCTGTTTTAAGGTTCAGGTTCAATAGCTTCGCAATCAATGGTGCAATATCTTCCTGGCCAATCAATGGTAATACTGCGCCCGGCTTAATGCCTTTACCAAAGGCTACAAAGCCGGTTTGTATCTCTTTAAAATCGGTGGGAAGATACCCGTGAGTACCTCCGTTTGCAGGGGCGGTCATATCGCCCGTGGCCGAAGCGCCAAAGCTGAACCCCTGGTAGGCCGCCAGCGCCATTAACGCATTAGGGTCACCCTGGGCGTTGGTTAATGCAGTTTTATCTAACACATGAAACATTCTTTTAATGCCATCAGATAGTTGATTAAGCGCTTGCTTTATTTTTTCTACAGATGCCTTGTCTTTTGGATCTTTGAGGTGTAAAAAGGCAGAACCGCCGCTTTGCTGGAAATAAGCTTTCCAGGCGTTTTTATTGGCGTCATCATAAAGGCCCAGTTTGGCCAGCATAACGTTTGGCTTAAATTGGGTGTGAATATTCACAAAACCATGATCGCCGGTAACGATGAACGTGGTATTTTTGCTGATACCGGCAACATCAGCTGCATCCATAATCGTTTTAATGGCTACATCTGCACCAACTATGGCAGACCTTACTTTATCGCCGTCACGGCCTTGTTCATGTTCAAAATGATCCAGGAGTGCAATATGTATGGCCAGGAAGGCCGGTTTGTAGCGTTTTATTATATAGGCAGCCATTCTTGATTTGTTCTGATCGCTGGTATAAAAATCAACTGTTGCACCATATTCGGCCCCAAATTTACCAACGGCATAATCCTGTACTTCCTGAAAGAGTTCTTTGGGATTTGATTCCTGAGACATGGCTTTAATCTCATCCTTTTTTTCGCCTTTACCCTGTGGCAGAATCACGTATTCGGGTAAATTATAGTTTATAGGCGCACCAACCGTAACCGGCCAGCTTACACCAGCTGTGGTTAAACCCGCGTCTTTAGCGGCTGTCCATAATGTAGGCACTTTAATGTCTTTATAATACCAAAACCATTTGCCCGAAACGCCTAAAGGCTCAACGGGTGTATTGTAATAAATGCCATGTTTGGCTGGCAGTACGCCGCTCACTATGGTAGTATGAGAAGGGTAGGTTACGGTAGGGAAGCTACCCCGTACGCCTTCGGCATAAGCGCCTTTTTGCATGCCTTGTCGAACATTCACCATGCCCCACTGCGGGTCCAGGTAAAACTCGGGGCGTAAGCCATCTATACTAATCAGCACTACGTGGTTTTCCTGGGCGTGTACAGATGCCGATGAAAGCCAGCTTAAGGCTATTAAGGTAAATAATTTTTTCATGGGGTATTTTTGGGCGAAGATATTGGCCCAAAGTGCTATTGGTATTTCGTAAATGTTAACAAAATATAAAGCGGCTGTATTCTTGTTAGCCAGCGTATTGAATAAGGCTGGATATATTATATTTTTGCGTAACCAGATCTGTTAGGCGCTTTGTTATAAAACACGGTGTACACTTATACCGACTTAATGATTCTGGAGTTTCTGTATGCAACAGCTACAAGAGTTGAACATTGCAAAATTTGCTTTAAAAGGTATGAACACTTCCGACACACACAACCAGCGTATGGCAAACATGACGTTTGCCTCAGTATATCCGATGTATGTAGCAAAGGTAGAGAAGAAGGGCAGAACGATACAGGAACTGCACCAGGTTATTAGCTGGTTAACAGGCTTCGACGACCAAATGCTGCAGGAATTAATTATGGAAAAGGTAACTTTTGAGGCATTCTTTCAGCAGGCTACGCTGAACCCTAACGCGCAGCTCATTACCGGAACCATCTGTGGCTATCGTATAGAAGAAATTGAAAACACCTTAACACGGCAGGTTAGGTATTTGGATAAGTTGGTGGATGAGTTGGCAAAGGGCAAAAAGATGGACAAGATTTTACGGGGCTGATATTTGTGATATTAAAATATGGCGCCCGACATAAAAAATAATAATTGTTGTAACTATTGAAAAGTGATTGCGTATAAGCACTCAAGTGGTGGACTAAGAGCTGAATTCGCTTTATGGTAGGTGCACAATATTTATAGCTGATACTGCCCGTTCATATTTTTGGACGGGCATATTTGTTTAATTCAATTTTCAATTTTCTTTTGTCTTATCTAGTCATCGGGTCTTTTTATAGGTTGGTTTGGCGTAACCTATCACATAGGGGCCTTAACCTGAAAGGGCATTAACTAGACAGAATTAGCCAACAAGGTAGAAGGCATTAGAGCTTTTCTATAGTTGTTATCTGATTAGTCGTAGGATCGGCTACAAGAAAGCTCTAGGGGACAATAACACTCAGGCAGCTATATATCCGCAACCTCATTTCAATACGTAGCTCAAACGTTTAAGGCGACGGCATTGTATCCGCCCTTTTGTACTGTAAAGGTTCATTGATCTTCGATATTACTTTTTTGTTTATGTAGTTGAACCCGGTTTATTCAAAAAACTGCCAACTAATCCGTTTTAAAAGTTCCTCACCAAGCACATCAACCTCAGCATTTGAGATATCTATTTGAATCAACCTGATATCTGGATGGGCTTAGGCTCGCCGAGGACAGGAAACACTGTAAACAAATCACTCATACCATATTCTTAGCAGAGTGGTTTATGCCTAATGATGTTTTTAGAAAAATTAACACTCGCTATAGCTGCAAGGTGTTTTAGGTCATATAAGTAATTCATTACTTGTTATTTACTGATTAATAATTCGTAATATTGATTACTAGCCATACAACCCTTTGCAAGCAGGCGCAAACCGTTTTGCCTGCTTAACCAATTAATTTTTTAACCTTTATTTTTTATGAAAAAATTACTATTTGTTTTATTTTCTGCTTTGGCATTCACCACGGCCGAAGCGAGCAATCCTATTCCCTTTTTTTTACGGGCGCAACGTCATGTTAAAAGCATGGCTTTTACAACGCCATACCTCGACCATGCTAATGCCTCCAGCAACTTATGGTATTCTATAGGGAGTCAGGAATCTTTTAATTTTGGACCTTATAGTTATTCACCATCTACAAGTGGAGGTACGCTATCTGCCACCGATTATTTTGGTACCACTACCGAAATTACATGGAATATTGTGGGCACAACACTTTCTTATACGGTAGATATTGTGCCCGGTACCGGTATCGATTTAGGAATTCACATGCTTCAAATTTATGATAATGATACCTCGCAAGATTTAATACTGGATGATTACGAGGACCCGGAGGGCGTAGGCTACGGGAATTCGCCTTATCATGGCTCGGGCTGCACGGATATCAGTTCCGCTTCGTCTGTACTGAGGTTTGTTTGGCAGAATTATAATTATACGCGCGATTATTATAACGGTTATTCAGCCAATGAATATTATTCCTATATCTACCGTTAGTTAATTAAGGTGTTGGTATGGGTAGTGCTCCCTGGCCTGTGGCTGGGGATTTTTATTTAAGAATACATGGGTTGTTCGTGCATGCTGGTGTACATTTGCTATGCCTGGTTAAGGTATAAGGAAAGTGTTGATGCGGAACGCCTGCCAACGCAAGGATAATTTACCCCTAAATTGTCGTATTTGGCCCTCCTTATGTAGTTTGTTTCGTTGCATCTTTGTTTGCAATTAATGCCAAAACAATTATGTCAGAAAACAAAGTTTCATTACACAGAATAATAAAGGCCACGCCTGAGAAGGTATACCGTGCCTTTACCGAAAGCCTGGCCATCGCTTCATGGTTGCCACCTTATGGCTTTCTTTGTACCGTACACGAAATGGACGTTCGGGAAGGTGGTACTTTCAGGATGTCGTTTCAGAATTTTACAACTGGTAGCGGCCATACATTCGGCGGAGAATACATGGAGGTTAAACCCAACGAGTTCTTAAAGTACACTGATCAGTTCGACAACCCCAATATGCCGGGTGTAATCATTAACTCCATCTCGTTTCAAAAAACATTAGTAGGTACCGAACTTAAAGTATTGCAAGAAGGCATCCCCCAAGCTATCCCAATTGAAATGTGCTACTTAGGTTGGCAGGAATCGCTGGAAAAATTGGCTAAACTTGTAGAGCCTAACATACCGGATGCGTGATCGGATCGAACAACAAAGCCGCCATTCATACAGCTTTTATGCTTAACAACTCTGTTTAAGCGGGATTCTTGACAAGAGAGCCTGCTCAGGCGGAAAGGCAACCTATATTAACTAAAAAATAACATCATGAGAACAATCAATCCTTGGATTAACTTCAATGGCAATGCCGAAGAAGCATTTGCTTTTTACAAATCAGTTTTTGGCGGCGAATTCACCAAGATCATCCGTTTTAAAGACCTGGCAAGTGCTGAATTTCAGGTGCCAGAAAAAGAGGTTGATAAAATAATGTACATCGCTTTACCTATCGGCCAACACAATGTGTTGATAGCCAACGATGTTCCCGAATTTATGGGTGGGGTAAACGAAAGCGAAAACCGGTCGAAAATATTAGTGAGTGCCGAAAGCCGCGAAGAGGCAGATAAGGTATTTAGCGGACTATCGGCTGGCGGAGAAGTTGAAGGTGATATTGGTGATACACCATGGGGTACCTACGCTGGAATGTTTAGAGATAAATATGGCATTGAATGGATTGTGGAGTTTGACCCGAGCTTATAAATCCTAAGGGTGTGTAGAGGAAATAATCTTTTGTCAGTGCAGGTTCTGGGCGTAAGAGGCCTTGCGGTGGAGCGTCTAAGTAGGTATTTAGCAATAAATTGCTAAACTTGGAATGGCCTGCAATGCAAGGTTCCTTTATGAGAGACCAGCGGTGACGAAAGTAATACTTAGCGCCAGTTAGCACCTATAGCAAATAATCAGATTAGAAGGTAACCGGGAGATATTATTCCCGGTATTAAAGCAGACATAGGGTTGAAAATAGAAAACCACCTCGAGCTGGCGAGGTGGTTTGGTTCTTCAAATCATGATAGAGTTTGAATAATTGGCTTTCCAAAGATAAGCCATTGTAGTATTTCTGCCTATTATCGTGTTACACACTTTGCTACACAAAACTCTTTCATTAGGAAATAGGAAAGATACATAGGATCCTGTTGATACATGAAGCACAGAAGGTTAACCAACAAATAGTGGTAAAACAGGTAATTAAAAGATAACAATTGTACCTTGAAATAAAGATTATATGCTCCGCCGAGAGACCCTCGCAAGGTATTGCGCTGTATAATGTTTGTTATTTCTAGGGTACTCTGTCCGTATATCGGTAAAAACACCTAGCTCGTCCTTGCCCATCGCATCCCTTACTGGTGCAAGCGTGTACGGCGGAGTATCATTGGCTATTAGTGAATTAAAAAACTAACCTGTGCTATAAATATGCAGTTATGCTAGAATTATAATTGGCTTTAATTTGATCAGTGCTCCTGCAGGGATTCAACCTCGTAAAAATAACAAGAGCCCGATACTTTCGTATCGGGCTCTTGTACTCGGGGCGGGAATCGAACCCGCACTCGCTTTAAGGCGAACAGGATTTTAAGTCCTGCGTGTCTACCAGTTCCACCACCCGAGCAGGTGATTATTATGCGGGAGAAGAGGCAGGCGTCGGCCCGCACACCACATAATAATTAGTACCTTTTAAAAATAAATCCCTTGCTGATATTCAGTAAGGGATTTGAGCGAAAGACGAGATTCGAACTCGCGACCCCGACCTTGGCAAGGTCGTGCTCTACCAACTGAGCTACTTTCGCATTTTTTGTTGGTGGCTCTCTTTCGATAACCCCCTTGCGTTTTGGTGATGCAAATATAGAGACAAAACCTTATTCTGCAAATAATTTTTTTAAAAGTTTTTTAACTTTTTCATAACTCACTGGCTTTCAAAATATCATTTATTAAATCGCTCTCAAACCCACGGCCCATAGCGTACTGTTGTAGTTTATAGCGGCGCTTAAACGCGTCTTTTTCGGTTATCTGCGTCTGTTTCTTTTCTAAAATTTTCTGCAAGGTGCGTAAATACTCATCGCCATCTATAGTTTGCAGTGCTTTTGCAATCAGCTTATCGGGCACCCGCTTTAATTTTAAGCCTTGTTTAATCTTAATACGTCCCCAGCCGTTCTGGTTAAACTTGCCTTGGGCATAAGCTCTGGCAAAGCGCTCCTCATTTATAAAGTTGCCGGTTATTAACTCACTAATTACATTTTCAACACCGGTAGGGTACATGCCCAGTTCGTACAGTTTATTGCGCACTTCCTGCTGCGAGCGTTCCTGGTAAGCGCAAAAATGTTCGGCCTTGGCCAGGGCTACTTTTTCATCTGTAATTCTCTTCTTTTTCGGCTCATCCATGCAAACCAAATTTACCAAAAATTCTTCTGTTTACATAAATATAAGCACCTTAGTAACCATGTTGAGCAGCCAATATACCATACCCGAAGTACAGCAAATTATAGGTGCGTCAGGTACCATCGTACGCGAAAACAACATCAGCATACTGCTTACCGACAGCCGGCAGATCAGCAATGCGGCGGAGTGCCTTTTCTTTGCATTGCAGGGCCGCCGCGACGGGCACGTGTTTATTGACGAGGCTTACAACCAGGGCGTACGCAATTTTGTGGTGCTGCAACAGCCCAGCGGCGAGTACCAGGCAGCCAACTTTTTAATAGTGCCCAACGTGCTGCAGGCGCTGCAAACGCTGGCAGCCTATCATCGCAGCCGTTTCGATTTACCGGTTATTGGCATTACGGGCAGTAACGGCAAAACCATTGTAAAGGAGTGGCTTTACCAGTTGCTGGCTGCCGATAAAAATATAGTGCGCAACCCCAAAAGCTACAACTCGCAAATAGGTGTGCCGCTTTCGGTATGGCAAATACAGCAGGATAATGACCTGGGCATCTTTGAAGCGGGCATATCTACCGCAAATGAAATGGACGCGCTGCAAGCTATCATTCAGCCCACCATTGGTGTGCTTACCCACCTTGGGTCGGCACATGATGAAGGTTTTGAGAGCATGCACCAAAAAGTATTGGAAAAACTGAAGTTGTTTAAAAGTTGCGGTCTGCTTATTCACAACTACGACCAGTTGATGACGTACAAGGCCGATTTGCCGCCGGTTACCACTTTTACCTGGAGCCAAAAGTTTAAGGAGGCCGATCTTTACGTGTTCAGTGAAACGGTGATTTCCAAGCGTTTTTACTTGCGGGCACTGTACAAAGGCGAGGAGATTGAGTGTTTAATACCTTTTTTGGATGAAGCTTCAATAGAAAATGCCATTGTGTGCTGGGCTACCATGCTGGCTATGGATTACAGCGCTGTAGAGGTTGATAAACGGCTGGAAAACCTGAGCACCGTAAGTATGCGCCTGGAGATGAAAAACGGTATTAACGACTGCTCGGTAATCGACGACTCGTACAACTCCGACATTCGTTCGCTGGAGATTGCGCTAAAGTTTTTGCAGCAGCAAAATCAGCACAAAGTTAAAACGCTCATCCTTTCAGATATTTTTCAATCGGGCCTGCAGCAGGATGTGCTGTACCAGCAGGTGGCCCAAATGATCCAAAACCATCATATTGATAAATTTATTGGGGTAGGAGCGGCCTTGCAGCAGCACCATCAGTATTTTGCCAATGTACCGCAAAAGTTTTTTTACGAAAGCACCGGTGATGTGCTGCGTCATCGCAAGGAGATCAATTTCAATAATGAGGCTATTTTAATTAAAGGATCGCGCAGTTTTGAGTTTGAGCGCATTAGCAGGGCATTGTCGCAAAAGGCGCACGAAACCATGCTGGAGATAAACCTTAATGCCCTGCTGGGCAACCTTAATTTTTACAAATCCAAACTACAGCCCGGCGTAAAAGTAATGGCCATGGTTAAGGCTTTCTCCTATGGCAGCGGCACTTTTGAGGTAGCCAACATATTGCAATACAACAAGGTGGATTACCTGGCTGTAGCTTATATTGACGAGGGTATTGCGTTGCGCCAAGCCGGTATTACACTGCCGTTGATGGTGCTCAACCCCGAGCCATCAGCTTTTGATAAACTGGTGGAATTTAAGCTGGAACCCGAGATTTATAGCTTTGGCCTGCTGGATAAGTTTGTAAAGTTTGCCAAGCTGCATCACATAAGCGAATACCCGGTACATATTAAAATTGATACGGGCATGCACCGCCTGGGTTTTGAGGACTTTGAGCTGGAGGCTTTATGCGATCTGCTGGAAGAGAATGCCTACATCCGGGTAACGTCCATCTTCTCGCACCTGGTGGCCAGTGACGCAGAGGCGCATGACGACTTTACCCGTAAACAGATCAAACAGTTTAAACAGGCCTTCGCAACAATTGAGCAGGCGCTGGGCTACCCGGTTATTAAACACATAGCCAACACATCGGCCATTATACGCTGGCCCGATGCCCAGTTTGATATGGTGCGCCTCGGCATAGGCTTGTACGGCATAGACGCTGCTGTGCCTGAACATTTGAATGGCCTGCAGCCTATTGCTACTTTAAAAACAAGCATATCTCAGGTAAAGCATATTACCGCCGGAGAAACTATTGGGTACAACCGCAATGGCAGTTTGCTAAGGGATGGCCGCATAGCCACCGTACGCATTGGCTATGCCGACGGATATTTACGTGCTTTTGGTAACGGCGCAGGCAAAATGCTGGTGAAAGGCGTACTGGTGCCTACCGTTGGTAATATTGCCATGGACATGTGTATGATAGATGTAAGTGCCGTTGAGGTTAAAGAAGGCGATGAGGTAATTGTATTTAATGAGCAGCAAACTATTGAGGATCTGGCTGCGCAAATTGGCACCATACCGTATGAAATTCTGACCAATATTTCGCAACGCGTAAAAAGAGTGTATTTTTATGAGTAAAATTGCAGCTGGTTATGAACGGTATAGCTCGCATACTCCTTAGATACTTTGTAAAAGGCATGTTAGTGGTGGTGCCCCTGGGCGCTGCCTGTTTCCTGATTTTTTGGGCGGTTTCCAGTTTAGACAATGCCCTTAACCTGAGCGATGTGCTTTGGGTAAACCCTAAAACAGGCAAGGCCCTTTATATTCCGGGCCTGGGTATTTTAACCGTGCTGGTTATCATTATGATTGCCGGCGTGCTGGTTACCAATGTTATTACCGATCCTATCAAGGGCTGGTTTTCTTACTGGCTTAACCGTTTGCCTTTGTTTAAGTTTCTGTATTCATCAATCAAAGATTTAACCGAAGCTTTTGTGGGCGAAGAAAAGAAGTTTAATGAACCGGTATTGGTGGAGGTAGGCTCTAACGGACTGAAAAAGATCGGTTTCCTCACCCATAAGGATATGACCGTACTCGGCCTCCCCGGCGATGTTGCGGTTTACTTTCCGTATTCTTATTCCTTTGCCGGCCAGGTAGTTATTGTGCCGGCCAGTAAAGTAACGCCCATTAACAAAAGCGCTGCCGAAATGATGAAGTTTGTGATTTCGGGTGGGGTTACTGAGTTGGAGTAGAAGGTGAGGCAAAAGCTGCCGTTACACATGCACAAATACTTATGTCATTGCGAAGAACGAAGTAATCTTTGCGGAGAGCAGTTTCGTCTGAGCTCATTATGAGGGCCTGTGTTTTGCCAAACTCGTTTCAGTGCTTATAAACTCTCTTCGTCTACTCATTGCCGGAGAGGCTACTTCTTTTGGCATAGCCCCAAAAGAAGCAAAAGTGCCTAGCCAGCACAATCCCTGCCAGCGCTGCAGGCCATAATCCCGGCCGGGTGCGCTGGCAGCCCAACGCTTCTTAACAGTAGCTTTGCTTCGCAACTGCTATTATTTTTAAATTCCCGTTCAGACACCCACTTACTTCGTGCTCATTTTATTAAACTTTACCATATAGGTGAGCAAAAAGTAGCGTTTAAGGATCTGGTTCTGGCTATCTACAATGGAGTTAGCGCCGCTGTAACGGTAGGCGCTTATATTTTGGTCGAGCATATCGTAGCAGGAGAGCTTAATTTCACCGCGGTCTTTTTTCAGCATCAGCACGGCTACGCTCAGGTTAAGCATGTTTACGCTTTTCTGAAAACCGGCACTGGCCAGCGGATTGTAGCTGTAGCTGTAAACGCCCTCCCAGTACATGCGCTTGGGCCACCGCACGGTAAAGCGGTTGTCGGCGCTATGGCTTACAAACTTCACGCTCGCAAAATCAACGCCCGAGTACGTGGTTGTTTGCGGACGGGCTGAGTATGATGAGTTTAACTGTACGATTTCTTTCCAGCCCAGGTTGATGCCTTGCGTGAAGCCTAAATACAGGTTGTTTTGGAACCCTTCATCCTGGTTGAGTATAAAAAAGTTTCGGGCACTACTAAAGTAAGCAGATGAACTGATGTTGAATTGCCAGGTTTTAGAAGTTTTGAATGTTTTGTTTACGCCCACATTGCCGTTTACATTACGCCTGCCGTTACGATTAACCGGCGTGTTAGCGCTCGCACCTTCGGGTGTTAATTGCGTTACCGATGTTACACTGTTCTCCTCAAAACTACTGTTCAGGTAGCTGTAAATGTTTAATTGCGATTGCGGATAATACTTGTAGAAATTTACCGAAACTGAGTGCCTGCGGGTAGGCTTCAACAAAGGGTTGCCTGTAAAACGGTAAAGCTGTGAACTTTGTATAGTAATGGGTTGCAAATTGTATACAGATGGCTGGCTTACGCTAGAGCTGTAGCTTAACGAGGAGTTACCTATCCGCAAACGTGCCGATGGAAGCCAGTTTAAGTAATATTGGTTCAAATCTGGAACGTTTTTGTGGAAGCGGTTAAGTATCTGCAGCCACTCAGCGGTAACACCTGCATCAACAGATACTTTTTTATTGAACTTGAAATTCAGGTTAGCCTTGCCACTTTCGGTCCATTGGTAACGGTCAAGGTCAGAGCTTTGGCTTTCCAGGTAAAGGCTGTACTCTCCGGTTTGCAGGTTTTGATCAAATGTTTGTTGCAAGCGGCCATTGCGAATAAAGCCACCGCTGGCGGTAACATCGCCGGTGAGCTTTTTACTTAGCGGATAACGGAAGGCTACACTCAGGCTGGCGTTGGTATTACGCGAATTAACATCAATAAGCCGCCGTAGCTGTTCAGACTTTACGGTTGATGTTTGGGAGATGAGATCGAGGTTGTTGATGTTGCTGGATAGGTCGGGGCTTATGTTAAGGGAGTGATTAACATTAAGTGACGCCGATGAGCCATACCTTTTTCCCAATTTATGATAATAGCTAAAATTGTGTTGAAACTGCATGCGGCTGCCATCATTACTGTTGTTTCCAATACTTTGGTTAAGCGGGTTTAAGTAATTGTAACGGTTAGACGTATTATCGTACCGGTTAAAGTTATTCGCAAAGTTGAGCTTAGGCGTATACCTGAAATTAGTGCTGTCATTCGGATTCCAAACCACCAAACCGTTTACGTTATGTTTGTTGGTATTGGTAAGCGTATTATTATTGGTTAAAGTGAATAAGGTATCGGTAGGGAAATTTTGCTGATTTAATGATGTGCTGATATTGGTAACCTTCGAATTGTTGAAGAAGTATAACAGGTTCAACTTTAGTTTTTTACCATAATCATTGTTCAGGTTTAATCCAGCAGAAATTACCTTCTCGATACCACCGTTCCAGTTGTTACCACCTACGCCCACGCTGCCGTTATAAAGCGCATCCTCGCCACTGCGGTCAAAACCACCGTATTGCGAAAGGTCATTGTCTGAAAAGCCGGTACGGTTAAGGTTGTTGCCCACACCTATAAAACTCGTTTGCAGGGTATCCCTGAACATATTGAACAAGCCGCCCGATTCAAACCTTTCGCGGCTGCCGCCGCCTGCGTACATTTTACCAAATACGCTTTTCTTTAACGCCTTTTTAAACTTTAGATTGATGATCTTACTTACATTGGCCTCTTCGATTAAATGGTCGGGGTCGTTTTCGCGGTCATCAAATATCTGTACCTTATCTAATAGCGACACGTCAATGTTTTTAGAGGCAACGCGCGGGTCGTTCGCAAAAAATTCTTTGCCGTCTATAGTTATTTTAGATATAGCTTTACCGTTTACTTTAATGCTGCCGTCAAAATCAACCTGTACGCCGGGCAGTCGTTTTAACAATTCCTCAACCACTGCATTAGGTCTTACTTTAAAGGCAGCCACATTAAATTCAACCGTGTCTTTTTTTATTACAATGGCCTGCCTTTGTGCGGTGACTGTCACTTCGCCCAGCATTTTGCCTTCCGGGCGCATAATAATGTTGCCAAGGTTAAGTGTATCCCCCTGTTTCAGCGTAACCACTTTACCAAAATTGGCGTAACCTACATAAGAGGCAATTACGGCTATAGGCTTACCAGATGGCAGGTTATATAAAGCAAATTTTCCGGTTTTATTGGTAACGGTATAAGATACAAAGGATGAATCTTTCAGATCGGTGATGCCAATGGTTACCATTTCCATAGGTTTCTTACCGGTCGAATCGACAATGGTCCCTTTAACGTGCGACTTGTTTTGAGCAAAGACGCTCCCCAGGCATAAGACCAGTATGGCCGTCAGGAAAAATTTGTTCATTAAAATTGTGTAAGTAAGGTTGTAAGGAATCTGAATGTTGGCTAAATATATTGAAAAACTTCAACATCAATCTGATGATGTTCGCCCGTTAACATAATTTAACTAACGTGTCGGCTATTTGCCGCTTAAATGCCGTAGCAGAGATGGTTGGAAAATTAAGATTAGTAAGCTTAACTGTTTGTTTTATAATTGCCGGCGTGGTGAGGCAGCCTGAGTAGCGTTGGCTGTAAATAAAATTTATAAGGGTTGCACATCGCTTAAAACAGTTAAAAAAATAAAAATCGATACTCTAATTAGCGCCATTTTGGTTTACAGCATCGACCTAAAAATTAGCGCTTTAACTGCCAATTAATCAGCAAATTTTCTTTATTTTGCGGTTATGGACCAACCTGCACAACCTAAACGCGAGGCTGCCTTAGGCTTTATCTTTATCACTTTATTAATCGACATTACCGGTTTTGGTATTGTAATTCCTGTATTTCCAGACCTGATCGGTCACCTCATACATAACAGCAATTTAAGTGATGCTGCCGTTTATGGTGGCTGGCTAACCTTTGCCTATTCAGTTATGCAATTTTTGTTTGCGCCGGTACTGGGCAACCTGAGCGATAGGTACGGCCGGCGGCCGGTACTGCTGGGCTCACTACTGGGTTTTGCTATCGACTATACTTTTCTGGCTTTTGCACCCAGCATTTGGTGGTTGTTTGTTGGCCGCATTATAGCCGGTATTACCGGCGCAAGTTTTACTACCGCATCTGCCTACATTGCCGATGTGAGCACACCCGAAAAACGTGCGCAAAATTTTGGCATCATTGGGGCAGCGTTTGGTATAGGGTTTATTGTTGGTCCGGTATTGGGCGGAATTTTAGGAAATTACAGCACCAAACTGCCGTTTTTGGCTGCCGCTGGCCTAGCTATATTGAATGCCATTTACGGTTATTTTATTTTACCCGAATCTTTATCGAAAGAAAACCGCCGGCCGTTTGAATGGCGAAGGGCTAACCCCATAGGCTCATTAATGCAATTAAAAAAATACCCGGCCATTAGTGGCTTAATTGCTTCACTAATATTAATATACATAGCGGCCCATGCGGTACAAAGCACCTGGACCTATTTTACTATGGAACGCTTTAGCTGGAGCAAATCCTTAGTAGGATACTCACTGGGTTTTGTGGGCTTGCTCTCTGGTTTAGTGCAGGGACTGTTGATACGTGTAACCATCCCTAAATTGGGCCAAAAAAAGAGTATTGTACTGGGCTTGTTGTTGTACAGCATAGGTTTGTTCCTGTTTGCATTTGCCAATCAAAGCTGGATGATGTTTGGTATACTGGTGCCTTATTGCCTGGGCGGCATTGCAGGGCCTGCATTGCAAGGCTTAATTAGTAACCAAATACCGGCTAACGAGCAGGGCGAGCTGCAAGGCGGCTTAACCAGTTTAATGAGTGTAACCTCCATCATCGGCCCACCATTAATGACCACGTTGTTTGCCTGGTTTACCAGTAAAAGTGCGCCGGTTCAATTTCCCGGAGCGCCATTTTTAATGGGTGCTGTGCTAATGTTATTGAGTACATTCCTTGCTTTGCGCAGCTTTAAACGGGCACGTGTTAGTACAGTAAAAGCCTAACCCTGGTATGAAAATATTTATTGCACTGCTGTTGTTTTGCGGCGTTTTATTTGCTGGCTTTGTAGGGATGCGTTACACTAACGCACTCAACTGGTACTATGTTACAACCGAATCGAGCGAACCTACTTTTAAGGCAGGTAACATTGTTTTTGTATCACGTTTTAAGAAACCGCAGCCCGGTAGTTACATATGCTACAAGGGGCCAGGGGGATCAATTTATACGCATCGCTGCGTAGCCATAGCTAAAGATATTATCGAGCTTCGGGACGGCAACTTGTATCGGAACGGCAAATTCATAAATGAGCCCTATACGGCAAGTGAATATCTGATTGCAAACAGCAAGGCAGATAGTTTGGCCATGTATTTTGACCGCGCCGGTAAAACACTTACTTCCAGGGATAGCGCCTTCTCGGGCGTTAGTTTAAGTAACCAAGAATTAAAGATGCTGCACTTAACCGGTTTACAAAGACTAGTAAGCGCCAAAGGATTTGTAAATGAAGGCTTGTACAAACCTTTTGTGAAAGCCGGATATAATGAAGATAATTTTGGGCCGGTTACCGTACCAGCAAACAGTTGTTTTGTGTTAGGAGATAACCGGCATTGGGCCATGGATTCGAGATACCTTGGGTTTATTACCGCCGATATGCTAATTGGAACCGTACTTAACTAAAACAATTTTGGCACAAAGCCTTTTAACAGGTGTTACTTTTTTTACATGAGCGAGGAAACCAAGCATAAGCGCCCGGCAGCACTAAGTTTTATATTTATTACGGTATTGATTGATACCCTTGGTTTAGGCGTTATCATCCCGGTTCTGCCCAAATTGCTGGAGACACTCGGAGACTACAATACCAGTATGGCCACCCAAATTAATGGGTACCTGACCTTTGTTTACGCACTCATGCAGTTTGTATTTTCATCGGTGCTGGGCAATTTAAGCGATAGGTATGGCCGCCGGCCTGTATTGCTCATATCAATGGTGGGCTTTGGGATTGATTACGCCCTGATGGCTTTTGCACCCAGTGTGTTCTGGCTTTTTGTTGGCCGAATCATTGCGGGTATTGCAGGCGCCAGCACTACCACGGCTACCGCCTACATAGCCGACGTAAGCACGGGCGATAACCGTGCTGCCAACTTTGGCCTAATTGGGGCAGCTACTGGCTTAGGCTTTATTATGGGTATTGGTTTGGGCGGATACCTGGGCGAGGTAGGTTTACGCATTCCGTTTATGGCGGCAGCCGGTTTGGCGTTGCTTAATGCTTTATACGGATTTTTTGTATTGCCCGAATCCTTGTCGGTTGAAAACCGCCGCCCGTTTGACTGGAGCAGGGCAAACCCAATTGGTGCACTCAAGCGCTTAACGATGTACCCTGCTATTGCCGGGTTAATAAGTGCTTTCAGTTTAGTTTATATTGCCTCAAAAGCGGTTGAAAGTGTACTTGCCTTCTTCCTGGTCGAGAAGTTTAAGTGGAGCATGAGCAGCATAAGCAGCCTGGGTATTTTCATTGGCGTGTTGCTGATTGCCATACAAGGCGGGCTAATCCGTATCATCATTCCTAAGTTAGGGCAGCAACGCAGCATTGTGTTCGGCTTGCTGTTTTACGCTATTGGTTTGGCGCTTATTGCCTTTGCTAACCAAGGCTGGTTAATGTATGTGTACATGATTCCGTATTGCCTGGGCGGTATATCGGGCCCTGCACTACAAGGCCTAATTACCAGCAAAGTTGAGCCTAATGAACAAGGCGAATTGCAGGGTGGATTAAACAGTTTGTTAAGTATAACCACTGTCATTGGTCCGCTGCTGATGAGCAGTTTGTTTGCTCATTTCACTAATCCCAAAACCTCATCCATTTACTTCCCCGGCGCACCTTATCTGTTAGGCGCAATTTTGATGCTTATTAGTACGGTCATTGCTATCAGGAGCTTTAAACGAACTAACGCTAACCACCCCGCCTTAGATAGCGGCGTGAAGTAAAGATGGTATGAGGTCAAAGAATTCTCTTTCGGATGTCTGTACATTATCGTTCGACAGCTATATAGCCGGAGCGATAAATAAAAATGCTCAGGATGAGTTAATAAAAAAAAGGGCTGGTGAATATCACCAGCCCTTTTTATGCGCTAATTAAAGTACTTAGTGTAACTCAATCCTCGCTCTTGTAACTTCAAACAGCAATAATTAAAAGTTTGGTTTGAGCAGATATTTGTTGTAGAAGCGGAAAATGTGTTCCACTGCTTCCTCGGCGGTGTCTACCAACCGGTAAAGTTGTAAATCATCCGGACTAATGTTATGCTCGCTGTTCAGCATCTTTTCTTCAACCCATTCAAATAGGCCTTTCCAGTAATCTACGCCCACAAACACAATTGGGAAGCGCGCAATCTTGCCGGTTTGGATGAGGGTAATTGCCTCAAATGATTCATCCATGGTGCCAAAACCGCCAGGCAGTACAATAAAGCCCTGGGAATATTTCATAAACATTACCTTACGCACAAAGAAGTAATCGAACTCCAGCAGTTTATCGCGGTCAATGTATTTGTTATGAAATTGCTCAAATGGCAGCTCAATGTTTAAGCCTACCGATTTGCCGCCGGCCTCATAAGCGCCTTTATTAGCTGCCTCCATAATACCCGGGCCACCGCCCGATATAACGCCGTAGCCCTGCTCGGTAAGTAAACGGCCACATTCTACCGCAATGTTATAGAAAGGATTATCGTTATGCGTACGTGCCGATCCAAATATGGAAACGCAAGGGCCAATTTTGGCCAGTTTCTCAAAACCATCCACAAACTCGGCCATAATCTTAAAGATCTGCCAAGAGTCGGTTACCTTTATTTCGTGCCAGTTTTGGTTTTGGAAAGCCTGTCTTATTTTATCATCACCTGTCATAATATCAAATTCAAAATATAGTAATTACAACGCTGCCACTTTTGTTTTAGCCTTTGAGGTAAGTAACAGGCCGGCAAAGGTAATTAAACCGTTTACAATGATCAGTTCGTTATCAAAAACATAACCGCCCAATATCTCTTTAGAACCCGTGCTCAGGAAAAAGCATACTGCAGGTGATATTAAACAAATAAATGGCACCAGTTTATCGTTCACCTGCCGGCCGCTCAAAAACAAGCCAAAACCATACAGACCAAGCAATGGCCCGTAGGTGTAAGACGCCACCTTAAAAATAGCGCTCACTACCGCATCGTTATTTACGGCATTGAATAAGATAATGGTTACAAACATCAGCCCCGAAAACGTGATGTGCACGTAGTGCCTTACTTTAACCATGGCTTTGCTGTTTGTATCTTGCCGTTTGTTAAAGTTCAAAAAGTCTACACAAAAAGACGTGGTTAAAGCGGTAAGTGCCGAATCGGTTGTGGCAAAGGTGGCTGCCGTTAAGCCCAGCATAAATACAATGGCAGGGAATACGCCAAGGTAGCGCAGTGCTATGGTAGGGTACAGGTAATCGGTTTTCTCTACGCTGATACCGTTTTTGGCGGCATACAGGTACAACAAAGCGCCTACGCTCAGGAAAAATATATTAATGACCACGAACACGCCGGTAAAGCTGAACATGTTCTTTTGTGCCTCGCCAATATTTTTGCAGCTCAGGTTTTTTTGCATTAAATCCTGGTCAAGCCCCGTCATGGCTACGGTAATAAATAAACCGCCAAAAAATTGCTTGCTCAGGTGCAGCTTACTGCTCATAAAATCATTCAGGAAGAATATTTTAGAATAGCTGCTGTTCTTGATGGCATCGGCCGCTTCTACTATGCTGAAATTAAGGCTTCGGCAAATGAAGAAGATAGAGAGAAATACAGATGCAACGAGGAAAAATGTTTGCAGGCTATCGGTAATAATAATGGTTTTTAAACCGCCTTTATAGGTGTATGACCATATTAATACCAGGCAAAACAGTACAGTAGCCCAAAAGGGAATACCATAAGTATCAAAAATAAATTTTTGTAACACAATAACCACCAAGTACAACCTGAATGATGAGCCAATGGTGCGGCTTATCAAAAATATAGTAGCTGCTGTTTTATAGCTCCACTTGCCTAAGGCGTTTTCTATATAACTGTAGATTGATGTTACCTGTAAGCGGTAATACAATGGCAACAGCACAGTGGCAATAATGATAAAGCCCGCTGCGTTGCCCAGCACAAACTGAAAATAAGCAAACTGATCGCCGCCGGGTGCGCCTACCTTGCCGGGTACCGATATGAAGGTTACACCACTCAGCGCAGTACCTATCATGCCAAAGGCCACCAGGTACCATTTGGAATTACGGTTGGCTACAAAAAAGGTGTCATTATCTGACGAGTTACGAGACGTTAGGTAAGAAATAAGGATGAGTACTAAAAAGTATCCGGCTATGAACAATAGTAAAATTCCGGGCGACATATGATTTGGGTTAAGTAATTAACAATTGATGGCGCAAGCTAATTAAAAAGTTTTAACCAGCTCAAATCATTAAGGTAAATTAATGAAGCATTTTATGAAAATAATGCTTCCGCACTGAGGCAGATGACCATCTGCTGACCATATTTAAGGCTTATTTTTTGTAAATTTGATGTATGAATTTTTCTTCGAAATTATTGGAGAATGCGGTTGCAGAGTTTTCGAAACTACCGGGTATCGGGCAAAAAACAGCGCTTCGTTTGGTGCTGCACCTGCTTAACCAGGACAAGCCCGACGTGGAGCGTTTTAGCCTGGCTATGACTAAACTGCGCAACGAAATACAACATTGCCGCACCTGTTATAATATATCCGATTATACCGTTTGTGAGATATGCTCATCTTACAAACGTGATCATGCCACTATTTGCGTAGTGGAAGATACGCGCGATGTAATGGCAATAGAGAATACAAATCAGTACACTGGTGTATACCATGTGCTCGGTGGACTGATCTCGCCGATGGATGGAGTAGGCCCATCGGACCTTGAAGTAGACTCACTGGTAGAGCGAATTAAGGCTTCAGACGTTAAAGAAGTGATTTTTGCGCTTAGCGCTACTATGGAAGGCGATACAACGATATTTTATTTGCACAAAAGGTTAAAAGATTTAAACATTAGTTTATCAACCATAGCTCGTGGCATAGCGTTTGGAGGAGAACTGGAGTACGTGGATGAGATAACCTTAGGAAGGTCTATTGCCACCCGCGTGCCTTACGAAAGTTCTCTGGCAAAATAAGCGCATGAAATTATCTATCATACTTGTAAATCAGAATTTGCACAGACCGTTGCGTCAGGCTATGTATGCGCTTAAACAAGCAATACAAAGTTTGGATGCTGAATTAATAGTGGTAGATAATGCATCGACCGACCGGTCGGTGGTTATGTTGACAGATGAGTTTCAGGATGTGAACGTTATCCAAAATATAAAGCCGGTAGGGTTTGCAACAGCGGTTAATCAGGGTATCAAAGCCTCAACCGGCGATTATGTTCTTGTTCAATCGCCAACAGTAATTACAGCTGAAGATAGTTTGGAAAAATTGTTGGCGTTTGTAGAGGCGCATGCCGATACAGGTGGCCTGTCTGTACGTATGTTAGATGCTGAAGGCAACTTTATTGCCGACTCGAAACGTGCAATGCCAACGCAGTGGATCAGGTTTTTTGGAGCAACAGGTCTTTCAAAACTGTTTTCCAAATCACAGCTATTTAGCCATCACTACCACTCCGGCTGGGGTGAAGAGTTCGAGAATACAGAGACAGATGTACTGAATAATTGCTTTATGCTGTTACGCAGGTCGGTGCTAAATGAGGTTGGCTTGTTTGATGAGCGCTTTAAAGCTTATGGTCAGGAGATCGATTTATCCTATCGTATCAGGCTGGCGGGCTATAAAAACTTCTATTTTGCTAAAACCTTTGTAATACAGCAATCAGTACCACCGGTATCTAAATGGAGCTGGCATTTCATTAAACATTTTTACGGGGCAATGCTTATTTTTGCAGCCAAATACTTATTAAAGATGCCTGAACTTAAGCTAAAAGCTATGCCAAGGTGGTCTGCCCCAGCTTATGAGTTTAAACAATAAGATTGTTATAATTACCGGTGCCTCGTCTGGCATAGGCAAGGCTTTAGCCTATGAAATGGCCAGCCGCGGCGCAAACCTCGTATTAGGCGCCCGCCAGTACGTTACTCTTTGCGAAATTACACAGGATATTGAAAAACGCTTTCAAACTAAAGCTATTGCCGTACAATGTGATGTTAGCGTTGAAGAAGACTGCGCTTTTTTAATTAAACAAACCCTGCTTACGTTTGGCAAAATTGATGTATTGGTAAACAATGCCGGTATATCCATGCGTGCACTGTTTAACGATTTGGATTTGCAGGTATTAAAAAAGCTAATGGACGTAAACTTTTGGGGAACTGTTTATTGTACAAAGTACGCGCTGCCCGAAATTTTAAAAACGCAGGGAAGCGTGGTTGGTGTTTCATCCATAGCAGGCTTTAAAGGTTTACCCGGCCGTACGGGTTACTCAGCTTCTAAATTTGCAATGAACGGCTTTTTAGATGCTTTGCGTGTGGAGAACCTAAAAACCGGCGTACACGTTTTAACCGCTTGCCCGGGCTTTACGGCATCAAATATTCGTAATACTGCACTTAATAAGGACGCCAATCAACAAGGCGAAAGCAGTTTGGAAGAAGATAAAATGATGACAGCTGAAGAAGTAGCCAAAGCAATAGCTAAGGCCATTGAAAGTCGCTCGCGTACGCTCATACTAACAGGGCAGGGTAAACTAACTGTTACGCTAAGCAAGTTGTTTCCGGCTTGGTTAGATAAGTTGGTTTACAATGTATTTGCTAAGGAAAAAGATCCGTTGCTGAAATAAGTTGTACTCAAACAGTCAAGGAGGTAGGTTGCAGATTATTTTATAAGCCAGCCTGTCATTTCAAATAATAACGAAATCCTTTTCTGAGCTGAAAGCTATTAATTGAAAAGAATCCTCACTATTATTCGAGATGACAGCTGGTGTAACAGTCTTGTTTATTTAATCTGTATTTGCGCTTATCTACCCATTAACCACTTCGCCGCCATTTACATGGATGATTTGTCCTGTAATGTAGGATGAATCCTGAGAGGCTAGAAAAACGTAGGCCGGTGCAACTTCTGCCGGCTGACCGGCACGGCCAAGCGGCACGTCTTTACCAAACGACTTTATCTTTTCTTCATCAAAAGTAGACACGATTAGTGGGGTCCATATGGGGCCCGGAGCTACACCGTTAACCCTGATTTGCTTTTCGGCCAGATTTTTAGCCAGCGAGCGGGTAAAAGTTACAATGGCACCTTTGGTTGATGAATAATCTATCAGCTCAGGCGATGAACGGTAAGCGGTCACTGATGTAGTATTAATAATAGTATCGCCTTTTTGCAAATGGTTCAGTGCTGCCGAACAAAAGTGGAATTGAGATAGTATATTGGTTTTAAAAGTTGCTTCCAGCTGTTCTTCGTTAATATCTTGCAAGTTCTTTTGCGGAAACTGCATGGCGGCATTGTTCACCAGTATATTCAGCTTGCCAAATTCGGCCGCGGTTTTTTCTACCGCTTCTTTACAAAAGCTGCTTTCTTTAATATCACCTTTAATAAGCAGGCAACGGCGGCCTTCTTGTTCAACTAGTTGTTTAGTTTCTTCTGCATCGGTATCTTCGTCCAGGTACACAATGGCTACATCGGCGCCTTCACGCGCAAAGTGAACACTTACTGCCCGGCCAATGCCGCTATCACCACCTGTAATTAAGGCTACTTTATCTTTTAATTTGCCAGAAGCTTTATAGTCTGCATCTATATACTGCGGCTTGGTGGTCATTTCATTTTCATTGCCTGGTTGGCTGTCCTGGGTCTCGGCCGTCAGGTCTGTTGGTTTTTGTTCCATGGGTAGTATATTTCTTTACTAACCGGATGGTTAACCAATGGTTTAGTTTAATTCACAATAGTTTATTTTATAGCTTTGCATCAGTATAATTGCCTATCTGACTTAAATCGAGGGATACTTTACCGCTTTCGTCGGTATAGAATGCAGGTGTAAATTTGCCGCCGCATATCAGTTCATCGTACTGGTATGACGTACGCGAGTGCACCGTTTGCGAAAAGGTATCATCGTAAGCTTTAAGCAGTATGGCAAAGTTTGCGTTGGTCGCCTTCAATTCTTCGGGCGTAACCTGGTACAGCGGACTGTCTTCATCCAACGGATGCACTACCGTCCAGCTTAAGGTTAATATGCTGGCCTTACTTCGTTCAAGTGAAAGGGGAAAGAATTTGCGTACTGTCTTTCCATCAGAGTAGTCATTGTAGGAGAAAATGACATCGATAGAGAGATCAATAAGTGTGTTATTGCGCCTGTTGGCCAGTCTAAACATGAGTCCTTTTTGGTCGGTTAGATAAGGTGCCACCAGCATGCGGTTACTGTAAGCTATTTTAGCTGAAGGCCTGGAAAAGCGCCCATACAGTAAGCCTGTAGCCAGTGCGAAAGCCAGCAATCCCAGCATTGATTCAAGAGCAGCTATAGAGTTAGTGAGTATACCACGCGGACTGATGTGTCCGTAACCTACAGTAGACATGGTTTGAGCCGAAAAAAAGAAGGCATCAAAAAAGTGCTCTATCGTTGTTTTGCCATCGGCGCCATGCAGGTTCTCAATTCCGGCCAGGTTGTATATAAATGCAAAAACAATGTTGGTAACCAGGTAACCGCTTAACACCACCAGCCAAAATTTGGTCCAGCTCATGCTAATAAGATGATTGTAGGTGTCGGTAGTACTGAGCAAGGGCAGGCCTTTCCGGTTCACATTAACAGAGCCATCGCGGTTAATAACCCGCTGGGCAACGGCCTGCCGCCCAAAGCCAAGGTCATCCTCAGGATTAATATGTTTTTTTGCTATGGCCATGTCTTATAATTTGCTGATAAAATTATTATTCTGATTTGCATTTCGGAAAAACAATAGTCATATTTGCCACACAAACTAATGAAAGTACAAAACAATAACTGGTGGTGGCTTAACGAGTAATCGTAAGGCAATCTCCTGTTTATTAAAAATATAATAAGAAAGGGTTGCCCATTAGGCAGCCCTTTTTTTGTGCATATATGAAAGCTATACTTAACCACTTATTCGAACACAAAACATTTAGCCGCGAGCAGTCGAAAGAAATTTTGACCAGCATAGCTCAGGGTAAATACAATATTTCGCAAATGGCCGCTTTTATGACGGCTTACTGCATGCGTGCTATTACGGTTGATGAGCTGGAAGGCTTTCGTGATGCAATGCTTGAGTTATGCCTGCCTGTAAACCTCCATGCAGACCAATTGATAGACCTGTGCGGTACCGGTGGCGACGGCAAGGATACTTTCAATATATCTACCTTGGCATCGTTTGTAGTGGCAGGAGCAGGGTACAAAGTGGCTAAGCACGGTAACTATGGAGTATCATCGGGCTGTGGTTCATCCAACGTGATGGAGTACCTGGGGTATCAATTCACCAATGATGAAAGCAAGCTCAACAGTACTTTAGATAAAGCCGGTATTTGCTTTCTGCACGCACCGCTGTTTCACCCGGCAATGAAAACCGTTGCACCCGTGCGTCGCGAACTGGCAGTGAAAACCTTTTTTAACATGTTGGGGCCAATGGTTAACCCCGCAAGGCCAGGCAACCAAATGGTGGGTGTTTATAACCTGGAGCTGGCCCGCTTGTATGCTTACTTATACCAAAAATCAGACGTTAACTATACAATCTTAAACGCGCTTGATGGTTATGATGAAGTTTCATTGACCGGAGATTTTAAAACATTTTCGGGCGAAGGTGAAAAAATTAACCGTATAGCCGATTTGGGCTTCGACAAAGTTAACGCAAGTGAAATTACTGGTGGCCATACGGTAGCAGAGTCGGCACACATATTTATGCAGGTATTAAATGGTGAGGCCACTACTGCACAAAATAATGTAGTGTTGTGCAATGCGGCCCTGGCGATACGTACCATTGCGCCTGCAAAAACATTTGCCGATAGCTTTTACGAAGCGGAACAGGCATTAAATAGCGGTAAAGCGCTTAATAGCTTTAAACAACTTCTGCAAAACTAAGATGAAAATTAAAGTGTGCGGGATGAAATACCCGGGAAACATCAGCGCGGTAGCCGCTTTAAATCCCGACTTTATGGGTTTTATATGCTATGACCTGTCGCCCAGGTATATGGTCGATGTGTCGCCGGATGTTTTAGCACAATTACCATCCTCAATTTATAAAACAGCCGTTTTTGTGAACGAAGATGCCGGTAAAATCAAATTGCTCATAAAACAGTTTGGATTTAACGCCGTACAACTGCATGGTAATGAAAGCCCGGAGTTTTGCAGCAATTTACGTGATGAAGTAACGGTGTTTAAGGCGTTTGGAATGGATAATGGATTTGATTTTACGCAACTGGACGCTTATGTCGGCCATGTGGATTACCTGATGTTTGACACCAAGACCGAAAGGCACGGCGGATCGGGCAAAACATTTGATTGGAGTATTTTAAATAACTATAAGCTTGATATTCCGTTCTTTATTTGTGGCGGGCTGAGTTTGGATAATTTGAAAAAAGTAAAGCAAATTAAACACCCTGCCTTTTACGGTGTTGACCTAAACAGCAGGTTTGAAACACAGCCAGGTTTAAAAGATGCAGAAAAACTGCGTGAGGCATTTAACCTATTAAGAGATCAATAATCATGAAATATACAGTAAACGAGCAGGGATATTATGGAGATTTTGGCGGGGCCTACATCCCTGAAATGCTGTACCCTAATGTTGAGGAGCTGAGGCAGCAATACCAAAGCATCATAGCCGACGCCGGTTTTATAGCCGAGTTTGAATCTTTACTAAAAGACTATGTAGGCCGGCCGTCGCCCTTATACCATGCCAAGCGTTTGTCTGAAAAATACGGCGCTAATATTTTTCTGAAGCGCGAAGATCTGAACCACACCGGTTCGCATAAAATAAACAATGCCATAGGCCAGATATTGCTGGCACAGCGCCTGGGCAAAAAACGCATTATTGCCGAAACAGGCGCCGGTCAGCATGGGGTAGCCACCGCTACTGTTTGTGCATTGATGGGTATTGAATGTGTAGTGTACATGGGCGAAATTGATATGGAGCGCCAGGCCCCCAATGTAGCCCGGATGAAAATGCTGGGTGCAAAGGTTGTGCCTGCCACATCGGGTAGTAAAACCCTGAAAGATGCCACCAACGAGGCGATGCGCGATTGGATTAACAACCCGGTTGATACGCATTACATCATCGGTTCGGTGGTGGGTCCGTATCCATACCCCGAAATGGTAGCAAAGTTCCAGTCCATCATATCGTTCGAAACCAAGAAACAATTATTAGAGCATACCGGCAAGGAATTGCCTGATTATGTGCTGGCCTGTGTAGGCGGTGGCAGCAATGCCATGGGTATGTTTTACCACTTTTTGGATGATGAGTCGGTAAAACTGATTGCTATAGAGGCAGCTGGCAAAGGCGTGGATAGCGGCCATTCGGCAGCTACATCGGTTTTGGGCCGAGAAGGGATATTGCATGGTAGCCGTACTATATTAATGCAGACTGATGACGGACAAGTGGTTGAGCCGTATTCTATATCAGCAGGATTAGATTACCCAGGTATTGGTCCGCAGCATGCCCATTTACACAAGATTCAGCGAGCTAAATACGTAAATATTACTGATGATGAATCTTTGCAGGCCGGTTTACTATTATCGCAACTGGAGGGCATTATTCCGGCCATTGAATCGGCACATGCTTTTGCTTATTTAGAAAAGATGCAATTTCAGCGGGAAGATAATGTAGTGATCTGTCTGTCGGGCAGGGGAGATAAAGATCTAACCACTTATATTAAACACTTCGGCTTTTAATTGCCAACTTAACAGCTTATTTCCTAACTGAGGAGGGTAGGAGGCTTTTGCTGAATTTAATTGAAATATCCCTCTTCGCCATTAACAAGCCAACGCAGCCCTCCACAGGAGGGGTGAATGCGGTGCAAAAATGAACGGTGCAATAACACATACATGAATCGTCTTAATCAATTGTTCGCCACAAAAAAGAACAACTTACTATCGGTATATTTTACTGCCGGCTACCCCGAACTGAATACAACCCTTGATATTGCCGAGGCGCTTGAAAAAGCTGGTGTTGATTTCCTGGAGCTCGGCTTTCCATATTCGGATCCGGTGGCAGACGGACCCACTATTCAGCACAGTTCCCAAAAAGCGCTTGACAATGGCATGAACCTTAACCTGCTGTTTGAACAACTGGCCGAGCTGCGCCAAAGAGTAAGTATACCTGTATTGCTAATGGGCTACGCCAACCCCATGGTACAATATGGGGTAGAACGCTTTTGTGCCAAAGCTGCCGAGGTGGGCGTAGATGGCGTTATTGTGCCCGATTTACCCATGTATGAGTATGAGACTCTATATAAAGATTGCTTTGCCCGGCATAACTTGAGCAACATTTTTCTGGTTACCCCACAAACTGCCGAAGCGCGCATACGTAAGATAGATGAGCTCAGCAACAGCTTTATTTACCTGCTTTCGTCTGCATCTATAACCGGTGGTAATTTAGCTTTGGGAGATGTTACCGAAACCTACTTTAAGCGTATTAAGCATATGGAACTGAATAATCCAATTGTAATTGGCTTTGGTATTGGCGATAAAGCCACCTTTGATACGGCAACTGCCTATGCCAACGGTGCTATAGTGGGTAGTGCCTTCGTACGTTTCTTAGCTACCGACAATTACCTGGAAAGGATACCTGAATTTGTGAAACAAATAAAAGGATAGCTAAAATCGTTTTAATCCGGGGTGGTAACGAGAATTATTTAAGCGGTAAACAACAATCCCTATAGTTCACTCGCTATTGTTTGTGATTATGAAGATTATTATGACAAAGCCTCGGCTTTGGGTACTCATTTCTGCTTATAAATAAGCGTCCAAATCACCCTTGCCCTCTCGTATTACTTCAAATTCACCTGAGGTAACATCTACCACGGTTGAGGCTATATTGCCGCCGTAGCCGCCATCAATTACGATATCTACCAAGCTTTCATATTTTTCGTGGATGAGCTCGGGGTCGGTAGAATATTCCACAATATCATCCTCGTCACGTATGGATGTAGATAGGATGGGGTTACCTAATTGCTTCACTATTTCCCTCGCTATAGCGTTATCAGGTATGCGTATACCAACCGTTTTTTTGTTTGAGCTTAATAGCTTGGGTACATTTCCGCTGGCATTCAAAATAAATGTGAACGGGCCTGGCAAAGCTTTTTTCAGTACTCTAAACACCGTGCTATCAATAGGTTTCGTATAATCAGACAGGTTGCTTAAGTCGTAACAAATGAAAGAAAAATTAGCCTTCTCGGGCTTGATGTGTCTGATGCGTGCAATAGCTTCAATTGCTTTATGATTGGTTATATCACAGCCTAAGCCGTAAACGGTATCGGTAGGGTAAATGATGAGTCCGCCCCGGCGCAGTACTTGCACCACCTGCTCAATGGTCTTTGGGTTCGGGTTCTCCGGATAAATTTTTACAAGCATACTTATTTAGCAAATATAACAGCTTATGGTTTGCCCGGTATTTAAACATAATGTAAACATAGTGTATCTTTTTCAGGCAAACTGCGTATGAGGTGAATACATCAGCACCTCAATATCTAATTTTTTTCAGTTACATTCTGTATATCACTATTTTACCACGTACGGACAAAAATATAAGGTAGGTAAGCACATATGAGATTAGGGCCCGGCCGTATAGCCATTATTTATCTGGTTACCTGCAGTGTTTGGATTGCTTTGAGCGACCAGGTGCTATTTCTGTTTCAAGGCACATTGAGTCCGTCTTTAATGTATGCCATAAGTAGCAGTAAAGGAGTTTTTTTTGTTATTGCAACCAGCGGCTTTTTATACCATTTGGTAAAAGTGAACAACCAGCATCTTATTAATACCGAAAACCAATACCGGTTAATGTACGAGGGCAGCCCAACGCCTAAATGGATTTATGATTTACAAACCTTAAAATTTGTTTCCGTAAATCAGGCTGCAATCGATAAGTATGGCTATACACGAGAGCAATTTTTAAGCATGTCTATTCTGGACATCCGGCCGCCTGATGACAAGCAAAAGGTGCTTGAGTCGGCAAAAAGCGTGTCAAACCATTTAAGGCAAACCGTTGGCTGGATACATCAAAAGGCCGATGGTACACCTATACATGTTAATATAATTTCACAGAAAATAAAGTTTAATAATAAACCGCACGTTATTATAACCGCTCAGGACATAACAGAGAAAGTTAATTATGAGCAGGAACTGAAGAAGCTTAATGAAGATTTAAAAGAAGAAAAAAGAAAGCTTAGCGAAACCCAGCAAGTAGCTAAAATAGGTGGATGGGAATTTTATATTTCCGAGAAACACCTGGTTTGGTCTGACGAGATGTACATCATTACGCAAGTTGAGAAAGATGCCGAACTGAATTTATTTGAGCTTTATGAACAACAGATACATCCTGATGATAGGCCGGCTATGACTGCTCAGTTAAATAAGCTGATTAAGACCGGCGAACAACTGGATGTTACGCACCGCATCACCTGGATAACCGGTGAAACCCGCTGGGTAAGGGAATTGGCCCGTTTGGAGCTTAAAGATGGCCTGCCTTATAAAGCCGTTGGATCGGCCCAGGATATTACTGAATTGAAGGAAATGGAGCTTGAGCGTAACCGGTACTTGTTCAGTTTAGAAGATACACTTGATAACATTAATGAAGGCTTTTATGCCCTGAACAAAGATTTGGTTTTTACAAAGGTAAACAAGCGCTTTCAGCTTGAAACTGGTATAAAAGCTGAGGACGTAATTGGTAAAGATATTGTAACGGCTTTTCCAGGCATCGAAAAAAGGATCACTTATCAGCAGTATCAAAAAGTACTGGCGGAGCGGATATCGGTAAAATTTGAAGCCTATTGGCGGCACTTTAAGAAATGGCATGCCGTGCAGGCGTACCCCACAGAGGATGGTATAGCAGTGTATTTCGACGATATCACTGAAAAGAAAGAGAAGGATGCCTTGTTACAGCAAGCCATTTCCCGTTATGAAGCCGTAGCCAAAGCTACCCGCGATGTAATTTACGACTATGATATTTTGCAGGATAAGCTGGTTTTTTATACCGATGTTACTAAGCTCATCAACTGTGCAGATACAGATATAGGGCAGGGTATAAAATGGTGGCGATCACTCATACATCCAGATGATTTGCATCGTGTAGTAAATACGCAGCACGAAGTGATGGCAGCACATGAAACTAACTGGCGGGGCGATTACCGTGTAAGTTGTGGAAAAGGCAATTATAAACACGTGTACTCTCAAGGCTATTATCTATATAACGAACAGCAACAACCGGTACGAGTAATTGGGGCTATAAAGGATGTTGACGAGTTAAAACGTGCTAACGAAGAGAATAAGCGCCTGGCCGAAATTATTACTAAAGTTAACAACATGATTGTGGTAATGGATACTCACCATAATATTACTTGGGTTAACAAAGCATTTGAGGATTATGTAGGTTACAAGCTGGAAGACATAAAGGGTAGATCGGTAAGTTCATTTTTGGGCGGCGAGAAAATTTCAGTTGATATCATTACAGAGATTAAGGCTCGTAAAGAGCGATTGGAAACCTTTTCAATGGACATGTTGCATTACCTGCCCAATGGCAATAAGCAGTGGGTAAACATAGAGTACACACCTTTATTTGATGAATGTGGGACAAATACAGGGTACATTGCCGTACACCAAAATATAACCGACCGCAAACAACGCGAAGAGAAGATTTATTATCAAAACAGGGCACTGCAGGAAGTTTCGTGGTTAAGCTCCCATGAAATACGCAGGCCGGTGGCTTCCATACTGGGCCTGGCTTACCTGGCTAAAGATGCGCAGAGCCGTGACGAAGAAAAGCAGATTATTGATATGATTAACCGTTGTGCCGAGGAATTGGATGGTATAGTGCATAACATCAGCAATAAAATTAATGAGGAGCTTTTTGGGGGGTAGGTTGAACAGACTTTTTGCCAAGCACACAAAATAAAGGCCCGCTATGCAATTAAGCATAGCGGGCCTTTTTATAAAAAAACTACTGATTAAGCTTGTTTAGTAAATTGAGCGTTGATAATCAGTTTTACTTCCTCACCAACAACTATAGAGCCGGCTTCGGTAATACCTTCCCAGGTTAAGCCAAACTCTTTACGGTTAATTTTACCGGTAATTTCAAAGCCGGCTTTGGTTTGTCCGTAAAAATCAGCAGCCGAACCGCCAAACTCTACATCTAAAGTAACTGGTTTAGTTACACCTTTAATAGTCAGGTTGCCTTCCAATTTATAATCCTCGTCGCTTACTTTCTTTAATGAAGTAGATTTGAAACTAATTTTTGGATAAGTAGCCGCATCAAAAAATTCAGCCGATTTCAAGTGCTGATCGCGTGCTTCCTGGGTGGTATCAATGCTGTCAATATCCAGCGAAAAATCAATCTCCGAGTCCTGAAAATCTTCGCTCTCGGTAATAACTTCGCCCTCAAACTTACGGAACGAACCCGTTACAGTTGAAATTACCAGGTGTTTAACCTTAAATTGTACTTCTGAATGCAGTGGGTCCATAACCCATTTTGTAGTTGCCATAGCTTTATGATGTTAAATGATTTCAGTGTAAATATAACGTATGTTTAAACATGTATTTGTTTGCGCCGTTACTTAATGATACAAAGAAGCACAGATTTTTGTGTTACGCACTTGATATTTGTCAATAAATAACAATAAACTCAACAAATAAAAAAGGGGTTAAAAAGAAAGCCCCATCTTTTTTAGATAGGGCTTTCCTGTATTATATCTTCTTTCTAGAAGATGAAATGCTTATGCTAAAACTTCTTTAACTTTTTCAGCAGCCTCTTTCAGCAAAATAGCCGAGAAAACTTTTAAGCCTGAATTATCAATCAGTTCTTTAGCTTCTGCAGCATTGGTGCCTTGCAAACGAACAATGATTGGCACAGGTATGTTACCAATTTCCTGGTAAGCATCAATTACTCCTTGTGCAACACGGTCGCAACGTACAATACCACCAAAAATATTAATCAGGATGGCTTTAACTTTAGGATCGCTCAGGATGATGTTAAAACCAGCTTTAACGGTTTGTGCATTGGCAGTACCGCCTACGTCCAAAAAGTTAGCAGGCTCGCCACCGGCAATCTTAATAATATCCATAGTGGCCATCGCTAAACCGGCACCGTTAACCATACAACCTACGTTACCATCTAATTTAACATAGTTAAGGTTAGAGTGGCTTGCCTCAACCTCAGTAGGGTCTTCCTCGTTGGTATCGCGCAGGGCAGCATAATCAGCATGGCGGTATAAAGCGTTATCATCCAGGTTTACTTTAGCATCAACTGCTAAAATTTTATTGTCGGATGTTTTTAATACCGGGTTAATTTCAAATTGTGAAGAGTCGGTAGCATCATAAGCTTTGTACAAAGCGGCAATGAATTTTACCATATCTTTAAAAGCATCGCCTGATAAGCCCAGGTTAAAGGCAATTTTACGTGCCTGGAAACCTTGTAAACCTACTTTCGGGTCAATCTCTTCTTTGTGTATCAGGTGAGGAGTGCTGTGTGCTACTTCCTCAATGTCCATACCACCTTCGGTTGAGTACATGATAATGTTGCGGCCTTTAGCACGATCTAACAATACGCTCATGTAAAACTCCTTAGTTTCGCTATCACCAGGATAATATACATCTTGTGCAACAAGCACCTTGTGTACTTTTTTACCTTCCGGACCAGTTTGCGGGGTAACCAGTTGCATGCCTAAAATGGCGCCTGCTTTTTCTTTTACCTCATCCAGGTTTTTGGCCAGTTTAACACCACCGCCTTTACCACGGCCGCCGGCATGTATCTGGGCTTTAACAACCACCCAGCTCGAGCCGAAATCTTCTTTCATTTTTTGGGCCGCCTCAACAGCTTGTTCCACAGTATCGGCTACAATGCCTTCCTGTACCCTTACGCCAAAACTTTTTAGTATGGCCTTACCCTGATATTCGTGAATATTCATGTCTTTGTGAAGAATTTGCGGTAAATCTACAATTTCAGTTGGAGTTATGAAATTAGAAAGCAGATTTTGTGTAGAAAAGGAGGTAGTATGCGATAGAGCCAAGAACCAAGAAAATGTAGCCTGCCCATAATGAACAGGAAACAAGAGCCAGACCAAACAGCCAGCCTGGAATCTCAACCGATAATGAGCGGTTGTTTAGATTAGCCTTATTATTGCTTTATAAGGCTTCTTCATAGCACTCATTATAGTTTATCTTACTACTGATTCTATACTCCTAACGTTCTAACAATGGCGTTCCTGTGGGGCTTGGCTATCGGCTAATACGCCTCCTGACCTTAGCCAAATGGCAGGTACCCGCTGCTATCCCTAACGCGGCTTGTTGTCTAAAATTTAAAGGTTTTATCGTTGATCTTGCTTCTTGGCTCTTGGTTCTGATTTCCATATCTTTGTATTATGCTAAAAGCACTGGGTATCCAAAAAAACTATGGCAAGCTTCATATTCTTAAAGGGGTTAACCTTGAGGTACAGCAGGGAGAAATTGTAACCATTGTAGGCGCCTCGGGTGCAGGTAAAAGCTCTCTGCTCAATATTATAGGCACGCTGGATCAGCCCGATGCCGGTCAGCTATTTTTAGATGATTTGGAAATCAGTAAGCTTAATAACAAGCAGCTTAGTCATTTCCGCAATACTCAAATCGGTTTTATTTTTCAGTTTCACCACTTACTCGCCGAATTTAATGCACTTGAGAATGTGTGTATACCAGCATTTATTGCTGGTGTAAGCAAAGCAGAGGCGCAGAAAAGAGCGGCTACTTTGTTAGATAAGCTGGGTTTGAGCAGCCGGGTCTACCATAAACCCAACCAGCTATCAGGTGGCGAGCAGCAAAGGGTTGCCGTAGCCCGGGCGCTCATTAATAAACCGGCCATGATATTGGCCGACGAACCATCGGGCAACCTCGACTCGGCCACCGCGCGCGATTTGCACCAGTTGTTTATAGACCTGCGGAACGAGTCTAACCAAACATTCATCATAGTGACACACAACGAGGATCTGGCCAACCTGTCGGACCGTAAAGTGCTTATGAAAGACGGCTTAATTGTACAATAAATCATCGTGTATACTTTAATAACAGCAGCAAGTTCGGGCAAAGCCTATCAGCTTAAAAATCAATTGCAAACCAGCAACGTACTACTGGGCGATTATTTAGACCTGCCCGAGGTGATGCTCAAAGCTGGCAAAATGATAAAGTTGCCTAACCCGCAGGCCGAAACCTATCCGCATTTAATGCTCACCTTGTGTTTGGACCATCAAGTTGATACAGTATATCTGCTGCACAGGGAAGAGGCCGCGCCTCTGACCGAAGCTGAATTGCTGTTTAATGAATACGGTATAAAATTGATTGCCGCGCATGATGAAGTATAGCGATATAGACCCGCGTATTAACGCTTTTATATTTGAGCTGGATAATGTGTTATTTCCAGAAAAGGATTACCTGTACCAGGTTTACTACCTGTTTGCCGGTTACCTGGAATATACAGAACTGCTGGATGCCAACGCCTTGGTAAGCCTCATGGTACGCACCTATGAAAAGGAGGGAGCATCAGCGGTGTTCAATACCTTGCAAAGCCGCTTTAAGCTGGATGAAAAATACCGCTTTAATTTTGAGCACCTTCACAAAACTGCACAGCTGCCGCTAAAGCTGTTAATTTACCCCGAGATGCTGACCCTGCTGCAAGATATTGTAGTTGATCGCAAGCAACTGTTTATTGTAACCAATGGCAACCCGCAGCAGCAGCTCAACAAAATTAAGCATACCGACTGGCAGGGTCTCGAAAAATACCTTACCTGCTACTTTGCCAACGAGCTTACACCTAAACCGGAGCCCGATATGATACATCTATTGTTAGATAAACACCAGCTGCAACGCCGCGAAACCTTAATGATAGGTGTTGCCGAGGCTGATTTACTGTGTGCGGAGGCTTGCGGAATTGAATTTATACAACTGTAAAGTTTATACGTGTTGCGGTTTATAATATATTGTATACTTGCACGTTATACCCAAGATTAACTTATTATAAATGAAGAAATATTTACTTCCCTTACTTTTCCTGGCCGTTGCATTCAGCTCTTGTAAAAAAGATAAGAAGGATGACGATCTGCGTGAGATAGCGTATGATTTTGCTAAAGATGTTTACTTATGGAACGATGCCTTGCCCAGTAAAGAGGCATTTAACCCAACCCGTTTTTCCGGAGGATCCGACCTGGCCAACTTGCAGGCTGAAATTGATGCGTTTTCGCAAATCAAGATCAACTCTACTACAGGAAAGCCGTATGAATATGACCCTAATTACATTGGTACAGCTAAATATTCTTACATTGATAATGGGCAAGCCGCTGCGGCCGTTGGTGGTGTAGGTGGCGATTTTGGTTTTGGGTTGTCGTTAATAAGCCAGTCTCCGGTTGATATCAGGGTGCGTTATGTGTATCCAAATTCATCAGCGGCCACACAGGGACTTGCACGGGGCTATAAAGTTACCGCTGTAAACGATGTAGTCGTTACCGCGTCGGGTATCGCCGCCATTAACCAGGCACTGGGGGCCAACTCTATAAAGCTAAGTGGTACCCGTAATGATGGAACAACATTTACAGCTACGGTTACCAGGGGGAGCTACACCGTAAATCCTGTTATTAAGGCTACTACCATAACCAGTGCAACTGGTAAAAAAGTGGGTTATTTTGCCTTTAGCCGGTTTACCGTAATAAGTAATGCCCAGGCAAAAATTGATGAAGCGTTTAGCAAGTTTGCCAGTGATAACATTGAAGAGCTGGTTGTAGATTTACGCTACAATGGTGGTGGTGCAGTTGAAACCTCGGAGTACCTGGCTAACTATATGGTGCCGGCGGCCAAAAATAACACCCTAATGTTTACCGAAACTTATAATGCCAATATGCAGGCGGGTAATCACCCGTACTTATCGAGCAAGTATGATGTAAAGGCAGGTGAATTTAAAAAGGAGAACAATTCTTACAACTTCTCTAAAAAAGGAAATCTAGAATTGAAGCGTGTTATCTTCTTGGTGACAGATAACACGGCATCGGCAAGTGAATTGCTAATTAACAACCTGAAACCTGTACTGCCCCAGGGCGTAAAGCTTATAGGACAAACCACTTATGGCAAACCAGTAGGCTTTTTTGGGCTTGATGTGGGCGATTACGATATGTACCTGGCCGAATTTGAAAGCCGTAATGCAGAAGGCAAGGCAGATTTTTACCAGGGTATGATTCCTGGTGGCAATTTTGAAGGCGCTTTAGTAGATGACGATGTAACGCATGACTTTGGCGACCGCAATGAAACCATGTTGAAAGTAGCACTTAATTATATTGATAAGGGTAACTATACAGTTGTTGGTTTTAGAACCCAAAGCATAAACGGTGCAGATAAAGCTGCGTTAGACAGAGCAAACCAAAAGCTTGATGTTAACCCGGAATTTAAAGGCGCAATACATACGCGCAATATAAAACAGTTGAATCATTAAAATATTAATCGGCCAGTTGGCGTAAGTCAACCGGTACTACACGGGAAATTCCCTGCTCAACCATAGTCACACCGTACACAATATCGGTGCTGGCTATGGTTCTTTTATTATGTGATACAATGATGAATTGCGAGCTCGACGAAAACTTGCGGATGATGTTATTAAACTTATCAATATTGGTATCATCAAGCGGTGCATCCACCTCATCAAAAATACAAAAGGGGGCGGGTTTTAACAGGTAAAGCGAGAACAGTATGGCCGTAGCCGTCAGCGTTTTCTCACCACCCGACAGTTGGTTGATAGATAGCGGCCGCTTGCCTTTTGGCTTGGCAATAATATCAATATCCGACTCCAGCGGTCGCTCAGGATCGGTCAGTACCAGGTCGCAGGAGTCTTCCTCGTTAAACAGGGAGCGGAATACCTTTATAAAGTTTTCGCGCACCATAATGAACGCATGCATGAACTTTTCGCGCGCGGTGTCGTCAATCTCCTTAATGGTCGACATTAACGAAGCCTTGGCCTCTTCCAAATCCTTTTTTTGCGATTGGATGAACTCATAACGCTCATTCATTTCCTTAAAGGCTTCCAGTGCCATGGGGTTAATGGCGCCAAATTCGTCTAACTGTCTCTTCAGTTTTTCGGTGCGTTCGCGCAAATCTTGTTCGTTTTCTTCGGCCGGTATCTCGGTTTCGAGCAGGTCGGCAATTTCAATATTAAACTCCACCGAAAGGCGTTCTTTCAGGGCGTTCAATTCCAGTTTTAAACTATTGCGTTTTTCGCGCAGCTCGTTCTCAATTACATCGGCCTGGTCTTTTTGGCGGCGTAACTGTGTTATTTCGTTTTCTGTTTCGTTAATCTGTCCACGTGAAGTATAATATTCTTCTTCAGCAGCTTTGGTAGCCTTTTCCAGCTCCTCGCGCTGGGTGTACATGTCCAGCAATTCATCGTCCGAGAAGTCGGTGTGCTGTAAAACGTCAAGCAAGGCCACCTGTACCTTTTCCATTTCTGTGGTATTAGTCTGCAAACGAGCCTCCAAACTATCTAGCTGGCTTTCGCGGTATTCGAGGTCCTTTACCAAGCCCGATACCTTGTTTTGCTGCTGGTGAAAGCGGATATTCTCCTGATTATAGGCGTTGCTTTGTACTGTAGTGTATTCGTTCAGCTCGTTAAATGCCTGCTGTTTATCAAGCAGCAAATCGCTTTGTATCTCTTTTTGCGTTTTTAGCTCGGCTAACTGTGGTTTAAGCTTTAATTCATCGTCCTGTATGGTGCGAATTTTTTGCGCAATATCTTCTTTACGGTTGCGGCTGTTGGTTATAAAAGTTTGATACTGCTCGCGCCGGGTAGTAACCGTTACCAGTTCTGTATGCAGGCGGTTAAGTTCTTGCTGCTTTTGCTGTATCTCGGTAGCTTTGCCCGATGCTTTTAAGGCTGTCAGTTTACTTTGCAAAGTTTCCTGCTCAGCTTTGTAAGCTCCAATTTGCTGCTCGGTCTGGCGAATTTCTTTTGCCAGATTTTCCAGGTTTTTGGCCCGGCCAATACGTTTGCCCTCAAACAAGCCCACCGAACCACCCGCCATACTTAAAACCGATTTGCTGAATCGGCCGCTTTTGCCCAGCAATACAATGCCTTGTTGTACAGGCGAGGCGTTCAGGTCATTGTCGCTGGCATCATTAACCAGATAGACGTTACGCAACAGATAATTACACAGCGGACGGTAACGAGGCTCCACCTCAATTACGCTGAGGGCCGGCATCCACTCGGCATTGGCCGGCTGGGTGGAAACATCCGGTATAGCCGCATAATGGTTCAAGATAAAGAACTGCGCCCTGCCGCGCGAAGCATTGCGGAGCAGATTAATGGCTTTAATGGCATTGTCATAATCTTCTACCACAAAGTAGTTCATCAGTGGCTCCAGGTAGTTCTCAATGGCAATACGGTACTCTTCGCGGCAAAACAGGATATCACTAAAGAGGGTAATGTGCCTGGCCCAGTCGGCATGCTTTTTCAAAAAACGTATCGACTCGGGGAAACCTTCCAGGTTATCAACCATACTTTTGGTAAGGTTGTACTCGTTTTGTTTGGCATCCAGTTGACGGCTTTGCTGCGCTATTTTGTCTTTTAGCTGGTTAATGCCAGCGTCGGTTTCTTTTATTTGTTCCTGTAACTGGTTCTCAAACTCAACAGCGGCTTTATGTTCACCCTCGGCAGTTTCGGTACGGTATTCCAGTTCGGCCACCAGTTGGTTAAAGTGCGAAAGCTCCACCTCACGGCTGGCCGTATCTTCCATGTTGCGCTGGCTTTCCTGCTCCAGCGCCTGTTGCTGTATGCGTAAAATGTCCAGGTCTTTTTCGGCCTGATAAATTTGGTTTTGCAGCCGGTTGTTAATGCTGGTCAGCTCATTCAGCTCACTACGTAACGCTGTTTGTTCATCACGTAGTTCATCAACGGCCTGTTTAAGATCGGCCAATTTGCCACTTACGGTTTCCAGGTTTTCTTCTTCCTGCAGCTTTTCCTCGTTGAGGCGTTTAATGTTGTACAGTACGTGGTTCAACTGGTTACGGTCGCGTTCCAACTCTTCCTTAAGGCGTGTTTCCTTATCGCGCTGAAACTTGAGCTGCTCGTTCTTTATCTTCTTCTCGCTCTCGTAAGCCCGTATCTTGCCAATAAACTCGTTGGTGGTTTTTTGCTGTAACGACAAATTCTTTTCGCGGGTCAGGTTATCCAGCTTTTGTTGCTGCAGGGCGGCTTCCAGCGTGTCAATCTTGGTAGTAATGCCCGATCGTCCCTCGCGGTGCTTTTGCTCCTGCTCCTCAATGCGCTGTAAGGATTCGCTGAAAGACACAATACGAAACGAAGCCAGCATAATGCTGAGCGATTTGTATTGCTCCTTTAAACGATAAAACCGTTCAGTTTTCTTGGCCTGATTTTCCAGCGTTTTCAGGTTCTTTTCAATCTCGAAAAGCAAATCCCGCACACGTTCCAGATCAGCCTCGGTATCTTTTAATTTGTTGAAAGTCTGTTTTTTACGAAGCTTGTATTTAGATATACCCGAAGCCTCCTCAAACAAGTTACGGCGTGAGCCTTCCTTGTTGGTAATGATCTCGTCTATCATTTTTAACTCAATGATAGAATAGGAGTCGGAGCCAATACCTGTATCCAGAAACAGGTCGGTAATGTCTTTCAGGCGGCACTGTACATCGTTCAAACGATACTCGCTTTCGCCGGTTCGGTACAGCTTTCGCGTTAGTGTAACTTGCGAAAATTCGGTAGGCAGTACATTCTTGGTGTTGTCGAAAGTTAAGGATACCTCGGCCAGGTTGGCGGGCTTACGGCTTTTGGTACCGTTAAAGATGATGTTCTCCATCTTTTCAGACCGTAGCGCACGCGTACTCTGCTCACCCAAAACCCAGCGAATAGAATCGACCACGTTAGATTTACCGCAGCCGTTAGGGCCTACAATGGCCGTAACACCTTCGTTAAAGTTTATCGTAATCTTATCGCCAAAGCTTTTAAAGCCTTTAACTTCTAATTTAGTTAACTGCATGTATCTGCAACCGTACCTGTCAATAGTTTAAATACCAAATTTACGAAAAAATTAGCTTTTTAGTACAGCGCTAAAGCGGCTTAAAGCACGCGCGGCAAACATTTAACAGTAGATACGTTTTATAATACTATTAAACATTCCGATCATGAAAATTGCAGTATTTGGCGCAAGCGGTAAGATAGGCAGCCGCATAGTTAATGAGGCTTTAAGCCGCGGGCATTACGTTACAGCGGTGGTACGCCACCCCGAAAATTACAACCCCGATAAACTGAATCTCAAGGTGTCCAAAGGCGATCTCTTCGACTCACAGGAGGTAGAAACCGGAGCATTCGATCATGATGTGGTAGTAAGCGCTTACAATAATACACATGGCGCACCGGCATCAACCATATACGAGGTGGTAGTACCGCTTTTAAACGGTGTACGGCAAGCGGGTGTTAAACGCCTTATTATTGTAGGCGGTGCCGGTAGCTTAGAAGTCGCACCCGGTGTACAACTAGTTGACACGCCCGATTTTCCGGAAGCGTACAAGGCTGCGGCATTAGCTCACCGCGAGGCCTTAAAGCTGTACCAGCAGGAACAGGAGGTAGAATGGACCTATGTTAGCCCAGCTGCCGAGATTGCACCCGGTGAGCGTACCGGTGCCTTTAAAACAGCTACCAATCAGTTAATTGTTGACCAACAGGGCCGCAGCTTCATCTCGATGGAAGATTATGCTGTTGCCATAGTTGACGAGATAGAGCAATCCAAACACATTAGGGAACGGTTTACAGTAGGGTATTAATTAAAGATTTAGTTAGGAAGGACTATGTGAAAAAGGACAAATGATTTAGTTTGTTAAAGATTTAGCGGGCTAAGTGGTTTTCGACAGGCTCAGGTTATTTAAGGAGGCTGCTGTTAAGAGGATTGTCATTATCGTCGAGCATTTGTACCAACAAATTACTTTTAAAGCCCGTAAGCTTACCGCTTATTTTGTAGGCTTGGGCTTGAGCATTACCGATAGCCAGCGTTGCTAATACACTAAAAAGTAGTAGTTTTTCATTTCAATAAATAAAAACTTGGTGCTATTTCGCTGAGTCGTTCTTCACTTAGTCTTTCGTCCTAAATGTAAATTTCGCCTTTTAAATAAGTAACTGCCTTTCCGCTCATTAGTACACGGTCGCCTTTGTGCTCGCACCACAGCTCGCCTTTGCGGGCCGATAGCTGGTAGGCATGCAGTTGGGTTTTGCCCAGTTTGTCGGCCCAGTAAGGTATAAGGTTGCAATGCGCCGATCCGGTAACCGGGTCTTCGGGCACACCCGCAGCAGGGGCAAAAAAGCGCGATACAAAATCAACATCCTTGCCAGGTGCGGTAATAATTATACCAATAGCATCTACTTTGGCCAGGGCAAAATGGTTAGGCTCCATGTCGAGTATATCCTGCTCGTTCTCGTAAATCAAAAAATAATCACGTGAGCGAAGCACCTGAACGGGCATTTTGTTATTCAATCCTTCCAGTAAACCATCAGGTATTTCGGCCGGGTAGGGTGGGCGCGATGGGAAGTCGAGCGTGTAGCGGTCGTCGTTTCGGGTTACCATGAGGGTGCCTGCTTTTTCGGTACTGAAGTGTACGGTCGCTTCGGCGTAACCCAACTCAGTATAAATAATATGTGCGGTAGCTAAGGTGGCATGGCCGCAAAGGTCAATCTCCAGCTCTGGTGTGAACCAGCGCAGGTGGAAGCCTTGGGCTGTTTTTACAAAAAATGCAGTCTCGGCCAAGTTGTTCTCAGCCGCAATCTTTTGCATTTGTGCATCGGGTAGCCACTCCGTTAAAGGGCATACAGCGGCTGGGTTACCGCCAAACAGCTGGTCGGTAAATGCATCGGCCTGGTATATGGGGATAGTCATGGTTTAGCGGTATTACTTACCGCTAAGATAACCGTATGTAATTAACTCGTCTGCATTTTCGATTAATTTTGTGGCACCATTGGCAAGCAGTACTATCTTGTCACTTACTTCCAATATATTGTAGTATTGATGATCGGTTATGATAAAGCCTTTATGAGCTTTACGTTTGCGGATAATGGCTTTGAGCTCCTCGGCCTGTATGGGCGATACATGGGTAAATGGCTCATCGAGCAATATGTAATTGGCTTTGCTGTATAAGATCATCAGTGTTTCCAGCTTACGCAATTCGCCGCCCGACAGCTGGCCAGGCTTTTTATCGTAAAAATGCTGGTAAAGGTCGTATGCTGTAAACTCGTGCCAAGCCTCATCGTCAACCAACAAACGGGCCGATTGCTGTATGCTTAAATGACTGGGCAGGTAATTATGCTGAGGCAGATAAGCAATATGGTTACCCACGTAGCCTTTTGCAACGGGCTTGCCGTTTATGCTGATATACTTGTACGAGGGGTTAAGTGTACCAAAAATTATCCTCAGCAAGCTCGATTTGCCACTGCCATTACGGCCCAGTAAACCGGTTACCTCGCCAGCTTTACAGTCAATATAAATATCCTGTAGTATTTTACGGTTACTAAATTCCAGGTAAACACTATCAGCCTTAAGCATACATGTTATGGATAAATATGCTTAAGCAGGCCAATAGTGAATACAAACAAAAATCGGGAATACATGAGTATAGATACAAGCGCCGCATAGATATGCCTGCATTGCGGTAATAAAAATACTCGCGCTGATGAAAGTAATGCTGATAGAACACGAAACCTACATAGCCCATCATTTTTAGCGGTAAAGCGAGTATAAAAGCAATAGCTCCCTGACTAAGCAGTAGATACAAACTTAGTCCGGAAAAAAATAAATGGTAATACAAAAAGGCTTATAGAACTGGAATAGCAGCGTACGTGTTTTTTGCATAGCTGGCGCAATGATTCAGGTTAAGTTAATGAAACTGCGTTTTGCGTGGTTTATTGTAAGCAGCTGAAGGAATTTAAAACATAGACAGCTGCGAATGCTCGCCTGGCCCGTTCTCTACCCGAATTTTGTTCACCAATATATGTGCCTGCCGGGTGGGTTCGGGTATACGGTAGCCCTTGATGCAGTGTTTAATAATCTGTACGCTTTGCTCCATGCTTACACGGTGGCCTGGGGAAACAAAGATGGGATTACAGTTGCGTTTGCTGCGGATAGCCATGCCAATAACTTCCTCGCGGTGGTACATCGGGCTTTGCGCAAAAGGCTCATTGGCAGGGTCATCGTAGCGGCCAAACAAGCGGCTTTTGGCGCTGCCGATGGTAGGCGTGTCGGTTATCACACCAAAGTGCGAAGCAATGCCCATACGGCGGCGGTGTGCAATGCCTTGTCCGTCGAGCACCAATAGGTCGGGTTTGGTTTCCAGTTTGTTCCAGGCTTCCAGCAGGGCCGGCACTTCGCGAAAGGCCAGCAGGCCTGATATGTAAGGAAACGTAGTTCGGCTAATGGCTGATGAGTGCCCGATAATCTCCATCTCCGGATATTTAAGCAACACAATACCGGCATACACTACTTCTGAATATTTGTTAAAGGAGATATCAGAACCGGCTATGATACGGATCGCTTTATCCAACGGCTCAATCCTGATCTTTTGCCTTAGCTCTTGCTGTAAGGCTATAGCCTGTTCGGGCGTTAGTTGCTCATATTGTGTTGGTAGCATGCCTATATAACAAAAAAGCCCTCCCGATGTGTCGGGAGGGCTTCATATGCAGTAGTAGGATTAACCTAAATACGATTTTAAGATTTTGCTTCGCGATGTATGGCGCAAGCGTTGTAAAGCTTTGTCTTTAATCTGACGTACACGTTCGCGGGTCAGGTTAAATTTCTCACCAATCTCTTCAAGAGACAGGGGATGGTTGGTGCCTAAGCCAAAGAACAATACGATGATCTCGCGCTCACGCTCTGTTAAAGTTGACAGTGAACGTTTAATCTCTTCAGACAACGATTCGTTGATGAGGATAGAGTCGGTATTAGGCTCCTGGTTTTCCAGTACGTCTAACAACGTATTTTCTTCACCTTGTACAAACGGCGCATCCATAGATACATGGCGGCCGGAGTTGCTCAGCGTGTCTGATATTTTATCAACCGTCGTTTCCAGGATGTCCGCTAGTTCTTCAGGAGACGGCTCGCGCTCATATTCTTGCTCGAGTTTAGAGAACGCCTTGCTAATTTTACTTAATGAGCCTACCTGGTTTAATGGCAGACGTACAATACGTGATTGCTCAGCAATGGCCTGCAAAATGGATTGACGGATCCACCAAACGGCGTATGATATAAATTTAAAACCCTTGGTTTCGTCGAAACGTTTGGCCGCTTTAATCAAACCCAGGTTACCCTCATTAATCAAATCGCCCAGGGTAAGGCCTTGGTTCTGGTATTGCTTAGCAACCGATACCACGAAACGTAAGTTGGTTTTAGTTAAGCGTTCTAAGGCGGCCTGGTCGCCTTCGCGTATTTTTTGGGCTAATATTACTTCTTCCTCGGCAGTTATCAGGTCAACCTTACCAATTTCGTGCAGATATTTGTCAAGCGATTGTGACTCACGGTTGGTAATGGATTGGGTTATTTTGAGTTGTCTCATCTACGTTATTACCTCGATTCTTGTTTTAGAATTGAACGTGCAAAGGTATAAATTTGTTACTGAATATCCTTATTGTATTTGATAATTACAATATAATTATTTATACAAATTCACTTTCACACGCAATTGTTTGCATTTATTGCCACATCAATTGTACCAAACACTTGATTTTGAATTAAATGTCTGTCAATTTAAAAACATCTTTTACACGTATGCCTTTTTCTGTTTGCTGCAATGTGCAGCATTCATTAAGTGCGTCATGCTCAAAAAACAGGACATAATCATTGTCCAGCGCCTGCTGTAAGTAAGCACGTTTTTCATCCATGGCTTGTAAGGGAAACGTGTCATAAGCAGCTACGTAAGCAATAGGCAAGTGGCCAACAGTGGGAAACAGATCGGCCACGTAAAGTATTTTTTTGCCTTTATACTGCAACAATGGCAGCATCATGGCCTGCGTATGGCCCGATACAAAGAATACCTGCATGTTGGCAGTAAAAGATTCGCCCTCTTGTACGTCTACAAACTTTAGCTGGCCGCTTTCCTGTAGGGGTATAATGTTTTCAGTTAAGAAGGATGCCTTCTCACGAACGTTGGGGTTAACTGTAGCCCAGTCCCAATGCTTTTGGTTACTCCAATAGATAGCTTTTGGAAAGGCCAGAACCAGTTGCCCGCCTTCTTTTGCTACCGCACCACCCACATGATCTACATGTAAGTGCGTTAGAAATACGTCTGTAATATCAGCCGGGGTAAAGCCGTGTTGCGCTAAAGATTTTTCCAGCGTATCATCACCGTGCAGGTGGTAGTAAGGCAAAACTTTTTCGCTGAGCTTATTGCCTATGCCGGTGTCAATCAAAATCAGTCGGTCGCCGTCCTGCAGCAGTAGGCAGCGCATGGCCAGGGTGCACAGGTTATTTTCATCGGCCGGGTTGGTTTTGCTCCATATAGCCTTAGGCACTACACCAAACATGGCTCCGCCATCCAATTTAAAAAGCCCGGCGTTAATGGAAAATAGTTTTGCCTCCCAGCTTCCTGAAGGGGAAGCAGAAGATTGACGATTGATGATCATATATAAGTATCAAGCCCTCCTGATACGAAGAACAGAAGGGCTTAAAATGTGTTTGGTTATTTTCGTACTCCGCCTTTTAAGCGGCTGGTGATTATAAATGGATCACTTCGCCATACGCATCAGCAGCAGCTTCCATTACAGCCTCGCTCATGGTAGGGTGAGGGTGCACCGATTTAATAATTTCATGACCGGTTGTTTCCAACTTGCGTGCAGTTACAACCTCGGCAATCATTTCGGTTACGTTGTAGCCAATCATATGCGCGCCTAAGAACTCGCCGTATTTGGCATCAAATATTACTTTAACAAAACCGTCTTTTGCACCTGCAGCACTGGCCTTGCCTGATGCTGAGAATGGAAAACGACCAATTTTAACTTCGTATCCGGCTTCGCGGGCCGCTTTTTCGGTATAACCTACTGAAGCAATCTCCGGAGAGCAGTAAGTACAGCCCGGAATGTTATTGTAATTTAACGGCTCCACATGCTGACCGGCAATTTTCTCAACGCAGATGATACCTTCGGCCGATGCTACGTGTGCAAGCGCCTGGCCTTTAACGATGTCACCTATGGCGTAAATGCCTTCAACGTTGGTTTTGTAAAAATCATCAACCAGTACTTTGCCTTTGTCGAATTTAACACCAGCTTCTTCAAGGCCTATACCTTCCAGGTTGGTAGCAATACCAACAGCCGAAAGTACGATCTCAGCTTCAAGCGTTTCAACACCTTTAGCGGTTTTAACGCTTACCTTGCACAAATCGCCTTTGGTATCAACCGATTCAACAGTTGAGCCGGTCATGATGTTGATACCTTGTTTTTTTAATGAACGAGCCAGTTGTTTTGAGATTTCTTCGTCTTCAACAGGTACAATGTTATCCAGATATTCTACTACAGTTACCTTGGTACCCATAGCATTGTAGAAATAAGCAAACTCAATACCTATAGCGCCCGAACCTACCACTACTATGGATTGTGGTTTTTTAGGCAACACCATAGCCTGACGGTAACCTATAATTTTTTTACCATCCTGCGGCAGGTTAGGCAACTCGCGCGAGCGGCCGCCGGTAGCCAATATAATGTGTTTAGCTGTATGCTCGGCAACGGCACCATCGGCAGCTTTAACCTCAACGGCGCCTTTGCCTTTGAGTTTGCCGAAGCCCATAATTACATCAATCTTGTTCTTCTTCATCAAGAACTGAACACCTTTGCTCATGCCATCGGCTACGCCACGGCTGCGTTTTACAACCGCGTCAAAATCAGGTTCGCCTTTTACGTCTACATTAATACCGTAATCGGCCGCATGGTTTATGTATTCAAACACCTGGGCGCTCTTTAATAAAGCTTTGGTTGGTATACAGCCCCAGTTAAGGCATATACCACCTAATGATTCTTTTTCAACGATGGCTGTTTTTAAACCCAGCTGTGAAGCGCGTATAGCTGCTACATATCCACCAGGACCAGATCCGACAACAATTAAATCGTAGTTCATTATGTTTTTACTTTTTCAGTTCGGCACCAAAGCTAAATAAAAAGGCTGATACAATAAAGAGCACTAGGTACCTTAACGGGGGTATAAACAGTAATATGATTTGGCTGTGATTTAGGTGGTAACATACCGTTAACACACCTTGGGTAAATTATAGGGCATTATGTGACTAAATTTGCACATTGTTTAATGAAATGCAATTTTATACGATATTATGTTGAATATATCAACAATATTTTTACGAAATGTGAAAAATTTCTAATATTTATTAACACTAACTTAACACTGAAACTGAAGCCTTTGTATATCTTTGCATTGAATTTAAAACTATTTAAACGTTCATTAAACAAAAACAAAAGCATGAGAAAAAATTTACTTCTCGCACTTCTTTTCTTGTTTACTACCGCTATTGCCTTTGCGCAGGTAACAACCGGTACCATAACAGGAACAGTAAAAGATTCTAAGGGGCAGCCGCTGCCGGGTACAACTGTTGTTGCTACCCACGTACCAACCGGTACTAACTACAGCACGGTAACCCGAGGTAACGGCCAGTACACTATTCCCAACGTACGTGCCGGTGGTCCTTACACCATTAAAATTACCTTTGTTGGCTTTACTACAGTTACTTATAACGATTTAGCTGCCAGCTTAGGTCAGCCGTTAAAAGTTGACGCCGTATTGTTGGAAGAAGGCCGTCAGTTGAGCGCCGTAACGGTAAACGCTGCACGTCGTGGTAGCGTAATCAGCCCGCAAAGGACAGGTACTGCAACTAACGTATCATCAGCGCAATTACAAAGCTTGCCTACTGTTAACCGTAACATTCAGGATTTTGCCCGTTTAACGCCACAAGGTGTTTCACGTAACGGTAACAGCGATGGTTCGGCATTTGGTATGGAGTTCGCCGGTCAAAGTAACAAGTACAACCAGTTTACAATTGACGGTGCTTTGTCTAATGACGCGTTTGGTTTAGCAAGCTCTGGTACTAACGGTGGCCAGGCAAGCACTAACCCTATCTCTATCGAAGCTATCCAGGAGTTACAAATCCTGCTTTCTCCGTATGATGTTACCCAAGGTGGTTTTACCGGTGGTGGTATTAACGCAGTAACTAAAAGCGGTACAAACACTTTCCATGGTTCGGTTTACGGTTTGATGCAAAACGAAGACCTGCTGGGTAAAAGCGTTTTAAACGACACTAAATACCAGCAATTTAAAAACCAAACAGCCGGTATTAGCTTGGGAGGTCCTATCATCAAAAACAAATTGTTTTTCTTTGGTAACTACGAGCGTATCCGTAACTCAACGCCTTTGCAAAATGACCCAACCATTGCTGGTTCGGGCTCGCAATTTAACCCTACTGTATTGGAGGATTTACGCAATTATGTGTTAAACACGTATAAATATGATGTAGGTGGTTACGGCGAAATATTGAAAAGACAAGAATCTGACTATGTATTTGGTCGTTTAGACTGGAACATTAACGATAAAAACCGTTTAACTGTTCGTCATAACTACACCAAAGGTTTTAGTGATAACCTAAGCCGTACAGCAACCACCATGACGTTTGCTAACAGTGGTTACACTTTTAACTCTAAAAACAACTCTTCAGTTGTAGAGTTAAACAGTACCTTATCAAACAATGCTTCAAACGTATTGCGTTTTACTTATACATCAACCCGCGACTTTAGAACAACCGGTGCATTCCCATCTGTATATATACAGCAAAATGGGTTAAACTATAACTTAGGTTCTGAAGCTTCATCTGCTCGTAACAGGTTAAGTCAGGATAACTTTACCATCACTGATAACTTTACACTTTATAAAAACAAGCATACGATTACCTTTGGTACCGATAACTTCTTTTATAAATCGAACAATATTTTTGTTCAGAACTATTACGGTTATTATAACCGTTATACCACTATACAAGCATTTAAGGATAACACCACAGCACCAACTGGTTACAATGCTTATTATTCTGTTGACCCAAACAGCCCTGATGCTCCGTCAATCGTTAAATCGGCTCAGTTAAGCGTTTACGGTCAGGACGTATGGTCAATCAGCGACCGGTTTCGTTTAACTTACGGCTTACGTGTTGATGCACCTATATTCTTTAACGATCCGGCCGAAAACCCTACTTTCAACAACTCGAACATTGCACAGCAATATGACCTGAAAACCAACAGGCCGCCAAGCACTTCATTACTGTTTGCACCACGTGCAGGCTTTAACTGGGATATTCATGGCGATGCATCTACTCAATTACGTGGTGGTGCAGGTTTGTTTACAGGCCGTGTACCTTACGTTTGGATTTCAAACCAGTATGGTGCAACGGGTGCTACTATTGTTAGATACACTGCAACAGGTGCAGCTTTAGCGCCAATCCGCTTTAACTACAATCCTAATGATGTTCACTTAGGTGCAACTTTAGGAAGCAGCAATGCACCTAACGAAATAGACGTTACCGACAAAAACTTTAAATTTACCCAAACTTTACGCGCTAACTTCGCGGTCGATCAAAAATTAGGTTTCTGGGGTTTAATTGGTACGTTTGAAGCGTTGTATACCAAAAAGATCAACGATATTCTTTACCAGAACTTAAACGTTGGCCCGCAAGTAGGTACAGTTAAAACAGGTAATGTTAACCGTCCGTTTTATAACGGTGTGAGAGCTAATACCGGCTTTACCGATATCATTTACTTAACCAACACCAGCAAAGGTTCTGCTTATAACTTAACCTGGCAAGTACAAAAACCAATGAGCAATGGTTGGGTAGGTAGCTTAGCTTACACCTTCGGACATTCAACTTCAATGAACGATGGTACCAGCTCAACTGCTTATTCTAACTGGCGTTTTGCTTACTCGGTTAACGGCCAAAACAACCTAGATTTGGCTACTTCTAACTACGATCCGGGATCACGTTTTGTAGGTTATATATCTAAAACCTTCCGTTACCTGCACAATCGTATGGCTACTACCTTTGGTTTAGTGTATACAGGTCAATCGGGTCAGGTATTTAGCTGGTTATACAACGGCGACATCCACGGTGATGATGCAAGTAACAGAGGATCTGGTGTTGCGGATTTAGCTTATGTTCCGGCTACTTTAGCTGAAGCACAATTCGGTACTACTTCAACTTTCACTGTTCCAGCTGCACAGCAATGGGCCGATTTCCAAGCGTTTATCGCTGGTAACGAGTACCTAAGCAAGCACCAAGGCCGTGTGGTTGAGCGTAACGGTGACCGTTTACCGTGGGAAAATCACTTCGACTTAAAAGTTAGCCAGGATTTTTACGTGTACAAACAACATAAACTTTCAATCACTGCCGACGTATTAAACGTAGGTAACCTGTTGAAAAAATCATGGGGCCGTTCATACTTCTTAAGTAACTTAAGTGCGCCATTATTCTACAATGCAACTACTACTGCAAACCCTCAGTTTTACTTTGACAAATCAAGGCTTAACTCAATTGATGGCAAATTGCAACCGTACCAAATCAGCGACTTCAACTCACGTTGGAGAGCACAGTTAAGCGTACGTTACTCTTTCTAAGCTATTATCATTACAATAGTTAAAAGGCCGGTTCAAATATTGAACCGGCCTTTTTTTGTTTAAATATCTCATCCTGAAATAAGTGAGCCTCGTTGTTAACCTATTTATGAAGGTTCAAAATATTAGCAGGTAGTCAATTAATAGGATGTTTTTAATGTTTATACGTGTTAAATAACCTGTCCCAAATGGAGGTATAAAAGCCAAAGTTGTAACCTTCATTACGGTGATGGTTATGATGAAATGAAGAAGTGCCCAATAATTTTAAGGGCATTTTGTTTTGAACACGTTTGGGCAGGGGTTCGATACCTAAATGGCCAATAATGCCAAATAGCACGTTGAGCGTAAGGTATATGGCTACAGCATAAAAATTAAACGCATACGCGCAAAGTACCATAAGCCAGAGTGCACCAAAGCCAACTGTTTCTAAAGGATGAAGAACATATAGATCAACTGGCGTTGGATCCTGATAGGTATGATGAAGGCGGTGTACCCATTTGTATGCAAATGAGTGGTGAATGGCATAATGGAAAAGATACATAGCCAAATCCATAGCCAGAAACAAAAGCAGGCTATCTGCCACCATCCACCAGTTGAACGAAAAACTTAAGGCTATGTAATGATATACCCAAAGCTTAAAACCAGCATAGGTAACGGCTGTGTTTATTAAGTTAGTACCTATGCAAATAACATATTCGCGTGGAGTTACCTTGCCTTGTTTTACTTTGCAAAGCCTAAGTATCAGGGTGCCAAACAAAAGCGAACTAACGGTAACTGCTAAATTTTCAAGTAAAAAAACGAGCCAAAGCATTTCATCCGTTTGGCAGCTTAAATACTTTAACAGTTCCACTTAATTATATACAAACTCACCAAACTCCGATTTAACGGTCACTTGCTTTTTGCCACCTTCAACACGGCCAATAATTTGGGCGTCGATGCCGAAGTTTTGTGATATTTTGATCAAGTCGGCAGCAATCGATTCGGGTACATAAAGCTCCATACGGTGGCCCATGTTAAATACCTTGTACATTTCCTGCCAGCTGGTGCCCGATTGTTCCTGAATGAGCTTAAACAGCGGTGGAATAGGAAACAGGTTATCCTTAATCACATGCACATCATCCACAAAGTGCAGCACCTTGGTTTGCGCGCCGCCGCTGCAATGCACCATACCATGTATCTGGCTGCGGTAACTGTCTAAAATAGTTTTAATAACCGGCGCATAGGTACGGGTAGGAGATAACACCAGTTTGCCGGCTGTAATGGTTTGTCCGTTGCCAATGTCAATTAAATCCGTAAGATTTTTACCGCCCGAAAATACCAGGCTTTCAGGCACGGCAGGATCAAAGCTTTCGGGATATTGTTGTGCTACAGACTTATTAAACACATCATGGCGCGCAGATGTAAGTCCGTTGGAGCCCATGCCGCCGTTGTATTCTTTTTCGTAAGTGGCCTGCCCGTATGAGGCTAAGCCAATAATTACATTACCTGCCTGTATGCGGTGATTGGAAATTACATCTTCGCGCTTTAAACGACAGGTTACAGTAGAGTCTACAATAACGGTACGTACCAGATCGCCTACATCGGCGGTTTCGCCACCGGTAGAGTAAATGCCGATGCCGTGGCTGCGCAACTCTTCTAATATTTCTTCGGTGCCGTTAATAATGGCGGCAATAACTTCGCCGGGTATCAGGTTCTTGTTACGGCCAATGGTTGATGAGAGCAGGATATTGTCAGTAGCGCCAACGCATAGCAGGTCGTCCAGGTTCATGATAATGGCATCCTGAGCAATGCCACGCCAAACTGAAACGTCGCCGGTTTGTTTCCAGTACACGTAAGCCAGTGATGACTTGGTACCCGCGCCATCCGCGTGCATAATATTGCAGTATGCAGGGTCGTTGGTTAATATGTCGGGGATAATTTTGCAGAATGCTTTGGGGTATAAGCCTTTATCAATATTCTTGATGGCCTGGTGCACATCATCTTTAGAGGCCGAAACCCCACGCTGATCATATCGTTGGTCAGAAATCATGGTCAAATATACGGCTTACCGTATTAAAAATCGTTACTTTGCCTTACATCATCCGGCCTATGTTAAAAACAATATTAGTAAAACTGAACCATTGGCGTGCACGACAAACCTCGCAGCGTAGCTTCTTGATATTTTGCAGCGTACTGGTAGGCCTTGTTGGTGGCCTGTCGGCAGTTGCATTAAAGTATATGGTACACTTAATGGAACACCTAAGCCGTGAGCTGGCTTTACATGTTCCATATCATTACAGCTTTTTGTTACTGCCTGCCATAGGTTTACTTTTGGCTGTCGCCTACCAGCACGTCATAAACCGCGACCAGATACAGAAAGGAATAGGCAGCATTCTCATCAGCATTAAGAAGAATAAAGCGAACATGGCCTCCAATAATGCTTATTCTCACCTTATCAGCAGTTCGTTAACGGTAGGCTTTGGGGGTTCGTCGGGTTTGGAAGCGCCAATTGTGTGTACTGGCGCGGCCATAGGGTCTAATATTGGCCGGTTCTTTAAATTAAATACTTACGAAAAAACCATACTATTGGCAGCAGGTGCGGCGGCTGGTATTGCGGCTGTATTTAACAGCCCTATAGCAGGGGTGCTATTTGCACTCGAAATTTTAATTGGCGAAATCACTATTCCGACATTTATTCCGCTATTAATTGCTTCGGCAACCGGCGTTGTGGTTGGTAAGGCACTGCACTCCGGTCAATTATTCCATTTGGTTACCGAAGGCTGGCTTATTGAAGCTCTGCCGTTTTACCTCATATTAGGTATATTGAGCGGATTGATAGCAGTATATATTACCAAAGTTGCCGATAACCTGGAGAAAGGTATTTTTATGAAGCAAAATCGCTATGTACGTGCGGCTGCAGGCGGTTTGCTCCTGGGTATACTGATCTTGTTATTCCCGCCATTGCTGGGCGAGGGATATCATTACCTGCAAGCAATTCTGAATGGCAATATTGAGGTGCTGAAAGAAGAATCTCTGTATGCCGACTGGCTGTCGGAGCCATTGGTTATGCTGTTGTTTATTGCGGCATTAATTTTAATTAAAATTATAGCAGCAGGAATAACCCTCGGTGCTGGCGGTAACGGTGGTACGTTTGCGCCCACCATGTTTACCGGCGCATTTTTAGGACTATTGCTGGCTTATGGCGTTAACCAAACCGGCCTTATACATTTAAATACCAGTAATTTTATTGCGGTAGGTATGGCTGGCGCACTAAGCGGCGTTTTGCATGCCCCGCTAACGGCTATATTTTTGATTGCCGAAATTACCGGTGGGTATGTTTTGTTCATTCCGCTGATGGTGGTGTCTGCTATATCTTACATTATTGCACGGGCGTTTAATCCGCACAATATGTACTGGCATACGCTTATTCACGAAAAAGAGGTATATCCGGATGCTGACTACAGCACATTGAACAACATACAACTGGAAAGCATTATTAACAAGCAGTATACGGCGTTAAACCGGGATATGCCGGTGTCTGAATTTTATAATATCTTATCGGCCAGTAACGCCAATATTTTTGCGGTGCTTAACAACCATCACCAGTTGGAGGGTGTGATATGGATGGACGAAATACGCAAGCAACTGTTTAAGGCTAACCAACCTGATGCAGTAGTGGCCGACATAATGGTGCAACCTCCGGCTGTAATTAGCTACAGCCAGCCTGTAAGCAGCGTAATGAATGTATTTGACCAGTTGGATGTATGGCAGTTGCCTGTAATACGTGATGGTAAATTTGCAGGGTTTATATCTAAATCGGGCTTGCTTAACCAATACCGGCAAGTGTTTATTCAACAGCACAAGGATGCTGATTTATTTGCAGCCCGTTCGGTACAGTCTCCGCACAGATAATTAAATGTGCATAATAGACACCGCAATGGTAAAGTAGATAATAAGCCCGGTAACATCAACCAGTGTGGCTACAAATGGGGCAGATGATGTGGCAGGGTCTAAGCCAAGGCGTTTAAGCAGTAATGGCAGCATGGAACCGGCTAATGATCCCCATAATACAATGCCAACCAGTGCCAAACCTACCGTTAAACCAACTGGTACCCAATGCGGACCATAAATATTGCTGAACAGTGTCCACATAAATATTCTGAAAAAGCCAATAACTCCCAGTGTAACGCCCAGCAATAGGCCCGACAGGATCTCGCGGCGCATTACCCGCCACCAATCTTCCACCGTAACCTCGCCCAATGCCATGGCCTGTATGATGAGGGTTGATGCCTGTGAACCGCTGTTACCACCGCTTGATATAATTAGCGGAACAAATAACGCCAGCACCACCGCTTTTGCAATTTGCCCTTCAAAATACCCCATTGCCGTAGCCGTTAGCATTTCGCCCAGGAAAAGAATAATAAGCCAGCCTACACGTTTTTTAACCAGCTTAAGCAAGGGCATATCCAGGTAAGGCTCGTCCAGTGCTTCGGTACCACCAATTTTTTGTATGTCTTCGGTATACTCTTCGTTGGCTATCCACAAAATATCATCAACCGTTACTATGCCCAGCAGTAGGTTGTTGTTGTCGGTAACGGGTAAAGCCACGCGGTTGTTCATCCTGAAGATGTTGATGGCTTCTTCCTGAGGGTCGTTCACTTTTAAAGAGATCAGCCGGTCGTCCATCAGGTCGCTTATTTTAGTGGCCGGGTCAACCAAAAGTATTTCGCGTATACGTATATCATCCAGCAGGACACCGTTTTCGTCAATTACATAAATTACGTCGATGGTTTCGGAATTTTTACCATACCGCCTGATGTGCGAAAGTACCTGTACCACATCCCAGTTCTTTTTAACGGCGATGTAATCGGGGGTCATGAGCCGGCCAACGCTGTCTTCCTCATAACCCAGCAGGGCCAGGGCTTGCTTGCGGTCGTGCGGTGGCAGATGCAGTATGAGGTTCTTTACTGTGTCGCCGTGCATTTCACTAAACAGCGATGTGCGGTCGTCGGGCGGCAGCTCGTTGATCAGTTCTGCAATCTTTTTTCCTGAAAGTTTTTTGAGCAGGCGTTCCTGGGTAGGGAAGTCGAGAATACGGAAAACGTTTACCGCCCGGTTAAGCGAAAGCAGGTCGAGAAAAACAGGGCCATGCTCGGGCAGTTCGCCCATCAGTTCTTCCACCTCCGATATGTTTAGGTTGTTCAAATAGTCACGTAGCTGTTGTTTATCGTCGCTTTCCAGTAACAGCTCTACTTGTTCAACCATTTCTTCCATATCAGGCCCTCTTGTTTACATTTTTAGTGAATGTTTTCCGTTTACTTAACGCCCGCAAAAGTCGTTTATTTTTTCAAATTTTAAGGTTGTTTTTATATTATCTTTGCGGGAATTTTTGGTGGTGGTTATTGAGTTACTTTGTTATTAAGTTGATACAAGTAAGTTATTAAATAGTTGTAATATGAATTGCGCTATAAACCTCAATAACCTATGAGCCAATAACTAAAAAACGAAAAATGGGTTTACAATGTGGTATAGTAGGTTTGCCAAACGTGGGCAAATCAACGCTTTTTAACTGTTTATCAAATGCCCGCGCACAGGCGGCCAACTTTCCTTTCTGTACAATTGAGCCCAATGTGGGTGTCATTACCGTTCCGGATGAGCGCCTCACTAAGTTAACCGAACTGGTTAATCCGCAGCGCGTGGTGCCTAACGTAATTGAGATTGTTGATATTGCCGGTTTGGTAAAAGGCGCCAGTAAAGGTGAAGGCCTGGGTAACCAGTTTTTGGGCAATATCCGCGCAACCAACGCTATTATACACGTATTGCGTTGCTTTGACGATGATAACGTAATACATGTTGACGGCTCTGTTGACCCGATACGCGACAAAGAAATTATTGATACTGAACTACAGTTGAAAGATTTAGATTCGGTTGAAAAGAAATTACAAAAGATAGAGAAGGCCGCAAAAATTGGCGACAAGGATGCCAAAAAAGCGTTTGAAGTACTGAGCGTGTACAAAGATCATTTGCTTAGCGGTAAATCGGCCCGTACCGCACCGGTTGTTGAAGAAGACAGGGAACATATAGATGACCTTTGGTTGCTTACCGCCAAGCCGGTGATGTATGTATGTAACGTGGGCGAAAGCGATGTAAACACGGGTAATGCTTACGTTGAAAAAGTGCGTGACGCCGTTAAGGAAGAAAACGCCGAAGTGCTGATCATCTCTGCCCAAATTGAATCGGAAATTGCACAACTGGAAACCTACGAAGAACGCCAGATGTTTTTGGAAGACTTAGGGTTGGAGCAATCAGGTGTTACTAAACTTATTAAAGCCGCTTATAAGCTGTTAAACCTAAGTACCTACTTTACTGCGGGTGTACAAGAAGTACGCGCCTGGACCATCACCAAAGGCTTTACAGCACCTCAAGCAGCCGGCGTTATTCATACCGATTTTGAGAAAGGCTTTATCCGTGCTGAAGTAATTAAATATGAAGACTTTGTAAAGTACGGTTCAGAAAATGCCTGCAAAGAAGCCGGCAAACTAAGCGTTGAAGGCAAGACCTATATTGTAGAGGATGGCGACATCATGCACTTCAGGTTCAACGTATAGCGTTTCAGATCCAGGAACCAGGAGCCGGGAGCTAAGACTACAATATAAATAGGAAGTTTTCTCTTGGGTCGTGTTTCTTGGCTCTTGGTTCTAAAAAAACAATATATTTGCACCCGCGATGCTCCCGTAGTTCAATGGATAGAATTATGGTTTCCGGTACCATCGATAGGGGTTCGAATCCCTTCGGGAGCACATTAAAGCGCTTTGGGATTGTCCTGAAGCGCTTTTTTATTGGATGTGTATAGTTATTAATCAATCTAAACTGCAGTTCTTGTTTACGACTGCCAACTTGGTAAGTCTAACCCGATAGAGCAAATGGCAGTGCCAGCACGGTCAGAACCATTGCTGTGGTATCCCCACTTACTTAACGAGCTTCTCAAAATCGATTTCTGGGTCCTCATCGCCATAATAAGAGACGATGCCATATTTGAATGCAACATGACAGAAGCTTAATCCATATTTGCGATAATATTGCTTGAAGAACTTTGTGTTCATCCGGTTCAGTTCTTTAGATAGCTTATCATAAGTGGTTTTACGTTGTTTAATTAAATAATCATTCAAGCTCTCGCGCAACTTGCTCATCTGAGCTAGACTATCTCTCAGGTGATTTCGAACAATAACCTATCAAAGAAGCTTGGTTCGTAATTCTTCCAGCTAAGCGGAAAGTGAAAGGCTTTAAGTCTCATCAGGAGTACTTAACCTTAATTAAACAGATGGGACTTCCCTACGAGCCTGAGTTATACAGAATGAGCGATATATTTGACTACTTTGATCGCTATGGCTATATCAACTGGAAGAAGCTGTAATGGAATTGATTAGCCAACTACTGACATTAGTATATAATAGCCAGGGGTATTCCTTCTCTCGTCTAAAGTAAGCTTCAGGCCATCAAATTGTACACTTCGTTTAAGGTAGTACATGAACCCTGGGTATCCTTTTACAGTCTTAATATCTCCAGCTTGCCACAGCTGGTCTGTCAGCAATTCCCGTTCTGAATACAGGCGCAATACATTGTAAGCATGAATTGCAAACTTAGCCTGAACCTGGTTGTTAGGGTTTAACGTTATTTTATAATAAGCAGTTATAAACATTTGAGAATGGAAACAGCAGTGCCCGGTTTATTTTTGTACCCTGATTTTATTGACGAGGCCAGAGAAGAGCAGTTGTTAAACGAAATTGACAGCCAAACTTGGATTGTAGATTATTTAAGAAGACTGCAATATTACGGCTATCGCAATGAACTGGACAAACCCTATGATTTGATACCTTTTCCGGTCACCATGCCGCCACTGATGCACCAACTATCCCAGGAAATGGTGGAGAAGAGTATCATACTGCTACAGCCGGATCAGGTAATTATTAACGAATATGTTCCGGGTGAGGGCATCAAGCCCCATAAGGACAGGGCTTACTACGAAAATCAGATCTGTGGCGTAAACCTTGGAAGCGGCTGCATCATGCGGTTTATCAGGGGTAAGAACGAGGAAGTGATAGACGTGGAAATTCCCAGACGCTCTGTATACGTTATGCAGGATGACGCCCGTAAAAAGTGGAAGCATGCAATCCCACCCAGGAAGAAAGATAATATAGACGGCAACATGAAGCACCGCGAAAGAAGGGTATCTATTACATACCGTAAAGTCAAACCTAAAAAAGTACGCCCTATCAATCCCGAGGGTAAAGTTGCTAAACTGTTAGACGAGACATTTGGTATAAGCCTTGAGCAACTAAAAGACTTAGGCTTAGCTTAATGATTATACACAGTCGTTGAACTTATGATTACACCCCAATTTTGGCAGAAAGAAGTAATCAATGCGCTGGTGGGAGGTTTGGAAGTTTACCTGACTCTTTACAAGTCGAAATAGCTCACATGAATTCTTTAAGCAATGATTTTTACAGAGGCTACAAGTGCAAACCACATTAGTTGATAGTTACCATGTGCCTTACTAAATTGAGTTTACAGAGCCAGAGCAAAGCTACATATGGCTTATGCCTGTAAAGGAAAAACTGAAGTTTGACAAGCCATTTGAACCCGTGAGAGCATTACAGCCAATCAATGGTGTACAGGGTAGCTTGTTTTGACAAGCTGAATTGTTTGTTACATCTGCTAAGAAGTGTTATCTTGCCTCAGCAATGAAATCTAAACTGCCTACATCCTTAATCATCTTTATCGTAACGCTCACGCTTACAGTAGGAGTATTTGCTGCAACTATATTATTTCATAGATTGCATTGGGATACTAAAAACTTAATCTACCTAGGCTTCACTCAGTTCCTTGTAGCTGTATTCGCACCAGTCGGTATTTATGCTGCTGTAAAGCAGTATTCAGATCAGTCAATTCCTAGAAGAAGGAACAAAGTAGGTTTATGGGGTAACATAATACTATTAGTCTTCACTGTAGCAATTATGGTTTATGCACTTGTGTAGTATACAAGAGCACACTGTTTAAGTGATACGAAGGTTTTTCCAGAAACACTAGCTTATTAAATCTTATTATATATAGAGATAAGGGGTATTTAACTCCCATTACCATTCCTTAACTTATATAAAGCTAGTCAAGCGCTCAATTCATTCTTTAAAAGTTAAGCAGGGTAATCAACGAATAAAGCTATTAGCAACCTTAAGAATACCACTTATAATACTTTATTAAGATGACGGAATGGAAAGCAGCGGGCTGGGTGTTTGCAGTATTGGCAATACCAGGAATCGGTTTAGGCTTTTACTTAAGCCGTGAGAAACACCTCACGGCATCTTATGGGCACTGCAAACTTGATTATATGTACCGTAGCAGCACTGATACCTTAAGCGAAAGCTACCGGTCTAGCCAGCGAGCCTTTGGCAAATGCTTGTGCGAGTTATACCTTATCAAACCTGATAGTACTCTAGGAAGGCTTATTGTTGGCAATCCCAATACGGTTATCCTGTACCACCAGATAGCACGCATTCGACTATATACAAAAGCTTAGACACACTGATTAAGTACCGCAGGGAGGTGTTTGATCCTGTTGTATATTGGGATTGAGTGCAACATCTAGGATTAAAGCGTTTATATCGTATACCTGGTTTAAGGGTAAATGTTGCAGCTTAGTTAGCTCTTAGTCGTATCTATCCTTCTTACAGGTGATGGTTCACCTTGAAAACATTTGCAACCAGGGTAAGCAACTCGAAGAGGATAGATTAAGCCATGGCTTATTCCGTAATTTCTGAAAGTAGGACTACCATTATGAACCTCCAATTTGCCTTCGACTCCTACTAACTTTCCCTTATAACGTATAGCTTTTGTGCTGGAAGCTTTGGTGAACATATACACCCTTGATTGGGTCTTGTCACTACCCAACGTTAACAGTGCGTAACCTGACCTTATGATAGCAACTTTAGATACTACACCTACAAAGGAGGCATTCTCTCCTTTGAATTGAAGAGCCTTGTAAGGCTTAATCATATATCGTACGGAATCTTTGGTAACTTCAATCCAGCCTTCGCTTTCTTTCAAACCCTGCTTGGTAATTCCGACAGGCGTTTGCGCTGATGCTTTACAAGTGAACAATGCTACAAAGGCTATGATAAGCAGGCGTTTCATACTATGAAGATAAGGAAAGATTGCTACATTGCAGTAAGTAAGCTATGAGCAGGTTAAGTAAGTCGCTATTATATACGTTTAGATTTTTAAGCATCACTCTTAACATAGCGGCTGTGCTGATGCTCTTGCTATTAACTAGTTCGAGCCATAAGGTACCCCAGTCAACCTGGAATGGTGCATTCATGGCATCAGGGGTAACTTTAATGCTAAACTACATAAGCTTCAAAGTAAAAGCTAAGTATAACAACCAAATCAATGCTTGATGCTGATACACATCTTTCCAAACAGATGTAAACGCTTTAGCTTGTAAACGGAATATGCTACTTTAGACACTCATATGGGCCTACTCAATCGACTCTTTAGCAAACGCCTACCTAAGCCAAATACACTATTAGGTATGGTTCTTTTACCTGATGAGCCATTGTTTTCCTTAAACGCCTGGTTGAAGATTACCGTCTTTATTACAGTGAAGTCATAGATCCAGATGACAACGTATCATCAGCATTCAAATTACAAGGTGAACAGATAGGGCTAATGAATATCAACGGTCCGGTGCCAGCTGATGATATTGCGGAAACAGCACAATACACTTATAGCTGGAAACATGCAAGCGAAGATTTAAAAGACCAAAAAGCCCATATCATCATTGCCATCATAGATGGTAGTTATGATATAGTTAAACGCTTTAAGCTGCAAACCCAACTCATTTGCAGTGTGCTCAGAATAGGCGTTTACATTAGAGAGCAATCGCTACTTATACCCAAAGAGCAATACTTGCGAGACGCACAGGACATCAGAAGCACAGCCTTACCAACGTAGATGCTGTAAATAAAGACTTGAAAAGACAAAAATTTCAGGGACATTATCTCTGCCGAATATGGATATAATCGGTAGAGATAATGCCTCAGATGTACAGCCAGCATTAGATATTTTTAGACGGATACTATCGAGATAGTACTTACTGCGGAGTTCCGAAAATATCGATCTTTTCGGCACCTTTAGAACTATTGGTCGCTGTAACCCTGATGTGTGTAGCATCGCTGCAACGCATATCGGTGAACCTTGCCCTGGTCATTGGCCATTCTTCATTTTTAGATCCACGGTATAAAGTGGTGTAAAGCCATTCTGCACCGGTAACGTGCGCTTTGGTTGGCTGTACGGGCTTGCCTTCATTGCGAACCTGATCTATGGCGTTCACCCGCTTGAACTGCTTGGCTGCCTCGTAGGTGAAGCCGGATGCGTCAACGTTGGTTTCAAATCTTTTTTCTGGATGGTTCATGTCCTGAATAATCATGCGCAGCTTTTTGGGGCCTGCCATTTTGATCGTCATCTGTATTTTATCTCCAGGGTGCCAGGTGTATTTAGCTGAATCGGGAGCGCTTTTCCAATAACCTGCTCTCCAGAAAGGCCTCCATGCGTTTCGGCGTGCACTTTTGCGACCGGATGCATCGGTTGAGAACTCCCAGGTTAAACCGGCATCAAGTTCCTGATCGGCCGAATTACCACCCATATAAACAGAAAAGTTATCTAATGGCTGCTTGGTACGGGAATCCAAGCGGTCCTCATCAACAGTGGGCTGGCCAAGTACCACTACTCCCGTTATACCGCTCCAGTTATCAAAACTGGTTACTGCCTTGCGGTAATAAGCACCCGGAAAGCAGTCAATGGATGCCGCTGGCGGCACTTCTTTCTCTACGAGGGTTGTATTTTGTGCCTTACAAGCAGCCAATGTAACAGCTACACCGGTGTATAGTAGTAATTTTTTAAAGTTCATTTTGATTGATATTGGATTCGTAACCATTAACACCATAAAAAACGAGATATGCATAGCAAACAACAGGAATCATGAAAGCGATGAGCCAAGTAGCATGATCCTTTACGTATCCTTGCGAGAAGGAGACGATCGCCCCGCCGGCTATGGCTGTTGAAAGTATGCCCGAGGCCTGCGTAGTGAACTTACCTACACCTTGTACAGACAGCGAAAATATAATAGCAAACATCACAGAGTTACATAAGCCAACGGCTATCATGCTCCATACGGCCAAAGAACCGGCGCTGTTTACTGATACAAGAATCAGGATAGTGGCCATAGTTGCACAAATAGTAAGTACCGCCGACGGCTTTACCGACCGCAGAACCCATGAACCAACCAAACGCCCAACCAGCATACTTCCCCAGTAAAAAGCAACGTATGTATTAGCCTGGTCAACAGGAATGTTCAAAGTGTCAGCAATATAATTGGTTAGGAACGTGCCAACCGATACTTCTGCGCCTACATAAACAAAAATGCCAATGGTGCCGAAGTTGAGGTTACGGAACGAGAATAAATTAGTGTTGGTGCCTGAAACGGTGTCGACACTACTACTACCGGGCTTTAGGTTGGGAAGCCTAAGAAATGCCACCACCAAGGCTATTAATACAAGCAAACACCCAATACCGATGTACGGATACCGAACAGCATCGCTCGAACTAGTAGATTCCTGCAGGCGCGAAAGAATGAAGTAAGCTCCGAAGATAGGGGCGATTGTTGTTCCGATAGATCCAACGGCTTGTATTAGTGTAAGCCTTGATGATGCAGTTTTAGCAGGTCCGAGAATGGTAATGTAAGGGTTAGAAGCAACCTGTAGAAGCACAACACCTATAGCCAGCACAAATAGTGCCGCCAGAAATATATAGTACTGGTGAAATATGGATGCAGGTACAAATAAAAACGCACCGAATGCAGATACCAGCAGTCCCATCATCATACCGTTCTTATAACCCGTACGTTCTATAATTTTTCCGGCTGGGAACGACATGATACCATAAGTCAGAAAAAAATAGAATTGCACCAGTGATGATTCGGAGTAGGTAAGCGTAAATCCTTTTTTAAAAAAAGGCACAAGCGTATCGTTTAAACAGGTGATGAACCCGTTCATAAAATACAAAACTGCCAGCGAGGTAAGTGCAGTGGTATAGTTCTGCTGTTTGTGATCTAAGGGCTCAGTTAACACTGCTCCACCAGAGGGGATACTTGCCATTATTTATATTTTGTTAATTAAAAAATAAGCGTTGATTAATGAACTTTAAAGTCTATTTCTGCCTCGAATGTCCGTCCCCAAGGCAGGGCGAATGTCATACCCGACGGCTTAAAGCCAATGGCTGTAACCTGGTTTGAGGTATAACTATCACTAAGCTCTTTGAAGTTAATACTAAGTAGGCTCATACAATATGACTCCACTTTCTGTGTTTCCTCAAGCGTGAGCCGTAATGGATTGTATTTGTTATCTTGAATATAAGTTTTAGCCTTGCCTCTTACCAGCGTATGATAGTAATAATCATCCAGTACGCGGTGAAAAGTGAACCAGTGCTCTGCAAGCTCAATTTGCTTACTCACCTTCGGGCCAACTTGCTTCATCTTGGCCTTGGCAAGGGCGTATATTACGCCCTGTGGCAGGGTTGTACCGATGGTGTTACCAGCCGTGTTCCACGATGCATAGCTGTATAAGCGCGGAAGCAACCGACGGCGAAGCAGCTCAGTAGAAAAGTTGGGGTCACCACCCTGAACGTCTCCTTTTGGATCGATATCGGCCACAATAACATGCTTACCATTGTCTGTCTGCTTTTCAATTTCTGACGCGAAACTTTGAGCATTACCCGTCTCAAACCGCGACGGGTAAACGTAAAAAAGCAGATCCGCTTTGGCTGCATCTATGACCTCGGTAGCACCAATCGCTGCTATATCATAACTTACGGTTTGCCGTAGCGGGCGGTCTTCAAAAGGCATTGCTTTGTTACTAAGCTCTTCTGATGAGTAAACTGCTTTGATTTTGGGTGAAAAGTTGAAACGCTTATTTAACGCACGCGATAGTAACAACATCGATATTTCATCTGCGCCTGGCATCACCAGTATTTTGGAGGTTAGGTTGAATTTTTTAGATCTTTCAATTAGCTGTTCGCGATCAGCTACGTGAATGCCGCGTGGTTTTGCGTCGTCCTGAGAAAGAATAAGGTAATCAATGATACCGCTGCGAACAAAATCAATAGCTTTATAATTAACGGATAAGTTGCGCTTACGTGAGGCTTTATAATCGGTTAAAGCTTCCGTAGGTATATCCCTTACTAATTCAGCTGCGCGCTTTTTCGATACTTCATCCTCAGCTACAGATATTTCGGCCCAGTCGGCCAGCTTCTGGCGATAAGCCTCGTTCTTTCCATCACCGGTTGGGGCAAGGCGCATAATAACGCTTTGTCCGTATACAGGCAGATGAGGAGCCAATTGATGAATTTTCTTTATAACTTCTATACGGCTCAACGCCGGTGTCAACTGCGTATGGTGTATACGTGAGGCAACCAGGCCTCCGTAAGCGAGCATATCCAGCGAGATCACTGCTGCATTGAACATTTTAAAGTTTTGCTTATTCAACCAGGCAATTATTTTTTCTGGCTGGCCGGGCGTTGTAAAGTTGCCTAGCAATTCTTTAGGTGGCGAAACAACTTCTGCATTGCCGATCAATCCCATTTTTTGTGTAAACTGCAAACAAGGCGGTCTGTCATCTAAAGGGATCAATAAAACTCTGGTGCGGTAATTAGATGCGTTTTGCGCACTGGCGTTAATGACTAGAAATAATACAAACAGCGTGAACAGGCTTCTCATATTCGGGAGGTTATACTCACAAATAATGTTAAAAAAATTTAATAATTAAACATTTGTTAAAAATAAATTTTAAAAAGTAGATTTCACTCGTATTATTGTGCAGGGTATGTCGAGAATTGATTTTGAAAGTTGTTGCGCCTACCCATCTGATGTCAGACAATAAGTATATGAAAAGACGTAATTTCATTGAACTATTAACAGTTACAAGCAGTGCTGCTGTGGTATCGCCGGCATTTGCAAACTCATCACTTAAAATTTCTCCAACTGACGTTAATAACGCCAAGGCCGTTCTATCGGCAGACGTTGTTATAGCAGGTGGTGGTTTAGGTGGATGTGCTGCTGCTTTGGCTGCGTTACGCAACAACCTGACTGTTATACTAACGGAACAAACGGATTGGATAGGAGGGCAGCTTACCCAGCAAGGCGTTCCGCCCGATGAGCATCCCTGGATTGAGACGCACGGTGCAACACAACTATACCGGAACTTTCGTAAAGGTGTTCGTGATTATTATATCAATAATTATCCGCTAACAGACGAATCAAAATCAAAGGAATTCTTCAACCCTGGAGATGCGCCGGTATCGGCATTGTGCCATGAACCAAGGGTAGCACTTGCGGTGCTGCAAAGCATGATGGATCCATACTTAAGCTCAAAAAATCTAACCATTTTACTGGAACATCAAGTTACCCGTGCCCAAGTTGCGGGGGATGAAGTTAAAGCGCTGGAGGCTGTTGATTTAGTTACAGGTGAGCAACTGATTTTAAAAGCGCCGTTTTTTGTGGATGCTACTGAACTTGGCGACTTGCTGCCTATGACTGGCACTGAGTTCATTACAGGCGCCGAATCAAAGGTGCAAACCAAAGAACTGCACGCTCCTGTAAAGCCAGATCCCAACAACGTTCAATCGTTCAATATGCCGTTTGCGATGGATTACGTACCGGGCGGCAACTTTGTTATTCCTAAGCCTAAAGAGTATGATTACTGGCGGAACCTGGTGCCAAAACTCACACCCAAATGGTCGGGCAAATTGCTTGATCTTGCTTATAGCAAGCCGGCAACCTTGGTACGCAAAGAACTAGCATTTGACCCCACTGGCCCTAACGCCGGCGATACGCTAAATCTTTGGCATTACCGCCGCATTATCAGCAAATCTAACTTTAAGCCAGGTACTTATGCGGGTGACATTACGGTAGTTAACTGGCCACAAAACGATTACTTCGAAGGTAATCTAATTGGCGCCACACCAGAGCAGTTTGTTCATCACGTAAACAGGGCTAAGCAGCTGAGCTTGTCATTGTTATACTGGCTGCAAACCGAAGCTCCTCGACCGGATGGTGGCCATGGCTGGCCAGGGCTGCGGCTACGCGCGGATGTGATGGGCACACGAGACGGTCTTTCAAAATATCCATACATCCGCGAATCGCGTCGTATCAAAGCCGTGTTTACTATCTTAGAGGAGCATGTAGGTCAGGACAACCGCGCACAAATCACCGGAAAAAATACTGGAAATACCTCAGCTGATTTTTATGATAGTGTTGGTATAGGCTACTATCACATCGACCTGCATCCATCTACCGCTGGAAATAATTATATCGATTTTGAATCCATGCCTTTTCAAATTCCTCTCGGTGCATTGCTGCCGCGCCGTATGAAAAACCTTTTACCTGCAAATAAAAATATCGGCACAACTCATATTACAAACGGCTGTTACCGTCTGCACCCGGTAGAGTGGAGCATTGGTGAAGCAGTGGGCATGCTAATCACTTATGCTATGAGTAAAAAAGTAATCCCTCGCGCGGTCCGTGAGCAACCGGGTATGCTGCAGGAATTTCAGGAATTCATTCATTCGCAAGGTATTGAAACTAAATGGCCAGCTTAACCATTACGGAAAGCTGGTTATGCTTGCAGAACTCCGCCAAGCCAGTTGCGCAAGATGTTAGCGTAGACGGTACTCACATCAACCGCGCTGCTGGCATTTGTCTCTTGGTTGCTGTAAATACCGCTGTGCTGAAGCTGGCCACCATAAATCATCAACACGCCCGCATCCCCATGATCTGTGCCCTTGCTGTTGTTTTGTGCTAAACTTCTGCCAAACTCAGACCAGGTAACGATCATGGTATTGTTCAACTCGTCCGAGACTTTCAACCTATTCATAAACGTATTCATAGCATCTGCATAAGCTTGCAGCAAAAAGGCGTGTTTTGCTTTTTGAAAATGGTGGGTGTCAAAACCATCAAGACCAATGGCATAAACATGACTTTGTTGATGGGTGCTTATACTTGATGCAATGTTTAGCAGTTTTTCTTCAAAGTCAGATGCTGCTAAACCCAGGTCAGCAGCGGAGAATTCAATGATTTGTTTTGGATCTAAAGGATGAGTGGTTAAGGGCTTAACAAGCAAGTTCTTCCAGGCATGAAAGCACGTGTGATGTGAATTATCCAGATTCGCGGAGGTAGCGTTAGGCAAGATGAGCATATTACCTTGATCGTACCAAGGCTTCAACCCGGCTAAACTTGGATGGAAGCCATACCGCTCTGTTAACCTAATTACCTCAGTAGGTTGAACCGCTATATTGGGACGCAGCTTGTAGTAAGCTTCATCAGTATGAGGAACAATGGTGTTGTAACCGTCGTTACCGCCGTTTAAATGAACGAATACAAGGTTGCGCTTTGCATATGCACAAAGGCAGGTACTACTTAAAACGTCAAGTGTGTGAGGAAGCAGTAGAGGGGTTACCGCCACGGCGGCATTTTGTAAAAAGGCTCTTCTTTTCATACCATACGCCTATTTAAAGCTTCTGATATATTCTTTATAACGATCATATAAATGACCCGCCTGCAGGTAGGCAGACTGCGGACTCATGAAGTGCGAAAACTCGAAGGTGATAGCCTTATCATAGCCTGCTTTACGGGCAGCATCAAGCTTTAACTTCAACTTTTCGAACTTAATCGGAAAAAACTTGATGGGCATATCGCGGTCAAAAGACTCGGAGTTCGTCCAGCATTGCATACCATACTTGTCGGCCAGTTTCTTGTTAACTTCAAAAAAGTCTGGTAGCTCGTAAATCTCCACATGTCCGTCCTGAAAGGCAACCGCATCCACCGAGCCTTTAATAGCGTCAAATATTTCATTCCAAGCCTTTTCGTGTTCCTGTATGGTAATGCTATCCTGTTTCGTGAGTACAGAAGATGCCGCCATAACAGCCTTCTTTCCATCAATCCACGGAGAAATAAAGGTTGGTAAATTGCCTGATATATCTTTGCAATGCCGGCCTAACTGCGCATACAAGCCCGATACCTTACCAGTACGGCCACTTATTTCCTGTGTAAGGTACCAGCCTCTAAACGATTTATAATGACCGTATTTAGCCCAAACTTCGTCAATTACTTTTTTGTTGAGATCAATCTCCTGCTGAAAGTCACCATTCCACCAGTACTTGCCCGAGTCATACAGGCCGAAGTAAAACTTCATGTCGTGCTTATCTGCAAGTTCAAGGTACATTTTTACCAGGTCAACCGGAGGAGTGTAGCAGTTTTCCTGCTTTCTCAAAACGTCAGAAGGATAAGTGAGCCAGCGTTTATAGCCACTTCTTATCAGAATAACGGTGTCAATTCCAACCGCTTTCATATGCGAAAAATCTGCGTCCCATTCAGCCCGCCCCCAGTTTTGATGGGGGATATCATGGCTTATTTCGTCTAAAAAAGTGCCTGTTATTTTCATTGCCGGTTACATTGATATTATAGCAGCCCTTTGCTTTTGAGGAGGTTCACCCACAAAATATATGCAGGCATCTTAAGGTGAATGCCATCAGTGGTATAATCCCTGTTCATTTGCCCGTCTTTTCCCTTGAAAATAGGGTGCAAATCAACAAAGGTTAATTTTTCTGATGCTGCCAACTGTTGCAGTAGGTTGTTTACTTCACTTACACGAGCATTGGTAATTCGCTTGTATTCATTACCTAACATCAATTCATTGACTGGTAAAATACTTTGCAGAATAAGTTGCGTTTTAGGCGAGGTGAGTTTCACCTGGCCGATGATTCGTTGGTAATTTTTAATAATTATGGCAGCGGGGATGCCACGCTTCAAATCATTAATGCCAATCAGTAAAAATATCTTTTTAGGTTTAGATGAAAGTACCTCATCAAGACGCGCAATTACGCCAAAAGATACGTCACCGCTAATGCCCCGGTTGATGACATTCTTGCCAGGTATCAATTCCTGCCACTCACCAGCCTCAGTAATACTGTTACCTAAAAAAACAATTTCATTCTTGCTATCAGGCATTTGCCTGAAAAATTGCAGCCGTTGTTTATAATGACTATTAGCATAACTGCTGTCGATTGGCAAATCTTGCGCAGAAGCGGCAAAGCTTACTAGAAAAAACAAAATTATTGTGGAGATATGCTTCATTGATTAATATCTACCTTAAAAATATTAAGATGAGCATAGTTATTAAATTAATTACAAAACTGAAAGCCTTTGATTTAATAAATTTTTAATTACAAGAATGTAAATCTGAACACTAATATTTAGTTTTATACCATCTTAGGATTTCTATATGAGGAAAACTTTTTTTGAAGAGATAAGCGATGTTAATGCTTCAGGCGTAGCTTACAAAAATCTAAACCTTAAAAAGTTTATCTTATCTTACTTTGCCAACAGCGGCAATGGCACCATAGCCGATCTGTGCAAGGAATTGTATTTGAGCGCACCTAAGGTGAACAACTTGTTAAATGACTTAATTAGTGACGGGCTGGTACAGGAGATAGGTAAGGTTGATTCAACAACCGGCCGCAAGCCCAACCTGTATGGTTTGATTTCAGATTCCGTTTTTTTTGTAGGTGTAGATGTTCGTCATACTTATATAAACATAGGATTGTCTGATTTTCAAAAAGAACTGGTGAAGGTTTCTCATGGCATTCCGTTTAACTTAAAGAACAATCAGGAGTCACTGGAAGAACTTTGTGGTCTTATAAACAACTTCATTAAAGAATCCCCTTATTCAAAAGAAAAAATATTGGGCATTGGTGTAAACCTTTCTGGACGTATTAATTATGCCACGGGTTATAGCTATAGTTTTTTTCACTTTAATGAAGAACCCTTAAGCAAGGTTATGGAGGGATTGATTGGTATTCGGGTCTTTTTAGAGAATGACTCCCGCGCCATGGCATACGGTGAGTTTTGCTCAGGTGCGGTAAACGGCGAAAAAAATGTGCTGTTTCTGAATATTGATTATGGTTTGGGCATGGGTATCATGATTAACAGCCAGTTGTATTATGGCAAATCAGGTTATGCCGGCGAGATAGGCCACGTACCAATATTCAACAATGAGGTAATTTGTCATTGTGGCAAAAAGGGATGCCTTGAAACAGAGGCTTCGGGCTGGGCGCTTACCCGTATTTTCAAAGAGGAACTGCAAAAAGGCTCATCTACTGTTATTAAGAAAAAGCCGGAGGATATTACACTTGATGACATTATTGATGCCGCCATTAATGACGATGTGCTTGCCATAGAACTCATTGCACAAATTGGTGAAAAACTTGGGAGAGGCGTAGCATCGCTTATTAATATCTTTAACCCCGAACTGGTTATTTTGGGCGGTCGTTTAGCCACTACAGAAGAATATATCAGACTACCAATTAAGAGCGCGCTTAACAAATATTCGCTTAGCTTGGTAAATAACGATACTCAGCTCAAAATGTCGAAACTGGGCAAGGATGCAGGTATTATCGGCGCATTTCTGCTGGTGAGAAACAGAATATTGGCGCTGAATTAATAGCTTCAATGGTTTAACATGATGCTACTTGCATATATCAAATTAAGCCATTTAAGAAATTTCCCCAATAAATAAAAGCGCAAAAAAAGCCCGTTTGCAAAATACAAACGGGCTTTTGTATGAAGAAACAACATAGTAGGGGCAAACCGGTAAGCCATCTTCCGGAAAGGAAAACAGCCTTGTTATTTCTTTGGAGTTGCGCGCTTATTCAAATCTTCAACTAATACCGTAATCATTCTACCTATAGGTTTATCGCCTCGGTAGGTAATTAAACGCAGCTGCGTGGCCTCTTTAGGCACAATGAGCGGTGCGGTGTACTTAGGGTAAAACTTATCTGGAAAAGAATTATCAAACGTGTAGTAAATATCCAGTCCGGGTATTTCAGTAGTAAGTTCCAGCTTTACACTTAAATCATTGGTTGTAGTAATATTGAAAATAGGATCATACACGCTCGGCGCATATTTTACGTCAGCAACATCAAAACGTTGGAAGTGCTTTTCTACCCGACCAAAAAAGTTAGGCCAGTTCTTTTTAACACGAGGTGACCATAACGATTCGGAAATTGCAAAACCACGCGGCCAGGTCATATATTCTGCATGGCGCATGTTGTAAACGTTTTCTGTCCATAAATTTGCCTGTCCTCCTTTAATATATTTAGCATCAACACTATCAGGTAATGGTTCAAATTGGTACGCTTTGTTCAAACGCAATGTGGCATATACGCGCGGCTCAATAGCCACATCGCCCTGCATATAATCGATATAGGCAAACGTTGTCGGACTCATGACCACGTCATGTTTCATTTGCGCTGCTTTGATGCCGCCCTGCATACCGCGCCAGCTCATTACCATAGCGTTAGGGGCGAGGCCGCCTTCCAGAATCTCATCCCAGCCCATAAATTTCTTGCCTTTTGATTCTACAATTTTTTCTACGCGTTTTTCAAAATAGCTTTGCACCTCGTTCAGGTCTTTCAAGTTTTCGCGCTTCATCAGATCCTTTATTGCATCGCTTTTTTCCCAAAAGTTTTTGGCAGCTTCATCACCGCCCATATGTATATACTCAAACGGAAATAACGCGGCTACTTCGGTGATCACTTTATCTAAAAACGCGTATACGTTTTCGTTTGCAGGGCATAAATTGTTATCAATAATAGCAGAATACTTTGGGCCGTTCCATTGCATAATGCGTTCACCAGATCGTACGTGGTAAGTGCTTGCCTCAGGTGTACAGGATAACTCCGGGTAGGCGGCTATGGCAGCCAGACTATGCCCAGGAACATCAATTTCGGGCAATATATTAACATATCGATCCTGCGCATACTTAATAATTTCCTTAATGTCTTCCTGCGTATAAAAGCCTCCATAATTACGCGGTTCTTCAGGTCTGGGAGGATCGAATGTGCCGTAATAACCAACCTTTTTTACTGCCCATGCGCCAACCTCGGTTAGTTTGGGCAGGCTTTTGATTTCAATACGCCAACCTTCATTATCGGTAAGGTGCATGTGTAAAAGGTTGAACTTATAACGCACCATGTTATCAATGTACTTTTTCACCTCAGCTTTTGTAAAAAAGTGACGTGATACATCAAACATTAAACCCCTCCACTGAAAACGCGGATAATCAGTAACGCTTACACACGGAATTGTCCATCGCTTGTTTTGGATATAAGTTGCACTTTCAATTTCCTTCGGCAATAACTGCAATAATGTTTGTATGCCATAAAATAAGCCTGCCGGCTTGTTAGCATGTATGCTTACCTCTTTGGGGGTTACGGTCAACCGGTATCCTTCGTTCCCAATGGCAGATTCATTAACAGCATTAAGAGTAAGGGATATGGTTGATGCTGAGGACTTAGCCGCACTTACACTTGCACCGGTTGCCTTACTTATATGCTGGTTGAAGTAAGCGATTACGGGCGCTGCTTCTGCAGCAGCATTAGTGCCAAAACTTATGTTTTTGGGCAATACAAATTCCCCTGGCATGCGTGCAATAGCTACAGGCTCGGGTATGATAGCAATATCGGTTTTAGCGGTTTGGCCGTGTGCCGCATAGCAAATGCAGCAGCACAGTACGTAGAACAGTCTCTTCATAGTTCTCAAATGTAATAGATTAACGCGTAAACATAACCACTCCAATCTTGATAAAAAAAAATTTAAATTTATTTAACATCATTATTAAATATTTTAAAAAACTATTACATTTACGAAGTCGCTAATTAATAATCGAATACAATCGTTGATTTTAAGTAAGTGGCGCTTTTTCGATTGAACTTAATATAAGCTCTAAATACCACACCTAAACCTTATCTAACAACCAATGATCATAAACCTAACAGTATGCTATGCAAAAAATGATTACTAAAAGCTTGAAAAAAGAGTTGCTGCTTTTATGCGCACTGCTGTTGTTTTGTTGCAGTGCTGCACTATCGCAAAACAAAGTGTTACGAGGAACCGTGACCAACAACCAGGGCGAAGCCTTACCCGGCGTAACCGTGCAATTAAAGGGTGCTAAAACCAGTCAGGTAACTGACGGCGGAGGCCGTTTCAACGTACCAGCCGGCCCAAACCAAAACGTACTGATCTTTTCCATGATTGGTTTTGCCACCCGGGAAGTTGCCATTACCGGAACCACGCCGGCTAAAGTAGTGCTTACCGAAACCACTACCAACATGAGTGAGGTAGTCGTTATTGGCTACGGCACAGCTCAACGTAAGGATTTAACAGGCTCGGTAGGTAGCGTAGATATTGCCGACTTGCAAAAGTCTGTTGTAAAATCGTTTGATGAAGCGCTTGCGGGGCGTGTTGCCGGCGTGCAGGTAAACTCGGCCGAAGGTCAGCCCGGTGCTGGTATCAATATCGTTATACGTGGTTATAATTCCATTACACAAAACAACTATCCTTTGGTTGTAATTGATGGTTTTCCTTTCGAGTCGCCTGCTGGTAATGCTGTTAACCCGCTTACCACACTTGACCCAAACGATATAGAATCAATTGATGTGCTGAAGGATGCTTCATCTACAGCAATTTATGGCGCACGGGGTGCTAATGGCGTAATTATAGTAACCACCAAACGTGGTAAAATTGGAGCCCCTACAATCACCTATAATGGTTATTACGGCTGGCAGGAGAATAAGAAGCGCATGAAGCTTTTAGATCCGTACGAATTTGTAAAACTGCAATATGAAATTGTACCTACTACAACAACTTCACTGTTTTTGCAAAACGGCCGTACTATAGATAGTTATCGGGATATAGCCGGCGTAAACTGGGAGGACCAAATCACCCGTGTTGCACCTATGCAGAACCATTATATATCTATGACGGGGGGCACAGATAAAACACGCTATAGCGTGTCGTTATCTACCGTAAGTCAGGATGGTATTATCATTAACAGCGGCACTAAACGTACTCAGGGAAGGATAAGCCTGGACCAGGATGTAAATAACAAACTCAAGGTTGGCATTAATGCTACCTATGCTTATAACTCCGTTAATGGAACGCCGGTATCGGCAACCAACAGCAGCAGTAATTTATACCTTTTGCAAAATGTATGGAGCTACCGCCCTGTTGCTACATCAGCCTCCGATGATTTGCTGAACTCACTGCGTGACCCATCAGTAGATCCAACAACAGATGCGCGGGTTAACCCGGTATTGTCTGCACAAAATGAACTCCGTAGAAGCTTTGGCACCAGTTTTAACAGCAATGCTTATGTAGAATATGCCATTCTTAAAGAGTTGAAGCTTCGGGTTAGTGGTGGCATAAACAGAAGTGTACGTGAAGATGACGCTTTCAACGGTGCTTTATCCCGTGTGGGTTCTACCGGTAATTACCGCGTTAGCGGTGGCGAAACCTTTTTTAATTCAAATACGTGGCAAACAGCTAATACTTTAACGTATTTAAAAAGGTTCAACAAAAAGCATTTGGTAAATGCCGTACTGGGATTTAGTGCAGAAAGCGGCGATTCGAAGGTGTTTGGCGGGTATGCTGTATTACTTCCTAATGAAAACTTAGGCCTAAGTGGTTTAGATGAAGGCACGCCAAATACAATTACCTCAATCTCCAGCAATTATACCAGAAACGCAATTTTTGCGAGGTTGAACTACACCTACAATGACCGGTATATTTTCACGTTCACCGGTCGCCAGGAAGGGTCATCAAGATTTTCTACCGGCAAGCGCGTTGGTTATTTCCCATCCGGAGCTTTCGCATGGAAGTTTAGTGAAGAGGGCTTTGCCAAAAGAATGAACTTTCTATCAACTGGTAAATTCAGAGCATCATACGGCGCTACAGCTAACGACGGTGTAGGTAACTTTGCTATTTACCCGAGCTTAGCCATCACGAATACATCCGGATATATGTTTGGAGGTGTGGATACCAAAGGCATCATCGCATCAAGTTTGGGTAATGCTGATCTGAAATGGGAAACTACCCGGCAACTGGACATGGGCATTGATCTTGGTTTCTTTAAAGACCGGTTGTTATTAACAGTGGATGCTTACCGTAAAACTACTGATGACCTGTTATTGAACCGTGACCTGTCGCCAAGTACCGGTTATAGTAACGCTTTTCAGAACATCGGTAAAGTGCAAAATCAGGGGTTAGAGATCACATTATCGGGCACGGCTGTACGTACCAAAAACTTTAGCTGGAGCAGCAACTTTAACATAGCGTTCAATAGTAACAAGGTTTTGGCGCTCGCCGGTGGTCAAAACTTCATGACATCGAACCAGAACTGGTCGGCTGATTGGGCCAGCATTCCTGCTTATGTGGCTATTGTTGGCCAGCCTATATCTGCCTTTTATGGTTTGATTTATGATGGCACTTACAAGTATGAAGATTTTATCCAAACAGGTAACACTTACCTATTAAAATCTAACATTACCGCCAATGGCGAAGTGCGCGCTAATGTGCAGCCTGGTGATGCAAAATACCGTGACCTTAACGGCGACCTGATTATTAATGACCTGGATAAAGTCGCTATAGGTCGTGCTTATCCAATTCACCAGGGTGGTTTTTCCAATAATTTCAGCTACAAAGCTTTTGACCTGAGCGTATTTATGCAATGGTCATACGGTAATGACATTATCAATGCCAACAGGCTGATCTTGGAAACCGGATCGGTATTTAACACCAACCAGTTTGCTACGTTTGCCGATCGCTGGTCGCCTCAAAATCCTACATCTGATATTCCGGCTGCAAAGGGTCAAACTTACCAGTCTTATTCTACCCGTATTATTGAAGACGGATCCTTCCTGCGTTTGAAAACCGTATCATTTGGTTACACGCTGCCTGCTTCAGTAGCATCAAAGTTAAAGATGAAAACTTTAAGAGCGTACGTAACTGCACAAAACCTGTATACCTGGACCAAGTACACCGGCTATGACCCGGAAGTATCAGTACGTAACTCAGCGCTTACACCTGGCTTTGATTACTCGGCTTATCCAAGAGCGAGAACAATTGTAATAGGCCTAAATACTTCATTTTAAACTACCTGTAATTAGATATTATTATGAAAAGAACTTTGATCACTATAATTACTTGTGCGGGTGTTTTATGCAGCACTGCGTGCAAAAAATTTTTGGATACCACACCTACAGACTTTGTTTCGCCTGCTAACTATTACCAGAACGAGGAGCAGGTTAATGCGGCACTTACCGGAGTTTACGATGCCTTAGGCAAAAGCGGCACTTATGGCCGGTATTTGTGGTTCGAAATGGATATAGCAGACGACAGCTTTTATTCGCTTCCATCATCTGTGCAAGACGTAGCTTTGTATAACTACAGCCCGGCCGACGCCAAGCTGTTATCTACCTGGACTACCTTATATCAGGGGATAAACCAGGCAAACATGCTTCTTGACAATATTGACAAGGCTAATATGGGCCAGGTAGCTAAGGATAATGCAAGAGGTCAGGCCTTATTTCTGCGGGCGTATTACTACTTTATACTCGCAAACAACTGGGGCGATGTGCCGCTGAGACTTACAGCAACTGCTACAGTATCAGAAACAGATTTTCCTAAATCATCTTACCGTGCTGTTTATGCTCAGGTGGTTTCGGATATGGAAAAAGCCGCTGATATGGTTAGCGCTAATACCGCTTACAGTTATAACAGCCGTGTAACCAAATCGGTGGTATGGGGTATGCTGGCCAGGGTAAATCTTAAAATGGCTGGTGCCCCTATGCGTGATGCCTCACGCTTTGCAGAGGCACGTAAATGGGCTAACAAGGTAATGACTGATGCTCCGCACTCGCTGAACCCTGATTACAAACAGGTATTCAAAAATATGTGCGCTCACATTTATGACCTGAAAGAAAGCATTTGGGAGGTTGAGTTTAACTTAAAAAATGGCACCCAAGACGAAGGTGGTTCGGTAGGAGTAATCAATGGCATAGGTACTACCAATCCAACGGTAGGTTACAGCTATGGCGCCAAACGTACTACGGCACGTTACTATAACTCCTTCGCTTTAGGCGATTTACGCCGTGACTGGTCTATCAGTCCTTATAGCTATACGTCATCAACTTCGTCTGTTCAGGTTCCATTTACCGCCGCGCAGATCTATAACCGTTTTGATGCCAAATGGCGCAGGGAGTTTGAAGGGAATTCTACGAAGTTTACTAACACGTCGGCCATCAATTTCCCACTGCTACGGTATGCAGATGTATTACTGATGTTTGCTGAAGCCGAAAACGAAGTAAACGGCCCAACAGCTGCTGCTTACAACGCCGTGAACCTTGTTCGGGAACGTGCGTATGGTGTTCCGCTTGGGCTGGCCACCGCCACACAGGCCGATTTGGCAACCGGTTTCGACAAGGCAGCATTCCGCGAAGCCGTGCGCAGGGAGCGCTCGCTTGAACTGGGTTATGAAGGCCTGCGCCGATTTGACCTTATCCGTTGGAGTGTATTTGTACCGACTATGAAGGCAGTAGCCAATGAGATCACCACCGGTGCAGGCTCAACATACAGCTACGGTGCACGTTCTGGCCAAAACGTAACTGACCGCGACACCCTCTTTGCCATACCGGCCAGAGAGCTGTCAGTTAACCCAAGCATGACACAAAACAAAGGTTTTTAATCAATCACATTTGAAAAAGATGAACAAGACGCACACATGGAGATTGATCATAGGATTGATTGGTCTTACACTGATATATTCCTGCAAGGATAAAAATGTTGAAGCTCCCGAGTTCAACGTAGACACCGATAAAGCTGAGTACAAGGTAGGAGAGGCAGTAAATTTTAAAATATCAGGTGATCCTGATGTGATTAGCTTTTACTCGGGCGAGAAAGGCAAAGAATATCAATTTAAAGACCGTACCACAGCTAACGGAAAAGTTAGCTTAAGCATGACTACTCAAGTGCTTTTCGGTCGCCAGCCCAATAACCTTGCTTTGCTTTATTCAACCGACTTTAATGGTTTGTATGATGCCGCAAACGTTAGGGCCGCTACCTGGACAGATATCACCAGTAGGTTCAAACTATCAACCGTTGTTCCGGGCGGATCTGGTGTTCAGACCCCTTCAGGCGTGGTTGATATATCGGATCTGCCGGTAGCAGGTAAACCTATTTACTTTGCTTTTAAATACACCGGGGATGCAGTTACAGGAACCACGCCAACACAAAATACCTGGCGTGTTTATGCGTTCGATTTAACCAATACCTTGCCTGATGGTAGTGTACTAAACGTATCATCAGCGTCAACAGCAGGCTGGTTAGCTATAGACTTTGTTAACACCGCTAATAAATGGACGATCCAAACTGCCGCACCATTCATTTTCTTTAATCCCAACAGTACCTTGGTAGCATCAGAAGACTGGGCGCTTACAAAAGCTTTGTTTCCCAATAATGTAGATCCCGATGTTGCTGCACCTATTAAAACCTATTTGCAAACTGTAAACGACTATAAATACACTTATACCACTCCAGGCACTTACACGGTAACATTTGTAGGCACTAACGGCAAAAATACTGGTTCGAGCAGTGTTGTTAAACAATTAACTATCGTAGTTAAATAATTGAACCTGAATAAATATAATGAGACAAGTAATAGGATTTAAGTTTTTAACAACTGGTTTGTTGGCGTTCTGTCTGGCTTATGCAGCCTTTGCGCAGGAGGTTAAGATTGACAGCAATTATATCAACAGCCATTATACAGAGCGTATGGATTTTTTCCATGCGTTGCCGGTGCAGAAACACGCTATCGTATTTCTGGGTAACAGCATTACCGAACATGGCGAATGGCCTGAACTAGTTGCCGGTAAAAAGCCGGTAATTAACCGTGGCATTGGCGGCGATAACACCTTTGGTTTGCGTGCCCGCCTTAATGAGGTTCTGGCTGATGAGCCATCTAAGATATTTCTGCTCATCGGCATTAATGATCTGTTTCGTAAGCTGCCTTATGAGGTAACGGTTAGCAACTACAAGCGCATCATCAGCGCAGTTAGAACTAAGTCACCTAAAACAAAGCTTTACATCCAAAGCGTGCTTCCTATTAACGAAGATATGCTGAAGCAGCCTTATGCCGCGGGGCGGAACGCTATGGTGCTGGAACTGAACAAACGCATAGAGGCTTTAGCTACGACAGAAAAGATACCTTTTATCAATCTTCATCCGCTCTTCCTTGACGCAGAAGGTAAACTAAAACGCGAGCTCACGCTTGATGGTGTACACCTGAAGCCAAAGGCTTACGTCACATGGATAGAATATTTAAAGAGCAGCCACTATTTATAATAGAGAAAGTTTCGCTTACTCTACAAATACCAAAAACAGATAACATTATTACTACATCAACAATGCAAGATTACAGTCTTCTTTACAAAAAAGAATTACTCGAAAATATCATTCCTTTCTGGAGTAACCATTCTATTGACAAGGAGCATGGGGGTTTCTTCACCTGCCTGGACCGTGCCGGCCAGGTATATGACACCGACAAGTTCATGTGGCTGCAGGGACGCCAGATTTGGACGTACTCTATGCTGTATAATAACGTAGAACAAAATCCTGCATTCTTGGACGTAGCTCGTCATGGAGCCGACTTTATTTTAAAAAATGGCAGGGATACTGATGGCAACTTTTACTTTTCGCTTAACCGTGAAGGAAAGCCGCTTGTGCAGCCTTACAACATTTTTTCAGATTGCTTTGCCGCCATGGGCCTTGGTGCATTGTATAAAGTTGATGGTAAAGACGAATACGGCCAGGTAGCTAAAGATACATTCGAGAACATTTTGCGCCGTCGTGACAACCCGAAAGGCAAATACAGCAAAGGCTTTCCGGGCACGCGCGATCTGAAAAACTTTGCACTGCCAATGATCCTTTGTAACCTTTCGCTTGAGTTGGAGCATCTGCTGGACAAACAATTGGTGGACAATTTGATAGAAGAAGTGCTGCACGAGGTGCTTGATGTATTTTACGATGATGCAACCGGGATGATTGTAGAGAATGTATACCTCGATGGTAGCTTTTCTGACTCGCATGAAGGGCGTTTACTTAATCCCGGTCATGTGATAGAAGCCATGTGGTTCATCATGGACCTGGGTGTGCGGCGTAACGATCGCAGTTTGATTGAAAAAGCAGTAACTATCGCCCTGCGTACATTAAAGTTTGGCTGGGATGAAAAACACGGCGGTATACTTTATTTTAAAGACATTAAAGGCCACCCTGTGCAACAGTTGGAGTGGGATCAGAAACTTTGGTGGGTGCACGTGGAGGCTTTGGTTTGTATGGCCAAAGCATACCAGTTAACCGGTAATGAAGATTGCAAAGAGTGGTTCGATATACTGCACAATTATACATGGTCGCACTATCGTGATGATCAGTATGGCGAATGGTTTGGTTACCTCAACCGGCAGGGTGAAGTTTTGCTGAATTTGAAAGGTGGCAAATGGAAAGGTTGTTTCCATATACCAAGAGCGCTTTACCAGTTATATAAAACACTTGAGGTACAGAAAGCATTAACAGCCGATCCATTATCTTAATTACTTAGTAAGTCCTCTCTTTTAACTAAGAGAGGACTTTAATTTATTGCCTGTTTCATAAGGCACAAAGAGTAATTTCATGAAAATATATCATATAACCTCAACATATAAATGGCGCGTTTAAACTTACTTGAAGAAACTAGGTTTGAAAAAATACCGGTAACAATTTATGAAAGCTCTATGCTGGCCAGTATTGCTGTAGCCCACCGCATAGGCGAATTGATCAGGTCTAAACAGGCAGAAAACAAAACTACAGTACTTGGTTTGGCTACAGGCGTTACACCAATAAAAGTATATGCCGAATTAGTGCGCATGCACCAGGAAGAGGGCTTGAGCTTTAAAAATGTGGTCACCTTCAACCTCGACGAATACTATCCTATGAAACCAACGTCGGTTCAGAGCTATGTGGCTTTCATGAAGGAGAACTTGTTTAATCATATCGACATTGATGCCGGCAATGTGCACATTCCCGACGGTACGCTGAGTCAGGATCAGATTGCTGCATTTTGTCTGGAATATGAACGGAAAATTACCCATCTTGGTGGACTGGACCTGCAAATACTGGGCATTGGACGTACCGGGCATATAGGCTTTAATGAGCCAGGGTCGGCACCTAACTCCGGTACCCGGCTGGTTACCCTCGACGATCTTACACGTAGCGATGCCGCACGCGACTTTGGTGGTAAAGAGAATGTTCCTGCCAAAGCAATAACCATGGGCGTTGGCACTATATTCAAAGCTAAGGAAATCATTCTGATGGCTTGGAGCGCCAAAAAAGCGCCAATCATCAAAAAAGCTGTAGAAGGCGAAATTTCTGGTGAAGTGCCGGCCACTTATTTGCAGTTATCGCAGAATGTAGAGTTTGTTGTTGATCGGGACGCCGCATCTGAGTTGACACGCTTAGATACGCCGTGGCTGGTAAAAGATTGCGTGTGGGATGAGCAAACCATAAAAAAAGCAGTAATTTGGTTATCACAAACGTTAAATAAACCAATCCTCAAGTTAACCGAGGAAGATTATAATACCCATGGCATGGCACAGCTGGCTACCGAAAAGGGGCCGGTTTACAACATTAATATCCACATATTTAATAAACTGCAACACACCATTACCGGCTGGCCTGGTGGTAAGCCCAACGCAGACGATAGCCAACGGCCAGAACGCGCCCAACCCGCTGTTAAGCGGGCCGTTGTGTTTTCGCCACACCCTGATGATGATGTAATATCAATGGGAGGCACATTCATTCGCCTGGCCGATCAGGGGCATGAGGTGCATGTGGCTTACCAAACATCGGGCAACACCGCCGTATGGGATGATGATGTGCTGCGCTTCATGGAATTTACCATTGACTTTAACAAGTCGCAGGGGCTTGACGTTGCCCAGCTGCAAAATATGTACGCTGATATGCGCATCTTTACCCAAAGCAAGCAGCCCAACCAAGCCGATACTAAAGAGGTGCGCACAGTTAAAGGCTTGATCAGAAAAGGTGAAGCCATTGCCGGTGCGCGCTTTGCGGGTTTACCTGATGAGCGTATTCATTTTATGGCCCTGCCATTTTATGATCGTTTTAAATACGAGAAGGTGAGTGATTATGAGGATGATATCAGGCAGACCATGGAACTGCTCAACAGCATCAAGCCTCACCAAATCTTTGCTGCAGGTGATTTCGCAGATCCGCATGGTACACATAAAATATGTTTTGATGTAGTTTTGAAAGCCCTGATCAGGTTAAAGGAAACCGAGGAGTGGACTAAACACTGCTGGTTGTGGCTGTACCGTGGTGCATGGCATGAATTCGCCATTCATGAAATCGAGATGGCTGTACCACTATCACCGCAGGAAGTAGAGCGCAAGCGGTTGGCCATCTTCAAACACCAATCACAAAAAGACATTCCGGTTTTCCCGGGCGACGATGCGCGTGAGTTTTGGGTGAGGGCAGAGGATCGTACCAGCGAAACCGCACGTTGTTACAACATGCTCGGCTTGGCCGAATATGAAGCTATTGAAGCCTTTGTAAGATGGAGGTTTTAAAAAGAACGCTAGAATTAAATTACTAAGATGAAGTTTACACCTATACGTTATATTCTGCTAATTTGCTTATTACTGACATTTTCGTCAAGCGGGTTCGCCGTTCAAGGCCGTTTCTCCGTTTCAAAGCATGATACGCTGAAGATCTTTATAATTGGCAACAGCTTTTCGGGAAATGCTACTACCTACCTGCCGCAGCTTGCAAAAGAAGGTGGCCATATCATAAAATTTGGCCGTGCCGAACTGGGCGGTTGTTCATTGAAACAACATTGGGATGGCGTTGTGGCTGCAGAAGCTAATGCTGATGATGTAAAAGGGAAGATATACAAAGGCAAATCAATGAAGGAATTACTTGCGGCTGATAAGTGGGACATTGTTACCATTCAGCAATATTCGCGTTTGTCGTCTTCAGTAGCAACTTACGAGCCTTATATCAGTAACCTTTATGAGTTCATCAAAAAGCAGCAGCCAAAAGCAAGGATTGTACTTCACGAAACCTGGGCTTACAGGAGAGATGCCAAACAATGGGGCCTAATTACGGAAAAGGAAGAAGCTGCAAATGATGAACAGATGCACGAAAAACTAAAAGCTAATTACTTAACATTTGCAGGCAAGCTGCACACAGGTATAATTCCCACAGGCGAGGCATTCTGGATTATGCGGAACAACCGTAGCTGGGCATATCAGCCAGTTAGCGAAGCTGTAGTAAAAGCGGTGGTATATCCGGAAATCCCACCTCAACCATACTCCTTAAATATGGGCTATTACTGGCTACCTGATAAAACCCTGAAGTTTGATCCAAATCACGCCAATGTTGCCGGCTGCTACCTGGGATCATTGGTTTGGTATCACTACCTTTTCGGTGGTAAATTGAAAAAGGTAAAATATAAGCCAGCAGAAGTCAGTGACGAGTTTGCAGCTCAGCTCAAGAAAGCTGCTACTTCCGCATTCAAAGTTTCAGGATTTTAAGTTAATAGCAAGCTCAGATTTAACCCGCTAAATCTGAATTGCGTGGCAAATAGTGCAAGGAAGTTGTGTTTGTAACTGCATCTTTGGTGCTTTTGGGAAAGTTCACTATCGTGTTTTGATGCTTAGCCGTGCCTATGTTTGTAGAACCGGGTACTGCATGTAAAGCAGTTTTAATGTCTTCAGCGCTACAGTAAGTGAGTACATCAATTAGTAGGATGACAGGGTACTCAATAGCTTTGGAACCTGATGATGGGCTAATGTAAGTGGGCAACCAGGGGCGTATTTAGCTGAAAAATGTTTCATACAGTGGCTTGTTCACTCGGTTGCAACAGCGTGATTTACCGGGTAGCCGTTATGATCCGGATAATAACTGATGAAAAACTGTTGTTGAAAATTACTTTCCATTATTAACAGCGGTGAATGTTATCAACGCTATGGACACGTTGCCAACGCAGCTATGGCCGACGTTTGTGTAGCATACTGGGCATTACCTGTAAGTGTAAGCGCAATGCTGGTTTCAATCACAGTGCGCGATGGTTTCGTATCAATTTGGCTGGGTATGTATCTTTTATATGAGTAAAGCGGTAAGGCATTTAGCAGAATTAATTGCTTTTTAAACGGACAAAGATCTGAAAGGGAGGGGTTGTTGGTTATGCTTGCCCAGGTTACATTCAAATTATCCAGGCCCGACAATGATGTTAGAACCGGATTGCCGGTTATTGTTAAACCTACGGGTTTGGCCGGCAATATACCATTGGTGCTGATTGCGTTGAGCGATAGCGAAGTGAGGTTTTCTAAACCTTTGAAACTTTTTAAGTTAGCACAGTTAGAAACTATAAGCTCGCTGACACTTTGCAGCTTCGCAAATGCACTCATGTCAATAACAGGCAGTTTAACCAGGTTTAGTGAGTTGGTTATTTTTGTTAACGTGCTAAAATCAATGTGATTAATCTGCGGGCAATCGTTAATTCTAAGGATCGTACTCTGCCGTAGTGCCCTAAAACTGATGGAACGCAAATTAGGCATGATGCTCAAGGTGATGTCAGATGCACTGGCTACCCTGTCTATGGCTAATGAATGGAGCCCGACCTCGTACAGGCGTATGCTTGCCGCCGAGGTGAGCGATGTAAAATCTGCTTCAGTAAGCAGCGGGCAGGCAAATATATATAGCGTATTCAAACTGCTCAGTTTACCTAACGTAAGTTTTGTAAGTTGCGGGCAAGAAACAATAGAAAGATTAGTTGCTTTAGTTAAACTGCTTAGATCGATGCTTGTTGCTGCTGAATGAGGTCCATTAGGAGCAAGGTCTACACCTGCAAATATAGAATTTGGACCTAAAGTTATAGAGCCTGCAGACGTCAATTTCCTTAGGTTAATATCACGCAGTATTAACGTGTTAATACTTATATCTTTGGTAACAGCAATCAGTATATTATCCAATCCGGCAATGGAAGTAATTTCAAACCCTGTTATGCTAAGATTGCCAGTGATGGTAAGTGCCGGATTGTCTTTATTCAATGTCACAAAAGCATCTACCTGCGCTTGTGTATTCAGTATCACATCGCCCGAAGTATAAGCAGATGTAGGCAAATCCTTGGCTTTATCATAATAAAAATCACCCCCTTCTGCCCTTTGGCTGCCTATGGTTACTGTTACCTTTCCACTGTTTGTAACCGGCGCAATAACAGTAATTTTTGTATTAGTAACCGACTTAACTGTTGCGGGTACGCCATTTAGTGATACAGATACTTCACTTAGTGAGGAGCCAAAATTGCTACCTAAAATATCCACAGACATTCCGGCGCTGATAGCTAAAGGGCTTACACCTGTAACCGTTATGGCTACAGCCGGTGTATTAGGATTTCCAGGTGTTGGAGTATTATTGCTTTGTGGAATGATTTCAGATCGGGGAGTGGAAATTTTGTCTTTCTTGCAAGCGGCAACAATAACTGCTACAAGGAAACTAAAGAGTAAAAGTTTTTTCAATGTGATAACGATGATTTGGTAAACAGGTACCATTCAAAGTTAAGGCACAATAAACGCCTGTACAATCCTGCAAACTGGGGGATATTTAAAGGGAAACGTTTGGAGAGCTACACAATCCACTTGTTACTACCGGCAACTTTTAAGGCCTCGGCCTTACTGTTAACCGCCAATTTTTGGTAGATATTCTTAATGTGACTGCGAACGGTTTCTTTACTGATGAACAGGTCAAGCGCTATTTTTGTATAGCTTTTACCTGCAGCAATGCCCCTGAGCACATCCGTTTCCCGTTCAGAGAGAGGCGAGTTTTGCGGCCGGTTGAAGGATTGCACCACCATTTTTGCAATATTGAGGCTCATAGGTGCACCTCCCGAAAAGGCCTCATTGAGATTTCTGACAATTCCATCCGTATCCGAGTTTTTAACAATGTAGCCCCCTGCGCCTGCACATAGCGAACGAAATACCTTATCACTGTCTTCCAGCACGGTAATAATGAGAACAATGCACTCAGGCTGTCGTTTTTTGATTTGCATGGTGCCATCAATACCGTTCATGCCGGGCAGGTCAATGTCCATCAGTACCAAGTCGGGAGTATCGGTCACCAGCTTTTTCAATGCCTCTTCGCAAGAAGAATATTGGCCGCATACCTGGTAGTCGGCAGCGCTGTCAATCACGGCAGCAAAACCGTTCCTGATCACAACGTTATCTTCAATAATGGCAATCTTCTTCTTCATGCGTTAAACAGCTGTACTTGTTGGCACGGTGATCTCTATTCGGGTTCCGGCTGGCTGATTTGACAATGTAAACTCAAATCCATTCTTTTGGCAGCGCCACTCCATATTAGCTAATCCATAATGTTGTTCATTAATATCAGCAGCCTTCCAGTTGCCATCGTCCTGTATACTGTAAGTAAGCTGACCTGAACAGCAACGCATCTCAAATAGTACTTCACGCGCTTCTGCATGTTTTACCACATTGGTCATCGCCTCTTTGAAGATATATATAATATTTAACGCTGCTGATGGCGCAAGCTGAAAAAGCGGACATTCATCGTTTGATGATGAAAAAGCAATATCAAACTGGTTGTAATAAAATTGTCCATAAGCGGTCATATAATCAAACAATTCCTGCGGATTGTCGCTGTCGTGGTTAAGATGCCATAAAAAGTCTTTACTGCTGGCGTATAAACCATTGCTGTTTTTAATTATACTTTCTACAATCGGACCTATGTCTTGCTGTTCGCCAAATTTCTGCTTTAACAAGGATGCCTGCCGGGTTATAGCCGATAACATGTTGCCCGTCTCATCATGAAAATCTGTAGCAATAGTTTCGCGCATATTATTCAATTGTTCTGTTCTTTTTTTGACCGCTTCATCAAGCATAGTGATTTTTTGTTCCTTCAAGTTTTCAATTTTAAGTCGGTCACGTTCCTGGTCAAACTGCAAATACGCGAGGAATCCGCCAAAAAAGATCGTAATCAAACAGTTCATCACCAAAGCATAGAATGGTCCGCCCAACGTTCTTTGCATTTGTACGTCTAAGCCGGCATGCAGTGTCTGGTTATAAATAAAAACAAAAATGATAAGGTTGGAAAGTATAGCCCACCAGCCATAACGCTTATCGGCCCAAATGGCGCATAGCAGGTACATGTGCAGAATACTTACATTAGAAGAATAAATCAGTCCGGAATTTCTAATCCAGTCGTAAACGATGAAATAGGTAACCAAGGCAGTAATCGTCATCGGAATACGGTAATGGCCTAAAAATCTTGTACAAAACAGCGTTATGATCACCAATAGGTCATTGATCAGATAGCCGATTACCGGTTTGCTCATTGAATATAAAGGCAGTGGGAACAACAACATTAAAGGCAAACCAATCAGGCAAGTGCTGACCACAATTCTAAACTCATGATGGTTGGGATGGCTTGCGTTGTACCGCATTCCCTGGGGCATAAAAAACGTGACAATACGTTCGAATAGCATGGCCCACTAAAGTACGTCTTTTTAAGCCTTAATACAGTTATTCGTGCCAAATCCCCCAATTTGCGGGATTGATGCCCAGATTGAGAGTTATAGCTTTGTAGAAGTATTGACACGGACTGAACTTTCATCAGCCGTAACTTCAACAGATGTCAAACCACTTTGTCATGAAAAGCTTATTACCCCTGCTGCTTGTTTTCATCGCTTGCTTTTATTCCTGTAAAAAAAAGGATTCGCCAACTGCTACAGCCGGTACATCGGGCGTTACAAGCCCTGCAACGGGAAATGCGCCTGCAACTGGGAGTGTTATTGGCGTCATTAGCCCTGCAGGAGCAGCTACCGAAGTGTCAGTGTCTGATGGGTCAAAATTTTATAGGAAAGTGCAACCTGATGCAAGTGGCGTTTTCAGGTTTGCTGACCTTCCTGCAGGAACCTACACCTTACTGCCGTTCGCCTCAGCTGGGTATGCCTTACTGGGTAGTCAAACGTTAACCGTTACTGCCGGCCAGATTACTGATGTAGGCACGCTGACTTTCAGTGCAGCTGTAGGGAGCATTACCGGTTTTATTGCACCTGTAGGAGCAGTAGTTAAGATAACAGCTACCAACACAACCAGTAAGTTTAGCTATGACGTAACCCCTGATGCAACTACCGGGGCATATAAATTTAACGGTGTAGTTCCTGGTCCGTATATTATACACTTTACCGCTGCTGCGCCGTCCATTGCACCGGCAGATCTTGACCGGACTGTACCTGGAAATCAAGATACGTACCTGAACAAAGTCATCCTTGAAACGCCCAACGTGACAGGAATTATGAGCGGTACTATCGTTCCTGCTGGTACAGCCAAGGTTAATTTAACCAATGAACAAACCCGTGACCTAGTTTATATCGATCCGGATATATCCACCGGAAAATTTGTATCACCTGCACTGCTTCCGGGCACTTATACGGTAGGGTTTAATATCATCGATAGGAACCGCCGATCTCCCAATAAATTAACCGTAAGCATCGCTCCCGGCCAGAAATCTGACTTGGGAGAGATTAAGATTCCATTATATCTCCATACTTTAAACTGTTTGGTTAATGGCGTTAGGTTTAGCGGAGTTACCGTTGTAAGCTGCAACTATAATGCCCCAACGCTGACTATGGGGGCAAGTAATTCTGGAGGTTTTGATAACGCTATGACAAGTTTAAGGATCAATTTGGATAACATAACCGGAGTAGGAAGTTATACGATCCAAAACACACCGACCTCCAACATTACATATTCAACCGGAACACTTGGCTACAAGCACTGGGGCTCCAATAATGGCGGTAGCGGAACAGTTACAGTCACCTCTATCGATCCGGTTTTAAAGATTATATCCGGCACTTTTACAGCAACTTTGTTACCAATCGGCAACTTAACCGGCAACGTGGTCATAACAGATGGTGTGTTTAATTTGACCTACTAGTAGCCGAGAGACATTAAATTTCTAGTGAAAAAGCTTGTTTATAATAAGGGAAGTCGAATCGTGCATGATGTTTATGTTTCGATCACACTTAACCCTAAGGCATTAGGCTAGCGGGTTCATTAAATCAACTGTTTAAAAGATTTTGCCTGTTCGGTTATTCTGTGTGAAAGGGTGGTAAGTGTTTTGAATACCTGGGGCGAGATAACTCCCGTTTTGAAAAAAACCACATACTTCAGTCTTAGTGCTTCCTGACGAGATATGATATCAGCTATTTTATCTTTAGTCATCTTACTTAATCGTTAAATCGGCAAATATTAGATTAACTACGAGAAAATTTAGCGTTCGGTTTTAGCAATTATTATCACTATTACTAAACATGCGAAAGCCTAATTAACGTTTAACTTTATAGTTAAATGTATTTTCATGTACAATATCAAAGCATAAAAAGCGTTATTAAGCTTAAGTATATATCAAAAGCTAAAACCGCTTTATAATAGAACTAAAATTATTATGGCTGATACTGCCCGTTCATTTTTTTGAATGGGCATTTTTGTTGCTATTTACAACCAACATGAGATGGATAGAAGCCTAGTTAAATATTCTTTATTGCTATTTACAACTTTTGTTCTCTCACACCTTTATTTTTTCAATCCTAATCGGACTGCATCTAACCGGATGTCACAAAATGATGCAAGTATACCTGTTTGCCCAAGCAAATGCAACATGTGCCCTTACCGGTTTGGTGATTTACTCGCCTATTAAGGCACCAAGGCCTATGATTTTAAGAATATAGTTTGTGGTGTTGAAGGTAGTCTTACACTCTTTACCGGCTTTATATGAGGTGCATGGTTGTCCTGTTTTTTTAGGCGGCAACGGGGCTTCTAAAAAAACAATAGCCAGGGCAGCAGTGACAATTAAGGTTTTCATGATTTGACCATTAAAGGGATCTAATATAGTTAATTATATTAAGATTACATTTCGATGATAAAATAAATTATTGCTAGAAGTTTTTACCTTGTCTACTGAGCCGGCTTAAGTGCTGGTTTCTGTACGCATCAAAAGCAATTGTTATATTGGCCGGATTATTAACATCCAGCTTAGCCACTTGCCACCGCAAGCAGCCAAACGTTCAATACTATTATGCAATTAAATCACCAACTAACTGCTAAACCGCATTACCCTATATTGGACGGCTTGCGGGGTGTGGCTGCCATTACCGTTGTTGCCTTCCACATCTTCGAAACCCATTCAACAAGTCATCTGGATCAGATTATTAATCATGGTTACCTGGCAGTTGATTTTTTCTTTTTGCTTTCAGGATTTGTTGTTGGCTACGCCTATGACGACCGCTGGCATAAGTTAACCGTTGGTGGCTTCTTTAAACGCAGGTTGGTAAGGCTTCAGCCTATGGTGGTAATGGGTATGCTTATTGGTGCAACATTATTTTACTACCAGGATTGTGCGCTTTGGCCTGATATACACGCAGTGCCACTTTGGAAAATGCTGCTAATTATGCTGATAGGCTTCACCTTAATACCACTGCCACTATCGGCCGATATTAGGGGCTGGCAGGAAATGCATCCGTTAGATGGGCCCGGATGGTCACTTTTCTTTGAGTACATCGCCAATATATTGTATGCGCTGTTTGTGAGAAAGTTCTCTAAAACTGCCTTGAGTATATTAGTGGCCGTTGCTGGCGCTGCTCTCATTCACTACACCGTAACCAGTAAGTCTGGCGATGTGATAGGTGGATGGGCATTAAACGCCGATGGATTGCGTATAGGTTTTACCCGGCTAATGTTTCCTTTTTTTGGCGGCTTGTTACTTTCGCGCACTGCAAACATCACAAAAGTTAAGAATGCTTTTCTATGGTGCAGTATTTTGCTTTTAGTTGTTTTGGCTATGCCTCGCATAGGCGGCGCAGAACACCTATGGGCAAACGGTTTGTACGATTCATTGAGCATTATATTGGCATTCCCGATTATTGTATACCTCGGTGCCAGCGGAGAAGTAACTGGCCGGCTTTCATCAAAGCTTTGTAAATGGTTAGGCGATATTTCTTACCCCTTATATATTACGCATTACCCGCTTATTTACCTGTATACGGCCTGGGTAAGCCGCAGGCATGGCGCAACTTTTCAGGAAGCATGGCCTTGGGCGCTTGCTACTTTTGTTTCGGCGTTGGTGTTGGCTTATGTTTGCCTCAAATTTTATGACGAACCTGTAAGGCGCTGGTTACAAAAAAAGACAATAGCGTAACTTATTCCAGTTCAATACCGACGGAAAAATCACCCCATAAGGGTGATTTTTCCTATTACTGCACACGCTGTTATTATGTTTGTGTAATTTTCAACCTATTTTATTAACGCCTTGTTTAAACACACATTCGTATTTGTTCGTATAGTGATAGCCGGAATGTTGCTCATGCTGCTAACGGTTAAAGGCTACGCGCAGAAATACATTTTTACACATTATGACATTGAAGATGGGCTTATTCAATCGCAGGTAAATCGTATTACCGAAGATACGGAACATCGCATATGGGTGGGAACACTGGGTGGTGCCTGTCGCTTCGACGGTAAGGAGTTCATGTCATTAACTAAAGAGCAGAGCCTCAATAGTAATTTTATTTTTAGTGTATTTAACGATCCCAAGGGGCGTTTATGGATAGGGTCGAGCGCAGGCTTATCGGTTTCGGTTAACAACAAGGTATTCAATTATGCTTTACCGTCGGCTATTAAGCACCACTCTGTAACCAGTATTGTTCAGGACCGGGCAGGCCAAACCTGGTTGCTTATGGATAATCAGTTATGCAAAACCCAAGGCAAGACCGTTATGCCGGTCACTTTGCCCAATTCCTTAAAGCAATCCATTACCAGTATAGCCACCAACGCCAGCGGAGATCTTTATATCGTGGTGTATGGCAAGGGAATATATAAACATACACTTAGCCAATGGTTGCCGGTAGCACTTTTCCCAAAGTCAATAAGCGATAAAGTATTTAAACGCCTGTTATTTGACCGGGCTAACCCGTCCCGGTTCTTTATATTGGCCGAAGACGCTATTTATCAACAAGTGAATGGTGTGCTAACGCCTTACGAACCCGAGCTGCTTAAAAACAAAGCCACTTTCATTTGCATGCAACAGGATAAAGACTTTAACCTGTGGATTGGTACCGGCTGGGGAGCTTACCGTGTAGGTAAGGGTAAACTTACACACTTTAATGCCAGCAACGGTTTTGCTGATCAATCGGTAACCGATATTTTCAATGACCGCAGTAACAATCTTTGGTTTGGCGTGGGCGCCAGCGGCCTTTATAAATATGAGGGAGACAGTTATCTCACTTTTACCAACGTGCCCGGTTGGCAATCAAACATTATTGTAATGGGTTTTGCCAGGCAACGCGATGGTAATATACTCATTGGAACAGACGGTTTTGGAGTGCTGAAGTACAATGGTAAAGAACTGACCCAATTGTGGGTAGGGCCGCCTAACAGCATGGGCCGGTATGTACAAAGCATGCATACCGACAAAGCCGGCAATGTTTGGATAGGTACCAGTCATGGCGGCTTATGGAAGTATGATGGTAAGGCGTTTAGCTTGGTTAACGGTACTCAAAACAAAACAGTGAACTCAATTGCATCAAGCGATGATGGTACGCTTTGGGCAACAACACCAGGTGGGGTTATCTGGATCAAAAACGATGTTATAACGCCTGTTAAAGACATTCATTCCTTTTCGGCCTCCATATTACCTTTAGGTAACGATTCGGTATTAATTGGAGGACTGGAAGGACTGAAGCTTATTGTTAAGAAGCACTATGATCCCGGTTTTAACATGCCGGCTATCAACTCGTCGGCTATTTACTGCATGATGCGCTATGGCCGGTACCTGTTATTAGGCACCGGCGACAGAGGCGTTATCGTACTTGATTTGAAAACCCGGAGATACCGAAGATATACGGCTGCTGATGGCCTGAATTCAGATATTATTTACAGTATAACGGCCGATAAGTTTGGCTTTATATGGGTGGGTACCGGCAGGGGCGTTAACCGCTTAACTTTTAACCGCCGTACAATGGCCTGTGAGGTATTAGAAACCACTACCGACAAGGGTAAAATTGCCGAAGCTAACCAGAATGCCATTTTGTATGATAACGAGCGTATATATATAGGCAATACAAAGGGGCTCAGTATTTACCGGTGTAGCAGCAAAGAGAAGATTGAAGGCAAACCGCATCTCATTATACAATCTATTAAGGTTTTCCAGAACCAACAAAAAGCCATGCTGGATGCTGCCGATGTACCGGATAAAAAACAGGGGCTTGCCAATACGCTGCTCTTAGACCATACGCAGAACCATATACGTATTTCTTATCTGGGCATATATTTGCAAAGTCCGGCCAGTGTTTACTACCAGTACAAACTTACCGGGTTGGATAGTAGTTTTTCCCAACCGGTTAGTAGTACCGAGGTGGATTATTCATCTCTGCCACCGGGCAATTACACTTTTTTTATAAGAGCAGGTGTAACTAAAAAGATGCTGGCCACCGAAACGCTGAAGTACAGTTTTATCATATCGCCGCCTTTTTATCAAACTCTTACGTTCAGATTTATTAGCGTGTTGTTGCTGGTGTTAGCCGGTGTGGCCATTCAATATTATTACACCAGCCAGAAAGCCAGGCGTAAGCTAACCCTTGAGACTATCCGCGAGCAGGAGAAGATGAACATCAGGCGGCAAACCGCCGAAGATTTTCATGATGATCTTGGTAACAAGTTGACCCGCATCAGCGTCCTATCAGATATACTGAACACCAAGTTGAAGGGTGAGGAAGAGCAGCAAAACCTGGTTAAGCAAATTAAGCAAAACGTAGATGCGCTTTACAAAGGTACCAAAGACATACTTTGGGCGCTGGATCCAAAGAGTGATAACCTTTATGAAATATTGCTGCACGTTAAAGATTTTGGCCGAGAACTTTTTGAGGATACCGATATTCGTTTTGAATTCAAAAACGTGGATGGCAAACTCGACAAGATAAAGCTACCCATGGAGTACTGCCGTAATCTTACCATGATATGCAAGGAGATACTGACCAATATACTAAAGCATGCACACGCTGCCCATGTGGTTATGAATGTAGCGCTTGAAGAGAATAATTGGATTAAAGTCACTATTAAGGATGATGGGAAAGGGTTTGATACCCAGCAAGCGCATAAAGGGCGTGGGTTAGGCAACATCAACAAAAGGGTAAAGCGTATCAACGGTGACCTGGAGATCACTTCGGCACTTTATAAAGGTACTGGTATACAATTAACTTTTGTGATACCCAAGTACAAGCAGTTTGTAGCTAAATGAAATTATGGAACAAGGCACAATTAAAATAGCAATAATTGAGGATGATGAGACCATAAGAAATGGCTATGAGTTTTTAATTAACAATACGCCTGGTTATCGGGTGGTAGGAGCTTATGCCTCGGTTGAGGAAGCAAGCAAATTGATGGAGGACACCGGTGCTGAAGTTATATTGCTGGATATTGAGCTGCCCGGAATAAATGGGATTGAAGCATTACCCAAGCTCAAAAAAATTTTACCTGACGCCTATATCCTTATATTAACCGTATACGAATCAGAGAACCTTATTTTTGAAGCGCTATCTAACGGCGCTTCGGGGTACTTAACCAAAAATACATCGGCTGCTAAAATTGTTGAGGCAGTTAAGGAGGTAATGGAAGGGGGAGGTCCTATGAGTGTAAACATAGCACGACTAGTGATCCGCTCGTTTCAAAAGAATCAGGATTCGCCTTTATCCAAGCGCGAAACACAAATACTGCAATTGATAGGGGAGGGCAAGAGCCGCAGTCAAATTGCCACTGAGCTTTTTATAGACCTGGAGACCGTAAAAAGCCATATCCGGAATACTTATCATAAACTCGACGTAAACTCAAAAGCCGACGCTATTAAGATTGCCAAGCAAAACAGGCTGATTTGAAATCACCCTTAATATCACCCTTTTTACACTAAAAAGCCAACAAGTAAGTAAGTTTTACCTACGTGTTGGCTTTTGCTCATTATCGATCTCAGCTTTCATAAATGTGCAATTTCCCCCTTTCAGGGTGATTTACCTGGATATGCCATTCTCCTACTTTTGAAATACACCTAGCAATGCCTTGCACTTTAATTTATTGCCGGCGCATTCATATACGTATCACAATTGAGCAGAAGGGTTTACCATGTGCCTAAAAATTAATTATATACCTGTTTTCGTAAACAGCTTGCAAACCGAGATTAGCTTTTACACCGAGAAGTTGGGGTTTGAGCTTTTGGGCGACGGGGTGTACCACAACGCTAATCCATGCAAACTGGTTAAAACAGGCGATAACATTGTTATTGGCCTAATTGAAGATCCTACATTGACCGGCAACCATAAAAGCAATATGCTGCTTAACACACAGGACCTGTTGCAGGATTACCATTTACTAAGTGCTGCCGGTATTCAATTCAATGGCGGTCCGCAGTATTCACCCAATGGACTTTCGGCTGAGTTTACTGATATGAGCGGCAACGCTTATGTGTTGTTTGAGCAAAGAAATTATGAGGATTAGTTAACAGGAGGCCTCAGATATGAAATACCAGAAAGTACTTAAGAACAACAACAAGATTGCAAGTGATACCACCTGCCAAAAGCAACAAATGCAAATGGCTGACAATCTGAGTATCCGCTTCGTTTTCTCAGGCTCAGAAACCTACCAGATCGGTAAGCGCCAGCTTGCCGTACACCCCGATACGTTTTTGATACTGAATGAAGATACGCAGTTTACCAGCAGAATAGATGCCATTGATCCGGTTCAATCCTTCGCGCTCACGTTTGACCGTACTTACCTGAGCGATTTTCTTCGATCGCAAACTTTAACGGAAGAGGCGCTGCTGGCCAACCCGGCCGATAAACCTGTACTCTACAACTTCGAGGAGACATTGTACCCGTTAAAAGGGGACATGAGGTATAATTTGCTCCACTTAAAGGAGCAAACCGAACGCGGCCTGCAAGATGAGTTCCTGCTCAATGAGTATCTGTACCACTGCCTAATTAATTATTACAAGGTATACCAGGAAGAAATCTTTGACAAAGAAGCCCGCCTTACCTTTTTAAATCACAGCACTAAAATTGAAATTTTGCGGAGGCTGAACCTGGCTAAAGAATATATGCTGGGCAATTATGATCAAAGTATATCGCTTGATGATATTGCCGAGTATGCCTGCCTGTCGGTCAACCACTTCCTGCGCACATTTAAACAGGCGTTTGATATGTCGCCGCACCAATACCTTACCAAAATAAGGTTACAACGCGCCAGGCACCTTATTAAAACCACTAACATGCCCATTAACGAGATCGTGCACCTGGTTGGCTTCGAGTGCCCAAGCTCTTTCATTAGGTTATTTAAGAGTAAATATCACACCACGCCGCTGCAGTATAAACTTACAGCGTAACCGGTTAGCTTTACCAAAACGAGAATAGACAAGGTGGCCTATTAGTATGCCGCCTATTCTGTTTATACCCCTTTTTCTGCCCCTTTCCATATTTCCGTCAAAATGTGCTGAAATAATCAAAATGGTGATTATCGCATATCCCAGCCATGCGGTAATTAATAAAATTACAAATCAGTTCCAGTTGAACTGATGAATTGATAACAATCAACATAAAAGATTTCATTACTGTAAAAGATCTATGATTTGTATTAACCCTCCGTAACCCGGCTTAACCGGTATATATCTACTCCATATTATACCCCTTAATGCTTTTTATAAAGTGCTAAAAATTAAACTATTAACACATGAAAAAAAAATTACTCATTTTCTTATTTTTATATTCACTGTCAATAACGGCTGTCTTTGCACAAAGGACAGTAACCGGAAAGGTAACAGGAAGTGACGACGGCCTGCCATTGCCTGGCGTATCTATAAAAGTTGCCGGTGGCAGTGGTGGTACGCAAACCAACGCTCAGGGCGATTACACTATTAACCTGCCCGCAGGTTCATCAGCCTTAATATTCACTTACGTAGGTTTTACTACTACTACAGTGCCGGTGGGCAGCCAAAGCGTATTAAATGTTAAGCTAACCTCTGATAGTAAAGCGCTTACCGAAGTAGTAGTAACCGGTTACGGTTTGCAGCAACGCAAACGCGATTTAACAGGAGCCAACTCGGTAGTGTCGGGCAAGGATATAGCTAACGTACCGGTACAAAGTTTTGATAACGCGTTGAACGGCCGTGCAGCTGGTGTGCAGGTTACATCAGCCAGCGGTATCCCTGGTGCCAACGTGTCTGTAAACATACGTGGTGTGAACTCAATTAATGCAGGTACGCAGCCGCTATATATTATTGATGGTGTTGAAGTGGTAGCAGGCGATCAGACCCGTAATTTTCCAACATCTAACGCATTGGCCGGTATTAATCCTAATGATATTGAGTCGATCAATATTATGAAAGATGCCGCTGCTGCTGCCATTTATGGTGCGCAGGCTGCTAATGGTGTAGTAATTGTAACCACTAAACGAGGTAAAGCCGGCCGTACTCAAATTGATTTCCGTGCTTATGGTGGCTATTCGGAAGTGGTGAGAAAACAGGAATTGCTAAACACTCCTGAGTTTATCCAATTGTCTCGTGAAGCGATAATAAATCGTTATGGTAGTATAGCTCTTGCACTGAGGCCAGCTAATCAAGGCGGTAACCCTGACGTTGTTAATTTGCTTAATTCATTTGGTGACCCAGTATCAGCTCCTACGTATGACTGGCAGGATGCAGTATTCAGGAAGGGAGGGGCACAAAATTATGACCTCAGCGCGAGCGGTGGTAACGAAAATACCAAATTTTTTGTATCAGGTTCTTATAACAAACAAATTGGTCAAACCATTGGCCAGGATTTTAGTCGTGGCTCTGTTCGTGTTAACCTGGATCAAAAGGTGAGCGAAAAAATTTCGTTTGGCAGCACAATTAATTTAGCTGCTTATACCCAAAATGGCACCCCGGGCGGTACTGGTTTTGCAAGCCCTAACCGTTCTGCTATGTTAATTCCGCCGTATGTGCCGATCTATAGAACCGATGGTACTTTTAATACTCCTATTCCAGGTGCGTACACCAACAACGTAGTACAAACTACAGCTTTTGACGTGTACCAAGCCAGAACTAAAAAGTTAACTGGTAACTTCAATGTAAATTATCAGATTGTAAAAGATCTCCGCTTTAGATCCTCATACTCTATAGATTACACTAATATTGCTGAAGACCGTTTTCAGGATCCAAGAACACCTGATGGTTCACAGGTTAATGGGCGAGCTGCAGTGTATAACACGTTTATTACCGACTTCAATACCGATCAAACCCTTAACTATAATCACTCGTTTGGTGGGCACAAGTTAGGTGTAATCGCAGGTGTCACCTATAAAACTGAAGGTAATGAGGGTAATAGCGCCACAGGTACTGGTTTTCCAACTTATCAACTGCGTACGCTTAATTCTGCAGCAACACCCTCAGCCGTTGCTGCATTTTACACGGGATATAAACGTATTGGCTATTTCTCACGCGTTGATTATTCTTACAACGATAAGTACATTGCGTCAGCAACTGTTCGCCATGAAGGTTCTTCCCGTTTTGGTGTAAATAACAGGTACGGAACATTCCCTGCTGGATCAATTGGATGGCGTATTAACAAGGAATCGTTCTTAGAGAATGTTAATTGGATAGACGATCTGAAACTAAGGGCCAGCTACGGTGTATTAGGTAATTCGGCAATAGGAGATTTTGATGCGCTTTCACAGTTCACTAGTAATGGAGGTGGCAGTTATGCGGGCGGTGCTGGTTTAACACCAGTTTTAGGAAACGACAATCTAACGTGGGAACAATCTCAAACTACAGATGTTGGCGTTGATTTCTCTTTCTTTAAAGGAAGATTAAGCGGCGGCGTTGGAGCTTTTATAAAAAATACATCAAAACTGTTGCTTAACCGAAGTTTACCCGTAAACGGTGGTTTTGCAACGTATAGAGACAATATCGGTAAGCTGCGAAATGAAGGTTTAGAAATAGAGTTAAACACAACAAATATAGCCGGGAAGTTCCAGTGGACAACAACAGCAACTGCTACTTTCTTGAAGAGTAAACTGCTAGAACTGAATGATGGCTTACAGACACTTAGTAACACTTACTTTGTGGGAGAGCCGTTGCTAACCTTTAACACCTACCGTTATGCGGGTGTCAACCCTGCTGACGGTAACGCAATGTTTTACGACAGAAACGGCAATATCACTTACAATCCGACGACTGATGATCGCGTGAAAATAGGCAGTCAGCTTCCTAAGGGCTATGGTGGCTTAACAAACACCTTCACTTATAAAGGCATTTCGCTGTCTGCGTTTATACAGTATCAGTATGGTAATAAGATAAATAACGTTGATGCGCAATTTCTCAGACGTATGGGTAGCACGCTTGATCGTAATCAGGACAGGTCGGAGTTGCGCAGATGGCAGAAGCCGGGCGATATAACTGACACTCCGCGTCCTTATTATAACACTGGTGCACCAACAGGTAATCAGAACGGTGGTATCACCTATACATCTGTTTACAGTTTGGTAAACTCGCATATGATCGAAGACGGTTCATACGTTCGCTTAAAAACTTTAAGCTTATCGTATAACCTACCCGTTAAGTTATTGCAAGGTACTTTCATAAGAAACGTACAAGTTTATGGGCAGGCCTATAACCTGGTTACCTTAACCAAATTTACAGGCACAGACCCAGAGGTGCAGGCAGCCAGTTATTCAGGAATTGTTCCCCAATACCGCACAATAACCTTCGGTGTGCAAGTTGGTTTATAATGTTAACTAGTAAGAAAGATGAAAAAGAATATAATTTTATTACTTGCAGGATGTGTAATTGGCACGTCCTCATGCAAAAAAATACTGAATGTTGAGCCGCGTCAATCAATCTCATCGGATGTTGCTTTGAGCAGTGCAACTGGTATCCGCGGATTGTTAAACAATGCTTATTCAAGTTTATATCAGTCAGGCTTGTTTGGCCGCGATTTGATTGTACAATCTGAAGTGTTGTCAGACAACTGCCGTATTGCTACTTCCAACTCTAACCGTTTCGTTAATGAGGCTAATAATCAGCCGCGAGCTCATTTCGATGACTACACTACCATATACCCAATTATCAATAAAACCAACTTGATTGTTGATTACATTGATAATGTAGGTGATGCAACAGCTGCTCAGAAAGCATCAATCAAGGGACAAGCTTTATTTCTAAGAGCCTTACTTTATTTCACTTTGGTTAATGAGTACGCCTATAATCCTAAGCAAGTTGTAAACGGTTTTGATTTGGGGGTGCCGTTAACATTAAAAGGTGTATCAACCGTGAGCCAAATTGAAGCCTTGCCCCGTGCAAAAAGCAGTCAGGTTTATGATCAGGTTAAAGCTGACTTGACACTAGCTGTAACGTTGCTAACTAACCCGGCAGGCGCCTCTCAGGTATATGCATCAAAAGGTGGCGCGCAGGCGTTATTGTCAAGAGTGAGCTTATATAACCAGGAGTACCAGGCTACCATAGATAACGCTACAGCGGCTATTAATTCAAATGTAGCAACATTTGTAGCAAATGCTACGGCTGCCGACTATCGGTCCATTTTCAACAAGAAGGTGAGCCCGGAGTCGTTATTTGAGATTAATATTGATATTTCTGAAAGTAACGGTACAAATTCTATACAAAACATTTATCAAAGATTAGATAATGATCCTGCAAAATCGGGTTATGGAGATGTGGTGCCGAGTGCCAATCTTTTGGCTGCGTATGAACCCGGCGATTTACGCAAGGACGCTGTATTAGTACCGGTTAACAAGCAAGGCGAGTCGGTATTCTGGATTCAAAAATATCCGGGTTCAGGCGGTCAGTTTGGCGTTGACAATATTCGTGTCATCCGTATATCTGAAATGTATCTGAACCGTGCTGAAGCTTACGCACGCTTGGGCGGTGCAGGTAACGAAGACTTGGCCCGTGCAGACGTCAACAAAATACGTGCAAGAGCCGGTTTGCCTGCAACAGCAGCAACCGGCACTGCCTTAATTGATGTGATTTTAAAAGAGAGAAGGGTAGAGCTTGCTTATGAAGGCCACCGTTGGTTTGATTTAACACGCCTGGGCATGAATATCGTTAAAGATAACGGTACGCTGCTTTATACCGATTTTAAAATTCTTCCCCCAATTCCAATCGGCGAGTTAGACATCAACCCTAATTTGGTTAGAAACCCTGGTTATTAATTAAACGATTACAATGAAAAAGAATATAATATTTGCATGTTTAGCATTTGCCGTTTTTGTAATAACGGCATGCAAAAAAGAGTATGATACCTACGAAGGCTCATCGGTAGTGGAATTTTCTCCAGCTGTTAAAAGTCGCTCGCAAGGTACCGTTGCTACACCCGGTTATGATAGCGTAAAGGTACAGTTGGTTGGCCCCCAGCGCAGCACCGCTGCCGAACTGAATTACACAGTTGATGCAAGCAGTACAGCCGTTGCGGGTACGCACTACACTATTGCTAATACCGGTAAACTAACGCTGCCGGCTAACAGCAGCTTTGGATGGATACGTGTTAACCTGATTCCGGGTAGCATACCTACCAACAGTACTGCTAACCAGCGGAAACTAGTGCTAAAACTCGATGGAAACAGCGAGTTGCCGGCCAGTGTTAATTATCGCACATATACGCTTACTATTACTTTTTAATAGTTAAGCTGTTGTCGAAAGTCCTGGTTGCTGTAAGCAATCAGGACTTTTTTATAAGAAAAAACTAAATACTTAGGTGATTTTCACACATTGTAGCAATCAGGTGCCGGTTACCTTTACATCAACCAAGTAAGTAAAGTTTTCTTCATTCATATTTGGTCAGTTAATGAAATAGTTTATTAAAAATTTAAAAGTCGTTTACGCGAGGTAGGCGACTTTTTCCATTTACCGAAGTTTTGAAAAAGTTAGTTTGGGGTTTAATTTTAAGTTTTTGCAATTAAAATGTAACGTTTTAAAATAAAGGCGGTCTTATAGTTAAAAAAAGAGAACTATGAGAGCTTTAATGATTTTAGCGGTAGCTGGGGGATTGTATGCATCGGAGGGTAGTACAGTTAAAAAAACGTATAAAAGCCATTCCGTATACAAAGTACATCACAAATGTAAGCTGGTAAAAGCTAAATGCAGGCCGGTTAGCCCCGCCCATAGCTAAACAGCATTTTATATACAGATATTCAACCATTCCTTCACTTTCACAAAAGAGAGAGCCCTTAATCAGCAAGGGCTCTCTCTTTTGCTTTAGGCCGATGCAAACATCTGGTTACCGGGCTTGTTCAACACTAAAAAGCTCTGATATATATGAAAAGTAAAGCCAGTATTAAAGGTCACCCGCTACATCCCATACTTATTCCGTTTCCTATTGCTTTTTTGATCGGTACTTTCGTTTTTGATTTGCTACATGTAATAAACCGCAACGAAAGTTACTGGCAAACGGCTGGGTACCTGGAAATAGCTGGTATAGTTACAGCATTAGCGGCTGCCGTGCCAGGTGCTGTGGATTATTTTACTATTGTGCCACCGCAAAGCTCAGGTAAGAAGCGGGCAACGCAACATGCCTTAGTTAATGTGGGCATGGTGTTGGTTTTTATTATTGCTCTTTTTTTAAGAGATAAGGCAAGCAACATTGTTATTTTAGGTTTAAAAGGCCTAGGTGTAATTATGTTATTTGTATCGGGCTGGTTGGGTGGTACGCTGGTTTACCGCAACCAGATAGGGGTAGACCCACGCTATGCCAACGCCGGTAAATGGATAGAAGCTCACTTTAACCAAACGAGCGGCAGCATTGAAGTGGCAACGAGCAACGAACTTGAAACTGATCAGATGAAATTGCTGCATGTAGGCAATAAGCGAATTGTACTGGCCAAAACCGAAAGTGAGTACCTAGCTTTTGATGATCGCTGCACGCACAAAGGTGGCTCCCTGGCTGGAGGCATGATGATTTGCGGAACGGTACAGTGCCCGTGGCACGGTTCGCAATTTGACTGCAAAACCGGCCTTGTAAAAGCCGGCCCTGCAACCGAGAAGATAGCCACTTATCCCGTAACTGAAACCAACGGCAAAGTCTATTTAAGTTTATAGAAATAGCAGGCACTCATAAGAACTGATTTCTTAGGTTGCTATAATGGGCGGGATATCTTCCGGGTCCAAATAAATTAATTTTCCTTTCGCTCGTCCGGTGCTAACCATTTCATCGGCCCCGGCAGATGGTCCGCCAATGCGTAGTATGGCATCGCAGTGGTCTATTAGCTGTACAGCTACAGGATGAAATATCTCATTGAAAATAGCATCACCGGTTTGTTTTGATCCGGCAGCTTCAATAAGTGGCAGTGCAAACCACTCGCCAAGCACAGGCAAATGCCCCATCCGGTAAATTTTAAGCGCTGTATCTGTCATTGCCCTCACATTGGCGGCAATAAGGGCAGGATCATCATGGGTGCCGGAGCGGTAAGGGCCTGCAACCAATATCATTAAAGATTGGTTATTTGTCATGAAAACTGTGAAAAGGTTAGGAGGAAAATAAGCTGTTATTGTTTGGTTAACCGGTAAATATCACTCTCGTTACCATAATTCTTAGTTATTTTAAGTTCATTGCCCGTTTGGCTAAACTCGTACTCGCCCGACAGGATAAGTGTCCAGTTAAAATTTGCTGTGAATGCACAGTTGTTTTCGAAATTGATTTTATTTCTGGTAAAAGTGTAGGTGCCATTGCATAGGGCAGGGTAATTAGCTATATCGCTCTGGCCGGTCCACTTGCCGGTATTTAGGGTAAGCGTAACGTTGGCAGTTTTGTTGTCAAGAGCAGGTCCAACACGCTGGTAGGTGCCTTTGTAATTGCCCTCTAATTGAGGTGTCTTAACTTGGCTTTTTTTGCAGGCTACTGCAGTTAAAAGGATTAGTGCAACAATGGCGGTAATAAGATTGAATCTTTTCATCAAGATATGGTTTACAACTTATACGTCAGGCGAGGCTCGTGTGCTACAATCCAAGTGAACAATTATTCACTTTTTTCTTCACTTTCAGCTACACGTACTTTATCGCCCACGGTAATTGCACCGCCTTTTACAATGCGCGCTGTAATGCCGCCATGTCCTCGCACCGCATTGTAACCGCCCGGGCCTAATGTCTCTTCCATGCGCGAACAGGGATGGCATTCGCCGGTGTATTCCAGCAACACCGAACCTATCCAGAATTTACGGTCTTTAAGCGCATGCAGGTTGATACCTTTAACCACAATGTTGCGGCGTAAATCGCCGGGCGTTAAATCTGGTTTCTGCATTACCGATGCAATCAAATCCAGGTGTTCCTGTTGTATGAGCGTAAGCTGCCGCTTGCTGGTAGGCGAGCCCGAAAAATGATCGCCGGCCAAACCTTTCAAGGTGATGGCATCCACCTCATTGAGTGATAGCAGAGGCGCTTTGCGTTTGGGCCTTATGCCAATCCAGGTTACCATGCCTTGTTGTGGCATGGTATTCATCAGTTTTTGCAATGGCGAATTAGCTGATAATTTCATAGACACCTATTTAGTTACAATACCAGTTGTACGTGTAATTTCTGCAGCGTTACCAATGCATCTGCACAAAAACCAGGGTGCACTTTTGAGGCCTGCACTACCGTGCTCCGTGTAGCCGTGAGCCACCTGAACCTGGATGCCGCATCCAGCTTGCCAATAGCGCCGCTTTGCGGGCTGCCCAGGCAAATTTGCTCAAAGGCATGTAAATTTTGCTGTAAATCATCAACATCTAACTGCTTGCAAAAAGCCTGCAGGCGCTCACAATCCACAGTGATGATACACCTTAAAAACTTTAGTTTGGCACAATATAGAATTACGCCAACGTTCAAAAATTCCTCGCGCTCAACCCTGGGCACAACGCGTATTACGGCGTACTCAAATAAGTGTTGCTCTGGCATTTTTGGCTTCGGTTATAAATATTTCTGACGCAGCTAAACGTGTGGTTAAAAATTGGTAATACACTTCGCGGCGTTCATTGGCAGTGTCGGTTGTTGATGCATCAATCAGCCAATCATCGGGTATTAAGTTTACTATATGGCGAATTTGATCGTTGGTAAGCAAAGTTTTAAACTCGGCATCAACTTCATCCAGCTCGCTAGCCCATGGCAGCAGTACATGGTCTTTTACCTGTACAAAAGGCTTTACAGCCTGCTCGCGCCAGTTATACCAGCTATGATGAAAGTATAAAGCGGCACCATGGTCAATAAGCCAGAGCTCCTTGTGCCACATCAGCATGTTCGTGTTGCGCGGGGTTCTGTCAACGTTAGTCAATAAGCAATCTAACCAAACAATTTGTGAGGAAAGCCGGCTATTCAACTTTGTAACTACAGCATCAAAAGTGATAGCGCCCGACAGATAATGCAAGGCCAGATTTAAGCCGGTGCTTGCTTTTAGCAAATCTTGTATTTCTTCGTCGGGCTCAGTGCGACCAAAAGCGGTATCGAGTCTGGCAAATACCAATTCAGGAACTCTGAGCCCCAGCGCACGGGCAATCTCGCAGCCAATCAACTCGGCAATAAGCGCTTTAACGCCTTGCCCTGCCCCCCTGAATTTAAGTACATATAAAAATTCGTCATCGGCCTCGGCAATGGCAGGCAACGAACCCCCTTCGCGTAGAGGGGTAACATACCGTATTACATCAACCGTTCGTAACTGAAGTGGATCTATAACCATAAGTAACATTCTTATCCTTACATCAGGTGCCAACCAGATAGTTAAGATAGGTTAGGGCAAATATACATCATCTCTGTATTTGAAGCTAAATTTTATGATATGCTGTGGCGGATGTATATATTATTGGCCTTGCACTCCCTTACCTGAAGCTTAAAATCTAAAATAGCTGTAATTATAATAACCTTAACAAAAGCCCCGTCGTTACACAGATTCAGATGTTAATTAAAGGTTAATCTTCGATGTGATTTTGTAATGATCTCAATTGAGTGATGGTTTCGTTAGTAAATTCGTATAAAAAATGATGTTTTGCTGTGAATGATTTATTGTATTATCTTGCTCATTTACTTTATTCGAAAGTCACTTAAAAAGGCAGCTCTACTGCTTAAAGCATAATTAATGGGATTTTTTAATCAACTTTTAGTATGATAATATAGTATACTTATTGGGAAAAATTTCATAATAAGTAATTATCCCAAAACTTAGTTTTGAAGATGCAATTGCTCACCCAGTTGCGGTTAAACCAATTCCCCCTGTTATACTATCAATTAATATTTAATGAGCTGGTTGCCAGCTGAATTGTTTGTTAAATTTTAGCAGGTGATGACTTGTGTTTTAAAAGCTTTATTGAAAAAAATAATTTAATTATGAGAAAACTCTATCTCTTATGTGTGCTGCTATGCGCAGTAGTAACGGTACAGGCGCAAACCCGCGCACTCAGCGGCCGGGTGGTGGATGCCAGTAACAGCGAAACGCTCATTGGGGCCGCGGTACGTGTACAGGGAGGCACTACCGGAACAATTACCGATGTAAACGGAAAATTTACAGTCAACGTTCCAAACGGACAGAATGTAACCTTAACAGTGAATTATGTTGGTTACGCTGCACAAACTGTAACATTCACTGCCAATGATCAGGATGTTACCATTAAGCTGGCCGCACAACAAAACTCTTTAGATGAGGTTGTGTACATTGGTTATCAAACCGTTAAACGGAGAGACCTTACAGGTTCCGTACCGTCAGTAAAAGCAGCCGACATTGTACGTGCCCCTACACACAACCCACTTGAGGCTATACAAGGCCGTGCAGCAGGTGTAGATATTTCACGCAGTTCAGGTAATGCTGGCGCGGGTGTAAATATTCAAATTCGTGGTACGAGGTCTATTCCTACCGCTTTAACTAACGCAGCAGGAATTAACGCAAACGGCCCCCTTTTGGTAGTTGATGGTGTGCAAAATGGCGGTAGTATCAATAACATAAACCCGAATGATATCGAAAGCATCGATATCTTGCAGGATGCATCTTCAACAGCCATTTATGGTTCACAGGGAGCCAATGGGGTTATCGTTATTACAACCAAAAAGGGTATTGCTGGTAAAGCCAAAATATCTTACAATGGTTACTATGGTATTAACGGCTGGACCAAGTTTCCGGAACCCCGTCAAGGCGAAGATTACCTTAACTTAAGGCGGGAATCGTTCCGTGATCCGGTAACAGGTGTTATCCCGGCAGATAATGTAGTTTTCAACAATGCAGGTGAATTGGCCGCTGTTCAGGCAGGTCAGTTTGTTAATTGGGTTGATTTAGCTACACAAAATGGCACGCAGCAAAGTCATACCGTAAGTATAAGAGGCGGATCTGAAAATACTAAAGCGCTTTTTTCTTTAGGTTACTTTAAAGAAGAAAGTCAGTACGCAAATAACGACTATACTCGCTACAACTTCCGTTATAACATTGATCATAAAGTAAATAACTGGTTCAAGGCCGGCATAGTAGGTCAGCTAGCATTTAACAAAACCAACGGACGTCGTGATCCGCTTTCAACTGCATTAACTGCAAACCCTATAGGTGTGCCTTTTAATGCTGATGGTAGCATAAATACATTTCCAATTGCTGCCAATACAAACACAGTAAGTCCTATAACCGACGAGCGTCCAGGCGCTTCGGTAGATGAAACCGTAGGTAATGAAATAAACGCAACAGGTTACATAGAATTAACGCCTATTAAGGGCCTTAATTTTCGTAGCAACTTAGGTGTGGTATTGAACAATAGCCGTAGGGGCGAATTTTACGACCCGTTTTCATTAACACAAAACAACTTTAGGTATTCTTCTGCCTCAGCCACAAACTCTGGCAGCCGGTATTATAACTGGGATAACATCTTAAGTTACAACAAAACTGTTAACAAACATAATTTTACGGCTACTGCATTAACCAGCTATATCCATAGTGAAAATGAAACTTTTGGTGCTACAGGTTTAAGGCAGGTTTTATCGTCGCAACTGTTTTACAACTTAGCGGGTACCGATCAAGCTGGTAGAATACTTAGCTCTTCTTACCAACGATATGATTTGCTTGCTTTCGCCGGCCGTATCAATTACAGTTTTGATGGTAAATATCTTTTACAGGCTTCGGTTCGTCATGAAGGCGCATCAAGGTTGAGCCCCGATTACAGGTGGGATACATTCCCGTCTGTATCTGCCGGATGGGTTGTTAACCGCGAATCTTTCCTGTCTGATGTTAGTCAAATTGATAATTTGAAATTAAGGGCAAGCTACGGTGTTACCGGTAACTCAACTATTCCTGTGTATGGTACACAAAGCTTATTAACATCAGTGCCTATGGGATTTGGTGAAGTTTCTGCACCGGCATATATTTTCAACGGTCAAATACTAACAACCGACTTACGTTGGGAAAAATCAAGAACGTTTGACATTGGTACTGATATTAGTTTACTGAAAAACCGCATTAGCGCTACTATAGACTGGTACTATACCAAGACGAGTGATATCTTGTTTCCACGTCCTTTACCGCTATCTACCGGGCAACAAACTGTTTATGAAAATATAGCAGCAACACAAAATGTGGGTATCAATGCCAGTTTAACCACAGTAAACATCCAGTCAAAAAGTTTTAAGTGGAGTACCACAGCAACCTTTTCACACAACAGTGAAAAAATTACTAATTTGATTGACGGCCGTGACATCATTAACGCAGAGGATAACTCTCTGTTTATAGGTTCGCAGATACAGTCATTTTACAACTACCGGAAAATTGGTATCTGGCAGTTAGGTGAGAACGCCGACGGCCGCGCAAAGTTCGGTACTACAGCTTTTAAGCCTGGTGATATTAAAGTAGAAGACCTAAATAATGATGGCCTCATTGACGCTACTAATGATCGTACGGTAATTGGCCATGCGCAACCTACCTGGTATGGTGGCTTACAAAATACCTTTACTTATAAGAACTTTGATTTGAATGTGTTTTTAGTTGCCCGTTACGGACAAACCATCAGAGCAGAGTTTATTGGTCGCTTCGATCCATCTGGCCTTACCAATGGACCAGGCAACTTTGATTACTGGACAATTAATAACCCAACAAATGATTTCCCTAAACCAGGTCGGGGCAATATATCCAACTTATATCCAGGTACATATACCTCACTTTTATATCTGGACGGGTCATTTTTAAAGGTTAAAAATCTGTCATTGGGCTATACCTTTCCAAAAAGTGTAACCGATAAAATTAAAGTAGGTTCACTACGTTTTTATGCTACGGCATCTAACTTATTCACCTTTACAAAAAGTCCGTTGTTGAAAAATTATGACCCGGAAAGGGGAGGTGCTGAATCGTCGCCACTTAACCGTCAATTAGTTTTTGGTGTAAACCTTGATTTTTAATTAAGCTATAGTCATGAGAAGAAACATATATAAAATAACAGGCCTTTCATTACTTACAGTAGCCTTGTTATCATGCAATAAACGTTTAGATGAAGTTAACCCTGGTGGTGCTACATCAGACGCGACCTGGTCTACTCCGCAAGGATTTGTAACTAACGTAAATGGTGCATACCGCGAACAACGGGCATACTATGGTAAAGAAGACGGCTTGTTAGTTTCAGAAGGCGGAACAGATTTGTGGTTCAATGCCAACAAAGCCAACTATGCTAACCAGCTAACCCGGTATGCAAACATATCAGCAGCTAGTCCAAGCGGCGCTGTAATTAACTTTTTTACGCTTTTCTATAGATCCATCAATATTTGTAATGCTGGTATCAGTCGTATTGATGATGCTGGATTTACAGATGTTGCCGAGAAAAACCGCCGTTTAGCCGAGTTGCGCTTTTTAAGAGCATTTTACTATTGGCACATTGTAGAGCAATTTGGCGGTGTGAGCTTACGAACCACCGAAACAACCACTGCGGAGTTAACCGCACAACGCAGTCCAGTTAGTGCATTTTATGATTTGATTGTTAGTGACTTGCGGTTTGCAGCAGATAATCTGCCAAACGGATGGGGGCAGGAATATAGCAGGGCCACTAAGAAGTCTGCTTTAGGCATGCTTGCCAGGGCCTATCTATCAAGAGCTTATTATGCCCCTGCAGGCAGTGCTGATCGTAATAATTATTTCACATTGGCCCGGAACACTGCTAACGAAGTAATAACCCGCAAAGCTGAATTTGGTGTAGATTTATGGGCTTCGCCTGCAGACTTATGGAACCCGGCCAATAACCGTGTAGGTGTCAATGCGTCTACTCCGGGCAATAAAGAAGGTTTATACATTATAAGTAATTCGACCAATACCGCTATTGATTACGACTTAAATGCTAACCGTTTACACGCATGGTTTTTAACGCAGTATAACGGCCGCCCAGGCTTAGTAACCAGCATACAATATGGGTTTGATAACCAGCGCCGGTTACAGCCTACCCGGTATCTGCTCGAGTTGTTTAACGAACAGATGGATGCACGGTATGCAGCCAGTTTTCAGGAACGATGGATCGCCAATACACCTTTTACATGGAATGCGGCCACTGCAGCCACCTATGGTAAGGCATCTTCAGTTGTAGGTACACAATTAGTACCAGGAACCAGCCTAGCAATGGAAATAACCAAAGGTGTGATTGCCGATAAAGCGACCAAGCCTTGGGTAACCGTTGATATTAATGATATGTATGAGGCCGATGGCAGAATCAAATCAACTACAGACTTTGTGCCTCTTAAGAAGTTTTTAGATTATACACGTACCTTACCGGCATCACAGCCAGGGTATAACGACATCATTGTAATGCGTTTAGCCGAAATGTATCTTATTTCGGCCGAGGCTGAATTTCAATTAGGCAATATTGCTGCGGCGGCAACTCAAATAAACGTTTTGAGGGCGCGTGCGGCGGTTAAAACTCCTCAAGATCAAACTGCAGCAATGCAAGCCGTTACATTGCCTGCATTATCAGCTGGCAATGCAGCAGGTTTACAGTTTATTATGGAAGAACGTGCAAGAGAGCTTTGCGGTGAGCATTTACGCTGGTATGATTTAAAGCGTGTTTATAGCAGCAACTTTGCATCCTACATCAAAAGTAAAAACAAAGATATAACTGATGTGCAGGACTTTCACAGATTAAGACCTGTTCCGTTGGCAGAGTTAAATGCATTAAGTAACGCAGCTGAGTTTGGTAACAACCCTGGTTATTAACAGTACTTCAGTAAAAGTAAGAAAGAAAGCAGGCGAGGTGTCAATCTCGCCTGCTTTCTTGTTTTATGGGAACCGCATAGCTGTTTTTAATTGTCTCTAAAATTCGTCCTTAATCACAGAGGCGCCATTAAGGTGCCGTTGTATGGTAACAATGCCAATTTATAAAACAATGGAAAAAATAACCGTTATTCGTCTCAGCCGAATTTGCGCTAAAAGTGCGAATACCATACAAGACAATAACACATTTAATCGATATTTTGTCCACTCAGCAGAACAAGTGTTTGGTAGGATATTTTATGGAACACCTTTAAAAATGCCTAAGGTATTGGGAGGTAAATATTAAAAGCTGTTTGGCTCATGTCACTTAGCTTTTATAAGGGCTCAAAATCAGTGCTGTTTTGCAAGTGGCCCGTGCCAAATGGAACATCCTGTTACAGCTGTGTTTTGCGGTAGCATTGTAACTTAGCTTTAAATCTGCCTGTAAAACAAACGGCGTTCATGGTTACATGAACGCCGTTTGTATTTAAAGATAATCGCTTACTTGCCGTTTGGCGGTACCACCTTGCTTAGCGGAACCACACTGTTCAAATAAACCTCGATGTTGGTGTAACCATTACCGTTTTTAGCCGGTAATACGGCATCAGCTGCGCTGCGCGGGTTAAGGCCTGCTTTAGTTTCATAAGTGTCGGGCATGCCATCGTTATCGCTGTCTTTGTAAGGCGTACCAGCGTAGGTGGGGTAGCCGCCAATCTGGTTAGGGTCGGTGATGATGCCTTGCTTGTAAGAGTCATCAGGCAGGCGGTGTTTAATAAACTCTTTGCCTTTGCTGTTGGTGGTATTTTCCACGTAGCTTATCTTCCCCGTCTTCACGTCTTGTACAATGCGGCTGTCTACAGCATCACGTTTAGGCAGGCTGCAACCCACATTTGCCAACACGTAAGTGTAAGCATCCGCAGCCGAAAGGGTTTTGATTTTAGCTATCGGGAAAGGATTGTTTGACCGGATACTATCGGTATAGCGACCGGCATCAGGCATCTCGCCAATTTGTATACCACCATCCCAGTTGTTCTTGGTTACGCGCTCGTTGCCTTCCATAATGTTGCCATCGGCGTACACCCGGCCAAACAAGGTCGACTTATCTTTTGCACGACCCGATTCCGGTTTTAGGATCCGGTGACCGATTGGCTTGTCTAACGGCGTTATAGGACCTGGTTTGTAATAGTTGTTGATAAAATTGAAGAACGAGTTGTTATCGCCACCGTCGGCACTGCGGTTCCACCAGTTAAATACTACGTTGTTTACAAAGCCAAAGTCGCCGTACATGCCTATAGATGGGTTGCGGGCAATGTTGTTGGCCCAAAGGTTACGCATAAACGTACTGTTTAAACCGCCAATGGTGCTACCAAAAGCATGGTTATAAGTGTCTAATGCTTCCGAGAAGATAGAATTCTGTATGGTAACATTAACTGTTGGCATCTTTTCCTGCTTGGCTCCGTTGCGGTCATATACGTGGCGGTAAATAGACATATTCTCGTCCAATCCCCAGCTTGCCGATACGTGATCAATAATGATATTGCCAACCGGATTGCCGCCCAAGGCATCATCACGGCGTGCCACATCGGTAGCACCACGGCGGAAACGCAAGTAGCGGATCACAACATCATGCGTGTTAATCCATACCGATTCATTAGCAATACAAATACCGTCGCCAGGTGCAGTTTGCCCTGCTATGGTGATGTAGGGCGCTCTAATAATTACCGGACTTTGCAGCTTGATAATACCAGCCACGTTAAACACAATAACACGTGCACCACCTTGCTCACATGCCTCACGGAAGGTACCTGGGCCGCGATCGGCCAGGCTGGTCACTACAAATACCCTGCCGCCGCGGCCACCTGGTGTAAAGGCACCGCCGCCTTCAGCACCCGGGAACGCGGGGATTTTTGCTTGAGGCAGATCAGATGGTTTAGCTGCCCATGGCACAAATGGTTTGCCGTTCTTTTCATCGCGCTGAATGATAGGCAATGCTTTTTGCCAGGCCAGGTCAGACAAGCGTTGCTCTTTGGCCAGTGCTGAATCGGCAACGGCTTGTACAGCCGGGGGAATTTCCGGGTATTGCGCTTTTGCGGTTTTAACAGCACCAATAGCAGCCATAAAGGCCATTGTGCTTAGTATCGTTTTATTCATATGCTTGGGTTCATCATTACCGCTTGTATGGCGGTTTTTAGGTTAATGATAATAACTGGTTGTACTTATCAAATATCCTATCTGTTTGCCATTCATAACTGTATAATTTTTACAAAGTATTATACAATATTAGCTTAGGGGCTTAAAATTATGTAACATGTTTGTGCGTTTAAAAAGCTAATTGCAAATGCAGTGTAAACAAAAAAGCGGATGGCCTTGCCATCCGCTTTAATCGGTAACAAAAGTTAATTATTTATCTAAACCACCGCGACGGATGGCTTTAACTGGCAACGGCCATTGCATAGGCTGGCCTGTACGTGGGTTGTTTCCTAAAACGGCTTTTTCGGTTGATGTTCTTTGTGGATCTTCGCTGGCCATGTAAATTAAAATGGCTGTAAGTATAGCGTTACTACGCACATCATCAAAAATGATCTTATCATAAGTATCGCGGTTGGTATGCCAGGTGTAGTTAAAGTACGACCAGTTTAACGAGCTTAATGAAAAACCAGGCGCTCCCATAGCCACAAACGAAGCAAAGTCAGATCCGCCGCCACCCGGTGTGCCCGGAAAATTGGTTTTAACCTGATCGCGAATGCTGGCCGGTGCTGCAGCCAGCCAGCGGGTAATAGACTCGCCTGCGTGGGCATAACCCTGGCCTGATATGTTTACAACGCGGCCTGTACCATTATCCTGATTAAACAGCGCCTGCAGGTTTTTTACAATCTCCGGATGATCTTCAACAAACGCACGCGAGCCGTTTAGGCCCTGTTCTTCACTGCCCCAGTGGCCTACCAATATGGTACGTTTGGGTTTAGGATATACTTTCTTCAAGATACGCATGGCCTCCATCATGGTTAGAGTACCAGTGCCATTATCGGTAGCGCCGGTGCCGCCATCCCAAGAGTCAAAGTGCGCCGATAGCATTACATATTCATTAGGCTTTTCGCTACCCTTAATTTCGGCAATGGTGTTATAAGTAGGTACTACACCCAGTTCTTTCGATTCGGTATGCATGCTGATGCGTGGCTTATCGCCTGACTCGGTTAATCGATATAGCAAACCGTAATCTTCCAGCGCTATATCAACTGTTGGAACCTTTTTGGTGTAAGCACTGAATATTTTATCAACCCCAAAACCGGCTGACCAATTGGAGGTGATAACACCGGCGGCCCCTGCATTTTCAAGAGCCACAGGCAATGTTCGTGCGGTATAGCCTGTTTTAGCTATGCGTTTGGCCCATGCCTCGGTCTGGGCGGTGCGGGCTGCTTTCATTTTATCGAATGATTCTTTAGTGGCAAATTCTTGCCAGTTATAATCGGGCCGACCGGTTGGTTGCGGCATCGACATCATTACAAATTTGCCTTTAACGGTTGGCAACCAGTTTTTAAATGCTACAGAATCGGCCAGGTCTGGCACAATCACCAGTTCGGCTGTTACGGTTTTGGTACCCATGCTTGGGCTCCAGGCCAGCTGTGTGCCCTCTAACGATTTCACGCGCGGATAAACCATGTCAATGTGAGATACCCCCCTTTCCCAGCCACGCCACTCGCCCCATTTTTCGTTGCGGGCTGCAACACCCCAACTTTTATATTTGGCTACGGCCCAGTCATTGGCTTTTTGCATTTGCGGTGTACCCACCAGCCTTGGGCCAATGCCGTCAATTAGTTCATGCGCTAGTTTTTCGAGCTGTGAGTTATCGTTGCCTTCTTTTACAATCTGGTCAACAATGCTGTTTTGGGCTTGTGCAAAGTCGTACGAAAGGAGCAAGGCTAAACCTGTGAGCAGCGATAGGAAGTTGGTATTGCATTTCATATGGGCAATATAATCATTATTGCAGTTGAGATAAGTCACGCTGTTGTTACAGACAATGTAGCGCCAAGCTTAATAACACGTTATTTTTTATGGACAAAATTGGTAACTTTAACATATTAGATATGAGGAAATTTGTTATAGGAACACTTTTAGCGTGTGTAGGCTTAAGTGCATTTGGTCAGAAAAGGTTGCGCAGTTACCCTATAGATACCACGATGTTTGCCAGTAACGCGCACCACTGGTATGATATAAAGGACAAGCATAATGTTATTAATCCTAAAAAAAACCAGCCCAGGTACAAAGCCGATGATTTAAGAGCCATAGGCGACAATATTTTGTTATATCAAAAAAACAACGGGGGCTGGCCTAAGAACTACGATATAATGGCCATTTTAACGGCCGGTCAGAAAGATAGCCTGCTAAAAGACAAAGATAACCTGAACACCACTTTTGATAATGGTACCAGTTACACACATGTGGCCTCGTTGGCTAGGATTTATCAGGCAACTAAATTGCAGAAGTACAGCGATGCAGCATTGGCTGGTATAAACTTTATCCTAAAAGCGCAATACGCCAATGGCGGCTGGCCACAATATTATCCGTTACAAAAAGATTATAGCCGCCACATTACCTTTAATGATGATGTGTATGTGGGGATTATGGAATTATTAAACGATATTAAAAAAAATAACGACATTTACTCATTTTTAGATGCTGAAAAACGCAAAGAGGTGGAAACTGCATTCAATAGGGGCATTGAGTGTATTTTGAATACCCAGATCAATGATTTTGGTGAAGTTACAGCCTGGTGTCAGCAGCATGATGAAGTTACATTAAAGCCAGTTTGGGCCAGGGCATTTGAGCCACCTTCTATTTGTAATGCAGAAAGCTCGGGCATTGTATTGCTGCTCATGGGTATCGACAATCCGTCTGAGCGCGTGAAAAACGCTGTTCAACAAGCAGTGCGCTGGTTTAAAGAATCGGCTATTGATGGGATAAGAGTCAAGGTTATTGCTGCCCCGGCAGATACCAGCCAGTTTACCATATCCAGAATTGACAGGGTAGTGGTGCAGGATGCTACCGCACCACCGATATGGACACGTTATTATGAACTGCAAACACACCGGCCGCTATTTTGTAACCGCGACCGCAAGGTTGTATATTCCTTAAAAGAGGTTGCACGTGAACGCCGGTCAGGCTATGGCTGGTATACCTATAACCCGCAAAAGGTGCTGGATCGGTACCCCGAGTGGTCTAAAAAATGGGGCGTAGCTAATTAAATCAGCCGTTTTTAGCCTGCTGTTTTGGTCCGCCGCCACCTTGCCGCCTGCCGTTACCTTTGTTGTTACCACGGCCTCTGTCACGCCCCGGGCGATTATTTGCTTCCGGTTTAAACTTTGGGCCTTCGCCTAGTTCGGCGGGTAGCGCAATTTCGTCTATCTCGCGGTCAATAAGCTGTTGTATGTTTTTAAAGCGGCGGAAATCGCGCTCGTTTACAAAGGTAATAGCAGTGCCTGTAGTTGCTGCCCGGGCTGTACGGCCTATGCGGTGTATATAATCTTCAGGGTCGGGTGGTACATCAAAGTTAACAACAAGGTCAATACCTTCAACATCAATACCACGTGAAAGAGCGTCAGTGCCAATGATAATAGGCAGCTGCTTGTTCTTAAATTCCAACAAAATCTCTTCGCGCTCGCTTTGCTTAATATCGGAGTGAAAAGCGTTCACGTTTAAGCCGGCACCTTTCAATTCTTTGTATAAAGATTTAACGCGGTCTTTGGTTGATGAAAAGATAATAATGCTGCTGTAAGTTCCGCTCTTTAAAATACCAACCAGTAATTTGGTTTTTTGCTCATCCTTAACCTTATATATCTGTTGGTTAATACCAGCAGCGGGTTGCGATATAGCAATATTGATTTGCTCCGGATCTTTTAAGATGCTGCGGGCAAGTGTACGTATACGGCCCGGCATAGTAGCCGAAAAAAGCAGCGTTTGCCGGTTTGTCGGCAGGTAACTGATAATACGCATAATATCATCCTGAAAACCCATATCCAGCATGCGGTCGGCTTCATCAAGTATTAGATACTGTAACTGATCGAGCTTTAGTGATCCAGAAGCCAAAAACGAAATCAGGCGGCCTGGAGTGGCTATTAATATATCTACCTTATTTTGAATACCTCGTTTTTGCTGCTCGTAGGCGCTGCCGTCGCCGCCGCCAAAAACCGCAAGCGAACTAACCTCCGTAAAGTAGGCCAGGCCTTCTACCTGTTGATCTATTTGCTGAGCCAGCTCGCGGGTAGGAGCCAGTATAAGGGCACTAATACGGTGTTTGGGGTTAGTGCCTATCAGGTTTAATATTGGTAATAAATAAGAGGCGGTTTTACCTGTTCCTGTTTGTGCACAGGCAATAACGTCCTTGCCTTCCATTACCACCGGAATAGCCATTTGCTGTATAGCAGTTGGCGTTTTATAACCCATGCTCAGCAAGCCTTCGGCAAGCTGTTCATTAAAATTAAAGTCTTTAAATGTCAAAATCAGTAACGCGCTTAAAATCAATCAAGAGTTAATGTAACTCCCTTTTCAAAGCTACTTAAAATATGCCAATAACGTAAATATGCTTTAAGGTGTTTTAGTTGTGCAGAAGCTACCCATTAAAAATTTGGATTAGCGTTCCATATAAGATTGTAAACTGTCAGTTTAATGACTTAATATTTTAGGCCTAGGAATTTAGCCAATCAGAATTATACCGGCCTGTTTAATAAATTAAACACTTTTTGTTGTAAAACCTCCATATCAAAAGGTTTCTCTAAGTAGTCGTCGGCCCCGGCTGCGGTAGCTTTATGCCGCACATCCATGCTGGCCGAAACAATTATCACAGGAATATCTTTGGTAGACGGTTGCCGCTTTAACTGCTGGCAAACCCTTTGGCCATCATGACCGGGCATCTGAATATCAAGTAAAATCAGATCGGGCTGTGCTTTTACAGCCTGCATTACAGACGTACCATCATTAACTTTTAACACTTCGTAGCCTGAATGATCTAATATGGCTGAGATAGAATCTACAATCGATTTATCATCATCTGCAATCAATATCGTCTTTTGCCTGGTATCCATGTGCAAATAGTATCAAAAATTAAGCCTGATTTTGTATCTTACGACCATTCTTTTTAAACCATTAGTTAAAAAGATTGGTCATTTGAGAATTATTTATGAAGTTAAGAAGAAAAAAGATACTTACAGACGGCGTTTTAATAATATTGGGCATATTGTCAGCAAGTTTGGGTTTAAAGGGTTTTTTGCTATCTAGCCATTTTATCGACGGCGGCGTTACCGGCATATCAATGCTACTTGCCGATATAACCAATTTGCCAATTGCCGTACTTATCTTTGTTATTAATATACCATTCTTAATTTTAGGTCTCAAACGCCTGGGGTGGGTGTTTGCCATTAAAAGTGCCATAGGGATTGCAGGACTGTCTTTGTGTATAGCGTTCATTCACTTTCCAGACGTAACGCCCGACAAATTACTGACCGCAATTTTTGGTGGTTTTTTTATAGGTGTGGGCATTGGTTTTGCCATGCGTGGTGGGGCGGTGCTTGACGGTACCGAGATAGCTGCGCTGTTACTAAGCAAGAAAGCGCAATTACTCAAGATAAGTGATATTGTGCTCATCCTTAATATTATCATATTTGGAGCTGCGGCATTTTTGCTGGGTATCGAGTCGGCTATGTATTCGGTACTTACGTACGTTTCTGCATCCAAGATGATTGATCTGATCTTAAACGGGATTGAGCAATATACAGGAATAACCGTTGTATCGATGAAGAGCGAAGTGATACGCAAAGTGATTACCATGCAGCTGGGGCGCGGCGTTACGGTTTACCAGGGGAAAAGCGGTTATGGAAAAGATGGTTACGTTAATGATCCGCGCGATATAATCTTTACCGTAGTTACCCGCCTGGAGGTGCCGTCTCTTAAGGAGAAGATACTGAAGATTGATCCGGCGGCATTTATTATACAGCAAAGTATAGACGACACCACCGGAGGCTTCCTAAAACGCAAAGGATTACATTAATTCACCTTCTGAAGCTACCTGCACTTCGGCAGGAATGCTGCTAAGCACCCTGAAGTTAACACATAGCACTTCAGACTTATAGCGCTTAATTCCTAATTCGTCTGTATAACACTTGGTTTTAATTTTACCTTCCAGGTAAATTAAATGGCCTTTGTTCAAATCGGGAGCTGTTTCGCTCAGCATAGGCACGGGTATTTTAACCTGATGCCATTCTACATGCTCAACCGATTGATTGTTTTTCTTAATAAACTCGTTGGTGGCTAAAGGGAAACTGAAAAAGTTCAGGCCGTCCGCTTGTGTGTGAAGCCGGGGTGTTTTACCCACATGTCCAACTAAAAACACTTTGTTAATACCGGCATTGTTAAACATAGATAGTCGTAATTTTAAAGATTGTACCTGTTATAATAATAAAAAAGAGCGTTTGGTTGTAAAGCAAGTTACCGTTAAAAATTAAGTGGTAAAACCCGAACAAATACTTATTCGGAAAGCGTTAAATACGTGTTTTTTATTAGGCTGTTAAAGCGTTGTTTGTACTTGTATACAAGCATATTCTGTTTACAAAATGTGCCAAATCAAAAGGCTTGGCTATAAACTCATCACAGCCATAATTGCCTAATGAGAGTAATACTTTGGAGTAGGCCGACATGATAATTACTGGCAAGCCACTCGTTAAAGGATTTTTTTTAATCTGCGCACACAATTCTCCCCCATTGATACCATTTAAAATGTAATCGATAAGTACCAGGTCGGGTTGATAATTGTCTATACAGGTAAAGATGTTATCAGTATCCTCCAAGGTCTTCACATCGAAGCCCTCATAGCTTAAAATTTCCTGTATTACGTCAAGAATAGCCGGATCATTGTCTAACACCAGAATGCGCTTCATATGTTATTATATTATTTTAACTAATTCAATAACGAAGCTTCTAAATGATAAGACGTGCAAGGGCGAAGCGCTTACGGCACATTATCATATAAATGACGCTAATTAATTATAAAGCAAATATAAAGCACCAATTTAACCATTTAATAGGTATAAACTCGGGTTTAAAGAGGTGGTAAATACGCGTTTTTGGGATGCGTATTTATTGGTAGGGAAGGAATATTAAAATTGAATTATCTTATTATATTATTAACAATGGCAAAGCGTATTAATGAAGCGGTATTTCGTGTGCCGGTTTTTTCGATAAGGTTTTGACGATGACCTTCCACGGTACGTTTGCTGGTGAATAGTTTGTCGGCAATTTCTTGATTAGTAAGCCCCTGGGCAATTAAAGATAAAACTTCTATCTCGCGTTTGGACAGGTCGAGGTTTTCAGAATTTTCAGGCACGTTTACTTCAGGCGAAACGATCATTTTATCGAGCATGCGCAGTGCCAGTTCAGAGCATAGGTATCGCTCATTGTAATTGCAGATGTGCCTTATAGAAAAGGTTAATTCATCAGCGCTTACGTTTTTTAAGATGTATCCCGAAGCGCCAGCTTTGAAAGCCTGGCTTATATAGCGCTCATGATCAAGCATCGACAACACAATTATTTTAACAGTAGGGAATTGTTCTTTAATCTTTGCAGCTAACTCCATGCCGTTCATTACCGGCATATTAACGTCAGTTAAAATAACATCAGGCAGCTCTTTGCTACTTTGCAATAAATCAAGTGCCTGCTGACCGTCAATAGCTTCAGCCAATATTTTCATATCAGCCTCCTTGTCTAACAAAGATTTTATTCCGTTTCTTACTATATTATGATCGTCGGCTAATAATATTTTTATCATGTGCGTGCTTAAAATTTAGTCATAACCTGTTCAACTAAAGGTTAAAATAGCGTGTTGTTAGTTGGTAACAATCCCGGTCTTGCAATGTTCATGTGTAATGTTTTATTTAATTGCATAATCAAATAATCACACAGCAAAGGCGTTGTTTTTTCGTCGGGTTGGTGCATCCCAAAGTAAATAGCCTGCAGCCCCTGTTTGCTCCATTGTGCAAACCGGTTTACCCAGGCATCAATGCGCAGGTAGTCGGTAGGGTGCAGGGCATTCCCCACAAAACGAATAAAAGCTACAGGTGTAGTAAGTGTCATGTGCACCACATCGCGCCTGCCGGCAGTATCGGTAATGATGGAGCCGATGTTAAGTTTATTCATTAACTCAAAGGCGGCGTTGTAGTGTATGGTATTGGCAAACCAGTCTTTATGGCGTAACTCTGCAAATACGGGCAGGTCGCGGGGCAAACTTTCGATGTAACTTTTAAATTCGGCAAAGTGCTGCGGTAGATAGCCGTCGCTCATCTGTAAAAACATAGGCCCCAGTTTGTCTTCAAAAGCCAGCATGCTTTCATAAAAAGATGTTGTAATCTCATCGGCCTGCTTTAAGCGCTTTATATGCGTAATAAGCTGGTTAAACTTGGGGCAAAACTTAAAGTCGGGATTACTGGCAGCTTTTTCTTTCCATTTGGCAATAGTAACAGCATCATGCATGCGGTAGTGCGTCGCATTTAACTCAATCATGTTGAAATGCTTTACGTACTCCTGTAAAAAGTCGGCGCTTTTTGTTTTGGCCGGAAACATCATGCCTTTCCAGTCCTTTTGCCCCCAGCTGGAGCAGCCTACATAAACTCGCAGCGGCTGTTTACCTTTGGCTTCGCGCAAAGTTGCGGTAGTTAACGCTGCATCAGGCGGCAAAGTAAAATCAATAAGGTCGAGTTCTGGCAGTATTACTTTGCCAAATTCCATTTCATTTGTGCTTAAGCTTAAATTGTTGTTACTGTATTGGTAATGAAGTAAATGTACAAATTAAGTGGTAACCTTTTCCAGCATTTGTATATAAAGTTTAATGCCTTCTTCAATTTCATTGGTATAGATGAATTCATCGGCCGTATGTGATCTCGCAGAATCACCCGGACCTACTTTAACCGAAGGAATATCGAGCAGTGCCTGATCTGAGGTGGTGGGGGAGCCATAAGTGGTTCGGCCCAGTGCTATACCCGCCTGTACAATTGGGTGGTTTTTATCTATAGATGATGGCTTTAACCTGACCGACCGGGGCACTACATCGCAACTAACCTGTTGTTGAATAATATTGAGCACCTCCTCATTACGGTAGGCATCGGTTACCCTCACATCAACGGTAAAAGTACAGGTTGCCGGTACTACGTTATGTTGCGACCCGGCATTAATTACCGTAACCGACATTTTTATTGGTCCGAACATTTCAGATTCTTCTGCAAATCGGTAATTGCGAAACCATTCAATGTCTGCCATTGCTTTGTAAATAGCATTTTCCCCTTCTTCGCGCGCGGCATGACCTGATTTGCCGTGGGCGGTACAGTCTAATACCATCAGCCCCCGTTCGGCAATGGCCAGCTGCATTAGGGTTGGTTCGCCAACTATGGCAAACTCAAGTTGCCCCAGATCGGGAATTACCAGTTCTAATCCGTTTACACCTGATATTTCTTCTTCGGCAGTGGCGGCTAAACAAAAATTATATTTCAAATCGGTTTTGTCATAAAAATGAAGAAACGTGGCAATCAGCGATACCAGGCATCCGCCCGCATCATTACTGCCCAAGCCGTACAGCTTTCCGTCCTCAATAGTTGGCTCTAACGGATTGCGGGTATAAGCCGAACTTGGTTTTACCGTATCATGATGGGAGTTAAGCAAAATAGTAGGCTTTGCAGCATCAAAGTACTTATTATAAGTCCATACATTATTGAGTTTGCGATGTGTGCTGATGTTCCGCTGTTTAAAAAAAGCTTCGATAATACTGGCGGTACGGTCTTCTTCTTTGCTAAAGGACTGCGTTGCAATCAATTCTTTTAAAAGCTGCAGGGCGTTGTGATATAGCGTCTCGGTATTAGTCATAGGGTTAGGCATTAAATGCCCTTTGGTATATTGCAAATGTATACGATTTTACTAAACAGCAAATGGTTATTTGTGGCTTTAATATAAAAAATGATAGGCATTAACCGTTTTAGCATGTAGATTGCAGGTATGAAAATTACATCATCTTATCTGCTGGCGTTGCTAACGTTTGCTATAGTTGGCAATGCAATGGCTCAGGAGCGGGCTACCTATCAGCGTAAAGGTTATACCCTTACTTTTGCTAACAATGATGCTACGTTAGACAGCTCTTTGCAGCATAAACTAATAGAAACTTTCTTTAAAGTATACCCTAAAATTGCCAAAGAATACAACAAGCAAACACTAAAAACAGTAGCTTTTGTGGTTGATACGGCTTATAAAGGAGTTGCAGCCACCTCAAATGGCCGCGTTGTTTTTAACCCAAAGTGGTTTCACCAGCACCCTGAAGATATCGACGTGGTTACACATGAGGTAATGCATATTGCACAGGACTACAAGCGCAGCGTTGGACCAGGCTGGTTAACCGAAGGTATAGCCGATTATGTGCGCAACCAATTCGGCGTTAATAACGAGGGCGCTAAATGGAAGTTGCCTGATTATAAAGCAGGGCAAAGCTATACCAATAGCTATCGGATTACTGCGCGCTTTCTGTATTGGATTGAAAAGAAGCAAAACAGGGGAATTGTAAAAGAGCTGGACAAGCAATTGCGCGAACGCACTTACACAGCCGACAGTTGGAAACAACAAACCGGCAAAACACTTGATGAGTTATGGCAGGCTTACATAGACAGCCCGGCTGTTTAATTACCTTTTAAATTGCATAAATAAGATTGCATATTACGCTTCCTCGAGGATTGTTATCCCGAACTATAGTTAAAGAACTTTCCAATGTGAGGCTTATCCTATGAAAAAGATTTCTTGCATTGGCTTGAAATGATCACTTTTTAGTCGCATTTTTTGAAGACAAGCCATAAAAAAGCCGCCTTGCGTATGCAGGCGGCTTTTAATTGAAAACTATTTACCAGTCAATTAACTTTTCGGATTCAGGGCTTCTGTAATACGATCAGATAAATCTTGTAAGTGGTAAGTGCTCATTGAGTCGCTGATGTTTGCTGATTTGATCATGCTGTTTATGGCACGCAGTTGAGCTTTAGCAACAGAAATTGCATCAGTTTGTTCCAGTTCGCGTTGTACTGCACCGCCACGGCCGGCAAATACAACCAGTTGCGCAGCTGCATTTGGTGCTTGTGGCTTAACCATTTCAATCAGTTTATCTACATACAATTTTTGCAGGTTGCGGCGGTAAACGTCAATAGCTTGATTGTTTTTGATCTCACGGAAGATGATGTTCTGCATATCGCCCATAAAGTCGGTTACCTTGTAGGCTTTGCTACCTTCTGCAGCTTCAAACGCAATTAGTTTATTAAACACGCGTGGTGTAACCAATCGGTTTAACACAGCATCCTGACGGGTGTAAATAACCTGTAGCGGGTTTGTGCCAATATCGCTCAATATCTGCTGGTTTAATAACCAGGTAGGTGTAGTGAACAGTTGTTTGTCCAGGAAAGTCATAGCCTCATGCTGTGTAGCAGCAGGAGTATATTCATATACCGCGCCGGCTTGTTCAGTCGTTTTTGGGTTTTCGTAAATACCGCCAATGTTTTTAGCTACATGGCCCATATAGCGGCCAAACTGTGTGGTTAACTGTCCGTACATGTTGTCCAGGTCATCATAACCTTCGCCTTGCTCTTTGGTCCACTCAGGTAATTTAACTACAATGCGTTGCAGGTTTTTAATGCCATAGGTACTGGCCACCATAGCATTATCGCTTAAATCCTCGTTTTGCGAATGCGGGTCATCCGGATTGGTTTCCGTACCAAACCATAAGCGGCGGTTTTTAGCGCTTTCAATGGTCATTTTGTTCAGTTGCTCTTTCTCGGCATCTGCACCTTTATCACCCAGGTATCTGTAACCCCACTCAATAGCCCATTTGTCATAATCGCCAATGCGGGGGTATAAACCTTTAGAGGTGATGTTATCCTCAGGTTGTGCTACATAGTTAAAGCGGGCGTAATCCATAATAGATGGCGTATGGCCATTTGCTTCAACAAATGCTTTATCGCGTAATTTTTCAACCGGCACGCTCGAGCTTGAACCGTAGTTGTGACGTAATCCCAAGGTATGGCCAACCTCGTGCGATGATACAAAGCGGATCAGGTCGCCCATTAGTTTATCGTCAAACGTCATTTTACGGGCGCGCGCGTCAACTGCTGCAGTTTGAATGAAATACCAGTCGTGTACCAGTTTCATGACGTTGTGGTACCAGTTAATGTGTGTTTCCAGAATTTCACCGCTGCGTGGATCAGAAACGTGCGGACCGCTTGCATTCTCGGTTTCGGATGGTTTGTAAACAATTACCGAGTGGCTTGCATCGTCTAGGCTCCAGGTAGAGTCCTGCTTGGCAGTAGGAGCCATTTTGGCTACAATAGCATTCTTGAAGCCAGCTTTTTCAAATGCTTTTTGCCAATCATTAACACCAGCAATAAGATATGGTACCCATTTTTTAGGCGTGGTAGGGTCAATGTAATAAACAATTTGTTTTTTAGGCTCAACCAACTCGCCACGCTTGTATCTAGCCATGTCGGCAGCTTTAGGCTCCAGTCTCCAGCGCGCAATAAGCTGCACATCTTTCACGCCTTGTGGGTTAAGGTCAAAATCCGTGTAATTGCTGGTAAAGTAACCTACGCGCGGGTCAAAGTAGCGGCCTTTCATCGGCACTTTTGGTAATATTACCAATGATGTATTCAGCTCAACAGTTACCGAACCATTTGGCGCGCCGCCGCCAAGGGCAGGAGCCGGAGCACCGCCCCGACCAAATGGTGACGCTGCTGCTAATAAACCATATGTTTTAACGGTGCTGATTTCTACATTGTTAGAGAAACTGCGTACATTTTCGATGTAGCTGCGATCAGGTACCAGGTTGCCCAGGCGGATACGTTGTTTACCTTGCGGTGAACTGAAGAAAAATATTTCATTATCGCCGTTGATGTAGTCGGTCATATCAATAACGCTACCTTTTGAATCGGGCGAAAATGCAGCAATGTTGAATGCTGCAGCAATAGCTTGTATATTTGAACGCTGTACAGACTGGTACATCGATTTGGTGCTGTCGGGGCTATAAACACGGTAAGAAACCTTACGCATAAAAATGCGGTTGTTGGGGCCTTTTTCAAAGCGGATAACTGTATTGCCAATTTGGTCGCCTGCATAACCATCGGCGGCACGTACCTCTGCACCTGCGCGCGATATGCGGCTTACTACCAAAATGTCGCGGTTAAGTACGCTATCTCCAATTTCAAAGTAATACTTATCATCAACCTTGTGGGTCTTAAATAAGCCTTTACGGCTAACGGCTTTATCTGTAATTACAGATTTGTAAGGCTTGGGTTGCGCACGTTGCGTTGCTGCTACGCCTGTGAAACCGCCCGGAAGGGCAGTTCGGCGGGCTGTACCTGCACTGTCTGGCCGGCCTTGCGCAAAAGTGCCCGAGGCAACTGCGGCTAAAGCCATAGTGAGTAAAATTTTATTCATTAGTAAGGGTTAATTAATTATCAACTAAATGTACAGCAAAGAAATATATTTGCACTGCTATAGCTTATTTGTTACAAAGGTTTTAATAGTAGGCCTTTGTCAGCACGTTTCATTGCCGGTATTATAATTTCTGCTTATATTACATCATGCTATTCACCGAAGACTTTTTGCATTACATCTGGAAGTTTAAGCTGTTTGATTTTCATGATTTGCAAACTACGGATGGCTTATCATTGGAGATATTGTCGGTAGGTGTGCATAACTTTGATGCAGGGCCCGATTTTCATAACGTGCGGATAAGAATAGGCGATACCTTATGGGCAGGTAATGCCGAAATACATATTGCTGCCGGTGATTGGTACAAGCACAATCATACACACGACGAAGCCTACGGTAACGTTGTTTTACACATTGTTTACCGTAACGATAAACCCGTTATATTACCTAACGGCAGGCAGGTGCCTACATTAGAACTTGCCAACCGTATTCCTGCCGAACTTTACACCCGGTACCACCAACTGGCTTATGGCAACCAGCAAATCATACCTTGCGAGGCTACCATTAAAACCGTGAGCGGCATTAAGCTGCATAACTGGCTTACCCGTGTACTGATTGAAAGGCTACAGAAAAAATCTGTTGCCGTTATAGATACACTACAGCATAACCGCGGCGATTGGGATGAGACCTTTTATCAGCACCTGGCTGCAAATTTTGGTTTTAAAGTGAATGCTTTGCCTTTTGAATTGCTGGCAAAATCGCTACCGCAGCAAATTCTGGCAAAGCATAAAAACAGTGCATTGCAGATTGAAGCACTTATTATGGGGCAGGCGGGTTTTTTAGAAGTTGAGCTTGCAGATGGTTACCCCCTTAAGCTGCAGGCAGAGTATGGTTTTTTGCAAAAGAAGTACAACCTTAAGCCTGTGGAAAAGCACCTATGGAAGTTTATGCGTTTAAGGCCGCAAAACTTTCCAACCATTCGTCTTGCACAATTTGCTAATCTGATATTTAAATCTAATCACTTGTTTTCGAAGATTTTAGAAATAGAACATTTGGCCGATTTTAGAAAACTTTTTAACCAGGTTGATGTTAACGACTATTGGGAGACTCATTATAGATTTGGTGTAGAATCAAAACCGGCATCAAAATCACTAGGCAAATCCTCGGTCGATTTGTTGTTGATGAACACCATTGCTGTGTTTTTATATAGCTACGGGCATCATCACAAACTACAGCAGTACATTGACCGAAGCCTTGAATTGTTGGAAAGTGTGCCTGTTGAGCAAAACCATATAGTAAACGATTTTACAAACCTTGGCGTTATTGCCAAAAGCGCTTTTGAATCGCAGGCTTTGCTTGAATTAAAAAATAACTACTGTAATCATAAAAAGTGCTTACAGTGCGGGGTAGGTAATCAAATATTAAATTTGGGCTGATTATGATGCAAAGATTTTTAACCTTTTTTGAGCGCTACTCATTTGGAGTATGTACTTATCTGGGCGAACGTTTTAATATCTCTATTGCCAAAATTCGGTTGTTTTTTATTTACTCTTCGTTTCTGGCAGTAGGATTTCCACTTATATTTTATTTCTGCGCGGGTATTGTGCTAGATATCCGCCACTACGTTAAACGTATGCGTGCCCGGGTAATGGATTGGTAAATCAGTCTTTAACTGGCCAACCGTAAGTTGATATTCTCTATCAACGTATCAAGGTCTGTGGTCTTTACACTGTTTCCGTTTGCATTGCCATATGGCTTTAACGAATAAGTGTAGTGATTATAGTCCTTTCCTAAGATAAGCATCAACGGAATATCTTTTACAGTTTCGATTACTCCTAAAGCTCTGCTTACTACCATGCTGTCCATTTCGCTAAACATGGTATCCATAAGTATAAAGTCAGGTTTACAGCGTGATATCTCGTTTAATATTTTATATGACTGATGTAAGGGGCAAACCTCATATCCCCTTGAATCAAGCATAAGAGACAACTGATTGAGCTCTATCAAGTCCTCATCCACAATTAAAATCCGCTTACTCATATTTGGTTATTGTATCCTTATTAGTCAATTTTGAAGCCACATCATAGCATATTGTCGTTATCATCAGTGCCCTACAGAAACAAAAAAGAGTTTATGCACAATGTATAAACTCTTTTTATTCATAGGGTAGATGGTATATGGTCAGGCAGCTTGTTTGTTGCCCTGGTTAATGCCTTCTTTTCTTACAAGAGACTGGCGATATGCTTTTAAGTCTTTTTCTAACATTTTCTTTAATTGAATATCAATTGACTTAGCTAAGATTTGAGTATTGTTTACACTTTTCATAAGGCAGTTAGTTTTAATTATTATACCATATACCAATAATGTGCCAGTACTTACAAATCATCCAAAAAACGTGATTTACTGTAAAAGATAAGATGAAAAAAGCCCGGTGCTTGTACGGAAAATTGTACAAGTTACCAGGCTTTAGAACAGAATACGATACTAAATGGTGTGCGAATGTTAATTCGCAGAGATAAGCGAGTTCACTTTGTCAACCAGTTCGGTTAAATCGAAAGGCTTCGCAATTACAGCCTCACAACCAAACGATGGATAATCAACATCACGGTTAATGTAGGCCGAAAAAATAATAACCGGCACGTTGCTCAATTTATCATCAGCCTTTAGACGCTTGCATATTTCACCACCGTTGCCATCATTAAGTAAATAATCCAGTATCACTAAATCGGGCTTATAATTTTTAGCTACCTGTAAAATATTGTCGCTGGTTGAAATGGCGTGAACATCGAAGTTTTCGTAAGAAAGAACTTCATTAACAACCTCCAGAATGTCCTGGTTATCATCCAGCACTAAAATACGTTTCAACATCAATAGGAATTAAGGGGTTAACAGCATACAGAATCATTTATCTGCTTGCTGCAACAAAGATAAACATACCAATAAGGTTAAACGAAATGGCATATACAATGTATTGTAAAAATGCTGTAACTGTAAGTTTATAATATTTCTCTACTTGTAATTTAGTGTTTTGAAATTAGTTCTGAAGTAATATTGATGCTCAAAGCAACGATTGCAGTGTTGTAAGCGAATGAGATTAAGCTGTGTGCCCAGGTTAGCCTGCGCATTTTGCGGGAAGCGATGGCTACGTCTGAAACCTGGAACGCAACACCCAGGTTAAATGAAAAATAGACGAAATCCAGATAATCGGGCTCGTTTTCATCCGGAAACTTTAGGCCGCAGGCAGGTATTTGTTGGCCTTCATCATTAACGGTATCATAATAGATGTGTGCATAGCGCAAGGTAAACATGGTATGCACCAGCCACCACGATACAATGACCGATCCTATGGTTAGGATGATGTGTCCTGTAACCTGAGAGGGGCTGGCGTTCTCGGGCGATTTCATTAAGAAAAATATGGATAATAGGCTAAAGACGGTACCTGTTACCACGAAAATGAATATAAACGTACGGCTTGAGTCTTGCAAGGTTGCAATTTTACGCACATCGCGCGGGTGTGCTGTAAGTATGGTCATCCATTCTGGAATAATAAGGCTAAAAGCAAAGCATATCCAGGTTACTAGTATCGTTTCAGTAAGTGGTAAAGAACCGCTTAAAAGGTATGCGGCGGCAGCACTTACTATTATAGCAATGATAAGACGGTGGTGAGCGTCTAAGTGCAGGGCGAGTTTTTTTGCGGCTTTGAGTGGTTCGGCGTCGGGCATATAAATATTTACCTGTGTTGTATGATGTGTAAATTAGCTGTATCTCCCGACTTGGTTTTAATCGCCCTCTTCAACAATATGAGCAACGCGGCCAATCTGCCCGTCTTCCAGCCTTACCTTAATGCCACGGGAGTGAAAGGCAGCACTGGTAAGCAAATTACTCACAATGCCACGGGTTAGCTTGCCGCTTCGCTGATCTTTTTTCAAAATAATATCTACCTCAAGGCCGGGGTAAATGTCTTTGCGGTTTTGTCCGTTCATCGGTATTCTTATTTCACTAGTTGTTCAATAGCATCAGCTACTTTATCAAATTTAAAATTTTGCAGCAGGGTATGCATAGCCTGCGTAATATGCTCGGTGCCTAAGTTGCCTATGCTGCCTTCGTGGGTGTGGTTAACTGTTTTGTCGGGGTTGAAGTTTCCCTGTTCAATTGCCAGGCCTACTTGTTTGTATGCATCACGGAAAGGTACGCCTTCCAATACCTGGCGGTTAACTTCTTCTACGCTAAATAAATAGGCATAGCGCGGGTCATCCAAAATATTGGTTTTAACTTCAACATGCTGCAGCATAAAATGCGCCATATGCAGGCAGCTCTTCAGCTCGGCAAAAGCGGGGAACAACAATTCTTTTAACAACTGCATTTCGCGGTGATAACCCGACGGTAAGTTGGTGGTCATCATGGCCACATCATTAGGTAGGGCTTGCAGGCGGTTGCATTTACCGCGCATAATTTCCCAAACGTCGGGGTTCTTTTTATGCGGCATAATGCTGCTGCCGGTAGTTAGGTTTTCGGGGTAACTTACAAAGGCGAAGTTTTGGCTTAGGTACAAGCACTGGTCCATAGCCATTTTAGCCAGCGTTGCTGCTACCGCCGAAAGTGCCTGTGCAATGATGCGCTCTGTTTTACCACGCCCCATTTGGGCATATACTACGTTGTAGTTTAAATTATCGAAGCCCAATAATTGGGTTGTGAGCGTGCGGTTGAGTGGGAACGATGAGCCATAACCTGCTGCCGAACCCAATGGGTTTTTATTGGTGATTTTGTAAGCCGCCAAAATTAATTCCAGGTCATCAACTAAACTTTCTGCATAAGCGCCAAACCACAAACCGAATGATGATGGCATGGCCACCTGCAAATGTGTGTAACCTGGTAATAAAACTGCTTTATGCTTTTCGCTAAGTTCGGTTAATAAGGTAAACAGGTGTTGCACTTCTTCAACCACCTGTTGCAACTCATGGCGAAAAAATAGTTTCAGATCAACCAATACCTGGTCGTTACGTGAGCGGCCGCTATGAATTTTTTTGCCTGCATCGCCAATACGTTTGGTTAACAGCATTTCTACCTGCGAGTGTACGTCTTCTACGCCGGCTTCAATTTCAAAATTATTTTCCTGAATTTCTTTGTAAATGGATTTAAGCTCACCTTGAACCAGTTGGAGGTCTTCTTTGCTCATCAGACCAATGCTTTGCAGCATTTGGGTATGTGCCAGAGAGCCCAGCACATCAAAAGCGGCCATTCGCTGATCAAATTCGCGGTCGCGGCCTACGGTAAAGCTTTCAACCAGTTCGTTTACATTTGTAGTTTTTTGCCACAGCTTACTCATGCTGCAAATATGTGTAAATCTGCATACAATTACACATTTTAACGCATAATTGCATTATATGCTTAGTCCTCAATCTTAGAGTGCTTGCGCGTATCTTTCATAAACACATAAATCAGTAAGGACACAGCAATACAACCCGTAACATACCAAAAGAACCATTGCGGATGACCAGCCTGTTTAAACCAAAGGGCAAAGTACTCGGCAGTGCCGCCAAATAAAGATACTGCAATAGCATAAGGAAAGCCTACTCCCAAAGCCCGCACCTCGGCAGGAAAAAGTTCGGCTTTTACAACCGCATTTATAGAGGTATAGCCACTAATAATAATAAGGGCAGCCATTATCAGCAAAAAAGCTATCCACTTATCAGTAGCATGGCTGAGGCTGTTTAATATAGGAATAGTGCACAAACTACCCAATACGCCGAAGGCAACAAGCAACGGCCGGCGACCAATGCGATCAGATAAGGCCCCGAACAGCGGCTGCAACAGCATGAATATGATTAACGTAAGCGTTGATATAAGCGTCGCATCGTTCTTAGAAAACCCGGCAGTGTTCACCAAAAACTTTTGCATGTAGGTGGTAAACGTATAAAAAGCTACCGTGCCGCCCAGCGTTAAACCTATAACGGTTAATACAGCCCTAGGGTGTTGCAGCAATGCCTTTACGGTTCCCCGGCCAGGTTGTGCTTCTGTTTTCGCAAATGTAGCAGACTCATGCAGGCTTCGGCGCAGAAACAGGACACTGATGGCGAGTATAGCGCCTATACCAAAAGGAATGCGCCAGCCCCAGCTGTGCAGTTGCGCTTCGGTTAAAAACAGGCGTTGCAGCGCTATCAGTACACCAAGGGCAATTAACTGGCCCATAATTAGGGTAACGTACTGAAAGCTGGAGTAAAAACCACGGTTGTGTTTGGCCGCCATTTCGCTCAGGTATGTGGCGCTGGTACCGTACTCGCCGCCTACGCTAAGGCCTTGTATAACCCGGGCCAAGACCAGTAGAATGGGGGCAAGTATACCAATCTGCTTATAGCCTGGTACAAAAGTAATGATGAGCGAACCCAAGCTCATGAGCAGTATTGAGGCGGTTAATGCTTTTTTGCGCCCCTTCTTATCGGCATAGGTACCCATAAGCCAGCCGCCAACCGGCCGCATCAAAAAACCTATGGCAAATATGCCCGCGGTATTTAAAAGTTGTGCAGTGGCATCTTGAGCCGGAAAGAACGCACCTGCAAAATATAAGGAAAAGGCGGAGTAGATATACCAATCATACCATTCTACCAGATTACCCAGTGAGCCGCCAATTATCGACCTAATGCGGTTTGATACTGTGAGATTGAGAGAGGTGCTTGGCTGGTCGGTCATATACATGCTGCGTTTCAGACAAACATAATAAGTAACAAGCTTAATTAAGGTTTACTGACTCAGGTAATTTTCTGAAAGTGCATTGGTTTCGGTTTGCGTTTCAGTGTTCTGTACTATGCGGTGTATGGTGGTGTCCAGTTCCAGTACGGTGGCTTCCAGCATTTTCATGATATCCGAATGCGCACCTGGATCTTCCAGTTTTAACAAGTGCATAAGTCCTAAAATTGAAGCTACCGGCTTGCGTAACTCATGCGACTGCATGAAAGCAATCTTGCGTAATGCCTCGTTTTGCTGCAATATTTTTTCCTCATTCTTTTTACGCTCGCTAATATCAGTTGCGTTAAATGATACGCCTATAATATTGCCGGCGCTGTCATAACTGGGATTGTAACTGATCTTAAACCACCGGGCCGCAATTTTTCCAAGTTCAACCAGGCGTTCATGTTGCAAAGATTCACCGGTTAACGCTATCTCTACATTCCGGATAAAATCATCTGCGTAGGTAGGGTAAATGTAATTTGTCGCATTTGCTCCTGTAGTAACTTCTTTTCCAAATACCGTGTAAGTAATGTCACGAAAGGTTTTGTTAAAGGTAATCACCTTCATATCAGGGTTTATAAGCAGGTGGCTCGATTTAGAACTTTCAAAAAATGAACGTAATTTGTTTTCAGCACTTTTGGCCTCAACAAACTGTTCTTTAAGAATGCTGATGCCCAGTTCAAATTCAACCATGGTTACAGCCTGGCGCGAAAGCAATTCGAGCATGCGTTTACGGCGTTCAGAAAGTACTTTTACGTCTCGTCCTAAAACATACAGGCTGCCCAGCACGTGCCCGTCATGCGTAATGAGAGGCACCCCTGCGTAAAAGCGAACGTGAGGGTGTCCTTTAACAATAGGGTATTCTGATAAAGCTGTATGTTGCGACGCGTCGGGTATTATCAAAACTTCATCCAGGTCCAAAGGCATGTTCCAGAAGGTATCTTCTACAGCAATATCATCCGCTAAAAAGCCATATTTAAAGTGCGATTTTATCTTGCCTTCATCCAGGAAAACAAGAAAGGCAGCAGGCGTTTGGCAGGCTTCTGCTGCCAGCGTCACTATGTTCTGTAGCTCATTTTCCCGGCTAATGTTAAGGTCTAAAAACCTTTCCATCGACCGAATTTTATAAAATTCGTTAAACGGCATATGATGTAAACAGTAGACGAAAAAGTTTTGTAACGATGTCGCAATATACGGCAATTGATGAATTAAAGTTTGCATTTTTAACTTCTCAGCCAAATATTATGGTGTTAAATAGCTTAACAAAATAATAAAATAAGCATGTTTTTGTTAAAAACTAGTAGTAATCATCAATTGAATTACATTGCGGCGAAAAGCGTTTTCCATCTCCTGCTGATACCAGTACATGTAGCCTGCTTCTGCATCGAGTTTTTTGCTGAAGCGATAACCCAGGGACACAAACGACCGGTTTTGATCGAAAAAGTGCCGGTTCACGCTTGCTTTGTGCTGAATGTTCAAAAAGAGTTCGTTTTGTAATCCTGTGTACCAGCCGTGGGTAAAGGCTGTATCGGCGGTTAGCGGTATTTGTACACTAATGAACGCTCTTGCACGCTGCGAAAAAGCCACTTCTTTGTCGTTAACCCAACGTTGCTCTACGCGGGCACGTAAGCTTACTTCGGTTCGTTTAATGTCAAAACTGTAAAGGTATTGCTCGTAAATACGGTTTTCGGATTGACGAGTAGTGGGTGCCGATGGTTGTTGTTCCCAATCGGCTTTATGTGCATATCCAAGCGCAATAGCATTTTTTTTGTTTAAATTGTAGCTTATTGCGCCTCGTAACAACAAGGTGTTTAGGTAAGTGAATTTATTTGATGAACGGGTTTGTACGTCGGCCAGAAAATCGAACTTATTTGTAAGTTGTTGCTTGTGCGTTAAAAAGATCCACCCCTGCGTTTCGGTGAGTTGTGCAAACGTGTTTGCGGTCCACAAGCAAAGCGCTACTGCCAATAAATTTTTCACCATTTTGCCTGTTTGCTACTAAAGCTAAACTTATAAAGCTTCCGTTTGTTCGTAATAAACTATATTATTGAACAATGAATACAACGAAAATAGGCTGGGCCGGCTTGGGCAATATGGGCATACCCATGGTTAGCAATTTGCTAAAAGCTCGTTATGCCGTGCAGGTTTTTAACCGTACCCGCAATAAAGAGAAGAGCGTGCTGGATGCTGGTGCTACAGCAGCCGGAAATTTATCCGAACTCGGATCGGGCAACGATATTATATTAACTATGGTATCTGACGATGCTGCGGCTAAAGAACTTTTTACAGCACCTGAAGGCTTACTGGCCGGACAGGTAAAAGGTAAGCTTTTCATCAACGTAAGTACCGTATCGCCCGAAACCTCGCGGTTTTTGGAAGAAAGTTGTATAAACAAAGGGGCTGCATTTATGGAAGCGCCTGTATCGGGCAGTGTAAAGCCGGCGCAGGATGGTACTTTAATTATTCTGGCGGGTGGCACCGAAGATGCCTACCAGAAGGCTAAGCCATTGTTTGATGTTTTGGGCAAGCTGTCGTTATTGATTGGACCGGTAGGCGCAGGCAGTGCGGCAAAACTTGCTATTAACTACTTTTTAGGCCTAAACCTGCAGGGCTTGGCCGAAACGGTTCTGTTTGCCCAGGCCAACGGTGTTAAAACCGAAGACATGCTCACCATTATAAACGAGGGCGCGTGCGGCAGTGGCATCACCAAACTTAAATCGCCTGCAATTTTAAAAGGCGAGTTCCCGGCGGCTTTTGCCCTTAAGCACCTGGCCAAAGATCTACGGTTAGCCAAAGAGCAAGGCCTTGATGCGCCTTTAAGTACACCACTTTATGAAAGCTTTAAACAGGCACAAGAAGCAGGTTTGGGCGATGAGGATGTAATGGCTATTTACAAGCATCTGGATAAATAAAGTGATACCTATTGCTAGGGCACAACGCGTATACAGAGGTGTTTTGCAAAGATGATTGTTTTTCGAAATACCTACGGGGGCTTCTTGCTACCGTAGCTATTTGAGAAATTAACGCGGTGGAGCGAAATGGAAAACGCAACGCGGATAATGTTGAAGATTTGCTGTTAAATTGAAAATGCTTACAAAACAATAAATGCTGAACCGTAAACATTAGGCGTTTATTGTATTTGTAGGTGTAAAACGCTGCCTCCGGATTACAGATTGCCTAATATTTTATCTACACTGGTTTCGAGAGATCCTTTCCGCCCCGGTTCTTTGCCATAACCTTCCCACTTAGCTGCTATCTTTCCTTGCGGATCAATTAACACAAAGGTTGGGTAACAGCTTATGCCATATTTAAGTATAGTTTCGCCATAGTTGCCCTTACCATCCCAAACACTTAACCATTTTGGATTGTCGCGGTTTAAGCCCTTCAACCATGTGTCTTTACCTACATCACCCGAAAAGGTAATTATCGTTAATTTGTCGGCGTAGCGTTTTTCAATGTTACGCAGATCTTCTAGGGAAAGTAAGCAAGGCCCGCAATAAGTTGTTGAGAAGTCAAGTAGTATATACTTTCCTTTAAAGTTCAAAAGCCGGTGCTTTACGCCGTTTTTATCCAATGCTTCAAAATCTGCCATGGCATCACCCTTTTTCAAGATATCACCAACTTTTAAGTAATTACCTATTCTTTGTCCAAACAAGCTTTGCTTAAATTCGGGTTTAAGCGAATTGTACATTAGCCGAAGAGTGTCATTTCTGAATTTATTTTTAATGTTGAACAGTTCATATAAACCAGCGTGCGAGTTAAGGTGAGTCTTTACATAATTTGTTCGAACTAGTAAGTCAGCGCTGTCTGCCTTATTAATCACCTCCCAAATCTTCCTTCCTTTGATTTTAACACTGTCGCCGCTGAGGGCAAAAAATTGTTCTACCAATTCGTTACGCTTCTTATCGTGTACTGCACTTAGTTTCTGAAGTTGACTATAATCAACTTGTGTTTTTGAGCCGGTTATTAGTAAATTGGTAGGAAAATCTTTAACATCGCCTTTAATAACAACAGCTTCGTTGCAGATTAACAAATGGGCCACATATTGATCTTTGTTATAAAGCGTATGAAGACGTAGTAATTTAGGTGCTTCGGCCAACTTACCCTTCATAATAAAGGTGCTGTTCCGTATAACGGCGCTATCGATGTCAGAACCGATGCTGATATCGCTCAGGTAAAATTTACAACCATCGGGTATGCCAGTGATATGGGCGTTGATAATGTACTGCTGCGCATAAGTTGTTTTAAAAAGGCAGAAAGCTAGCAAGCTTATCAAGAGATATTTCATGCACAAAAAGGTTAGTAGGTTTACCGAGAGCAAAGTAAATTAAATGCTGAACAAAATACTTAGTTTAACTACTTTTAACAATTCTAACACCTTTGCATAATGCTTACAAGTAGCGCTTCAATCCGTAGGTAAGTTCTAATAAGTACTACTTAGTTCTAAGAACCTTTTTAGCTAAAGCGTTGCCACCATCGATGGGTTCCGTAATTTTTAAGCCGAGTAACTGGGCCAGCATTGGGTATACCTCTACATTTTGAAACGAAGAAATTTTTAGTCCTTTTTTGAAGGCAGGACCCCACGCGTAAAAAGTGGCCTGCATATCGGGTACTAAAACCGGGTCGTACCCGTGCACTCCCGGATTAGGTTTGGCTTTGTTGGCGTACACAAATATGTAGGGTTTGTAGGGTACCAGTAAAATATCGCCTATGCGGTTAAAGCGGTCGTTGGTCTTATTGTAATGCCAGCGCGCAGGAGTATTAGAACGCAGATAAACGGTATATTTTCCCTGCGTATTTTTTTTAAGGGCCTCATAAGTATTTTTAATAGCAGCGGTGTCTTTAGCATAAAGTTCTACCAGTACATCTTCGCCGGTTACTTTAAATTTAGCGGTATCAATCACTGCCGGAATCTGGAGCGGATGCAGATTGTCAACCTTGGTCATGCCATGGTCTGACATGAAAACGAAATTCACTTTTAACCCTGTTGCTTTTACCGCCTTTTGTAAGGCATTAACGGCGGAGTCAATGAACAGTACGGCTCGCTTTGTTTCAGGTGCATCGGGTCCGAAGTGATGACCGGCATGATCAACCTCAGGAAAGTAGAGTGTAATTAAGTGCGGGCGGCGGTTAGCTGGCAGTTTTAACCAATTCACTACGGTATTAATTCTGTCTCTGATGCCAATTTGCTCATTATATTTGTACCGATAAGTAGGGTAAGTGCCTTGTATGGGTACATCGCTGCCTACCCAATAAAAGGCTGCGCTAACCATTTTTTGCTTTTCAGCCAAAACCCATAGCGGGGTGCCGCCGTACCACTGTGCTTCACCGGCCGATGCCAATTTGGAAGAATAAAGCGCACCAGACTTACGGTCATAAAAGCGGTTGCAAACCAGGCCTGTATGTGATGGATATAGCCCGGTCATTAGCGTATAATGGTTTGGAAAAGTAATAGACGGGTAGGAGGGCTGCATAGTTGTGGCCTGTATGCCAGTTTTACTTAACGCCAGCAGGTTTTTAGCACCATACCTTTGGGCATAATCATACCGCATGGCATCAACCGAAATAACAATTACGTAGGGTTTGTTTTGTTGGGTGTGGCTATTGTTACGCCCCTTTATGATATGCTGGGTGGTATCAACCGTTTGGCCAAAAGCGCAGATGGAGAGAAGCAGGTTAAGTAGCAGCAATACTTGTTTTATCATGAATAAACTTTGAAGATTCAAAGGTACTCAAAAACATTTGCCGGCTAAACGAGGTGGGCTTACATAAAATTGTAAACGGCACCTTCTTTAATATTTAAGTTTGAAATTAACTCATGTACATGCCGCCATTAACATTGATGGTTTGGCCGCTTACATAACCGTTGCAAGCCAGCAGCAAAGCTATGTCGGCAACTTCTTCGGGTTGGCCAAAGCGTTTAACCGGCAATAGTTCTGGTTTAATCTTGTCGTTATTCTTAATCATGTCGGTTTCAACCAGAGCTGGGGCTATGGCGTTTACGGTGATGCCGTACTCGGCCAGCAATGATGCGTATGAATGCGTAAGCCCCAGCATGCCAGCCTTTGAAGCAGCATAATGCGGACCGATAACACCACCAGTTTGCGCAGCTACCGACGAGATGTTGATGATACGACCATATCTTTTTTGTTTCATGCCCGGTACGGCGGCCTGAATGGTAAGAAAGGCTGATGTTAAATTTATGTTCAAAACTTCAGACCAGTCGTCCACCCGAATGTCTTCTGACGGCTGCGGCCTGGCAATGCCGGCATTGTTAACCAGTATGTCTATATCGCCAACCTGGTCATGTATCTGTTTAAAAAGACTGCTTACCTCTGTAGCATCACTCATATCGCCACGTATAGCTATGGCTTTGCCGCCCGACTTGTTAATGTCGTTAGCCAAGGCTTCTGCCTTATCTTTACTTTGATGGTAGTTGATAATAACCGTAGCGCCAGCCAGGGCCAGGGTGCGGGCAATACTTTTACCAATGCCACGGGCGGCACCGGTAATTAAAGCTGTTTTGCCTAAAAGTTTCTGCTTGTCCATAAGGTGGTAGAAAGGATACTTCGAAAGTAACACTTACTGTCGTAATATGGTTGACGATAACTTTATGTTTGTGTAAATTTGTTATTACATCATAAAAGCCACATCATCAGGCTTATGAGCATAAACAAAGTGAATAATAAATTGAACAGTAACGTAGTTTATGCATCATATTCTATACGTACTTGTACAAAGTGGTCATCATGCACTTGTGCATACTGTTTAGGGTTACGTGTAAATTCTGGGTCGGTATCTAAATAAATCTCGCTGATGTTAACCACCTCTGGATTGCCATTTGTGCCTACATTGTATTCCAAAAAGGGCTGGCTTTCCAAAGCCTGTTTAATTTCCTGATATTGTTTCCCGGTAAGCATTACCATTTTCTCTGCTTTCATAACTATAAAGTTTTTTAGTAAACGCCCAAGCGCGCAAATTGATTGGTTAGTATGGTAAAGATAGGAGATTGAATGAATTGAAGCCTAACTTAACACTATTCCCTGGTTACCTTTGTTTTTTCCAATCCCAAACCACAGTATGCCAGATTTCGCCATCATGTTCGTAAGTGCCGGCTACAACAAAGCCAATGTTAAGATGCGCTTGTAAGGAGCGGGTATTGCGTTGAGAAACATCAGTTACACATAACTCATAGCGCCCATTACCCAAAGTTTTCATTTCATTGTACATGCGCCTTAATAACCCCTGCCCCCTGTAGCCCTTGTCTACACATACTTGGCCACCTACAACATAACTATATGTTCGTAGTAAGCGGCCCTGATAAGTAGTTTGGTCAAATGCATAAAACATCGACTTCAAATCCGGTAGTTTACTAACTAGTTGTGTAGATATAGCCAGATTATAACCAATTACCTTTTTGCCGTCAGTCGCAATAATTTGTGCCTCAAATTCAGAAAGTTGCTGTAATGTGTGTAGGTTATATTGGGCATATACAAAGCCCTCTGCAATTTGCTGTGCAGGGCTAAGAGAATCGCGGTGGTTGCTTTTCTGTAATTTTAATATCTGTTCAAATTGCTGAACTGATTTTGCTGTTTCGAGCGCTATTATAGGGGAAGGAACGGGCATCTTGTGATAGATTTGCTGCAAGTATACTTAAATTACAGCCGCTCGCTTGTATGCAAAAGTAAAAAAGGCCTTAACGTGTAGTTAAGGCCTTTTTATATATGTCGGGAATAGAATATTAAACGCTCAGTATTTCGGCAATTTCGGCGTAACCATGCTCACGGGCAAGGTCTGCAGGTAACAAGCCATCTTCCATGGTTATAGTTACGTCGGCACCTTCCTCTAAAAGTGTAATTAACATTTCTGGGTCGCCGTGTTTAGCTGCATAGTGTAATGGCGTGATGCCCGTATGGTGTTGTACATTAATTTGAACATTGTGCTCAATTAGCATACGCACAACATCTAAGTGATTGCCCGCAACAGCTAAGTGTATAGGGCGTATACCCGAATCACCGCTTAAAGGCTGGTTTACATCAGCGCCTTTAAAAATAAGGTAACGTGCTGCCTCGTACTGGCCAAAGTAGCAAGCCAGAGCCAACGGTGTAAATCCATCCTGGTTGTATTCATGAACCAGTTCGGGGTTCGTATATACCAAATAAGCTAAAATATCGAACTTTCCGGCTGCTGCCGCCTCAAAAATGTCTATTTTATCAAGGTACTTGAGCAGGAGTGAAGTAGCGTCTGGTCTTTTATAATAGCAGGAGAGCATCAGTGGCGAAAGATCTTCGCCAGCCGAGTTTTGAGCCAGTGCCGGATTTTGAGCCAGCAGGCTGTTCAAAGTATTTAAATCTCCGGTTGTGATCAAGTATTCTAATTGTCCCATATTCAGGCGTTTGTTCATTATATAAATTAAAAATCGTGCCAAATAAATTTGTTATCTAATAACTTTATATTTGTACTTTAACTGTAGATGAAGATGCCGCCAAAAGGAAACCAGTTTAAAGCTAATACTTTCAGAGATGAGACTCGCCCGCGCCAGGGTACAGGCACCCGGCCAGAGCGCGAGCGTGTGGTAAAATCCAGACTGGAAAACCTGCCTACCTTCAATATAGGCGATGGGCGTGTCATTAAGATAGCTGGCTTGCTATGCCTTATAATTTCCGTATTTTTCCTCATTGCATTCACCTCATATCTGTTTACCTGGCAGTCTGACCAAAGCTATGTGTTGAAGGCAAACGGCGGTTGGGGGAATTTATTCAAAACCCAGCAAGAGCTTATGGATAACGGCGTTACCGATCCTGTGGTTGATAACTGGCTGGGTAAGCTGGGCGCTTTAATGGCCAACCAGTTTATGTACGAGTGGTTTGGTATTGCGTCGTACTTTTTTGTGGTGGTGTTTTTTGTTATTGGTTACCGCCTGCTGTTTAAAGTAAGATTATTCTCGGTAAGTAAATTACTGGCTTATTCATTTTTTGGATTGATATTCTGCTCTGTAGCTATTGGATTTCTGCATGGCTTTGTGAGCGATTACCCGCACTACTTTGAAGGCGAATTTGGTTACTGGAGTACTCGCTTATTGAATGCACAAATTGGCCCGGCGGGCACAGCATGCGTATTGATATTTGCGGCTTTAACCGTTCTGATTATTGCCTATAATATTGATTTTAAATTACCCGAGCGGCCTAAGAGAACACCGGTTACGCCTAATGCAACAACCGACATTGAGCCAGATGGTGTTGACCTGGAAGACGAGATCTTATCAGAACCCATTGAATGGCCTAGGGCGAACAACCGTGCACGCGATACCGGCGCTGCTACACCGCCTCCAGTAAATAATGGCGAAAGGTTACGCCAGGAACCATTGGTTAAAGCACCAATTGTGGAACCAGTGCTGCCTGAGCCGGTAACCGCGCAAGCTACACAAGCCGCTATTTTAGGTAACACCCTGGCGCATGAGCCTATAGTGTTAAGTCCTACCAGCAGTAATGTATTTGAAGAAACGGATGATGCTGATTTGGAAGATGAAATTCCTTTAACGGTAGAAGATACGCGCCCGCTGCCCGAGTTAGCCATTGAGCAGGCACCTGAGGTTAGTGCTAACGAGTTGGTGGATAAATTTGGCACTTTCGATCCCAAGCTTGATCTATCATCCTACAAATACCCTGGGTTAGATCTGCTCGAAAACTACGGTTCAAACAAAATAAATGTAGATGCTACAGAGCTGGAAGCCAACAAGAACAAAATTGTTGAAACGCTGAACCACTACAATATTGAGATTGATAAGATTAAAGCGACTATAGGGCCAACCGTAACGCTTTATGAAATTATACCGGCCCCGGGCGTGCGCATTTCAAAGATTAAAAACCTGGAAGATGATATTGCGCTTAGCTTAGCCGCCCTGGGCATTCGCATTATTGCCCCTATGCCGGGTAAGGGTACCATAGGTATTGAGGTGCCTAACCAACATCCCGAAATGGTTTCCATGCGTTCGGTATTGGCTACCGAGAAATTCCAGAACACCACTATGGACTTGCCCATTGCATTGGGCAAAACCATATCAAACGAAGTGTTTATTGCCGATCTGGCTAAAATGCCTCACTTGCTGGTGGCCGGTGCTACCGGGCAGGGTAAGTCGGTGGGTATTAATGCTATCCTGGTTTCACTGTTGTATAAGCGCCACCCGGCTGAGCTTAAGTTTGTAATGGTTGACCCTAAAAAGGTGGAGTTAACCCTCTTCCGTAAAATTGAGCGTCACTTTTTGGCTAAGCTGCCCGATGAGGCCGATGCAATTATAACCGATACTAAAAAGGTAATTAATACGCTTAACTCGCTGTGTATTGAAATGGACCAGCGTTACGATCTGTTGAAAGATGCGCAGGTGCGTAACTTGAAAGAGTATAATGTCAAATTTATTAACCGTAAGCTTAACCCTGAGAATGGTCACCGTTTTCTGCCGTTTATTGTGCTGGTAGTGGATGAGTTTGCCGACTTGATGATGACCGCCGGTAAAGAGGTTGAAATGCCAATTGCCCGTTTGGCGCAGCTTGCGCGTGCGGTAGGTATTCACCTGGTTATAGCTACACAGCGTCCGTCAGTAAATATCATCACGGGTACTATTAAGGCCAACTTCCCGGCGCGTTTGGCGTTTAGGGTACTATCTAAAATCGACTCACGCACCATTCTGGATGCGGGCGGAGCCGATCAGTTGATTGGTCGTGGTGATATGCTGTTGTCAACCGGAAGCGACCTGATTCGCTTACAGTGTGCCTTCGTAGATACACCTGAAGTAGAAAAAATATCAGACTTTATAGGCAACCAGCGCGGTTATCCAAGCGCCATGATGCTGCCTGAATATGTGGGCGAGGGAGAAGCGAATAGCCCGAAAGAATTTGATCCCAATGACCGAGACCCGATGTTTGAAGATGCGGCAAGGCTCATTGTATTGCATCAGCAAGGTTCAACCTCGCTTGTACAGCGTAAGCTAAAATTGGGTTATAACCGTGCAGGCCGTATCATAGACCAACTGGAAGCTGCCGGTATTGTTGGCCCGTTTGAGGGCAGCAAGGCCCGCGAAGTACTCTATCCGGACGAGTACAGTTTGGAGCGTCATTTAGAGGAAATTCAAAAATCTTCTAACGGTTAAACTATAGCCTTCATTTCTTGTTCTAAGGTCTTAAACAACGTCATTGTAAGTTTTATTTGCAATGACGTTGTGCTAAATAACATTTCTATCATGAAAAAAATTATTGCATATATATTGCTGCTGACCGCTACCACTACAGGAGCCTTTGCCCAAAAGGACGCCGAGGCCAAGACGATATTGAACGGCGTAGGGCAAAAGTACCGCTCTTATAACACGGTAAAAAGCGACTTCACTATTACGGTACAAAACCCGCAAGCCGGCGTAAACGAAACGCAATCGGGCACCTTGCTTACCCAGGCCAAGGCCAATAAATTTAAGCTTACTATTTACGGAGGTGCCAAAGGCGCAGTTGCCCAGGAAATTATTAGCGATGGCAAAGCGCAGTGGACCTATATGCCTAAAGAAAAGGAAGTACAGGTAAATGATGTTAATAATAATGCCGAGGGTATGAACCCGGCACAATTGTTTACCATGTACGAGAAAGGTTATAAATACATATACACCGGTTTGCAAAAATCGGGCGGCAAAACTTACCAGGCGGTGGAGTTAACACCAACCGATGCCAAACAGAATATTTTTAAAGTAAGATTGCTGATTGATAAAGCCAAAAAGCAAATCTATAGCGCTCAGTTATTTGATAAAAACGGCAACCGCTACAATTATACCATCCGCAGCTTTACTCCCAACGTCGCAGCCGGGGCGGATGTCTTCACTTTCAATGCTAAAGCACATCCGGGTGTTGATGTGGTAGATCTGCGATAATCAGCAACAGCAAATACATTAAAGCCCGATAGTTGTACTGTTGGGCTTTTGTTGTTTTGGATATTCTTAATAGTTGTTATCCTTTAAACAATGCCTCAAGTGCAACGTAGTTAAGAGTATGGAAAAGGATGAGGCCGCAGAGAACAACATGCCGGGAATGGCGAAGGTTGTGGAGCGAAATATTAAAGCTTCGCTTAAACGCCGCAAGTTAGAAAATGAAGCCAACACAACAGAAGAAAAGGTAGCCGATGTTATTACCCGTTTTGCCGGCAGCATTCATCCCGAAAAGGTAATGGATACAATGGATAAGCATAAAGAGGATAGCCAAAAAGGGCAGGAGTAGATGGTAAAAACTTCAGACAAGGGAGATAGCCGGCAAAGTCATCAAAAAGGAGCGCCAAGTGTTAGTAATTAAACCAAAGGCAATCATTTAAAGGATGAGTCTGGCGGTGCCGCAAAGAATACTACCCAAAAGCAACAAAACAGCATTTAACAACAAAGCGTGGGTGTTGCACCCACGCTTTGTTTATTCTTCATCCTCCAGTAGTTCGGGAGCTAAAAGCTTAAGGCCATCATAATTTTCCTGTATGCGTGCATAATCAATCGGGCTTTTGCCAAAACGGTCGGGCAGGTGTTTGTTGGCGCCGTGTTGCAGCAACAATTCTATGAGTGCTGTATGTCCAAAGGTGGCCGCAAAGGTAAGCGCCGTTGCACCGTTGCCGTTAGGCATATCTACCTGTGCGTTGTGTTCCAGCAATATTTTACCAATATCAGTATAACCTTTAAAGCAAATTCCCATCAGGGCGGTGTTGCCCATACCATCTTGCAGGTCGGGGTTTGCCCCGGCTGCCAATAGTACTTTTACCGCATCGGCATTGTTATAGTAGGCTGCCACAATTAAAGCGGTTGAACCGCGGCTGTCCGTGGCGTCAATATCAGCGCCAGGCAAAGCGGCTTTAAGTTCTTCGGCTTTATTTGCGCGGGCCAATTCAAATATATCGGCAGAGGCAGGAGTTGATTCCATAGTTTTAAAGTGTTGACTTGTTGAACAAAGAAAGCGAATTTAACGTTTGCTGCTAATTGATATTTTCTATGTGCAATAGAGCGTACTAACCGTTACTTTTTAACGGCCTGCTGCTGTATCTGTCCTCTTAAACGGTTCGCTTCCATTATTGGCAGGTTGGCCTCGGTTGGAATATAAATAACCGAGTTTTTGTTATTCTCAAGCTGGTCTATCCATAACCAATGTAGGTAGGCCTCGTTGTCTTTCAAGGAATTGCCGATAATCTTGTTGGCTTGTGCAATGCCCCGTGCACGAATAATTTCGGCTTGTGCCAGGTCTTTGGCTGCTTCCATTTTAGCATGTGCCTCCTGTATAGCTATTTGCCTGTTGCTTATAGCGCGTTGCAACTCTGCCTTTCCCTCCATCTCCTGGGTATAAACGCGGTATTTAGGGCAACCCACCAGGCAACCAACTATCAAGGCTATCATAATCAACAATAAAAATCCAATTCCGGTTAAACTTGTTTTCATGTTTTAAATTTAGTGATTAGATACTGAAGCCGTTTCTTTGTTACGAAATAGTTGGTAACATAAACCACAAATAACGCATCTAAAGATGAATTGCTTAGCAAGAGACTAACCCGTATACATACTCTATCATTATGACACCCTACGAAGAACAAGCCCATGTACAACTACAGTTTTGGCAGCACCGGATGCAGAAGCAGCCTACCCTTTTTGATAAGCTGTCCAGGAAAGTTCAAACGAAGGTAAACGATCTTATTCCTGATAAAGTGCACGCCGGTATTACCGTCACTATCGAAAAGATGATTAAAGCGGTACTGTTTGGTGCCAAATACACCACACCCAAAATGCCTGAACCTGATGCATCATTGCAGGAGCGAGAGGCTTTTATCCAACAAAAAATTAATAACTATCAAAAAACGGCATCAATAGAAGGCGCGGTTACCGGCGCCGGGGGCTTTCTGTTAGGACTGGCCGACTTTCCAATTCTCCTGGGTATTAAGCTTAAGCTGCTTTTTGATATAGCCACCCTGTACGGGTATGATGTAAAAGATTATAAGGAAAGACTATATATCCTCTATATTTTTCAACTCGCTTTTTCGAGTCAACAAAGGCGTAACGAGGTGTACAAACTGCTCGCCGGCTGGCAGGGGTACAGCAATTCGCTGCCTAACAACGTGGAGGAGTTTGATTGGCGCATCTTTCAGCAGGAGTACCGCGATTACATCGACCTGGCTAAAATGGCACAACTGCTACCCGTAATTGGGGCAGCAGTGGGTGCCATAGCCAACTACAAACTTAT